>JAZRZA010000072.1:0-94945 GCA_045601045.1 Paludibacteraceae bacterium
GCCATTAATTGTTTGATTTTCATAAAGATACAAAATCTTTATGAGACTACAAAGCCTCAGCTTGTGAAAGTTGGGGGTTTTTTTCACTCTTTTCGGTGGCTTTTATACGAAAAGAGGGCATATCAATTTTGATACACCCTCCTTTTGTTTGTTACTTCCTGGCGAATAGGCGATTCCCAGAAATAAGAAAGGCGATCCAATGGACCGCCTTCTTGTTGTTTAATTTAAAGTCGAATTATTCTGCGCTCTTATCAACAATCTCAGCCTCAGGAGCGTTTCTCTTGATGGAATCGATACCGTTCATGCAACTAGCTTTTGCCTTGTAGCCCTCTCCTGTACCGATGTTCTCTCCGTTGCTAGCTTTCAAACGGAAACGGAACTCACCTCTCTTGTCCTTGTAAACCTCGAACTTAGGATTCTTCAAAGTCTCATATCCCTCAACAGTTTGGTCCTCGATGGCAGCAACGCTGTTCTTTTGTACGCTTGCGATACCATTCTTGCAAGAAGCCATTGAAGAATAACCCTCAGAACTAAGAATGATCTCACCATTACCAGCCTTCAAATTGAAACGGAACTCACCTTTAGCATCCTTAGTGATAACAAATTTACCCATATCTATAATCTTTTAAAGTTAATAAATTTCAAATTCTTTTTATCTGTGTTTAAATTTATAGCGAATATAAGAAATTTTATTCAGATTCCAAATATTTTTGAAAAAATAAAGATATGAGTTCGAAAAAACTTTCTATTTCAGCAAGTCAGGACGTAATCTTTTGGTCCTTTCCACCGCTTGTTCATACTCCCACTCCTTAATCTTCGCCTCGTTGCCGGAGAGTAAAATGTCGGGAACTCTCCACCCTTTGTATTCCGCGGGACGGGAATAGACGGGTGGTGCCAATAAATCATCCTGAAAACAATCGGAAAGAGCCGATTGCTCATCAGACATAGCTCCTGGAATCAAGCGGACAATCGCGTCGGTCATGATACAAGCCGCCAATTCACCGCCTGTTAGCACGAAATCACCCACTGAAATCTCTTTGGTGATCAGATGCTCCCTGATTCGGTGGTCGATTCCCTTGTAGTGGCCGCAGAGGATGATGACATTGTTGAGCAACGACATCGAATTGGCCATCTTCTGGTCGAACATCTCGCCATCTGGGGAGGTGTAGATCACCTCGTCGTACTCTCTTTGCCCCTTTAGATGCGATATAAGGCGATCAATCGGTTCGATCTGCATCACCATACCCGAACTGAATCCGAAGGCGTAATCGTCGATTTTTTTGTGCTTGTCGAGCGTGTAGTCACGGATGTTGTGGATAACAATCTCCGCCAACCCTTTGGCTTGCGCCCTTTTGAGGATGGAGTGGTTCAATGGACTCTCCAACAATTCGGGAACAGCAGATAATATATCTAATCTCATGGTTATTTCAATTTACTCATAAAACGTTCCGCATCGACGATGAATCGTTGGTGGTCTGCCGATCCGATCAGATCTCCCTTTTCATCCTTTGCCTCTATGGCATAGGCGATTCTACGCCCGTCAATCTCCGTGATCTTCGCTGAAATCGTGATTTTAGCACCGATAGCGGAGGCTTTCGTATGTTTCGCGTTCATCTCGATACCCACGGTCCCACTGCCAGCCGGCAGGTCCGATTCCACCATCTTGAGCGCCGTGTTCTCCATGTATGCGATCATGGCGGGCGTGCCGAACACCATGAGGGTGCCAGAACCCAAGGCTATTGCGGAATCTTGCTCGCGGACGGTGATGACTTGGCTATATGTTTGACCTACTTCCATGATATCGTTTGTTTAGAATTCAGAAGAGAAGTGGAAACGGATCTTCGGGAAGTCAGACTGCGCCATCTGGAGGATGTAGCCGGAATCAGCCAAGAAGACATCCCTGCCCTCTTTATCCTTCGCCATGAATTGGTACTTACGTTTCTTGAAGTTATCCAACGCCTCGGCATCGTCACTTTCGATCCAGCACGCTTTGTAGAGATTGATAGGCTCCCAACGACACTTGGCGTTGTACTCGTGGAGCAGACGGTATTGGATTACCTCAAACTGCAATTGTCCCACAGTACCGATGATCTTTCTTCCGTTGAATTGGTTGGTGAAGACTTGGGCCACACCCTCGTCCATCAACTGCTCGATACCCTTAGCCAATTGTTTCGCTTTCATCGGATCATCGTTCTCGATGTATTTAAACATCTCTGGAGAGAAGCTTGGCAATCCTTTGAAGTGGATATCCTCGCCGGAAGACAATGTGTCACCGATTTTGAAGGTACCGCCGGAATCTGGCAAACCGACGATGTCACCTGGCCACGCTTCGTCCACCGTCTCCTTCTTCTGGGCCATAAAGCAGGTCGGCGCGGAGAATTTCAACATCTTGTTGTGGCGCACATGCTTATAGTTCACATTACGCTCGAATTTACCGGAGCAGACCTTCACAAAGGCGATACAGCTGCGGTGGTTAGGGTCCATATTGGCATGGATCTTGAACACGAAACCGGAGAAGTTTTCCTCTTCTGGCTTCACCTCACGTTCCACGGTTTGTGTCGGTTGTGGCGTTGGCGCGATCTGACAGAAGCAGTCGAGCAACTCCTTCACACCGAAGTTGTTCAAGGCACTACCGAAGAATACGGGAGCCACCTGGCCAGCCAAATATTCATTGATGTCCAATTCTGGATATACGCCATCGATCAATTCGAGATCCTCTCGCAATTGTTGCGCATCCTCCGAAGGAATATGCTTCTCCAAATCAGGGCTGTTGATGTCCTTGAATTCGATGTTTTCAGTGATGATTTGCTTGTTAGGCGTATAGAGGTTGAGCTTTCTCTCGTAAATGTTGTAAACGCCCTTGAATTTGTCTCCTTGGTTGATAGGCCAAGAGAGCGGACGGACGCGGATATTGAGTTCCTTCTCCAATTCATCCATCAAATCGAAAGCGTTGTTACCGTTGCGGTCCATCTTGTTGACGAAGACAATCACTGGCGTGTTGCGCATACGGCAGACATTCATCAATTTACGGGTCTGCGCCTCCACACCCTTCGCGCAGTCAACGACGATGATTACGCTGTCCACAGCAGTCAAGGTACGGAAGGTATCCTCTTGGAAGTCTTGGTGACCAGGGGTATCAAGGATGTTGATTTTGAATCCATTGTAGTCGAAAGCCATCACGGAAGTCGCTACGGAGATACCACGTTGTTTCTCGATCTCCATCCAGTCGGATGTGGCGGTCTTTTTGATTTTGTTCGATTTCACCGCACCAGCGATATGGATCGCACCACCGAACAACAACAATTTCTCTGTCAATGTTGTCTTACCCGCATCCGGGTGACTGATAATCGCGAAGGTTCTTCTTCTTTTGATCTCTTCTGATAAGCCCATAAATTCTTCTGTAAAAAATGCTTCCGCAAAGTTAGTAAAAAGAATTGTATGGTTCGCACAAATCGTCTAAATCATCTCTTCACGAAAATCGACGAGAATCTTTTGGCGCCTGATGTGGCTGTCAAGATGTAGCGACCAGGCTGTAAATCACCCACGAAAAGATTTTCGCCGTCATTCATTATCAACTTCTTTTGTAGCTTTCCATCCATATCGTAGATAGATATTTGCGCCGACTTAATCTCGCGGAAGTTCAGCCACATATAATCATCCACTAAGTTAGTAATAAAGAACATAGGTTCGTCTAAATCGACGATTTCCGCTAAAGCGGCTTCTTGGAATGTCATCCTTGCTCCCGTCTCATCCGTAGGAAATACAACTGTTACTGTACGGGAATAAGTACCCTCGTCCCATCGTCCTGAAGGGTTTTCGAATACGATGTCTCCCTCTAAGATAGTGGTGTCCTTTATGGTACTAGGATCTTTGGTGAAGGAGATGTTTACATCACACCATGGGGTTTCCCTGTATTCTAATTCGAACTCTCCGTTTTCATCGGAAAATTTTTTCCTTCTAGGGGTATCACATGTTTTGAGAAGAACCTCAACACCTGCCAATGGATTGTCGTGTTGATCGACCACCTTGCCTTTGAAGATAAAGGTGGCGTATGGGCAACCATACTCCGTCGGAGGATTATATGGATCAAAAGTGTCATATGGAAGAGATGGTGATGGATCAGTTGAATTCAAATCCCCATTCTCGACATCAGATGTGCCAGCTTGCGCTGGAAATGAATAGAATCCTATGGCCGCTAAAAGCGAACTTATCACGCTGTTGATTCTTTTCCTTACAACAATTTCTTTTTTCATACCCCAAAACGTTTTGATATTAGATAAGTGTAATTTAGGTTACTCTTGCAACACCGCAAATATATAGAATCAAATTGATTTTCCACAAAAAAGCATCAAATATTTTACACATCACCTCACTTCGCAAAAAATCCCCACCACAATGTGGCAGGGATTCTCTTCTTTACTCACATTTTCTGGAATTATGCGTATAATTCGGTTAGGTCATAGTACATTAATTTTGTATATGATGGATCTTCGTCAATCGTGCTAAGGGGAAGGAACCCGTTCTTTTCGTAAAATGGAATAGCATCTAAGTACGCATCCACCGTAACGAATCGACATCCCGATTTGTTGTCAACGGCAAAATACTGTTTGATAAAATCTAAAAATATGGAACCGATTTTGCATCCATGCGCAGATAAATCCACTCCAAGTCGACAAATTTTAATTGCAGGGTAACTTTTTAGTCGTTTTGATTGAGGAAATCCTCTTTTCTTTCGAAATCGATTGAATTCATTATTGTTTTCGAAATCCGCTAATGACACCCTGTCATTGGCTAAACTGCAAAATCCTAATACTTTGTCTACGTCACTCTGCCAGGAAATCACATAAGTAACAGCCAATTTTGCATATCGATACGCTCTGACGTTGTTTAGAACATAATCATTTAAATCATCATCTCCGCAATTGAAATTTTCTATGACTTCTTCTTCGGTTAGTCTACGAATTACTAAATCATTTGTTGAGAATTGCGTCAATTTCATCTTGGGTAATAGGTCTTGTTTTAAGTTTCAGATTTTTTCCTCTCTCCAACATATCCAATGCTAACTCATAGTTCTGTTGAATACGTTCCATCTCCTCTGTACTAACTTTGTGATTTTCTCGCATACGAGCCTCAAAACGTCTTGCATCTTCTCCGAAAAGGATGGGTGTTTCTTTGATAGGTCTTGCCATAATTATAAATTTTTAGTTGCAAACTTTATGCAAATATAGAATTTATTGTCTATAAATATATCATAGATCACGATTTATTTTCGCAAAAAATCCCCACCACAATGTGGCAGGGATTCTCTATAAAGATACGAATTGATTTGTACTCGTTGATTAATACTCGTTCCAAGGCTTGATTGGCAAATCCTCCACCTTCATAGAGCAGAAGGCACGGATGAAGGCTGTCGCCAAACGAGGATTAGTAATCAATGGAATGTTCAAATCGACTGCTGAACGACGGATCTTGTATCCGTTAGTCAACTCATGAACGGTCAAATCCTTCGGAATGTTGACCACCATATCAATTTTGTGCTCATGCATCAAATCCAACGCTTGAGGTTGTTTGTCCGCATCGCTTGGCCAGTAAACCAATGTGTTTGGTACGCCATTCTCCGAAAGGTAGCGGCTGGTTCCGTTGGTCGCGTAGATTTCGTAACCGTTTTGAACCAAAAGATGAGCGGCATCCAACATGGCAGCTTTATCCTTCGCACCACCAGTTGAGAGCAACACCGTCTTCTTTGGAACACGTTGTCCGACAGAGAGCATAGCGAGCAACAAAGCACTGTTAGCATCTGGACCCAAACAACCTACCTCACCGGTTGAAACCATATCAACACCCAAAACTGGGTCAGCCTTTTGGAGACGGTTGAAACTGAATTGGCTCGCCTTGATACCTACGTAGTCGAAGTCGAAGCATGATTTGTGAAGTTTTTCGACAGGAAGACCAAGCATAACCTTGGTCGCGATCTCGATCAAGTTGTTCTTCAAAACCTTGCTGACAAATGGGAAGGAACGGCTGGCGCGGAGGTTACACTCGATCACCTTGATTTCGTTCTCCCTTGCCAAGTATTGGATATTGAATGGACCGGAGATGTGCAACTCCTTCGCAATTTGAGCGGAGATCTTCTTGATACGCTTTACCGTCTCGATATAAAGCTTTTGGGCTGGATATTGGATCGTAGCATCTCCAGAGTGGACACCAGCGTACTCAATGTGTTCTGAGATTGCGTAAGCGAGGATCTCTCCATCTTTCGCTACCGCATCCATCTCCACCTCCTTGGTGTTCAACATGAACTTACTGATAACGACTGGGTGCTTCTTGCTGACATTTGCCGCCAAGGCAAGGAATCGCTCCAATTCATCTTGGTTGGAACATACATTCATCGCCGCACCAGAAAGCACGTAAGATGGACGAACCAACACTGGATAACCCACCTTGGCGATGAACTTGTTCACATCCTCCATATTGGTCAATGCGCTCCACTCTGGTTGGTCTACGCCAATGCGGTCCAACATCGCGGAGAATTTATCGCGGTCCTCAGCGTTATCGATGTATTTCGCTTGTGTACCCAAAATAGGCACATTTTGCTCATCCAACTTCATGGCCAAGTTGTTCGGAATTTGTCCACCCGTGCTGACCACGACGCCCTTAGGGCCTTCGATCTCGATCACATCCATGACACGCTCGAAGGTCAACTCATCGAAGTAGAGTCGGTCGCACATATCATAGTCTGTGGAGACAGTCTCTGGGTTGTAGTTGATCATGATGGATTTGTAACCCTCTTTGCGGATGGTATTAAGCGCTTGAACGCCACACCAGTCGAACTCTACGGATGAACCGATACGGTATGCGCCTGAACCCAAAACGATCACAGAAGGGTTAGGATCCTTCTCGATATCGTTCGCTACCGCGGAGTATGTTAGGTACAAATAGTTGGTCTGGGCAGGATATTCGGCAGCCAAAGTATCGATTTGCTTCACATGAGGAACAATGCCCTTCGCTTTTCGATATTGGCGAACTTTCAAGATAGCCTCCTCGATATCCATGCTCTTCTCCATACCGATGGCACGAGCCACCTGGAAATCGGTAAAGCCGTACACTTTCGCTCTGTTAAGCAATTCTGCGTCCAAGTCATCCAATGATTTAACCGCACGCAATTCGCTGTTGATGTTGTAGATGTTCAACAACTTATCAAGGAACCAGTTGTCGATTTTGGTCAAATCGTGGATTTGGTCAACTGTGTATCCAGCGAAGAAGGCCTTCTCAATCATGAAGATACGCTTGTCGGTTGGTGCATGGAGCGCTTGGTCGAGGTTGTCGATCACCAACTCCTTGTTGCCAACAAAACCGTGCATACCTTGTCCGATCATACGAAGACCTTTTTGGATGGCCTCCTCGAAGTTACGACCGATGGCCATCACCTCTCCGACAGACTTCATGGAGCTACCCAACTCCCTATCCACACCATGGAATTTACCCAAGTCCCAACGAGGAATCTTACATACCACATAGTCGAGCGCTGGCTCGAAGAATGCGGAGGTCGTCTTGGTAACGGAGTTCTTCAAATCGAACAATCCGTAACCCAAGCCCAATTTAGCAGCCACGAAAGCAAGCGGATAACCGGTTGCCTTGGAGGCCAATGCGGAACTTCTGGAAAGACGGGCGTTCACCTCGATCACACGATAATCCTCGCTGAATGGATCGAACGCATATTGTACATTACACTCTCCGACAATACCGATGTGGCGAATGATCTTAATCGCCAAGGCGCGGAGTTTGTGGTATTCGCTATTGGTCAATGTCTGAGATGGAGCGATAACGATGGACTCACCGGTATGGATACCAAGCGGGTCGAAGTTCTCCATGTTGCAGACGGTAATACAGTTGTCGAAGCGGTCTCGTACCACCTCATACTCTATCTCTTTCCATCCCTTCAAAGACTTCTCCACCAGCACCTGTGGTGAGAAAGAGAATGCCTTCTCAGCGATAGTATTCAATTCTTCTTCATTGTCGCAGAATCCTGATCCAAGACCACCCAATGCGTATGCGGCGCGGATGATGACTGGATAACCCAAATCCTTAGCGGCCTTTCTAGCCTCCTCGATGGTTTCGCAAGCTTGTGACTTGATGGTCTTCACACCAATTTCATCGAGTTTCTTCACGAACAACTCGCGGTCCTCCGTATCGATGATGGCCTGAACTGGCGTACCCAACACTTGGACATTATGCTTAGCCAATATGCCTTGCTCGTAAAGAGCGACACCGCAGTTGAGGGCAGTTTGTCCACCGAAGCTGAGGAGAATACCCTCTGGGTGCTCCTTCTCAATGACACGCTCCACGAAATATGGGGTGACAGGTAAGAAATATACCTTATCCGCAATTCCCTCGGAAGTTTGTACCGTGGCGATATTAGGGTTGATCAAGATGGTCTCGATACCCTCCTCCTTCAAAGCCTTCAAGGCTTGTGATCCTGAATAGTCGAACTCTCCAGCCTCTCCGATCTTCAAGGCGCCTGAACCCAACAAGAGTACCTTCTTCACCTCCGGACGGCTCAATACCTCCACCTCTTCCGCAAGATTCTTGATGGTTGGATCGCTCATCAAACGTACGAATTCACCGAAGATATACTCCGTATCAGTCGGACCGGAAGATGCCTCTGGGTGGAACTGAGCCGAGAACCAAGGATATTTCTTGTGGCGAATACCCTCGTTACTGCCGTCGTTCATATTGATGAATTGAGGCTCCCAATCTGCAGGAATGGTGTCGTTGTCAACCGCATATCCATGGTTTTGGCTTGTGATGAAGCACTTGGTGGTTGGCTTGCCGTTTTGCATCAAGCGGACAGGTTGGTTGTGACCACGGTGTCCATATTTCAATTTCTCCACCTTGGCACCAGCTGCCAAAGAGAGGATTTGGTTACCCATACAGATACCATAGATAGGCTTCACTTCCTTGCCGCTCTTCTTTTGGTTCTCCATAAAGGTGCTGACGTTCTTCACCGTTTCCAAACAGAGGTTAGGGTCACCGGGACCGTTACTGATGAAGAGTCCGTCAAATTCCAATTGGTTGAAGTCATAGTTCCAAGGAACTACGGTGACAGTCACATCATACTTCAACAACTCACGGATGATATTTTGTTTCACACCCATGTCAACGAGACATACGCGCTTCTTTCCGTTTCCATAAGTCTCCACCTCTTGGGTACTCACCATCGCCACTTGGTTGACAAGGTTCGGATTCTCAAAAGGAATCTCCTCTCCGCCTTCCATGAGAATCACACCGCTCATACTACCCTTTTCTCGAAGGATCTTTGTCAATTCACGGGTGTCGATGCCAGAAATACCAACGATGTTCTCCCTCTTTAACCACTCCGCAAGTGAACCCTTGGCGTTCCAGTGGCTGAATTGTTGGCTATAATCGCTGACTACCAACGCGCGGACATGGATGCGGTCGCTCTCCATGAACGTAGATAGTCCATTTGCCTCGACGCCTTCTGATGGTACACCATAGTTACCCACCAAAGGGAATGTCATCACCAAAATCTGACCCGCATAAGAGGGGTCTGTCAAACTCTCTGGATAACCCATCATGGCGGTGTTGAACACAACCTCACCTGCTACGGGTTTATCTGCACCAAAGCTGACGCCGTGGAACTCAGTACCGTCACTGAGTCGTAAAATAGCTTTCTTACTCATCTATGATCGTTTTAACAAAATTCATAAATAGTGGATGTGGTTTCAAGACGGAACTTGAATATTCAGGGTGGAATTGGGTTCCGATGAACCATTTCAATCCTGGAATCTCAACGATTTCCACCAAGTTGCTCTTAGGATTGCGTCCTACGCACATCATGCCGTTCTTCTCGAATTCATCCAAATATTTGTTGTTGAATTCGTAACGGTGACGGTGACGTTCTTGGATAGTAGCCTCATTGTAGATGGCGCGTACTCTAGATCCAGGGAGCAAATCACAGTCGTAGGCGCCCAAACGCATGGTACCACCCATCTCTGTAATCGTCTTTTGCTCCTCCATGATGTCGATGACATTATGTGGTGTGTCATTGTCCATCTCGCTACTGTTTGCATCCGTGTAGCCTAATACATCCCTTGCGAATTCGATGACCATCATCTGCATACCTAAACAGATACCAAAGGTTGGAATATTGTTTTCACGGCAATATTTTACCGCTTCGATCTTTCCTTCGATACCTCTTTTGCCAAATCCTGGACAGATGACCACACCATCGATATTCTTCCAAGTTTCTGCGGTGAAAGGGTGCTCGCTATTGATAAATTGAAGCTCCACTTTCACGCCGTTATAAATTCCCGCTAAGATAATACTTTCTCGGATACTTTTATATGCATCTTGCAAATCATATTTGCCTACGAGGCCAATTTTAACAATTTTGGTCGCATTTCGACGCATTTCGAGGAATTTATGCCATCTTTCCATCTTTGGCGTCTCTCCTACTGGAATACCGAACTTCCTCAAAATAGCGGCGTCCAAACCTTGTTGCTGCATGCTGACAGGCACCTCATAGATGCTCGGCATATCCTCGCTTTGAACGACGCACTCCAAATCCACATTACAGAACGACGCGACCTTTTGGCGTACACTGTCTGAAAGGTGTTTCTCGGTACGAAGGATCAAGACATCGGGTTGGATACCCATTCCTTGCATCTCTTTAACGGAATGTTGGGTAGGCTTGGTCTTCAATTCGTCGGCAGCCTTCAAATAAGGAACGTAGGTCAAATGTACGCAAGCGGCGCGTTTGCCCAATTCCCAACGAAGTTGACGGATGGCCTCCATGAAAGGAGCGGATTCGATATCACCGATGGTTCCGCCCACCTCCGTGATGACGAAATCTGGCAATGTACCCGCCTCTTCCTCGTTCTTGCGTAACATACGACGCTTAATCTCGTCGGTGATATGGGGCACCACTTGTATGGTCTTACCCAAATAGTCACCGCGACGTTCCCTATCGATAACGGTTTTGTAGATACGGCCTGTTGTGATGGAGTTGTCGCGAGTGGTATGAATACCTGTAAATCGCTCGTAGTGTCCAAGGTCCAAATCGGTCTCCATTCCGTCCACTGTCACATAGCACTCGCCGTGTTCGTATGGATTCAATGTACCTGGGTCAATATTGATGTATGGATCAAACTTTTGAATAGTGATGCTATAACCTCTGTCTTGTAGCAACTTACCGATGGATGAGGAAATAATTCCCTTACCCAAGGATGAAACCACACCTCCTGTCACAAAAATGTACCGTGTCATATCCTATCTGTTTTATATGTCTATTATTCTACTGTCACAGACTTAGCCAAGTTTCTTGGCTGATCGACATCCAACCCCTTCGCCACAGCCACATGATAACTCAAAAGCTGCAAAGGAATCACGCTTAATAGCGGCGCAAGACATGCCAATGTAGGTGGAACCTCAATGGAATCGTCCACCATCTTGCTGACTTGCTCGTCACCCTCTGTCACGACCGCGATGATGTGTCCTTTGCGGGAAATCACCTCTTGCATGTTGCTGATGATCTTCGCATACAACTGATGGTGGGTGGCGATGAACACCACCGGCATTTCGCTATCCACCAACGCAATCGGACCGTGTTTCATCTCAGCGGCAGGATAACCCTCCGCATGGATGTAGGAAATCTCCTTCAATTTCAACGCTCCCTCCAACGCCACAGGGAAATTATATCCTCTTCCTAAATAGAGGAAGTTGTGGGCGAAAGTGAATCGACTGGCGATCTTCTGTATTTTGTCGTTTTGTTTTAATATTGTTTCGATTTTATCAGGAATACGCAATAATTCGTCAAGTGTCTCTTCGTACTCCTCTTGGGAAACCGTTCCCTTGGCCATACCTAAAGCCAATGACAACATGGTCAATACTGTCACTTGTCCGGTGAAGGCTTTGGTACTAGCCACACCGATCTCTGGTCCGACGTGGATATAAACGCCAGTACCTGTGTTGCGGGCGATGCTACTACCCACCGCATTCACAATACCAAAGACGAGCGCGCCTTGCTCTCTCGCCAACTCAATGGCTGCCAATGTATCTGCGGTCTCACCGCTCTGGCTGATGGCGATGATGACGTCATCATGTTCAATGACTGGCTCGCTGTAACGGAATTCGCTGGCGTATGCCACCTCCACAGGGATACGGCAGAAATGTTCTATCAATTGCTTTCCGATCAAACCCGCATGCCAAGAGGTTCCGCAGCTCACAATCACGATGCGACGGGCACGAAGTAATTCACGACGGTGCTCTGTCACGGCGTTTAGTACGACGGATAGTCTGCCATCCTCGCTATATGGTTTGCTGATCACTCTACCACGCATACAGTCGCGTAGTACCGCTGGTTGGTCGAAAATCTCCTTCAACATAAAGTGAGGGAATCCTCCTTTGTCCAACATGGAAAGGTCCAAATCGACCTCTTTCACCTCCATATCGGCCTGTTCACCGGATAATTTCCTTACAATCAAATCCTTTCCTCTTTCACATACAACCATCTCCTCGTCGTTCAAATAGACCATTTGTTTGGTGTATAGTGCGATTGGACTTGCGTCGCTGGCGATAAAGAATTCACTGTTGTCAGGCACCACACCAATCACCATGGGACTACTCTTTCTGGCAGCTACCAATTGGTCGGGTTGACGACGGTCAATGACACAAATCGCATAGGCGCCGATCACTTTTGAAAGGGCGGTACGAACACTGGTGGCCAAATCATCGTTACCCATATTCATGGTATATTCGATCAATTGCACCAATACTTCCGTATCGGTTTGGCTCTTGAATGTGAATCCTTTCGCCTCCAATTGGTTACGGAGTGCCACATAATTCTCGATGATTCCGTTGTGGACCAATGTGAGGTTACCACTTTGGGAAATATGGGGATGGGCGTTCTCTTCGCTTGGTACGCCATGTGTTGCCCAACGGGTATGCGCGATGCCCAATGTGCCTGACACATCTTGTTTGTCGGCGATTGACTCCAAATCAGCAACCTTTCCTTTTGCTTTGTATATGGAAAGACGCAACGGATTTCCACTTTGATCCTCGTTGATCAATGCACAACCCGCACTATCATATCCACGATATTCCAACTTGTGCAAACCATCCATCAAGATGGGATAAGCTTGTCTAGTTCCTATGTATCCTACAATTCCACACATATTTTTACTCCTCTTTTATTAGTTTAAATTCAATTGTTTATTGATTGTTTTTCCATGTCGTGTACCAATCGACATAAGACTTGTACAATAGCCTCAATCCTCCTGGGGTTGGATAGTGGCCTGTGAAATACCAGTCACCACGGTGATTCGGAATCGCTTTATGCAATCCCTCAATGCTTTGGTATACCAATTCAACTGGTGTAGTAAGACCCTCTGGACGCAATATCTCCACCATGGCTTGATTCAATTCCTCCACGGTGAAATCGTCATATATTTTACGCAAGATGTTCTCCTTCGGCATCTCTGTGATATCTTTGGCCAAGATGGCTTCACATTTTTCGTACAAATCGGCCAGAAGCGCACTGTTACCTCTGTCGACAATCAACTTAATGGCGGCTTTATAGGCGATGAAATCCCCGATTCTGCTCATGTCGATGCCATAGAAGTCTGGGTAGCGGATTTGAGGTGCGGAACTTACAATGACAATCTTCTTGGGATGTAGACGGTCCAAGATTTTTATGATGCTCTCGTGCAAGGTGGTTCCTCGCACGATACTATCGTCTATAACCACCAAGTTGTCCACACCTGGCGTTACGCTACCGTATGTAATATCATAGACGTGCGCCGCCAAATCGTTACGTGTCTTACCCTCAGTGATGAAGGTACGAAGTTTTATGTCCTTAGAGACAATTCGCTCCGCTCTGACATTTGGATATTTCTCCCGCAAACCCTCCACCATGCCATAATAGGCAACCTCGGCGGTATTAGGAATGTAAGAGAATACACTGTGTTCGATATCGTTATCTATCGCTTTCATGATGGAATCGTTCAATTGACGACCCAACATCTTTCTCTCTTTGTAGATATCCACATCGTTTCCACGGCTGAAATAGATACGCTCGAAAGAGCATGGCGCAATATTAGCCGCTGGAGCGATTTGGCTCAGGCTCATTTGGCCCGCATAGTTGACAACCAAGGCTTCTCCTGGGTTCAACTCCTTCACGTCCTCCACGTTGAGGTCGAAGGTGGTTTGTAAAACGGGACGCTCGCTGGCTACCGCCACGATTTCATCGTCTGCATAGTAGAATGCGGGACGGATACCCCAAGGATCACGCATTGTGAACATTTCGCCACTTCCCGTTAGACCACAGATGACATATCCGCCGTCAAAATGAGGAAGCGTGGAGGATAGAACATTTCGTACATCCACATGGGTGTCGATGTAATCGGTGATCTCCATGCCCGCTAATGACAAATCCTTCGCCTCTCGGTAGCGCTTCTCCACCTCACGGTCGAGACGGTGTCCCATGAACTCCAACATAATGTAGGAGTCGCTGTAGATGCGTGGATATTGGCCTTGAGCGGTCAAGCGGTCGAAGATGCTATCGACGTTGGTCATATTGAAGTTACCGCACAAACAGAGGTTCTTCGCCTTCCAGTTGTTTCTTCTCAAAAATGGATGAACATACTTCAAACCACCCTTACCAGTCGTACTATAACGAAGATGGCCCATCAGCAACTCGCCTTGGAAAGGTGGTGTGCCAGATGGGTCATCCTCGTTTGGTGTTGTCAGTTGGTGGCCGACAGAGGCAAAGACTTTGGTAATAGCGTCCTTGCCTTCTGCTTTCTCCCTGAACATATATTCGTGTCCGGGATGTGGTTGGAGTTTCACGCAAGCGATACCGGCGCCTTCCTGACCGCGGTTATGCTGCTTTTCCATCATGAGATAGAGCTTTCCGAGTCCGTAACTTGCTGACCCGTATTTTTGCTGGTAGTAAGACAACGGTTTAAGAAGTCTTATCATCGCAATTCCACATTCGTGCTTTAACTGCTCCATATTATCGCATTTGAGTTTTTGACAATATTCACTTATTTGTCTGCAAAAATAATCATTTTGTCAGATTTGACCAAAGAATGTGGCGATTTTGTTAGTAAAAAATTGGGATATTGTTCACTCGGCAATTTGTTTCAGGAAGTTTCTTATCCACAAAACGTCAATCCCCTCATTTTCTTTGTCTTCCATCCATTCCTCATTTGTCAGCAGTTGTCGAACCGCATTATGAACCTCATCATATTGATGATACGACTCTTTGATTCGCCCTTTATGCGCCACCAACCACTCCTCTATCGCCTTTTCACCTTGTGGTAATTTTATATAATGGTTAAAAGCGTCTCGCATTTCACTGTTAACACATCCTTTTAGAATATAGACATAACCTTTTCCCACATTGCAATGCTCCGATTGGCAGTAAGCCTCTATAGCATGGAGAATATCATTCATCAAAGAATCCACCACCTCCTGTGGATGTTGCTCCATCTCTTGGGTCATTTCGGACATTCGTCTGCCGTCTATCTCGAAATCCTCGAATATCGGACTGTAGATGTCTTTTTTCATAGAACCGTCGTAGGACGGAAGAATGACACAAATTTCGGAATGGGCGGCCATAGCCTTTCTGAGAAAGTGCCTTTCGATATATTTCGTGGAACTATTTCTTTTCACATCGCTGTTTGGGAGTATCCGATTGATATTGTTGAAGTTTTCATTTCCATAAACGTGATTGTCGTGGTATAATTTGCATTTCACGCTTGGATGGAAAAAATTAGGTATGCGACTGCAAAACAAGGGTACATCGTAACCCTCTTTGTTTATGTCAAATACGATGTACTTTCCATCTGAATAACCTTCTTGGATGATGGAGTCCATCAGCATAATGCTGAAATCTCTTATGGTACGATATTTATAATCCATCTCTTGATTCCAAGACATGGTGTCGATTTTGAGTCTCAGATCACGTTGCGTGTTGATGGCGCCTTGGTTCCAAATGATGAATCCCGCTGTTAACGCAAAAAGCAATGCTATCATTGCCACCAAACACTGTTTTTTATTAATCTCCTGGATTTTCATCGTTCTTTGTCTTTTTTATGATGTAACAATTGACGGCCAATAAGCAGTGTGCCTAAAAACAATACGGTGACTGCCACCACCCATGGTCTAAATCCATCCATGTGTTTGAGGCTTGCGGAAGTGATCATCCAACAGATCATGACGACACTGAAAAACAGAATGTTGAAATGACGAATCCTCAGATAGGTGTGATAGCCCAAAAAGAGGAGCATGACCAATATGTATACAATGTTGTTGTCTTCGCCCATCATAAACGGTGTCAAGGCGATGATGGTAGCGGCCAAAAGGGTATGGATCTGCCTGAAATCCATTTTTATTCCGTTTCTGAATTGTAGTATCCCAATAAGTATTAGAGGCAAAGCGAAAGGAATCACGGTCAATGCTTCTGTTCTGTGGTTGTAAAGGCTATAATGATGTGAACAACAATAGTATAGGATATAGAATGATAGTAAGAAAGCACCCAATTCCAACCAATTATCATCCGCTTCCAACCATTTTTTCGCTCTGTTCCAAGTACGGAAAGTGAAGATATAACTGGATGCGATGAGAGGAAGGATAGAGAATGGGCTTTGTTTCATGTTTAATGAAAACTCAATCATGAAGACAATCAGTACAAAGGATGATAGGAAGAGTCGGACGGGAAGAAGTGATGTTTCCTTCTCCCGGAAATAAGTTTTATACAAAAATAGGCCATCCATCAATCCGATCAGTACAACATAGAGATGATGATTAACCTCTTGCATGTTGTTGCATAAGATAGCGATGGTTGCGGTGAGGATCAACAATGTAGCCGCCACTGTTGCCCTGAAATAAATCACGAATGGGAAACAGAGTATGATGACAACTAAAATGAATGCCGTCTCGTACACCGATAAATGAAAGCTCTCCACCAACATGATAAATGTGGCAAAAATGGCCACGCATTGCAGGATAGCGACGCTTTCGGTGAGTATTTTCATCGAAGGGAAGCGTGTGACCACAGCATAGCAAGTGAGAGAACCGCCCAGTATAGGCATGAGACTGAAGAGTATTTTCGTGTTCAATCCGACGGATGACCAGATATCGTTCACAAAAATAGAGAGGCCTGTCAACACGAATAGAGCGGCCACGATACCCAAGGCGTACTTGCCTATGGCTGTTTTTTGCGATGATTGGTGGAATTGGATGATTTCATCGGCAGTCTCCTGCGAAATCACCTGGTTTTTAACCAATTCATCGGTGTCTATCTTAATTTTCATAACGATTATTGTTGGCTATGGAAAGCAAAAGAGGAAGGATCGTTGTATCGTCCCTCCTCCCTTGGATTATTTCTGTCTAATAAAAATATTGATCGGTGTTCCCGACAAATTCCACTCTTCACGCATCTTATTCTCCAAGAATCGTTTGTATGGCTCCTTCACATATTGCGGAAGGTTCGCATAGAAGACAAACGATGGAATCTGCGTGTCAGGCAACTGAGTCACATACTTGATCTTGATGTATTTGCCCTTTGTTGATGGCGGCGGATAGTTCTCGATCAACGGCAAGAAGAATTCGTTCAACTTGCTGGTGGAAATCTTGCACTTCTTGTTGCCATAGACCTCCATGGCCGCCTCAATCACCTTGAAAATTCTTTGCTTGGTAATGGCCGACGTGAAGACAATCGGGAAATCATCAAATGGCGCCAAACGCTCTCTGATCGCCTTCTCCATGGTAAGTGTCGATTTGGAATCCTTTTCCGTAATCAAGTCCCACTTATTGACTACAACCACAATACCCTTTTTGTTCTTTTGGATCAGTTGCACGATATTCATATCTTGGGCCTCAATGCCTCTGGTGGCATCAATCATCAAGACACACACATCCGAATCTTCGATGGAACGGATGGAACGAATAACGGAGAAATACTCCAAATCTTCCGTTACCTTACCCTTTTTACGGATTCCGGCCGTATCCACCAGGTAAAAGTCATAACCAAATTTGGTGTAACGGGTATGGATGCTGTCACGGGTTGTTCCCGCGATATCGGTCACAATATAACGGTCTTCGCCGATGAATGCGT
The DNA here is from genome assembly GCA_045601045.1 of Paludibacteraceae bacterium. Classification (GTDB taxonomy): domain Bacteria; phylum Bacteroidota; class Bacteroidia; order Bacteroidales; family Paludibacteraceae; genus UBA1181. The sequence goes on from JAZRZA010000072.1 coordinate 18,140, forward strand.
TGATAATGGATGATTTTCCCGCATTTGGACGGCCTACGATGGCGATACGAGGCAGATCCTCGTCCATCTCCTCCTCTTTCTTCTTAGGCAATTTGTCGAGGATCAAATCCAACAAATCACCGGTACCGGATCCTGAAATGGAGGAGATGCATTGCGGATCGCCCAATCCCAATCGGTAGAAATCGGCAGAATAGTATTGCAACTCGTTGTTGTCCACCTTATTGCAGATCAAAATCACCGGTTTGGTATTTCTTCGTAGAATCTGAGCCACCTGCTCGTCCAAGTCGGTCACACCGCTCGAAACATCCACCACAAACATAATGACATCCGCCTCTTCGATGGCGATATTCACCTGCTTGCGGATCTCTCCTTCAAAAATATCCTCTGAATTGACGACCCAACCACCCGTGTCCACGATGGAGAACTCCACACCGTTCCAATCCACTTTTCCGTATTGACGGTCGCGTGTGGTACCCGCCTCTTCGTTCACGATGGCGCGGCGAGTCTGTGTCAACCTATTAAAGAGGGTTGACTTACCGACATTCGGTCTTCCTACTATTGCTACTAAATTACTCATTTTAATACTCTGTATTGGGGCGGATCACTCCACCCGGGGAACAAGTCCCATTCAACAATATGGCGGAGATTTCAATGAATAAAGCGTAAATAATGAAACCTCCAAATATCAGTGCCGTGGAGCACTATTCAGGTTGATAGCCAAAGTCCTTTAAGACTCTGTCCTTGTTTCTCCAATCCTTCTCTACTTTGACAAAGAGTTCGAGGAATACCTTCTTCTCGAAGAAGGCCTCGATGTCCTTTCTGGCTTCGATACCCACCTTTTTGAGCATCTTTCCGCCCTGTCCGATGATGATTCCCTTCTGAGAGTCACGCTCCACATAGATCACCGCATTGATGCGGATCATCTTGTTGTCCTCCTTGAAACTCTCTACCACCACCTCCACGGAGTAAGGCACCTCCTTGTCGTAGTTGGTCAAGATCTTCTCGCGGATGATCTCCGTGACGAAGAATCTGGCAGGTTTATCGGTCAATGCGTCTTTTTCAAAGAATGGCGGCGAGTCTGGCAACATGCTCTTGATTCTCTTGAGCACATACTCCAAGTTAAAATTGTTTTGAGCGGAGATCGGAATAATTTCCGCCTCAGGCAGGATTCCTTTCCATTTCTCCACCAATTCCACCAACTTCGGTTGATCGGTCAAATCGATCTTGTTGATGATCAACAACACAGGAGCCTTCTGTTTCTTCACCTTTTCGATGAAATCAGCGTTCTTCTCCCCATTTTCTATCACATCTGTGACATAGAGGATGACATCCGCGTCGGTCAAGGCGCTGTTGGAGAAGTTTAGCATGGACTCCTGCAGCTTATAGTTAGGCTTCAACACACCCGGTGTGTCGGAATAGACGATCTGGAAATCCTCTCCATTCACGATACCTAAAATTCTATGACGGGTAGTCTGCGCCTTGGAGGTGATGATGGATATACGCTCACCCACCAATGCGTTCATCAATGTGGATTTGCCCACATTGGGATTACCAACTATATTTACAAAACCAGATTTATGCATTATCGATAATTTTCTGCAAAATTAGCGAAAATATCCGTTCAATTTAAATAGATATCCAATATTGTTTCCCAAAAATGGTTAAAAAGGCATCTTAAAGCGCCTCGGACTCCATCACACGAAAAAAAATGGGGACATACATCACTGCAGTCCCCACTCTATTCGATTGTTATACTTTTTTTATAGCAATGCGCTGGCCAACTCAGACAAGAAGCTTCGTTCACCCTTGATCAAATTGACGTGGGAGAAGATCTTTTGTCCCTTCATCTTATCGATCATATAAACCAAACCGTTGGATTGCATATCCAAGTATGGGGTATCGATTTGTTGAACATCTCCGCAGAATACCATCTTACAGCCCTCGCCGGCACGTGTGATGATGGTCTTGATCTCGTGTGGCGTCAAGTTTTGCGCCTCGTCGACAATGAAGTAGGTATTGCTCAAGCTTCGACCACGAATGAAGGCCAAGGCCTCGATGATCAACTTCTCGCTCTTTTGCATCTCCTCCAACAACTTAATCTCCTTACTGGTTGGTCCGAATTGGTGCTTGATCACATTCAAGTTATCAAACAATGGCTGCATATATGGAGCCACCTTTTGCTTTTCATCGCCTGGCAAGAATCCCAAATCCTTGTTCGACATGGCCACAATCGGACGGGCCAAGAGGATTTGTTGATACTTCTCATTTTGTTGCAAAGCGGCCGCCAAAGCCAAGAGGGTCTTACCTGTACCGGCACGTCCGGAAACAGCCACCAACTTGATGTCGTCATCCAACAAAGCGTTGAGGGCGAATGTCTGCTCCGCATTTCTTCCTTCGATGCCGAATGCCTTCTCCTTCTTCACCTTCTCCACCATTTGGGTGTTCGCGTTGTAGCGGGCCATTACCGTGGAACGGGTGCTCTTCAAGATGAAGCATTGGTTGTTCTCCACCTCTTGAGGCAACTTGAAGTCGCTAAGCGGCATACCCGTGGAGGATGAATACAATTGATCGATCAAGTCAGCGTCCACATTGTCGAATGTGGCTTGCGCTTGGTCGAAGATATCGGTGTTTGTCACCTTGTCTGTGCTGTAATCCTCGGCCTCCATACCCAACGATTTCGCCTTTACGCGCAAATTCACATCCTTGGAAACAAGAATGGTCTTGGTCTTAGGATTTTGGGTTTGGACAAGATCTACCACAGCGAGGATCTTGTGATCTGGAATTTTCTCAGCAAAAGCTTCCGAAATCTTCTTAGGGTATTCCGCGCTCGTGATGATAATCAACTTACCAAGTCCCTTGCCTAACGAGACTCCCTTGCCAAAAATCGCCTTGTCGTTGCAGAGGGTATCCAATTCGCGGACAAACTCCCGCGCATTATAGTTGATTTGGTCATTTCCCTTTTTGAATTTATCCAACTCCTCGAGGACAGTGATTGGTAAATATATGTCATTCTCTTGGAAATTGTAAATACACTTGTAATCGTGAAGGATAACATTGGTATCCAAAACGAAATTCTTCTTAGCGCCCATGGTCATTCAATTTAAGTGTTAATCAATAAAGGTTAATTTTTTATGATAGGTGGCGAATAATTGCTACCTTCGTATTCGTAAAGTTACTTAAATTTTGGAATAAACCAAATATTATTGAAAAAAAACGATAAATAATATGATGACTTACCAAGAAACAATAGACTATATATTTAGCCGCATGCCCAGTTTTCAAAATGTCGGCACCTCCGGCTATAAACCAGGCATTGAAAGCATGATCGAGATGGACCGTTACTTCGGACACCCGCACCAATCCTACCGCACCATTCATGTGGGCGGCACCAACGGAAAGGGCTCCGTTTCCCACACGTTGGCCTCTATCCTACAATCGTCCGGCTACAAGGTGGGATTGTTCACCTCTCCCCATTTGAGGGATTTCCGTGAGCGGATCCGTGTGAATGGCGAAATGGTTCCAGAATCGTACATCATCGATTTCGTGGAGAAACACCGGGCCTTGATTGAACGTGTAACGCCTTCATTCTTTGAAGTTTGCGTAGCGATGGCCTTCGACTATTTCCGTCAGGAGCAAGTCGATGTGGCCGTTATCGAGGTAGGTCTTGGCGGTCGTTTGGATAGCACCAACCTCATTTCGCCAGATTTGTGTGTCATCACCAACATCAGTCTTGACCACATGAACCTTTTGGGCGATACCGAAGAGAAAATCGCCGCTGAAAAGGCGGGTATCATCAAAGAGGGCGTCCCTGTCGTCATAGGAGAAGCGGAAGGTGCCGTGAAACAGGTATTCATCGACAAGGCGAACGAGGTATGCACCCCTATCTATTTCGCAGACACACAGAAGAGCGAATTTTTAGGCAATGAAGCCTCCTACCGCCAACCCTTCCAACTCTTCCGCATCGGAGAGGAGTTGATTCGCACCCCATTGATGGGTATCTACCAAGAGAAGAATATGGCCACCGCCTTGCGTGCCGTGGAGGAGTTGAAACACCTAGGTTACGCTATCACCCGGGAGAGCATGCGCCATGGCTTCGAGCACACCATCGACCAAACCCACCTCTTGGGCCGTTGGCAACGGTTGAAAGAGAGCCCATACGTCGTTTGCGACACAGGACACAATGTGGGGGGCATCCAATACGTGGTAAAGCAGTTGAGAAGCATTCCATGCAAGCAATTGCGCATTGTATTCGGTATGGTGGGAGATAAGGATGTGAGCCATGTCTTGGAGTTATTGCCGAAGGAGGCTGTCTATTACTTCACCAAGGCCAATAGCAAACGTGCCATGGCGGAGAGCCAATTACAAGAGATAGCGGCCTCCAAAGGACTCAAAGGACTCACCTACCCAACTGTCGCGGAGGCTTACGCAGCTGCCTTGAAGGATGCGGACGAAAAGGATGTGATCTATGTAGGCGGTAGCACCTATTTGGTGGCGGAAATCATCTAATAATTAGGAAACTATATACTTTTAGTCCCCACAAGTCACGTAACTCAACTCAATTGCTAAAAACTATTTAATAGTTTACTGGTGGAGTTTAAATATAGCGTCTGCAAGACGCTACTTGTGTAACCCCGTACATGGAACGAAGAGACATGTGCGGGGTTATGCGCCATGAATGAGACACACTCGTCTGTAAGACGTCACCTACCTAAATTGGTATCGAATTCTACATGGTAGCCCAAACACCGAGATGCTCAACCTAATGTTGCCCCAAATTATAACGTCTGAAACGAACAAGCCCCACGTACGGATTGGACAGTGAAACGATGAAAATCTATTCCTTTTTATACGGCTGGCTTCTATATTCCTCCACGAAGTCATAAAAATCAGCCATATTCCGCTCCTTATCATCGTTATCCATCCACCAAAGGAAAAGGAACATCAGAACTTGGGAAGGAACGTCATCATAGAGTTTGTAACCTTTGATTCGATAATATTCCAACCAGCCTTCATATTCGTCAGAACCATTACGAGCACACCTTTTTTCAATCAGCCAAAACAACCGATTATTCCTCGACTCATAAGGACAAGCGGATTCTCCGTGATAGTAGCGATAATTTAGAGAAGGTATAGTCATTCTATCAATAAGTTAGCAATAATCATCAATACTATCAGAACCGTTCCATTTCAGGCCATGAGCCAAGACAAACCTCTTACGTCCTCCATCCTCAGAAAAATAAGAACCTCTGCTCTCATGAATGTATTGTCCTCCAGAAAAATAGATATAGCATAAGAAATATTTCTTAACCGCATTAGGAGTTGAAGAAAGCACAACAAGCCCTTTCCTATCATCCAAGTAAGCGGCATCTATTATCGTATTTTCTCCATATTTACTCCATTCCAAAAAATCTCTCAAAATAAGCCTTAATCTTCTCCAACACCCTAACTCGGATGCTGTCTCGATTACCACCACCGAAACGAGAGGTAGGTGGAAGGATGTTGTTGATGTCGGTTCCTGTTGTCTTCACCGCTCCTGTTTCGAAGCAGTCATCCACAAATTTCTTAGTCTCCTCTTCCTTCAACCTTTCCTCTGTGATAATCTGCTGTAGTTCTGTTTCCTTCTTCTCTCGAATGTAATCTTTCCAAGAATCAATCACATCGCCGTCCACATCGTTCATTCCGTTCACGAAACTGATGATGAGGTCCTTCTTGCTACGAAGTTCAGGGGATGACTCGATCGCCTTGCTGATCTTAACCAGTATCTCCTTGTCCTTACAGTGCTTCTCGTGGTATTGCTGAACCATCAAAAGTATGTAATCGATGTTGATGTCCACCTGCTTCAAGAGTTCAATCTCAAAGACAATATCGTCATTGATGATCCTGGCTTCACCTCCCTCTGGTCTTGTCATTGTGTCTTTCAGATCCAAATAGACGCTCTTGTAGTCCTGGAGGTTCATCTCACTCAAAATCTCCTTTCCAGCGAAATCATCGAAACAAGAGAGCAGGTTCATCATCCTCAAGACAGCACCGAATAGCTTGATGAACTCTTTTTGTTTGGCTTCTCCGATAATAGGATCCTCGATAGGGAATTTGTTTAAGAGTTGGTCTATCATCTCCACATATCCCAAATGATGCTTACCCTTATCATCGTCAAATCCATAGTAGTAATCCTTAAAGCCTCGTAGTATTGCCAGACCTGTAGCCTCCTTATCTCCGAACAACGAAATAGCGTCGTCTGTAGCCTTCTGAAGATTTCTGAAACATACGATATTACCGAATGTCTTGATACTGTTCAGGATACGGTTGGTTCTTGAATAGGCTTGAAGGAGGCCATGCATCCTCAGGTTCTTGTCCACCCAAAGCGTATTCAATGTGGTAGCGTCGAAACCTGTCAAGAACATATTCACCACAATCAGCAAATCAAGTTCCTTATTCTTCATCCTCAAAGAGACATCCTTGTAGTAGTTCTGGAACTTATCGCTGGAAGTATCGTAGTTGGTGCTGAACATCTCGTTATAATCAGCGATGGCAGACTCCAAGAAATCTCTGCTGGTCGCATCCAAGTTGTCCGTACTCTCACTATTCTCCTCATCCAAAATACCATCAGCTTCTTCTTCGTTGGCTCCGTAGGAATATATCAAACCGATTCTCAAAGCCTTCTCTGGCGACTCCTTCATCTGACGCTTGAACTCGTTATAATAGAGTTTGGCTGCATCTATCGTGGTTACGGCAAAGATGGAATTGAATCCGTCCACATGAACTGCTTGCTTCTCTTCCTTTACCTTGTTCCGATCCTTCGCCATTACCACCTCTGGAACATTGGTGACTATGCTGTATTTGTATTTCTTCTGATTTCGGTAGGTCTTACGGTCGAAGTTGTCCAGGATATATGTAGTCACCTTTCTGATTCTCTCTGGATCCATAAACACCTTCTCACGATCAATACCCCAAACCTTCTCGTCCTTAATATCCTCTGGCAAGTCAACCGTCTTAATGTAATCCACCCTAAATGGAAGCACATTCTTATCGTTGATAGCGTCCACAATGGTATAGGCATGGAGTTTGTCTCCGAATGCCTGGGCGGTCGTTTTAAGATTACCTTTGCCTGATCCTGAATTGACAGCGAATATCGGTGTACCTGTAAATCCGAAGATATGGTATTTCTTGAAAGCCCTTGTGATAGCCAAGTGCATCTCTCCGAACTGGCTTCTATGACACTCATCGAAAATGATCACCACATGCTTGTCATACGCCTCACTCGTCTTGTTCTTGGCGATGTAGGTGGAGAGTTTCTGTATGGTCGTGATGATGATATTAGACTTATCATCACCCAATTGTTTGGCTAAAATTGTAGTGGAACGATTGGAATTGGCCGCACCCTTTTCAAATCGGTCGTACTCCCTCATGGTCTGGTAATCCAAATCCTTACGGTCAACCACGAAAAGCACCTTATCCACACCATTCATCTTAGAGGCTAATCTTGCCGTTTTGAATGACGTGAGCGTCTTTCCTGATCCCGTCGTGTGCCAGATGTATCCACCTCCGTCAATAGTGCCATATTTCTTGTAGTTGGAAGAGACCTCAATTCTATTCAAGATTCTCTCCGTAGCCACAATCTGATACGGTCTCATCACCAACAACAACTCCTCTGCCGTAAAGACACAATACTTGGTCAGGATGTTCAGCAGCGTATGTTTGGAGAAGAATGTCTTTGTGAAATCCACCAAATCGAGAATCACCCTATTGTTAGCGTCTGCCCAGAAAGAGGTGAACTCAAAACTGTTGCTGGTCTTCGTCTTCTTGCCTTTTGAAGAAGAGTTAGCATCCTTGATATGATTGTCTCTTGTAGTATTGGAGTAATATTTCGTGTGTGTTCCGTTGGAGATCACGAATATTTGAACGTACTGGAACAATCCACAGCCAGCCCAAAACGAATCTCTCTGGTAACGGTTGATCTGATTGAAAGCCTCCTTTATCGCAACGCCTCTTCTCTTCAACTCCACATGAACCAAAGGCAGTCCGTTCACCAATATGGTCACATCATAACGGTTATCATGGTTGCCGTCTTTCACCTCATACTGGTTGATGACTTGTAGGCGGTTGTTATGGATGTTGGATTTGTCGATAAGGGAGATATTCTTTGTACTGCCATCGTCCTTCTTCAATATCTGTCGGTAATCCTCCTGAATTATTCGGGTCTTCTCCTTTATGCCATTGTTCGGATTGGCAAGTATCTGAGAGAAGAAACGGTTCCACTCATCGTCGGAGAATTGGTAGTCGTTCACCAATTCCAACTGTCTCCGAAGGTTGTCTATCAAATCCTTCTCCTGGTGTATGGTCAGGTATTCGTAGGACTGTTCACCCAACATACGGATAAAGTCCTTCTCCAGTTCAGCCTCACTCTGGTAGGAAGCCTGTTTAGATGCTTGTGGTTTGTATTCACTCACCACCGTAGCATTCTCGGATTCTGTTATGATATTGAACAAAGACATATTACAGTACCATTAGAAGTTGAATTTACGACATCTTTCCGACCTTTATCTCTGATAGAAGGAAATCATAGACATAACCGGAACTTTGATAATAAAGCCTTGTTTGCGGATTCTGCAATGCCTGGTAGGTGTCCGAAGAATAGACAGTCTCAAAGGCTCGTGTAAAACCAAACCCCTCCTTCTCAATGAGCATATCTATCAGATCTGAGACTATTTGCTCAACCATCCATTTGTATTCTTTTTCTGTGATATTCATCCTATCTTCTTTAGATATTTAAGTGCCCGTTCCGTACAGAAGGCATATTGGAATGTCTCTCCCTTGCTATACTTCAACCCTTGAAGAAACCCTTTCAAATCGGTAAACTCCTCACGGTATTGACGCATCTGGTAGCCTATGGTATCGTTGGCAATCGGTCCATAAACAATATCGTACTCATGCTTGTAATCTTGATTCTCGTCTCTATTGTTCCAGACGAACTCCGCCCATTCCAAGCAGTAGTGAGAAAATATCTTCACACGGAGCGGTCCATCACTACCATCTACCAGCAACGTCTCGTCAAACTCATATTCATTAATATATGGCTCGCCCCCAAGGAAAGCCACTCTTGACTCAGCCAATTTCTCAGCTTGCAATCTCTCGGCAGAGAGATAAAAAGCCTTACCGAAATCTTTGAAAGGTTTCGATTTATCAAGTTGAATAGTGTCGATATTGACTGTTGAACCGTGGTATAGTTTCATCCTAATCGCCCTCCCATTCGTTTACAATAGGCCGTAAGGCTTTCTATATTATCCCGAAACGAGAGCGTATGCATCACATCGTAATGCTTATCGCACAATTCAAGAGCCTTGTATTGATGCAAATAACGAAGTGCTTGTGCATCCGTCAATTGATAGCATTTCGCGAACTCTGCTATCAATGCCACCACATATTTTATTTTATCTTTTAACATAATGATTTCTATGGAGTAACTGATAATACAAATTTAATGATAAATTTATTGTTTACGGCTTCACGAATGAATTTTCAAAGGGTTCACTCACTACAGTCGAATTCTCTGACTCTGTTATGATATTGAAAAAAGACATAGGCTAAGCCTCCTTTCTCTTAAAATTCAACAACTGGTCTTTGTAGTATTCGTATTGCTTCTTCCGACACTCTATCTCCGCTGGCAATCCTTTGGAGATGTCGTTGCAATAAGCATCGAATTTATCGAGAATATTGACTATTCGTTCTTGCTCTTGAAGGGAAGGAAGAGGGATTTGTATATCTGCTAATTTAGATGGTGTTACCTCAATCACCTTGGTACCATGTGCTAACTTTCTTTTTTGAGAAAAGAAGGCTGATGTGTGAAAGAAATAACTTAGATACTTCGCATTTTGATTGTGTTTGATAATGGCAGTATGACCGCTTACAGCAATGTCATCTTCTCCCAACCATGCAACACACTTACAAACATCTTCTACATTCTCACTTGTTACAGCCATTACTATATCTCCAGAAGAAGCCTTTTTCGATTTCTCAAAAACACTTTCATCCAGATATTTTAATACCGTATCGGTGCTAATGCCAAAGTGAGTATACATCTGTCCATAATGAATACACGGCTTCCCTTCTTCTACAAAATCAGACTTCTGAAAGTTACCGCCTCTAACAATGGTCGCTATATCGCCCAGCCTTACCTTCTTAACTCTTAATTCTTCATTCTTAATTAAAAATTCCCTGTAGTACTCATACTGCTTCTTCCTAGCTGTAAGCTCTGCTGTAAGCTCTGCTGTAAGCTCTGCTGTAAGCTCTGTAAAAGTATCTAATATCCTGACTATCTCTTCTTGGATAGGGAGAGGGGGAATGGGGATTGTAATTTCTTTTATAGACGGAACAGACGAATGAACAACTTTGCTTTTCACTTTACCTTTTGTTTTCTGAAGAATTGCATCATCTGTCATTAATGCATACGACAAATACTTAGCATTTTGTTCGTGTCTCATCACTACGATGTCACCTCCGACATACCCGTCTTCTTCCCCTATATACGCAGTTGATTTTGCAATGTCTTCAATGTTTTCACTCGTTATAGCAAACAAAATATCACCATTCTTTAGTATCTTAGGATTAGACACAACATCTGCACTGGTATAGGATTTACATTTAGAAAAAAAGGCGCCATACGACGTATGAATATCGCCATAACGAATACATGGCACGCCAGATTCAGTAAGTTCATCCCTTTTAATTCCTGAACCTCTAAACATATCTGTTGCAATCTCTCCCAACTTCTTCCACTCCACACCTTCCGGGCAAAGCGTCTCTATCAATTCCTCTATCTTACTCATGTTCGTTCGGCTTTAGTTCGGGATGTTGTAAATAGAAAACCTCTTTCTGCTTTTCGATTTCTACTCGAAGTTGTTCTTCTGTTGGTAAGAATGGTAAATATTTCGCCATGAAAAGATGTTCGTTATCATGCAATACCGAATAGCGGGCAATGTCAGTACTTGTCTCAGCGCATAGCAAAATACCAACGGTTGGATTCTCGTCTGGCTTCCGTTTCATATCATCATACATTCTAACATACATATCCATCTGCCCCACATCCTGGTGCGTCACCTTGCCCATCTTTAGATCCACCAACACATAACATCTCAACTCTATGTTATAGAAAATAAGGTCGATGTAATAATCCTCCGTATCCGTCACAATATGTTGTTGACGAGCTACAAAAGCAAACCCCTTGCCCATTTCCATCAGAAAATCTCGGATATGTGACAATATCGAGGTCTCTAACTCTTTTTCAGTATAGGCATCCTCCGTTTTATAGCCCAAAAATTCCGCCACAACAGGATTTTTCAGCAATTCGAACTTGTTTTGCTGGAGTTCCCTCGTCTTGTCTTGCATCTCTGCTATCACCTCATCTTTCCTTGGTGACCGCAGAAGACGATGATAATATTGGGTAGAAATATTACGGTCTAATGTACGGACACTCCACATCTGATCGTTCGCCTCCTTCATATACCAGATTCTAGCATCTTCATCAGACACTCGAAGCAATGTGCGAAAATGTGACCATGTAAGATTGTGAACACGCGTGTTCACAATCTCTAAATCTTTGAAATTCAAATAGAACTGACGATAAAAGCAAATATTACGATAATTAAAGCTACTACCATATTCTTTCGTCAACTCACTGGCAATACGTTTTATCAAATAGTCACCATACTCAGCTCTTTCTGCTCCATTCTGCTCTTCCTCCACAATTCGCCGTCCTACATTCCAAAAGGTGTTAATCATCACAAGATTAACCGACGAATAAGACGCTTGTCTGCCTTGCTCAATAATCGTTTTAATATCATTGACACAACTGTCCGACTTTACTAACTTTTCCATATCGCTCATGCTTCAATCCTCCTGTTCATAGTAATAAGAATAATCAATACCCTTCATGAAGAGTTCCCTGTCATGGATGTTATCAGTAAGAGCACTGGTTAATAATCGCTTGATGGACGCAGCATCCGCAATACTCTGCGTCATTGCCTGAAGGTAGTCATTCTTGTTTATCTGACTCCAGTCTATGCACTGTCCGACTCTTGCTTTCAGCATAAGATCAAGCCATATCCTTGTGCTTCTGCCATTCCCCTCCATAAAGGGGTGAGCGACATTCATCTCTACATACTTGTTGAAGATGTCATCTACGCTTGTTTCTGGCATCTTCCCAATCATATCCAGCTGTTGTGGCAAGTACTGCGCCAAGCAGAAAGTAAAACCACCCTTGGAGATGGTCTTGGTTCTAATCTGACCGGCAAAGTCATACAAGCCACCAAAGATGTATGCATGTATCTGCTGAAGCCCCTTGACCGTGCCCACTTCAATCGTCTCCAATATTCCACTTTCCCACAGTTCATACGCCTTCTGCTTGCTCTTGCCATCAAGAGTGTTCTCGCTATACGTAAGCCAGTCAAGGAAATCCATTGCCTTGCTGTTGGGGATGCTCTTGGCGAGTTCCTCAATACCCTTCATGTCAAGGGTATCCGTAAGTCTTTTCTTACCATCAGGAGCAAGCAGTTTCAACTGGTTAGTGGCACTAACCACTTCATTCTCCTCCTTCTTCAACTTGGTTTTGAGATATTTCCAGTAGTTCCTTGTCTTGGTATAATCATCTTGCTCATTGATAGCACCAAGCACATCAAGGACAGAAAAGAACCATTTGTTGGTTGTGGCATCCCACACGGCTCTTACCTCATGATCTCTATAAAACCTGAATGAAATCTTGCTCATGCCTCAATCTCCTTAATGATGTTATCGATAGCGGTTCTAAGTTCATTCTCCCTCGCCACGATCTTCTCTAATTCAGCATTGAGCACCTTGATATCCACCTTCTCTCTGGTATCTTCTTGCTCAACGTATGTGGAGACGGATAGGTTGTATTCGTTCTCCTTCACCTCGTCGTATGTGGCAAGTTTGGTAAAGTGGTCAACCGTCTTTCTTTCGGTAAATGTATCAACGATTTTTTGAATATTGTCTGGTGTCAGTTTATTGTTGTTGGTAGCCTTGACACACTCATTGGAAGCGTCTATGAAGAGTATTCCAGTATCTTTCTTCGACTTCTTCAACACCATGATACAAGTGGCGATGGATGTACCGAAGAAGAGGTTACTAGGCAATTGGATGACACAATCCACATAGTTGTTGTCCACCATGTACTTACGGATCTTCTGCTCGGCTCCACCACGATACATGATACCAGGGAAGCAGACGATAGAGGCTGTTCCATTCGTACTAAGCCATGACAAGGAGTGCATGATGAAAGCCAAATCCGCTTTACCCTTCGGAGCCAATACACCAGCAGGGCTAAAACGAGGATCATTGATGAGAATTGGGTTGTCATCACCCTCCCATTTCACCGAGTATGGTGGATTAGACACCAGAACTTCAAACGGTTCATCATCCCAGTGTTGAGGAGCAATCAACGTATCTTCACAAGCGATATTGAACTTGTCGAATCCCACATCATGAAGGAACATATTGATACGGCAAAGGTTGTAGGTGGTAATGTTCTTCTCCTGACCGTAAAAACCTTGCTTGATGTTCTCCTTGCCCAAAATCTTGATGGCTTGAAGCAACAGTGAGCCAGAACCACAAGCAGGATCATAGACTTTATTCACGGTCTTCTTTCCCACAACTGCCAATCTGGTAAGCAATTCGGAAACCTCCTGAGGCGTATAGTATTCACCACCTGACTTACCAGCATTAGAAGCATACATAGCCATCAAAAACTCGTAGGCATCACCGAAAGCGTCTATGGTATTATTCTGATAGCCCAGTTTGAGGTTGCCGATTTCGTTCAAGATAGCGGAGAGTTTCTTGTTTCTCTTCTCGACGGTGGCTCCCAGCTTGTTGGAGTTCACATCAATATCATCGAACAGACCAGAAAAGTTGCTCTCCGATTCGGTACCCTTGGCAGACTCCTCGATATGGGAGAAGACATTCTCCAATGTCTCATTCAGATTCTCGTTCGTGTCGGCATTCTTTCTGACATTCTCAAACAACTCAGAAGGCAAAATAAAGAATCCCTTCTCCTGAACCAGACCCTCCTTTGCGATCTCAGCCTCCGCATCGCTCATTTTAGCATAATCGAAGTCATGATTACCAGCCTTCCATTCGTCATGGTTGATGTATGAGGTTAGGTTCTCGGAGATGTAACGATAGAACATGATGCCCAAGACGTACTGCTTAAAGTCCCAGCCATCCACAGCACCACGAAGTTCGTTTGCTATATTCCAAATCGATTTATGAAGTTCTTCTCTCTCTTGTTCTTTCTTGTTGTCTGCCATAATGATATACTACGCTTATGTTACACGCTTAATCTCCAAAGATAATAAAAAATACAATACAATCGGAGATGTTGTTAAATATGGCAAATTAAGGGGACAGGTGTGCAGGATTGGGGCAGAGGCACAAAAAAGGAGACGCTCGTCGAGAACGTCTCCTTTTGTATTGTCAGCAATCTGGATTACTTCACGATCATCGATTTTCTCAAAGAAACGCCATTGACACTCATTTCGTAGAAATAAACGCCAGGGACAAGGCTCTTGACATCCACATCCTTGATGTATGAGCCTTCGCTCAAATTCTCATTCACGATATCGGAAACCTTCACACCCGCGGCATTGTAGAGCGAGATGTTCACTTGACCAGCCTTTGGAAGAGCGAAACGAATAGCGGTATGCTCTACAGCCGGATTCGGCGTATTTTGCAAAAGAAGGTACCCACCTTCAGCCGCTGTGTTCGACACCGCTGTCGGATCAAACAACGAGCACTTCACATCATCCACATAGAAATCGATCAAATCCGAATCTGCTCCATTGTCAGAGGTCTGCACATAAACTGAAATATCCTCCGCATCAGCGGGAATCTCCATGACGCCAGACAACTTGGTCCATGTCTTTGAAGGAACAGTCACCTGCTCGATGGTTGGATACTGCGTTGTTCCGTCATTGTATTGGAAACAAAGTTGGAATGGGAGCTCCTTCAATTCTGTATCCTCGCCTTGGGAAGGTTGGGAAGAGACATTCATACCCGCAACGATTTGCTTATAAGCCTCTTTCGGGTTGTTGTTCTTGTCGAAAAGCAAAGGAATTCGATCGCCACGCCAGCTGTTCGCGTCGTTGATACCCCAAACCACCACTGCGCTGATATTGTCCTTGTATTTCTTATAGAGATCAAAACAGCTCTTGTAGTATGGGCCTTGCGGAGACTCTCCGTTGCTGGAGGTCACATCCAACTCGGTAATTTGGATATCGCAACCGATGCTCGCGTACTTTTGGATCGCCTGCTCGTACAATTGCATACCTGGATAGGTGACATCCAAGTGGGATTGCATACCCACACCGTCGCAGATACCCTCTTCGTACATCTCCTTCACCAACTTGTAGATACCATCTCGCTTGCTAGTGTTGTACTCGTTATAGTCATTGTAGTAGAGCTTACAACCCTTAGGCGCATATTTTCTTGCAAATCTGAAGGCCTTTTTGATATAATCGTTGCTCTTGTAGATTTGATACCAATAAGATTGTCCAGGGCTAATGGAGTTGTCTCCAGCCGAACGAAGGGTTCCATCTTCATTGAATGCCTCGTTGACCACATCAAAAGCGTAGAGGTTCAAGTTAGGATAAGCGGAAGTGATGGCGTCGAAAACATTCTTGATATAGTTCTCCAAGCGTTGATCCATAATGGAGACCGACACGTTGCTGCCGTTGGATGAGAAATTCTCTTTGAACAACCAAGTCGGTGTCTGGCTATGCCATACGAAACAGTGGCCTCTCAAACCGATTTTGTTATCTTGACAGAATTTCAGGATCGATTTCGCACCTGAAGACAATTGTACCTGAGGATTGACATTGTTGCCTCTTTGTTGGCTGGCGCTTTGGTTCAAAGTCGCATCTGGCTTCAACTCGTTTTCAGGCGTCACACTATTAAAGTGAGTAAGGCACATGTTTCTCAAAGAACTAACGGTACCGCCGTTCAAACACGTACCAAACTTAAAGTAAGTATCCTCCGGATAGGCCAACTTCAAAGGAATCACCTCGCCATCAAAAGAGGCGGCAGGTTTGTACGTAGATCCGTCGAAATAGACGTAAGCTTCCACATCATAGGATTCACCTGCCTTAAAATCAGCAGATTTCACACTTGCACCATTCCAATAATCGGAACGGGAGGATACTTTAAGGGATTGCGTACCTGAATGGGCTGCCTCTTTGGAAACTGCGACGGTCTCACCTCCACGAGATGACCAATTGCCCTTTCCCGATTCAAAACCTTCGTCAATAAGTGACTGGGCGTTCAATGACATACCAGCGGATGCCATTGCCACCATTGTGCTTAGTAAAGTTTTATTCATTGGAATTAATTTAAGATGGAATTTAATTTAGATAATAAGCGTAAAATAGTTTTCTTTTTCAACCAACGTCAATATTTTTTAAACGAAAATTGACGTCGCTAAATTATATATAATTTTAAAAACAATTATAATTGCGAAGAAAAATATTTGCATATGGAAAATTTAGCGGAAAATATTTTGGATTTCTGAAATAATACACTACTTTTGCATCGCTTTTCAAGAAGAGCACTTGGTCTTATAGCTCAGCTGGTTTAGGGCACCTGCCTTACAAGCAGGGGGTCCTAGGTTCGAATCCTAGTGGGACCACCGTTTAAAAATAATCAGATCGCCAAGAGGGCGTTCGCAAAACAAATTCTTCGGTCTTATAGCTCAGCTGGTTTAGAGCACCTGCCTTACAAGCAGGGGGTCCTAGGTTCGAATCCTAGTGGGACCACCAATTAAAAGTAATCAGATCGCTAAGAGGGCGTTCGCAAAACAAGTTCTTCGGTCTTATAGCTCAGCTGGTTTAGAGCACCTGCCTTACAAGCAGGGGGTCCTAGGTTCGAATCCTAGTGGGACCACCAACAAATAGAAATCAAGTCGCCACCTTTTTCGGTGGCTTTTTTTGTTTTTAAGCCTATTCGCTTATGAAGAAGTACGTGATCATCGTCGCGGGAGGCAAGGGCCTTCGCATGGGAGGAGATATTCCGAAGCAATTTTTGCCAGTGGACGGCTCCCCTATCCTAATGCGCACACTCTCCCAGTTCCACCAATACGACCCACAAATGGGCATCATCCTGGTCTTGCCCGAATCGCAAATCTCTTATTGGAAGAATCTCTGCGAAGAATATGATTTCAAAATCCCTTACCAACTGGCCTTGGGAGGAGCGACACGGTTCCACTCCGTAAAGAATGGATTGGCGCTGGTACCGAACGAGGCGGAGGTCTGTGTAGGTGTCCACGATGGTGTGCGCCCATTCGTTTCATACCAAGTGATCGAAGAGGCTTATAAGGCAGCTGCAGCAAATGGAGCCGCGGTTCCGGCGATTCCGCTGGTAGACTCCATCCGCAAGGTGGATTCCAAGGGCGGGAACGAGGCGAAAAACCGTGCGGAATACCGATTGGTACAGACGCCGCAAGTGTTTCGGGCCGATTTGCTTTGGAAAGCTTACGAGCAAGAATACTGCGAGGAATTCACGGATGACGCCAGCGTAGTGGAGCGTTTGGGCCACAAAATGACGCTGACGGAGGGTAATCGGGAGAACATCAAAATCACCACCTCTTTCGATTTGATACTAGCAGAGGCGTTTTTGAGAAAAAATGATTGTTGATTTCTGACAAATTTGTAACTTTGCTCATTATTTGTAGGAATATAAAAACATATAGCATATGAAAAGAACGAGGATTGTCGACGCGGTCAAGATGACGCAATTCGGCGAAACTGTAAACGTAAAGGGTTGGGTCCGCACCAAACGCGGCAACAAAGAGGTAAACTTTATCGCATTGAACGATGGTTCCACTATCAACAACATCCAAATCGTAGCTGACGTAGTGAAGTTCGAAGAGGAGTTGCTTAAATCCGTTACCACAGGCGCATGTTTGAGCGTTACTGGTAAGTTGGTGAAATCAGAGGGTGCAGGACAAGCGGTTGAGATCCAAGCCGACGAGATCCAAATTTATGGTTTGGCAGACAACACCTACCCATTGCAAAAGAAGGGACACACCATGGAGTTCCTTCGTGGTATCGCCCACCTCAGACCAAGAACCAACACCTTTGGCGCTGTTCTTAGAATCCGTCACAACATGGCGATCGCTATCCACCAATTCTTCCACCAGAAGGGATTTTTCTATTGGCACTCCCCTATCATCACAGCCTCTGACTGTGAGGGCGCTGGACAGATGTTCCAAGTAACCACTCAAAACCTTTACGATTTGAAGAAGGATGAGAATGGTTCTATCAAATATGATGATGATTTCTTCGGCAAGCAGACCAGCCTTACCGTTTCCGGACAGTTGGAGGGCGAGTTGGGTGCTACCGCACTAGGTGCTATCTATACCTTCGGTCCTACTTTCCGTGCCGAGAATTCCAACACGCCTCGCCACTTGGCTGAGTTCTGGATGATTGAGCCAGAGGTTGCCTTCATCGACCTTCCTGAGTTGATGGATTTGGAGGAGGAGTTCATCAAGTTCTGTGTCAACTGGGCTTTGGAGAACTGTATGGACGATTTGACCTTCTTGAACAACATGATCGACAAGGGCTTGATCGAGCGTTTGAAGTCTGTAGTTGCCACTGATTTCGTCAGATTACCATATACAGAGGGTATCAAGATTTTGGAAGAGGCGATCGCCAAAGGAAAGAAGTTCGAATTCCCTGTATATTGGGGTTGCGACTTGGCCAGCGAGCATGAGCGTTTCTTGGTGGAGGAGCATTTCCAGAAGCCAGTTATCATGATCAACTATCCTAAGGAGATCAAGGCCTTCTACATGAAGCAAAACGAGGACGGAAAGACCGTTCAAGGAACAGACGTATTGTTCCCTCAAATTGGCGAGATCATCGGAGGTAGCGTCCGTGAGGAGAGCTACGACAAGTTGATGCAACGCATTGAGGAGTTGAACATCCCTATGAAGGATATGTGGTGGTACTTGGATACACGTAAATACGGAACATGCCCTCACGCAGGATTCGGCCTTGGATTCGAGCGTTTGATGCTCTTCGTGACAGGTATGCAAAACATCCGTGATGTGATTCCTTTCCCAAGAACACCAAGGACTGCGGATTTTTAATCTGCGGTTATTTCAATACGTTATTTCAATACATTGAATCCGGGTCTTTCGAGACTCGGATTTTTTTGATTAATTATGCAGAAATCTTATCTATGAGAAGATGTGTTTCGTTGAATAAATGAAAAATTATTGCTTTATTTCATCTTTTCAAGTATGCTTATTATGATAATTTTGTATTTTTGCGCCGTACTGACAATCGGATATCCAATTTTATGAAGGTGTTTTTGAAAAGTTTCGTTATAATAGGGTTATTGCTCGTTACAGTCTGCGACTCCTTCGCATTGGAGAGAGCATCTGACGGCTATTACCTGATCAAAGATGCGGACGATTTGGTGGAATATCGAGATGAGGTCAATGGCGGCCATGCCATAGATGGACGATTGACAGCAGATATCGACCTCTCATCTGTTTGCGGTATTCACCAGAATTGGGAGCCGATAAACCGCCCAAAGTTAGCTTTGAAATTTGATGGCGGACACCACAGTGTCTCTAATTTATACATAGATTCCAAGGATGACGCGCAGGGACTCTTTTACTGTGTTGATTATCTTCATGATTTGACGGTGAAGAACGCCTTTGTGAGAGGTGGCGACTTTGTGGGTGGAGTTGTAGGGTGCGGTTCAGGATCGGATGGCCGTATGGTAATAGACAATTGCCATTTCAAGGGAGAGGTTGTCGGAAAACGCTATGTGGGCGGTCTCTTGGGCGGTATGGATATGGACAAGGCCAATGTATTCAATTGCAGCAATTATGGTCTTGTGGTTGGTCATGATTGTGTGGGCGGTCTCATCGGTTATGCGATGGATTGCATGATAACCAACTGTTACAATATCGGCCGCGTCAAGGCCTATTATCTCTTTGATGGTCAATATTACACTTACGAGGGTATCGCGGGTGGTATTGTCGGCTTCTATGGTGGAGATGTAGGTAATTACAAATATTACTGTCTCAACGCTTGTTACAACTATGCGGTGATTAGCGGCATTGGTGTGGGGAATATGATCGGCAAGCGCGGAGGACAAAACAGATACTTGATACAAGCTTGCGCCGCTTTGATGGATATTAATCCAGAGAGTGATTATGAGAGCAATGTCTCATTTATGAGCGAATACTCTTTCCAATCAGGCACCTTAAAAAAACATCTGGACAATTATCGGGATAAACGGCCGGATTACAGTGGTTTGTTTAATATGAAACTCTATCTTCTTGCCTTTGAACAGAGTAGAAATGTGGATCCTTACCCTCACCTGCCGGATATAACATTATCTCCTAGCAAATCCTATGTGGTCAATTACCGAGGCGACTACGATGGCCTTGATGTCTTCCGGGACGGAATGGCGTTACCTACATGTGACAATGAGTTGTTCCATTATGAATTTGAGCATGGTTTCAATGGGAAAAGGGTGACGTCGGATACGGCAGTGATAGTCAAACGGGTACTGAACGAAAATTTTTTGGAAAGAGATGCTTCCGGCAACTATTTGATATCAAACGCTTATGAATTGGGGTTGTTCCGAGATGCTGTCAACGGAGGTGCTTTCGACATCAATGGTAGATTGATTGACGACATAGATTTGAGCGATATTGACGAATGGGAACCAATTGGTCCGCAAGATATATGTTGCTCGCAAGCGTATAGTGGCAAGTTTGATGGCGGTAATTTTACAATCAGTGGCATTCACCAAAGCAAATTTGAATTTACGGGCTTGTTCTCTCACATAAAGAATGCGGAAATAAACAATGTAATCCTCCGTAATTCCACCGTAGAGGGATATTATGCGGGAGCGTTATGCGCCTATGCGGAATCCTCTCTTATCGCCAATTGTGGCAGTGAGGCCTCTGTCACAGGCCATTTCCAAGAGGGAGCGGCAGGTTTTATCGCGGTGGCGGATCAATGTAAGATTCTCAATTGCTTCAACATCGGTGAAGTGACGGCCGAAGGTAGGGCCAGCGGATTTGTCGCTCTCCTTCTCAATTCGAGCGTTGTGGAGAATTGTTACGCCTCCTGCGAAGTCGCGAATAGCGATGATGGCGGCCTGAAAAGCCCATTCGCATTCAATCGCGCGGAAATATCATTCAATAATTGTTACTACAATGGATCGCTTCTGGAAGACGGCGAAATCTACATAGTCAGTGAAACGGTGAAAAATATCACGGAGTCAGAGATGAAATCCCAGGATTTCGTGGATGAGTTGAATCGTATCGTAGAAGAAATCAATAGTAAGCAAGAGACGGTTGACCTCTCAAAATGGGTGATAGATCCTTACAGTGGCTATCCTTCCAATGGCAGACCAAGTGAGGTCTCTGTGGAGGATTTGTTCAACGACACAGACAATCCATTGCAAAACATGCAAATCTATTCCATTGATGGAATTTTATACATACAATCCGATATGGAAAGGGATCTTGTGTTGTTTAATGCGTTGGGGCAACCTGTGCGATATATCCGATGTGTGAAAGGAACGACCGTAGTAGATGGTTTGTTCACAGGCATCTATTGTACACAAGGAACTCGAGTGATAGTTAAGTAAAAAACAAAGCCGACGGGGACCCGCCGGCTTATTCTCATCCTTGGCTCAATGCAAACTGCCTTGGATGACGCTTGACAACAGCCAAGCAACTTTTAGTTTAGGGGACCGAAGTCCCAATCATAGGTAAAGGTAATTTTTGTAAAAAAATATTAAATTCTTTTCGCAAAGTTATGCTTTTTGTATTAATTTCGCAACTAAAATGATTTAGTATGAACTTATTTGAGTTACCAACATTTAATACATTTTTGATGATCATGACGATCATCGCCGTAATCGTATTCATCGCCCTATATTTTGTGGATGCCGGCTATGGCATCATGTTCAATAAAAAATGGGGATTGTCTGTGAACAATAAGTTGGGTTGGGTATTGATGGAGGCACCCGTATTCTTCGTGATGACCGCATGCTGGTGGTTCTCCGAGCGTACCTTCGCCATCACTCCCCTCGTGTTTTTCTTGCTATTCCAAACACACTATTTCCAACGCTCGTTCATTTTCCCATTTATGATCAGCGGAAATAGCCGTATGCCTATCTCAATCATGATGATGGGTGTCATCTTTAACACATTGAACGGATTGATGCAGGGCGGATGGATTTTCTATGTCTCCCCAGCGGATATGTACACCAGCGATTGGTTGACTACCCCTCAATTCATTATAGGAACAATCATCTTTATAGTCGGAATGGGCATCAATCTCCACTCCGACCATATCATCCGTCACTTGCGTCAACCAGGCGACAAAAACCACTACTTGCCCAAGGGCGGCATGTATGATTATGTAACCTCCGCCAACTATTTCGGAGAGTTGACAGAGTGGGTCGGCTTCGCCATCCTCACCTGGTCGTGGGCTGGTTTCGTCTTTGCGTTCTGGACTTTCGCCAACCTTACCCCAAGGGCGCACACAATTCACAAGAAATATAAGGCGATGTTCCCTGAAATGGCTCAATTGAAGCTCAAGAGGATCATTCCTTTCGTATATTAAGAGATTTTAGAAAAAGTATAACGCTTATTAGAAATTACGGAGATGTCAAATACACCACTATTCACGCCCGGAAAAATCGGGCCTTTGACTCTTAGAAACAGAACCATCCGTTCTGCCGCGTTCGAGGGAATGTGCCCAGGAAACGCACCCTCACAAATGTTGCACGATTATCATGTATCCGTAGCGGCAGGTGGCGTCGGAATGACTACATTAGCCTACTCCGCCATCCAACAGAGCGGACTCTCCTTCCCTCACCAATTGTGGTTGAACAAGGAGAATATACCAGCATTGAAGAAGATTACAGATGCCATTCACAAAGAAGGTGCCGCAGCAAGTATCCAAATCGGACACTGCGGAAATATGTCCCACCGTTCTATTTGTGGATGCACACCTATTTCAGCATCCACAGGATTCAACCTTTACTCTCCTACCTTTGTGAGAGGAATGAGAAAGGATGAAATTGAGGAGAGCGCGAAGGCTTTCGGCGAAGGCGTGAACCTTGCTAGAGAGGCTGGATTCGACGCGATCGAACTTCATGCGGGCCATGGTTACTTGATTAGCCAATTCCTCTCCCCTTCCACCAATCATAGAAAGGATGAATTTGGCGGATCCTTGGAGAATAGAGCACGCTTCATGAAGATGTCCATGGACCATGTGATGAGTGCAGCAAAAGACGATATGGCCGTTTTGGTCAAAATGAATATGCGTGACTGCTGCCGCAAAGGTATGGAGATCGACGAGAGCATCGAGGTAGCCAAAATGTTGGAGCAAAGCGGTGCGCACTGTTTGGTTTTGAGTAGCGGTTTCGTAAGCAGCGCGCCAATGGATGTGATGCGCGGCGCCATGCCGTTCCGTACCATGAGCTACTATATGCAAAGCTGGTTGATGCGTACATTGGTTCGCATCGGAGGTCGTTTCATGGTTCCTACCGTACCATTCAAGGAGGCATACTTCTTGGAGGACGCATTGAAGTTCCGCGAGGCGGTGAAGATGCCTTTGTGCTACATCGGAGGCTTGATCTCAAGAGAGAAGATCGACGAAGTGTTAAATGATGGTTTCGAGTTCGTGGCGATGGCCCGTGCATTGCTCAACAACCCTCACTTCGTAAACGACATGAAGGATGACGAGAAGGCTCGTGTGGCTTGCGACCATGCGAACTACTGCATCGGCCGTATGTATTCCCGGGAGATGGCATGTCACAAATGTTTGCTCAAAGAGGGCAAGGAGACCATTCCTCAATCCCTTTTGGATGAATTAGAGGCAAACCATAAGAAGGGTTACTAATTATATGTATCAGGGGTATAAAATCGGTTTGGCTTTAAGCGGAGGCGGTGCGAAAGGGATTGCCCATTTGGGTGTCTTCAAAGCATTGGAAGAGCGCGGAATTGTGGTGGACCACATATCAGGCGTAAGCGCTGGAGCGATCATGGGAGCCCTCTATGCGGATGGCAACACCCCCGAGGATATCTGTAAATTCATAAAAAAGAGTAATCTGTACCGAATGGTGTCGCTCACCATGCCCACCAACGGCGGATTTACCCAGATGGATCAATTCGGATCTTTCATAAAGAAGAAATTGAAAGCAAAGACTTTCGGTGAGTTGAGGATTCCGTTGGTGGTCAACGCCGCGGAACTCACCTCTGGAAAGAATGTCTATTTCGAAGAGGGAAATCTGATAGAGGGAATTATGGCCTCCGCCAATGTCCCTATCTTTTTCCGCCCGATGAAGATTGGTAACAAGCAATACGTCGATGGCGGAATCTTTTGCAATCTACCGGTATCAGTTCTGCGTAGAAAAGGTTGCCAGATTATCATTGGCGTCCATGTGAATCCTATTACCCATGAGGATGGTTTCGATGGCCTATTCAACGTCTCGGAACGCGTCTTTCACTTAGCGGTGAACGGCAATACCGTTAGCCAAAAAAGAGACTGCGATATCGTAATCGAGACGCGCGAAGCCCAAAAATATGGAATGTTTGACGCCTCGAAAGCGGAAGAAATCTTCCAAATCGGTTATGATGCGGCCAACAAAGTGTTGGATGAGGTAGATTGGGATGAGGTGAAAACAGCAGTCAGAATAACCAATGGTTTCAGACCTTTTATGGGATGATAAATAGATTAGATTAGGTCATAATACGAAAAAAGCGATGTGTTAGCATCGCTTTTTTATTTCTATTGGTCAAATTCCTTCAGAACTTGGTAGAGCCGATGTACAGGCAATCCCATGATGTTGTAGAAACTGCCATCGATGCGTTCCACCGCCACATAGCCAATCCACTCTTGTACGCCATACGAACCCGCTTTGTCGAAGGGTTTGTATTGGTCAATATAGAACGTTATCTCATCTTGTGAAAGCGACGAAAAGGTTACATCCGCGCGGTCCACAAAGCAGACCTCTTTCTCTTTACTCTTCACACATACGCCCGTATAGACACGATGGGTGTTTCCCGCTAATTTTCCGAGCATTTCAATTGCCTCTTCCCTATTCTTGGGCTTTCCCATCACTTCTCCTTCCAACCAGACAATCGTGTCGGCGGTGATGATCAGCGTTTTGTCATCCAATAAGGATTGATAAGCGTAGGCCTTCTGTTTCGCTAAATACATTGGGATATCTCCCTCTTTCAAGGTATCTGGATAATTCTCCTCCAATCCTTTGATGGTCTTCACTTCGAAATTGACCTCCAACCCAGCTAACAACTCTTTTCTACGAGGTGAGTTGGATGCCAATATAACATTATATTTTTGTAGCATTATATTGTTATATTGTTAAGAAATTCACTTATGCAAAGATAGTGAAGAATGATGAATTAACGGTTATTTCGCACTAGATTGCGACTCATTTTTTTGTATATTCGCATGATAATAACGAGGAAGGTTTTATGGAAGCGATATTGAGTCAACTAAATGAAAATCAGAGGAATGCGGTGCAGTATAATGAGGGACCATCTTTGGTGGTCGCAGGTGCGGGATCAGGAAAAACCCGGGTTTTGACCTACAAGATCGCTTATCTGCTTAAAAACGGATTTGAACCCAACCGAATCTTAGCATTGACATTCACCAACAAAGCGGCCAAAGAGATGAAGAGCCGTATTGACAACATTGTTGGCGAAGGGGTGTCGCGTCGCTTGTGGATGGGTACATTCCACTCTGTTTTCGCCAAAATACTTCGTCAGCAAGCTGAAAAAATTGGTTACACCCCCTCCTTTTCCATCTACGACACCTCCGACTCCAAGAGTCTTCTAAAAAGCATTGTCAAGGAGATGGAGTTGGACGAGAAAAATTATACGCCCAAGAAAGTATTGTCCCGTATTTCCCATTTAAAAAATAGGTTGATCACCCCTGATATATACAGAAACAGGCCTGAATTGCGACAGGAAGATTTGACCCAAAAGATTCCTCGCCTTTCCGATATTTATTCAGCCTATTTCGCGCGATGCTACAAGGCATCCGCAATGGATTTTGACGATATTCTACTCTATATCAATATCTTATTCAGAGATTTTCCCGAAATTTTGGATATTTACCAAGATTGGTTTGACTATATCTTGGTGGATGAGTACCAAGACACCAATTTCGCGCAGCATCTGGTTGTGAAGAAGTTGGCAGAGAAGCACCATCGTGTGTGTGTGGTGGGTGACGACGCGCAAAGTATCTATTCTTTCCGTGGCGCAAATATTGAGAATATCATCAATTTCCAGAAGGTATACCCAGAGAGCAAAGTATTCAAATTGGAACGCAACTACCGCTCTACCCCGAATATCGTGAAGGTGGCCAATTCGCTTATCTCCAAGAATAAAAAGCAGTTGCAGAAGAATGTCTACTCCGAGGAGGCGGAAGGCAGCAAGGTGAAGGTGATCAGTTCCTATTCTGATATTGACGAAGCGAATATCATCGCCTCGCAAATCAAATCCTTCCTCTCTTCCCGCCAATACAAATGCCAGGATCTGGCGATTCTTTACCGTACCAACTCACAGTCTCGCGTCTTTGAGGAGGCTTTACGTAAACGCTCCATCCCTTATGTCATCCACGGCGGAAGATCCTTCTACGACCGTAAGGAGATCAAGGATGTATTGGCTTACATCCGTCTGGTCTTGAATCCCTCGGATGAGGAGGCGTTTAGACGTATTATCAACTATCCGACCAGAGGTATCGGAGACACGACTGTCGCGAAATTGTCTGATACGGCTCTGACCCAAGGTGTTTCCTGTTGGGAAGTGGTCTGCGACCCTTTGAAATACAACCTTCCGGTGAATGCGGGGACTGCGAATAAGCTCGCAAAATTCAAAGGCATTATCCATTCGCTATCGGAAATCGTCGAAGAATCAGGCGCTTACGAATTTGCGAAGCGAGTGATTATCGATTCAGGCATCCGCGCTGATTTGGAGGGTGATCGTAGCGTGGAAGGTATGAGCAAATTAGAAAATTTGGATGAGTTGCTAAATAGTATTCACGAATTCTGTGAGTCCAGGAAAGAGGAATCGGGAGAGACGAACATCCCAATTTCCGAATTTATGCAAATGGTGTCGTTGATCTCGGATTTGGATGATGAGGAGGATGGCGACAATGATAAAGTGACCTTGATGACGGTACATTCAGCCAAAGGTTTGGAGTTTAAGAATGTCTTCATTGTCGGTGTGGAAGAGGAACTCTTCCCATCTTCTATGTCTTTGATGAGCGACGAGGGAGTTGAAGAGGAACGCAGGCTATTCTATGTGGCGATTACCCGTGCTGAAGAAAACTGTTTTATCAGTTACGCCCAAAGCAGATTCCGTAATGGCACCACCAACTCAACCATGCCAAGCCGTTTTATCAAGGACATCGATGCGGAACTCTTGGATCTGCCGTCTGATTACAGCGCCAAACCCAAGAACAGCAGAGCCTCCTCTTGGAATGACGATTTCTACCCAACCTCATTTGGAGGCGGAAAAGGTTGGCGCAATCGTACTGTGGATGAGGGAAACGACGTTCTCTCCAAACCAACTCCTTTCGTGGCGCCAAGAAGGTTAAAAGCGTTGGACAAGCCAACACCCTCCACAACAACGACATCCACCTCTCCTACCACTTCCGTAGAAGGTATTGAGGTCGGCTGCTGGGTGGAGCATGAAAAGTTCGGAAGAGGAACTGTAATCGCTATAGATGGCAGTGGTACGGATGCGAGATTAACCATTAATTTCCACAATGAAGGCGAGAAAAAGATTCTCTTCAAATATGCCAGACTCAAAAATCTAGGAAAGTGATTTCGCTACAGAAGATGATATTTTGTCAGACTGTAGCGAGAAATCTTGCGTCAATGTGTCGTATTCCGTGCCATTCTGTCTTATTGTGTGACAATGGCAATGTTTTTGATAGTGAATAAATAGTATTAATAGGAAATAACAATTAATCTATAATGGAAGAAAATTCAACAATGGAAAATCAATCTCAACAAGTTGAGAACGAAGAGGTGAAGAGTAACGAAGCGGTTGAAGGAACAGAGGCTACAGCCAAGTCGTCAGAAGTTTCGCAAACACCGGAAGATAGAATCAAGGAGTTGGAGGAGAAATGCGCAAAGCAACACGACGAGTACATTCGTTTGTATGCTGACTTCGAGAATTTCCGAAAGCAATCTTTGAAAGCTAAGGCTGAATTGATCAAGTCGGCAGGCGAAGGCATATTTGCCAATATTCTTCCTTTGGTGGATGATTTCGAGCGTGCGATAAACGCAATGGAGAATGCCACAGAGGTTGCGTCCGTAAAAGAGGGAGTTGATCTGATTTATAATAAGTTCAATTCATTTTTGGCTCAAAACGGTGTGACCCCCATTGATACGAAAGATGCGGATTTCAATGTAGATTTCCATGAGGCGATCACAATGATCCCCGCACCGACAGAAGAGCAAAAAGGTAAAGTAATCGAATGCGTCCAAACGGGTTATATGTTGAAAGACAAGGTGCTTCGATTCTCAAAAGTTGTTGTAGGACAATAATTAAATTATTATGGCAAAGAGAGATTACTACGAAGTGTTAGAGGTCTCCAAAGACGCTTCCGCGGATGAGATAAAGAAGGCTTACCGTAAGTTGGCCATCAAATATCACCCTGATAAAAATCCTGGAGATAAAGAGGCGGAAGAGAAGTTTAAGGAGGCAGCTGAGGCATACGATGTA
The DNA here is from genome assembly GCA_045601045.1 of Paludibacteraceae bacterium. GTDB lineage: Bacteria > Bacteroidota > Bacteroidia > Bacteroidales > Paludibacteraceae > UBA1181. The sequence goes on from JAZRZA010000072.1 coordinate 46,941, forward strand.
TTGAGCGATCCACAAAAGAAGGAGCGCTACGACCGTTATGGCCATGCGGGAATGGATGGTTTCGGCGGTGGCGGAGGCTTTGGTGGCTTCGGCGGAGGAATGTCTATGGAGGACATTTTCTCGCAATTCGGAAATATATTTGGCGGTCATTTTGGCGGAGGCTTTGGTGGCTTTGGCGGAGGTGGCGGTGGCCAACGCGTCCGAAAGGGTTCCGACCTACGCGTGCGCGTAAAGGTTTCTTTGAAGGATGTCGCCAATGGTGTAGAGAAAAAATTAAAGGTAAAACGATACGTAAAGTGTGCCGCTTGTAATGGTACGGGCGGCGAGGATAAAGATTCAGTCGCAAAGTGTAATCAATGTGGCGGATCTGGTGTTGTGAACCGTGTGGTGAACTCCATTTTCGGTGCTATGCAGACGCAAAGCGAATGTCCAAGCTGCCAAGGTTTGGGTACAACCATCACCAAGAAATGTCGCCATTGTGGCGGACAAGGCGTCGTACAAGAGGAAGAGGTTATCTCTGTAAAGATCCCTGCAGGTGTGGCCGAAGGAATGCAGTTGAATGTTAAGGGCAAAGGTAACGCCGTTCGAAACGGTATAGATGGCAATCTATATGTCTTGGTGGAGGAAGAGGCTGACAGCGAGTTGATCCGTGATGAGAACGACTTGATATACAATGCGTTGTTCTCTATTCCATTGCTTGTAAACGGAGGTACAGTAGAGATTCCTTCTGTAGATTCGAAAGTGAAGGTAAAGATTGATGCAGGTACACAACCTGGAAAAGTGTTGCGTTTGAAAGGTAAAGGACTTCCTTCGCTCAATGGCTATGGAAATGGCGATTTATTGGTGAATATAGGCGTCTATATACCTGAAAATCTCACCAAAGACGAGAAAAAGATCTTTGAAGAGCTCAGCAAATCAGAGAATATGCTCCCTTCAGAGAATGCCAAGAAGAGTTTCTTGGCAAGATTTAAGAATATGTTTAGTTAATGTTTAATTGAGCGCCGTATTCTTCATAAGATCCATCTGAATAGAATACGATAATCTTTTTAACCTTACGAGGAGGAATTGGCTGTTCAGCCGGTTTCTCCTCTCTTTTTTCCATCATGGGTTGTCCCATAGGCATCTGTGGCACATTGCCATAAGGCATATTAGGGTAATATGGATTATAATAGGGATTATATGCGTTATTAGGAATGTTATTGATCTGTTGTTGGATCGGTTGGTTATCTGCCACAGCAGGTTGAGGAGTTGGTTGTGGCGCTTGCTGTGGTTTGGGTTGTTCAGGAGCAGCGTCAGCTCCAACTGGAGTTTGGTCAACCGACGGCGCGTCTTGCGATGAGATTTGATCCGCGACCAATTCATTAGATTTCGTATCAGAATTTAACTCGTTTTCCTTGCGATTTTCCGGTGTAGATACAGGATATTCAGGAAATAACGATTGCTGAACAGGATGCATAACCCGTTTTTGGGTATTATCTTCCTTATTTTCAATTATTTCCGACGCATTTCTGTGCATCATGCCTTTTCCAAGAATAAGCCAATCTGAATTAATATCTCTAAATTGGTCAAGAATTCGTTGTGCCAACTTCAAACTTGGTTCATTTCTGCCACTTAATATATGTGTAATCGCAGAAGGTTGCACACCAATGAGGTTAGCGAACTGAGAATTGGTCAGATTTTCGTTTTCAATTATTTTAGCAATACGATTTTTCATATTTAATATTGTAAAATCTTTGGTTTACAAATGTAATAAATTATTTATTTACATAAGTAAAATGCGAAAATAATTTTATTATGTTACAAATGTAAACACCATAACAAAACTATACAAATGTAAAATCACAATATTTAAATTCAGAAAATATATTAAAGTAATCAGTAGGAATCAGAGATTTTTCACATTAATAGAGAGGGAATCATTCTACTCTCTGGAATTATCGTTTCTTAACCTATTGAATTTGCGATTGTTGTGCGTATTTACAAAAGTATCACTTTAAGTCAGGAAACTCTCGCACTGATCCAGATAGGCCCAATATCGCCAGAATGGTATTTTCTGTGACCTGGATGACGGATGTAACAAAGATGTGGATCTTGGCTGCTTAAGCGGCGTAAGTATTGCTTAAGTTGCAGAGTCAGATAGGTGCTAAATGTGTCACAGAAGTGAAATCTATTAACGTGTAATAGGGGCTATTCTACAGTCTAGCTCAGAGCTTGCTTTAATGGCGATTGCTTTTGCCCCTAAATCCATGGAAGTTGCTGCTTAATGGACTTTGTATGACTTGCTTAATTAGGCCCTGCACTATTATTAAAGTTAGAATTTAACTTTAAATATATTAATATTTGATTATCAGTGTAATACAATATTATCATATCATTTTTATTGATAATTATTTTTTGATTTTTACAAAATAGTGATATTAGACGCATTTTTGTTAATGTAATAATTTAATAAAATGAATATAACATACTGAATTATAATATATTAATTAGTAACGATTATTACATTAAATTCGCTAAACAATATACCTATTTACAAATGTATCGATATTTACAAATGTATATTTTATGTCTTTAAAACATGTAAAAAATGTTATTTTATTTTTGTAAAATCAGTATAAAATGAGTGATTTTACATTTGTAATATTGCAAAATTGTGTATTTTAAAATTTACTAATAGTAAAATACACAAATGTAAACCCCTATCCTACTAAATTGTGGTTTTAGGAAACCAATTTTTCATTTTAGCCTAAATTGCCCCAGATTTTAAAATTTCAAAATTTCCCGTGGGTTTACAATTTCAATTCAAATATGAGATTCTCGCGGGGTTAATTATTTTTCATACGAATTCCCTATTTTTATTAAATTTGCGTATAAAATAGTTTAATATGACAGACAATCCTTGTTCCTCCGTTTTATTGGATAATGCGGTAAAGGAATTTTCAAAATTACCAGGGATCGGTCAAAAGACCTCTCTTCGTCTGGTCCTTTGGCTTTTGCGTAGAAGTCAGGAAGAGGTTGAGCAGTTTGGCAATGCGTTTATCAAATTGCGTAGCGACATCAAGTATTGCAAAGTTTGCCACAATATCTCTGATACGGATATTTGCGCGATTTGCTCCGATGATCGTCGTGACGCGTCATCCGTTTGCGTGGTGGAGAATATCAAAGATGTCATATCCATAGAGAACACGCAACAATTTAAGGGGCTTTATCACGTTTTAGGAGGTGTTATTTCCCCTATGGATGGTATAGGTCCGTCCGATCTAGCCATCGATGAATTAATGAACCGATTGGAGACCGGAGAGGTTAAGGAGGTGATTTTGGCTTTGAGTCCGACGATGGAGGGCGATACGACTAACTTTTACCTATACAAGAAACTCTCCAAGTTTGAGGTGGAAATTACAACATTGGCCCGCGGCGTCTCTATTGGTGATGAACTTGAATATGCGGATGAGGTGACATTAGGTCGCTCTATCATCAATCGTACTCCTTATAAAATTATGTAATATGAAAGAGAAAATCTTTAAAGAGATGCAGTGGTTATTCTGGTGCGTAACCATTTTGGTAGTTGTGGGTATGGCCATCTTCCACTTTGCGAACGATGCCAAGTCTGCGGCCGTCGACAATGTGGACCAGACTGTTAGTTCTATCGCCATTTTGATGTTGCTGATAGGTATTCCAGCCTCACTGAAAATTTACCATCTAAAAACAGCGGAGAAAGTGCCTGTTGGGAAAAGCGAGGAGTTCTTGTGCAAATACCTTCAAAGACATTTCTTTTTTCGCTATTGCGCCATCATGGTTATTATGATCAGCAACTACCTTGCATTGGAACTCTTCGGATATAGCACCGCCAGCTACGGTGTGGCGATTTGTTTGATCATATTGCTCTGTTTTTGTCGTCCCAGCCGCGCGAGTCTAGAACAGACTTTGTCTGATATGTGCGCGAAGAGCAATCCCAATGAGTAGTTTTTCATATCCCCAAATAGAGATTAAAAATTTAAGGTGTTATGTCAAACCATAGCACCTTATTTTTTTTGAACAGGTTTAGTCGTTATTTTCTATTGTAAACTCGTAAACCCACTTGGTTTTTTCTGTGATTCGCCAACGATTATCCGCCCGTTTTCCCACCAACCAAATCACATCATCATTTACATCTGTTAATATCCAAATTTTATCTTTGTCAAACTGCGAATAGTGTTGGTCTATAAAAAAATCACTGGTCTTCTTACGACCCGTCATGCCAAAAGGAACAAAATAATCCCCTGATTGATAATGCCTTAACGTTAACGGGAAAGAAATCTTATCACAATCGGCGTAACAAACGTTTGGATTTCGTTTTATGGTCAAATTATCCGCTGTAACACGTCGAATCCGCAATTTTACAGGCAGTAAATCCACGTCATTTATCTCTCTAATGAGATATTTTTCGCTCTTAGATTTTCGGATAGGATAAATCTCCCACACGCTCCTTTCACACCTCAATTCATACAAGTCGGAGAAGAAATGTTTTCCCGAATTCTCCTTCCCAAGACGAATCAAATCTGTTGCGATTTCGGATGAAAATCCATACGCTCTGATTATTTCAAAGAGTATAAAACGCGCATCCTCCGACTGAAGTATCGGATCCATTTCTATGCGCCAGCCTCCCTCGTCACAAGGTTGAAGATAGGCTTTCCTCAACTGATCCATTTGGTGTTTTACGAAAGATTCCGTTTCGGATAAGTTACTCATTGTCAATAACATATTGCGACGAAACGCAGGATTCATCTCATCCAGCAGAGGAATGATTTGGTTCCTGAATTTATTGCGAGTATAGACGGATTCGAAGTTTGTAGAATCTTCCACATAGGATAAATGACGCTCCTCGACATAGTCTAAAATCTCTTTTTTTGTGTAGTGCAACAAGGGACGTATGATGTCGCCTTGTCTCTCCTTGATTCCAGACAATCCCCTCAAACCAGTGCCTCGGGAAAGGTTGATCAAGAAGGTTTCGATAGCGTCATCAGCATGGTGCGCGACGGCTATATAGTCCGCTTTTACCCGATCTTTCAGCTCGGAAAACCAACTATATCGTAGTTCCCGGGCAGCCATTTCGGTTGACAACCGTTTGATGTCCGCATATTCACTTGTGTAAAAATCAATGTAAAAAAAGGGGATTTTTTGCTCATTGCAATACGAATGTGCAAATTTAAAATCACGATTAGACTCTTCGCATCTTAGATGGAAGTTACAATGGGCCGCATAGCACTGAAATCCTTGTTGGTGCAACAAATCCAGCAGTGCCATGGAATCAGCTCCGCCGCTAAATCCGACAATTACTTTTGAACCTTGGGGAATGAATTTCCGAAGATCAATTTCCGATAATCTGCCCATCGTTTCTCGTGATAAAATTTCTCTCTTTAAATTCTTTCCAAGACGATTTTCACCAACTCCTCCATCGAACCTTTATAGGAGGTATTCATGCTTTTATCTACCCTGCCCGCTATGATGCAGCAAACTGTCATCGCTTTATGACCTAACAATTTTGCCATACCCGCCACGGCGGAACTCTCCATTTCGTAGTTTGTGATCTTCTCTCCATGGTAGTCGAACGAAATCACTTTTTCGTTTAAGGTCGGATCGGCCAAAGGCACACGAACGTATCTTCCCTGCGGTCCATAGAACCCAGGTGCGGAGATGGTCACGCCCATTACCATATCTTTGCCAATCCGTTCTACCAACTCCTCGTCCGCTGACACAACATACGGGATCGCCAATTTTGGATTCCATTGCGTGTGTTCGCAAAACTCAGACTCGAAATCTTCGTCTGTAACGCCTTGAGGGAGGTCGTAGTAACGAAGCATACCATCGAAACCGATAGAGCGTTTAGAAACGACGTAAGAGCCTATTGGCGTGAAATCTTGTAACCCGCCAGAGGTACCGATTCTAACCATGGTCAATGTGGTATGTTGCGGTTTCTCCATTCTCGTGGTGAAATCTATATTTTTCAAAGCATCCAACTCGGTCACAACGATATCGATGTTATCGGTTCCGATTCCGTGCGAAACGCAGGAGATCCGTTTCCCCTTCAATCTGCCAGTGATGGTATGGAATTCGCGGCTCTGCACGTCACATTCGATGGTGTCGAAGTGCGACGCGACCATATTCACGCGGGCTGGATCGCCCACAAGAATCACTGTATCCGCCAATTGTTCGGGTTTGATATGAAGATGGAACACAGAACCATCCTCATTAATGATCAATTCCGATGGTGGTATTACTCTATTCTGCATAATCGATACATTTTAAGGCAACTTCGTGCCAAGTTAATAATTCGCTTTCAACGGGCATTCCCAAGCGTTTCTATCAAAGGTAGTAAAGATTTTGCAATGTCAGTTACAATTCGGAGGGAAGTTATCCACAAAAAAAAAGACACCGCTCCTCACGGAGCAGTGTCGTCACAATTAAAAAACTATGAATATATGGAAAATATCTAATTCAATTAATTGTTCAAGTTCACCTTTAAGCAAAGCTCATTCAATTGCGCGTCGTCAATCACGGATGGAGAGTCGATCATCACATCGCGGCCCGCATTGTTTTTAGGGAATGCAATGACATCACGAATAGAATCCAAACCTGCCAACATAGAAACGACACGGTCCAAACCGAATGCCAAACCACCATGAGGTGGCGCGCCGTACTTAAACGCAGTGAGCAAGCAACCAAATTGATCCATTGCCTTCTCCTGGGTGAAGCCCAACAATTGGAACATCTTATTTTGAAGTTCAGAATCGTGGATACGAATAGATCCACCACCCAACTCTACGCCGTTCATCGCCAAATCGTATGCATTGGCTCGCACACGACCTGGATCACTGTCCAAATATTGAACATCTTCAATTTTCGGACTGGTGAATGGATGGTGCATCGCATAGAATCTTTGATCCTCCTCGCTCCACTCAAACAATGGGAAGTCAATTACCCACAAAGGAGCGAACTTGTTCTTATCTCTCAAGCCGAGGCGCTCACCCATTTCAAGACGCAACTCGTTCATTTGCTTTCTAGTCTTATCGGCATTCTCTCCGCAGAGAATCAACATCAAGTCACCTGGTTTCGCATTGAAGCGTTCTGCCCACTGCTTCAAATCCTCTTGTGAATAGAATTTATCAACGCTTGACTTAAATGAGCCATCGGTTTCATATTTCACATAAACCAATCCCTTCGCGCCCACTTGTGGTTTCTTTACGAAATCGGTCAATTGATCCAATTGCTTGCGGGTATAAGAAGCGCAACCCTCCGCGCAAATACCTACGACAAAGTTTGCACTGTCAAAGACGCTAAACCCATGGTTTTCAGTCAGATCCTTCAATTCAACGAAGGTCATACCGAAACGCATATCTGGTTTGTCTGATCCGTACAAACGCATACACTCATGCCAAGTCATACGTGGGAACGGATCTTTAAAGTCGATACCCTTCACATATTTAAAGATATGTTTGATCATCGCCTCAAATATGTTAAGCACATCCTCTTGCTCAACGAAAGACATCTCGCAGTCGATCTGGGTAAACTCAGGTTGACGGTCCGCGCGAAGATCCTCGTCGCGGAAACACTTCACGATTTGGAAATATCTGTCGAAGCCAGACACCATCAACAATTGTTTGAATTGTTGTGGAGATTGAGGCAACGCGTAGAATTGTCCCGGGTTCATTCTGGATGGTACAACGAAGTCGCGGGCACCCTCTGGTGTGGATTTGATCAACACAGGAGTCTCCACCTCCATAAAGTGTTGCTCATCCAAGAAACGACGAATTTCAAAGGCAATCTTGTGTCTCAATTCCAAATTGGAACGTACACAATTTCTTCTCAAATCCAAATATCTATATTGCATACGGATGTCATCACCACCATCCGAATTGTCTTCGATGGTGAATGGCGGAACCTCAGATGAGTTCAAAATATTCAATTCTTGAGCGATGATCTCAATTTCACCAGTTGGAATATTGGCATTTTTGCTACTACGCTCCGCTACTTTACCTGTGACTTGAATCACCCACTCTCTACCCAACTTATTGGCCTTTCCGCACAACTCAGGGTTAATTTCTTCGTTAAATACGATTTGGGTGATACCATAACGGTCACGAACATCGACGAAAGTCATACCTCCCATCTTTCGTGCTTTTTGCACCCATCCTGCCAATGTGACAACCTCGCCTACATTAGCGATATTTAGTTCTCCACAAGTTTTTGATCTGTACATAATCTTAATTTATTGTACCACAAAATTATAACAATTAGTTAAAGGAATAAAATATTTCCTTTGATTTTTTAAGGGATTAAGCTCCCTTGTCTCCGCAAAAAAGGCGGATACCGAAGCATCCGCCTTCTATTAGGTTATACGATTGAGAAATCGATGATTACTTACCGAATTTAGCCTTGATCACCTTATCCACCTCTGAATACTTGTCATTCATAGACAACTTATAATATACAGAGCGTAAGAAACGAAGGTTCATCTCATCATCGCCATTGATTTGTCTTGCCTTCTCAAAATATGGAAGAGACTTCTTGAACTCTTCGATAGCCAAATTTCTTTGTGCATTGTATTTCTTAGCGTCCTTAATCTTTACAGCAGCTTCCGAAATCTCCTCACCCTTCTTCTCATAAGCCAAACCACACTCGTATTGAGCGTTGAAGTTTTGAGGATCCAACTCGGTTGCCTTTTGAAGGTTGACAATCGCATCGTCGAATTGGCTCTTCTTGATCAACATCTCGCCCTTAATCATGTAATACTGAGCGTTCTTTGGATCCTTTTGGATAGCGGCATCCAAATATTGAACAGCCTCTTGCTCCTTGTTGTTCTCCAAGTAATAGTTGATCATGTTACCGATAAGATACTTATTAGAAGGATACTTGTTGATACCCTCTTGAAGAACTTGGAGCATCTTGTCATATTGTTTGTCCTTTCCATAAGTATCGCTCAACCACTCATACATGGTCTCCTCTTTATATCCCGCATTCTTCAACTCGTTCATGTATTGAATCATAGTGGAATGCTTGCTAGGAATATTGGCTGACAAGTTGACAACGAGGAACTTAACGTCATTGTAGAGAGAATTATTGACCATATTCTCGCTCTTCATAACATCTGATTTCGCCAAAGCCAAGTAAGACTCCATCATATTGATGGCCTTCTCGTTCTCACCCTTCTTTTGGTGTTCTTGACCCTCTGCGATCAAATAATCCGCATAAGCTTTCAAGTTCTTAACCACCTCTTTGGTGTATTTGGGTTTCACCTTACCCTTCTCATCTGGTTTTTGGTCCAAATCGCCACATTTAAGATATGCGTTAACAGCGTTATTCAAAGCGTCACTCATATCATCTTGTGAATATGCGTTGTTAGTTTGTCTTTTGAGCGCGTCCGCCTCGTACATCTTGTAATATACTTGACCTGCAATGTAGTATGTCTTTGACCAGTTTGCTGTTGAAGGATCCTTCATAGCGGCTTCGATTTGACTCTTAGCCTCTTCCAAGTTTACCGGTTCTATCAAGTTACCCTCTGCCAAAGATACGTTCTTCTTTTGTGCGTATCCACACATTGCTATGGCCAAAGCCATTGCTGATACTGTGATCTTTTTCATGATGTTTATATTTCTAAATTAATTTTCTAGTTATTACTCTCTTCATTATTCTCTCTTTCAAAATCCGCGCCATTGTTGGGATCTTCCATCGCGTCTGTCAACTCCTCAACACCCTCTTCTATCTCCTCATCCTGCTCAGACAACACCTTACATACAGAAGCGATTTGATCGTTCTTCTTGGTCAGATTGATCAAGCGAACGCCTTGGGTAGCACGGCCCATCACACGTACATCCGTCACTTTCAAGCGAATAGTGATACCAGATTTATTGATAATCATAAGATCGTTCTCATCAGTGACACTCTTGATAGCCACCAAAAGACCTGTCTTATCAGTAATGTTCATGGTCTTTACACCCTTACCTCCACGGTTGGTGATACGGTAATCCTCCAAGTCGCTACGTTTTCCGTAACCTTGCTCAGACACCACCATAACTGTCTCAGTTTGAGGATCGTTGATTGCGATCATTCCAACCACCTCGTCCTCTGGACCATCCAAAGTCATACCGCGGACACCAGTCGCTGTTCTACCCATCTCACGAACTTTCGATTCGTTGAAACGGATGGCGCGTCCATTGCGGTTAGCCATGATAATCTCACTGTTTCCTGTGGTCAATCTTACTTGGATCACCTTATCATCCTCTCTGATGGTAATGGCGTTCACGCCATTGGTACGAGGACGGGAGTATGCCTCCAAAGAGGTCTTCTTCACAACACCATTCTTGGTACAGAACATCAAGTAGTGGTTCTTGCAGAACTCCTCGTCGTTCAATGATTTGATCTTGATAAATGCGTTTACCGCATCGTCGGAATCGATGTTCAACATATTTTGGATCGCGCGACCCTTTGTAGTCTTGGTTCCCTCTGGAATATCGTAAACCTTCAACCAGTAGCAACGTCCTTTTTGAGTGAAGAACAACATGGTGTTGTGCATAGACGCAGGATAGATATACTCGATGAAATCCTCATCGCGAGAACTGCTACCCTTCGATCCGACACCGCCACGTCCTTGCGCCTTGAACTCGGCAAGCGGTGTACGCTTAATGTAGCCCAAGTGGGAAATGGTGATGACCATCTCATCGTCCGCATAGAAGTCTTCTGGGTTGAACTCCTCAGAAGTATATTTGATTTCGGTGCGTCTTTCGTCACCATATTTTTGCTTCACATCGAGCAACTCCTCTTTGACAACTTGCATTTGGAGATCTTCGCTTGCCAAGATGGCCTTCAAATGGTTGATCAACTTCATCAACTCTTCGTATTCCGCGCGCAAATCCTCGATAGCGAGGCCTGTCAATTGGCGAAGTCGCATCTCAACAATAGCCCTAGCCTGCTCTTCGTCGAATCCGAAGCGTTTCATCAAGCCCTCTCTTGCATCTTGAACCGTTTTGGAAGAACGGATGATTTGGATCACCTCATCGATATTATCCACCGCAACGATCAAAGCCTCCAAAATATGGGCCTTTTTCTCCGCCTCTTTCAACTCAAACTTGGTTCTGCGGATGACAACCTCATGTCTGTGGTCGATGAACTCCGCAATCAAATCCTTCAAATTCAACAACTTTGGTCTTCCGTGAACCAATGCGATGTTGTTTACACTGAAAGATGATTGAAGAGCGGAATATTTGTACAGTTTATTCAAAAGCACGTTCGAGTTCGCATCGCGCTTCACGTCGATCACGATACGCATACCCTCACGATCTGATTCGTCATTGATGTTGGCGATACCTTCAATCTTCTTGTCGGCAGCCATGTCCGCAATCGCCTTGATCATCTCGGCACGGTTCACCAAATATGGAATTTCACGAACAACGATCTTTTCACGACCGTTTTCGTTCTCAATTTCCACCTTAGAACGGATCACCACGCGTCCACGGCCTGTCAAATAGGCGTCACGAACACCTGAATATCCGTATATGATACCACCCGTTGGGAAATCAGGAGCCTTGATCAATTTGATCAACTCCTCAATGTCAACATCTTTGTTGTCCACGTATGCGACGCATGCGTCAATGGTATCGGACAAGTTGTGAGGTGGCATATTGGTAGCCATACCGACCGCGATACCAGAGGCACCGTTCACCAACAATTGTGGGATACGGGTAGGCAAAACGGTTGGTTCTTGGTGCTCACCATCGAAATTGTCTTGGAAATCAACAGTATCCTTGTCCAAATCAATCAGGATATCCTCTGTAATCTTTTGAAGGCGCGCCTCCGTGTAACGCATCGCAGCGGCGGAGTCACCATCGATAGAACCGAAGTTACCTTGTCCATATACAAGTGGATAACGGAGTGTCCAATCCTGCGCCAAACGGACAAGTGTGCCATATACGGATGAATCACCATGTGGGTGATACTTTCCGAGCACCTCACCGACAATTCTGGCGGATTTCTTTGTTGGCTTGTTGGAAACCAAACCCAACTCGCTCATACCATACAAAACGCGTCTATGCACAGGCTTAAAACCATCTCTGACGTCTGGCAAAGCACGGGACACAATCACGGACATTGAGTAGTCGATGTAAGAAGATCGCATCTCCTTATCAATGTCAATTTGGATAATTCTGTCTTCCATTATATTTTATTTACTACAATATTATTCACAAAAATTATCCGTAAAATTATGAAAAAAAAGTTTACCCTACAAAACAGGACCTTTAAAATTGCGTATTTTGTTAAAAAAAAGGGATGAATGAAAGTTTTTTTGCCACATTACCTTATATATGTTGTGTTTTAATGTTGTAATAGATGTCTCAATTCATTATATTTGCATAGTATAAATAGATAATGAATTAGAATTGTAACGATATATGGCTCTATATAAATATTCGCAGAGCGTGAGAGATGTTTTGTCGTACAGCAGAGAGGAGGCGCAAAGGTTAGGTAATTCCTGCATTGGCCCAGAACATTTGCTGTTAGGCATATTGAGAGATGGCCACGGGGCCGCCAATGATTTGCTGAACAAATTGTGTGTGGATTCGAAAGTCGTGAAGGAGTATATGGAAGAACGACTTCGTCAGACCAATGAGATCGCCTTCGACACGGAACTTCCCATGTTGAAATCAACTGAAAAGGTATTGAAATATGCCTCTTTGGAGGCTCGCATGCTCCATTGCGACGAATTGGAGACCGATCATATTTTACTTGCTATTATGCGCGAAAACACCAGTCTGGCGGCGGATTCCCTCCGCAAACAGAACGTCACGTACGAACAGATTTTAGAGTTGGCGAATCCCAACGATCCACAACCCAATGTCAAGGATAGTTACTATGACGATGACGAGGGGGGATTCATGGAGAGTGAACCTTACGGAAGCAGTTCTTCTTCCGAAAATAAGTCCTCCGCTAACAACAGTACCACGGAGACCCTCTCTCAAGAGAATACCAACACCCCGGTTTTGAACAATTTTGGCGTTGACCTGACCAAAGCGGCTGAGGAGGGCAAATTGGATCCTGTTGTTGGAAGAGATGAGGAGATGGAGCGTTTAGCGCAGATTCTTTGCAGAAGGAAAAAGAACAATCCTATCCTCATCGGAGAACCTGGCGTCGGAAAGACGGCGATTGTGGAGGGTTTGGCCCTACGTATCACAAACAAACAAGTTTCCAGGATATTATATGACAAGCGCCTCGTCTCCCTTGACCTGGGCTCTGTCGTCGCCGGAACCAAGTACCGCGGTCAATTCGAAGAGCGTATCAAAGCGATTTTGAATGAATTGGCTCAAAATCCTAATATTATCCTTTTCATTGATGAGATACACACCATGGTCGGCGCGGGTGGCACCCAAGGTTCTTTGGATGCGGCCAACATGTTGAAACCCGCTTTGGCGAGGGGAGAAATCCAATGCATCGGTTCCACGACACTGGATGAATATAGGACCAAGATAGAAAAGGATGGCGCCTTGGAACGTCGTTTCCAAAAGATCATTGTGGAACCAACTTCCGCGGAGGATACGCTAACGATTTTGAAGAATGTGAAGGAGCGCTACGAAGAACACCACAATGTCCAATTCTCGGAAGAGGCCTTGGAGGCGTGCGTGAAGTTGACCGGTAGATATATCACCGACCGTTGTTTCCCTGATAAGGCGATAGACGCAATGGATGAATCAGGTGCGGCGATGCACATCGCGAATATATCCGTTCCCTCTTCCATTGTCCAATTGGAGAGTGAGATAGAGTTGACTAAAGAGCGTAAAATGCAGGCTGTCGCAGCGCAAGATTTTGAATTGGCCTCTGATTTCAGGGACAAGGAGAAGAGCATGGTGGCGCAATTGGCCGCTGAACGCAAGAAATGGTTGGAAGGCAACAAGGAAAACAGACAAGTTGTCACGGTGGATGATGTCACCAAAGTTGTGTCGAAAATGTCTGGCGTTCCTGTTCAAAGGATGGCCAAATCGGAGGGCGAGCAATTGGTTCGCATGAATACGCTAATAAAATCGATGATCATTGGCCAAGACGAGGCGGTCGATAAGACCGTCAAGGCTATTCAGCGAAATAGAATCGGATTAAAAGACCCTAACCGACCTGTCGGCTCCTTTATTTTCTTGGGACCAACAGGTGTGGGCAAGACCTATTTGGCAAAAACGCTCGCGAAGGAGATGTTCGGAAGTGCGGATGCCCTCATTCGCGTCGATATGAGTGAATACATGGACAAATATTCCGTATCACGTCTGAACGGAGCTCCTCCCGGATACGTAGGTTACGAGGAGGGCGGACAGCTGACCGAGCAAGTAAGGCGTAAACCCTACTCTATTGTCTTGTTTGACGAAATAGAGAAGGCACATCCTGATGTCTTCAACATGTTATTACAAGTGTTGGATGAGGGCCGTCTCACCGATAGCACAGGTCGTCATGTGGATTTCAGAAACACGGTTATTATCATGACGTCGAATGCGGGAACACGTCAATTGAAGGAGTTCGGTAAAGGCATCGGGTTCTCAATGAACAGTGAGTCCACCGATAAAAAAATGGCGCAAAGCGTCATTATGAAAGCCTTGCATAAAACCTTCTCTCCGGAATTCCTCAACCGCGTGGACGATGTGATCATGTTCGATCAGTTGAGCAAGGAGTCTATCTTCAAAATCATTGATTTGGAGTTGTCCTACACATATAAACGCTTGGAAGAGCTGGAATATCCGCTCACCATCGAAGAATCGGCGAAATCATTCATCGCTGAGCAAGGTTATGACCCGCAATTTGGCGCAAGACCGATGAAACGTGCCATTCAAAAGCATGTGGAAGATCCTATCGCCGAGGCGATTTTAGGTCAGGCTCCTCAGAAAGGCTCGTCACTGGTCATCAAATTCAACGCAGAGAAGAAAGAGACCTACTGCGACATTGTTGAATCGTAAAAGATTTTGAGAACATGCATCACCCATCCCTAACGAAGATTTGGCTTACCATCCTTTTGATCTGTGTCACAGGGATGGCGCATGCCCAACGAGTGGGATTGGTGTTGAGCGGCGGTGGCGCTAAAGGATGCACCCATATTGGTGTCATCCGCGCATTGGAGGAAGAGGGCATCCCGATCGACTACGTGGCGGGAACCTCTATGGGAGCAATTGTGAGCTCCCTCTACGCCATGGGCTATTCTCCCGAGCAAATGACGCAACTATTGTCGTCGGAGCAATTCCTCCGTTGGAAAAAAGGCAATATTGACGAGCACAACCTCTATTTCTTCCAAAGGGATGACTTGACTCCTGAATTTATTGGTTTCAAAGTAAACCTAAGAGACTCATCCAACAACAAGGCGAATATTCTAATTCCCAATAGTGTCATCGCTTCCGACCAGATCAATATCGCGATGATGGACCTCTATTCAAAGGCGAACGCATCGTGCAAGGGTAATTTTGATAGTCTATTTGTCCCCTTCCGTTGTGTCGCTTCGGATGTTTCCCACAAATGCGCCTATGTCCATCGGAAAGGAGATTTAGGAGATGCTGTAAGGACCTCCATGTCATTCCCTTTTGTATTCAAACCGATACAAGTGGACAACCGTCTGATGTTGGACGGCGGTATCTACAACAACTTTCCTGTCGATGTGATGGAGAATGACTTCCATCCTGATTTTATCATCGGAAGTTCCGTGACAGACAATCCGAGCCTCGATGCCGATAACCAGTCCAATCCAATGCCTCTGTTGGAGAAGTTGATCATGGATGAGACCAATTATAACATTCCTGAGGAGAAGGGTGTTTTGATCGATTTCCACTTCACAGATGTAGGGTTGATGGATTTTCATAAGTTGAAAGAGTTGGAACAAATGGGATACGATTCCACCAAGGCGATGATTGAGCGAATCAAAGCGCGTGTCAATCGTCGGGTGGATCCTACCACATTGGCAGAACGTAGAGAGCGCTATTTGGAACGCGAAAAAGATTTGGTTTTCCAGAACATAACGATTCGCGGCGTCAATGATTCGCAGCGTAAATATTTGATGAAAAGCATATTCTCTGGCAAGAAAAACACCACTTTGGACATGAAAGGGTTCCAACGGGCCTATTTTAAATTGCTCTCCGACGAGAAAATTTCAGAAATCATTCCCCATGCTTATTATAATGATTCGGTGGGCGCTTATGACCTGCATTTGGATGTACGGATGAACAAGGATTTGGGATTGAGTTTTGGCGGCAATTTCTCATCCACAGCTGCCAATGTGCTCTATTTAGGCTTACAAAAACGTGGCGTAAGCAAATTGGGTTATAACGTGACCCTGGATGGTCAAATTGGCACACTCTATAAGAACGTCCACATGCAGACGCGTATTGATAACCCAGGACGCATTCCGTTGAGTTTGAAAATCATTGCGGACTACTGCAACGTCAATACGGTGAACGAACAAGAACCATTCTATAATCTCGACATCAAAAATAATGTATCTACGCAAGCCTACTCTTCGGAATTTTATGGGAAAGTGAAGGTAATGGTTCCTTTCTCCTTGAAGGGAAAAGTGGATCTAAGCATGTGCTATGGTCATAAAAGCGATCATTACCACCGTCTTCCAAGCGAGACTGACAAGTGGAGCGAAACCAATTACAATTTGGGTATCGCCATGATTCAATACAAACATAACTCCTTGTCCCACAAGCAATATCCTGTGGATGGATCAAGATTCAGCCTAACCGGGCAATATATTTTCGGATCACAAAGGTCGCGCAAATATTTGTTGAATGATGAGGGTATCCTTGTCAACGAGAGGTCTAAAAGCAACCAACTCAGATGGTTTCAACTCTCCGCTAACATGGATTACTATTTCAATATCGCAAGACACTTCTCGCTGGGAACTTTCATAGATGGTGTCTATTCCACAGTACCTTTGATGGACAATTACATGGAGAGCCTCTTGATTTCGCCAAGTTTCACCCCTTCGATACACAACCATTTCATTTTTAACTCCGCATTTTGCGCGCATACATATCTCTCCGCAGGTCTTGCTCCTATCTACAAAATTAACAAGACATTGCAACTACGGTTTGAGAATTTCGCTTTTGTCTCCTATAAACCCATTATGAACACGGGCAGTTATCATTCCGAATACCGCAAGAATAATTTTTCTGACGTCTATTTTTTCAATGAACTGTCTTTTGTCGCTAATTTTAAGTTCATCTCCGCCGCACTCTATGTGAATCGATATACATATCCTGGGAAATTCAATTTTGGCTTGAATCTTGGCTATCTGATTTTCCACGACAGAATGATAGAGAAGTAGGATTTCTTATAGGGTTTTAGGGGAAAATGACTATTTTCGCCCTATAAATTTAATTTTTATTGAATTATTTTTGTGGATATCTATTTCTATATCTAATTTTGAGTTAGATATTTTAATCAGATTTTTAAGTATAAATATTGAGTATAATTTTTTATCGAAATGAAGAAAGCATTGTTTTTTGTCGCAAACCTTTTATTGGTCTCTTCCCTATTGGTTTCTTGCGAAAAAGAAGAGGGTGAAGGTGGAAAAGGCAGTATCGTCGGCAAGGTATATACCATCATCGATGATGGCGACATATTTGGCGTCCCTACTATTTACAAGGAGGGATCGGACGTAGCCAACAGCGTAAAATCCATCTTGGCTGGCAACAATAAAGTATTGTCTAAGATATACAGCGAAAAGGGTGTCAGCGAGGAGGACTTAGAGAATTATAATTCACAAAGAAACGATTACGCGCAGCAACTTGCTGAATTCTTCTATTTCGGAATCGACACTGTTGTGGGAATCAATGAGGACGTTTACATTGTCTATGGATCCCATGAATATGGTTGCGATGATAAAGTGAAAACCTCATACAACGGTACCTATAAGTTTTCTTATTTGAACGATGGTAACTACAAGGTTTACGCATGCAGTGACGCCGCTGCGGGAAAAGAGGCCATCGTTTATGATGTAAAGGTCGATGGCGGTGAGACTTATGGTGGTGATTTCTACATCGTTGATGGCAAAAATGCCGGAAAATCCGGTGTTGTCGGTAAATTTGAAAAGTGGACCGCCAATGCTTCAGGCTACCTTCCAGGTGTTGACGCAAGGGTTTATATCCGTGAGGTAAATGAGATTTCCTCTAACGACTGCCGTGTCGACGATGCGGGATACTACTATTACGGAAAATTGAAGCCTAATACGGAGTATGTGGTTTATGCTACCACAGAAAACGGCAAGAAGCAAGGACTTATTCCTGTTTCAGCAAGATTCAAGACAGGCAATGCGGGTACTATTGTCCCAGGACCATCTTTGCAAGCGGATGAGTATTAATCCCCTATCCCAAGGATAAGTGAAAAAGGCATTCCAATGGAATGCCTTTTTCATTTACAACAAATAAAGAACCCTACCTATATAAAATGCGAAACGCATCCTTAATGAGTTTAGATTGGGATGCGCATGCAATTTAATAACCTTAAAATCGAATTCTTTTCTTTGATTAGAACTTTCTTGCTACCATCTTAATCAAAGAGATAAGGACCATATTCAAAAAGACCATCTTGTTTATATTTTTATGTTTAACTATTTGTTTTATTTTTACGCTGCAAAATTATGTTATAAAACATAACTACGCAATAGCAAACTTAAAATTTAATATATTTTAACACAACAAAACATTCTCTACCGTTAACCCCAAGAAGGTCTCTTCCAATACAATGTAGAGAACCATAAAGGATAGTGCATATTGTCGTTTGAAAAAGGTTTTGTAAATTTGTATAAAAATAGGCGTTATGAAAATCATCGCAACATCAGATATACACGGACATTTGCCTCATATAGCCACTTGTGACATATTTATCATCGGTGGAGACATCTTTCCCCAAGAGATGGATAGAGATGCGGAACAGCAAGAGAATTGGTATTTTGAGATATTCGAACCTTGGATTACCTCCCTTCCTTGTAAATGGGTGTTGATGGTTCCCGGCAACCACGATTATTACTTTGAGAAATTATACAAAGAGAGAAGGTTGCAGCAGTTGGGTAACCAAAAATTAAAGGTGCTCTGTAACAATGCGATGAAATTGGAGGGACTTACCTTCTATGGCACCCCTAATACCTTGCCGCCGAAACACAATTTCGCCTTCTGTCAAGACCCAGAGGGTTTAAAGGAGACCTTTTCCAAGATTCCGGACCGTCTCGATATTTTGATCTCGCATGCCTCACCTTTCGGAATAGGAAGATTGGCCGGCGTGGAAGATGGGTTGGACGTTGGTTCCCCAGAGTTGACCGAAGCGCTGAAAAGCAGGAAAATCAAATATGTATTCTGCGGTCATATCCATCACGGCAACCATAAAAGAGTAAAGTGGAACGGTATGACACTATATAATGTGGCAAGGTGTAATAATTTCAAAGAGGTTTGCTACCCTTTGGTCGAAGTGGAGATCAATTAATTGAGCCATTTATGAAACTTTTATTATTTTTGCCTTTGAATAAAATTTAGTGTATGAAAATAGTAATTGCAGGAGCAGGAGAAGTCGGTACTCACTTGGCGAAGATGTTGTCAAGGGAGAATCATGATATTATTCTGTTGGATGATGACGATGAAAAACTGCAAAAAATCGAAGCCAATTATGATTTGCTGACCGTTTCAGGTTGCACCACCTCCATTCATGATCTCGAAGAGGCCAATGTTCCTACAGCGGATCTGTTCATCGGTGTAACACCACACGAGAGTCTAAATATAACCTCTTGCATTTTGGCCCACAGTATGGGCGCGAAAAAAACGGTGGCTCGCATCAACAACTACGAATATCTAAAACCCGAAAACCAAGCGCGTTTCAAGTCGTTAGGCATAGATTCCTTAATTTATCCGGAAGTGTTGGCTGCCAAGGAGATTGTCAACTCTTTAAGAATGAATTGGGTGAGACAGTGGATGGAGTTCAGCGAAGGAGAATTGACGCTGATTGGTATGAAGGTCCGCAACAACGCGCCTATCATCAATCAACAATTGAAGGATTTGACCAATAGTGATTCCTATCGTGTCGTGGCGATCCGACGAGATTTGGAGACCATCATCCCCAAAGGAGACGATGAAATCCGCGCCAATGACATCGTCTATTTCATCACCACCAAAGACTCCATTTCAGATGTACGTGAACAAGCCGGTAAGGAGGTGATTCAGGTGAAAGACCTAATCATTATGGGTGGTGGCAACATTACGGAACGCACTGTTTTGTCACTTCCCGATGATATCCACGTCAAGGTGTTAGAGAAGGCAAAAAGCAAAACCACGAAACTTTCCGAGAAGATGGATAACGCATTGGTGCTTCAAGTCGATGCCACTGATTTGGACATGCTTCGCGAGGAGGGAATCGAAAACGCGGACGCTTTTGTCGCTTTGACGGATAATTCTGAGGCGAATATCCTTGCCTGCATCTCGGCCAAAAGATTTGGATTGAGAAAAACCATTTCCGAGGTGGAGAACATCGACTACATCCCATTGGCGGAGAACTTGGACATTGGTACAGTCATCAATAAGAAATTGATCGCGGCAAGTTACATCTACCAATATACTTTGGACGCCGACGTGCGCAATGTGAAGGGATTGACCCATGTGGATGCCCAAGTGGTTGAGCTCACTCCCAAGGAGGAGTCGTATATCACCAAATCGGAGATTAAGAATCTAAAGATTCCTCGCAACATATTTATTGGTGGAATCATCCGAAATGGCAAAGGTATCATTGCCAACGGTAACACGCAAATATGCGCGGGCGACGATGTGATTGTCTTCTGCCTATCCTCCAGTTTCCACAAATTGGACAAACTATTCAATTGATTACCATGAATTTATGCCGTAAAATATTCTATGGAGCGTTTTGCTGTCTTCTTTTCGCATCGTGCGAAGGGACGAAAAACAACACCCCCACAGAACCCGTCGCGGTATCTGACACGGCACAAAACAACCCAACGATTCCGGAACCTGTCATCCAACACGACTCGCTTCTGGGTGTACCTATCGACACACTAACACAGAGGCATATAGAGGATTTTATACCCAAAAACAAAACCTTAAGCAATGTGTTGACACTATATGGCATCTCCTCCGCCACGGTTCATCAATTGGCACAAAAATCCGCGCCAATATTTGATGTGCGGAAGATACGTCAAGGCAATCGGTACCATATCATACAATCCAAGGATAGTTTACCCGTCGTATCGCATTTCATTTATGAGATCAATTCTTCCGAATACATCATCTACGAATTTACCAACAACGATGTACTGATTCAGAAGAGAGAGAGAAAATTGGATCGCAAAACACGTATCGTCAAGGGGGAGATCGAGACATCACTTTGGAATGCGGTGGTGGGACAAGGCATCCCATTTGCTTTGGCGTTGAAACTATCCAATATCTATGCATGGAACATTGATTTCTTTGGCTTACAGAAGGGGGATCAATTCATGGTGAAATATGATGAGATTTGGTGTGATTCCACCTTTGTACGAATCGATACGGTTTACGGGGCGGTATTCCATCATTGCGGTACAGACTTCCATGCCATTCCTTTTGAACAAAATGGTCGCTCCGACTATTTCGATTATGAAGGCAATAGCCTACGAAAGGCTTTTTTGAAAGCTCCACTCTCCTACTCACGCATCAGTTCAACCTTTTCCAATAGCCGGTTCCATCCAGTATTGAAGATATTCAGACCGCATCACGGCGTGGATTATGCGGCGCCCAAGGGGACTCCAGTATTCACCATCGGCGATGGCAAGGTAATCTACAAAGGTTATTCCGGAGGAGGCGGAAACACGGTGAAAGTGCAGCACAACAGCACTTATACGACGGTTTATATGCACCTTTCCAAATATGGAAAAATCAATGTGGGAAGTTTTGTGAAACAAGGAGAGGTTATTGGCTACGTGGGAAGCACGGGTATCTCAACTGGCGCTCACTTGGACTTCCGGGTTTATGAGAATGGCAAACCGATCAATCCTTTGAATCTAAAATCACCTCCTGTCGAACCGGTCGATTCCACTTTGATGGATCAATACCGCATCCGTAGAGATTCGATTCTCAAATGTTTCAAATGATAATATCTCGTTTGATTATGGCACAAAAGGAAAAGGTTTGTGCCATTTCGGACAACCTCATGTTATTTCTTGCAATAATTATAATTTCTCTTAATAAAATTCAATTGAACGATTTGGTAATTCTAACAAAAATTCATATATTTGTATGTGTATGTTTTAATCAAGTGTATCTTAATTTAATAAGAACTGCGTTATGGATCTAATTGGGAAGGAAGCGTTTTGCAAATTCATAGAAAAGATTTTGGGACAAGAACCTGCTAAGATTCTCTCTCCAGAATCTATCGAGACATTGGATGCTATCGTCAGAGTGGTAAAATTAAGCAAAGGGGAGTACCTTCAACTAGAAGGGAATGTCAGCAAACATTGGGGCATTGTTGCCGAAGGTTTGGTGAGGGTTTATTATATGGACGGAGAAGAGGAGATAACCGAGCAATTGATTCGTGAAGGCGAGGATTTCATGGATTACGAGAGTTTCTTGGAACAAACTCCTAGTCGACGTTTTATACAAATGGTGGAACCTACCACCCTATTTTTAATCTCCCGTTTGGAATGCGAAGAGGCATGTGCGAACAACGTCGAATTAAGAAGGCTGTTCAGAAGAATGACCGAGTGTAAACTATTGTATGTGAAGAAGAAGGCACAAACCGCCATCTTCAAATCAGCAAAGGAGCGATACGATGATCTTATCGCAAGAAAACCGGACTTGATTCTACGAGTTCCATCCGTTTATATCGCTTCGTTCTTGGGTGTTACCCCTGAGACATTGAGTAGAATTCGTTCCAACATGAAATAACAATATCCATCTGAATATTATGAAAAGAATTGTTATCAATAAACCTTTGGTGCTTAGCGAGACACAGCGTGTTTACGGAAGCATAGATATCAACGAAGAGATTTTGGGACAATTGATGTCCTATGGTACCATCGAAAAGGCTAAAAAGCACGAAATCATCCTTAATCCTGGTGAAGTTAGCGACTTCTTCGGATTTGTTTTGAAAGGAATGGTACAAACCTATTATTACCAAGATAATAAATTGATTACAGACTACTTCGCTTCTGAAGGGTATGGATTCTTTGAGGTGAACAGTTATATCACTGGAGAGCCTTGCAAATCCTACATTGAAGCTTTGGAACCTACGGTCTACGCCAAGATACCTAAGTCGAAATTTGTTGAGATAAGCGACATGGATCTTAAATTTGATGCGCTTCATAGAAAAATAATGAAACATGCCATCAAAACATCCAGTGAGCGATTAAATTCCATTCTACACGAAACAGCAGAGCAAAAATACGCTAATTTGGAGCACAGAATCCCTGGATTAACATCTCGAGTAAGTGCTATCAACATTGCGTCTTTCATTGGAGTAACGCAAGAGACGCTTTGCCGCATCAAGTCTAAACAGGGAATGTTTATCTAAAATTAGCATGGGAATAAAAAAAGCGCTTTAACAATGTTAAAGCGCTTTTTTTTATTTTTTAAGGAATTTAAATCATAAGTCTTTTTTCCTATCCTTTAAACATCTAGCAGGATTACCTGCCCAAACCTGATTAGAAGGAATATCTTTAGTCACAACACTCATAGCACCGACAACTGCGCTATCGCCAATGGTCCGTGGTGCCAATATAACGGAATTCACACCAACAAAAACATGTTTACCAATCTTAATCTCCCCATATAACATCTCATTATCTTTAATATAATGGGACAATATGGTCGTTCTTGCTGTAATAACACTTCCCTCTCCAATGGTAATCAAATCCGGCCTAATGGTATCAATGATCACACCAGAACCGATAAAACAAGGGCCTTCTATTTTCACTCCAGCCAACTTTAACATTCTATATCGTACAGTAGACGGAACCAATTGACTACTAGACGCCATTAATATAAATTTCCTAAACAATCTCATTAGAGAGACGTTTGACGAAGCCTTTTCACCATTCATATACAATTTTCTAAAATTTATAACGCTTATAAAATTATGAAATATTGCCCAATATATAGTATTAATTCTTATTTTTCTTATCTTTGAGTACTATAAATTTTCTATAACCATGAAATATAGATTATTAACCATTTTTACTCTTTTATCACACCTGTCGTTACCTGCATTCGCAGACATCGATGTAACGGACTTATATCTAAAGAATGCGGGATTTGACAATGCGGAGCATTTTGACTACAAAGCGGGCGAATCCGGCAATGTGGCGCAAGAGATTCTCCCCATCTATGGCTGGAGCAAAGATATCAGTGTCGATTACACCATCACCGGCATCTACGAATACGGCACCCAAAAGACATTCAACACAAGCGGCACAGTTCCTTCCGCCGGCTACCAAGGCTCAAAAGGCGGATGTTTGGCCCTCAGCACAGGATGGGACCAAAGTCTGAAACTCTATCAGCAAGTAACCCTACCCGCTGGTACCTATAAACTACAAGCCCCTTTCTTCAACGGTAGTAATTCGACCAATGGATACAGCCTCTTGGGATGGATTCCCAGCAGCGGAAACGCCTCTCTGTCCCGTCTCTCCGAGTTTTCTATGAATTGGACACTTGACGAGGTTGCCTTTACCCTATCCTCCGCACAAGAGGGAAAGGTGCAGATCGGCTTCAAGGGGGCGCCCAACGGATCGGCTAATTCCGCGAAGGTGGTGGTCGATTACGTTAGACTGATTTTGGTAGGCGATGATCAGACCATCTTGTCCAACATGCGATCACAACTGCAAAAAACAGTGGCAGCAGCCCAATCATTGTTGGATCAAACCCTCTATGAGGCGCACCGAAGCGAACTTAATTCAGCTATCTCGGAAGCGGAGAACTGGATTGTACAGCCAGACTTGACGCAGGTAGAGGTAATCGGCAGACTCAACAACACCTACGCCGCCGCTAAAACATCCGCCGAGGCCTTCTCTCGCCTCGAAAAAGCGATCGAACAAGGCGACAAGATATACGAAGAGGGCAAGGAAGGAAGCGACGCACTCCATTCGCTCTTGCTTCAAGCAAAATATGTTGTTGAAAGAGAGACATATAGCACCGATGAGGTAAATCTCTATACCCGCAAGTTGGAGGACGCCACCTTCACCTTCCAAATAGAGAACGCATCAGGAAACGCCCCGAAAGTGACGACTGATCCTCGCCATGCACGAGGTGCCACCATGGCTTTCGGACGTGCCACATTCGCAGGAAATGATATCATAGAGAAGGGATTTTGTTGGGCAACACACGCCAATCCATCCATTTTGGACAACCGTTCCACCCTCTCCTACAGCAACAATGGCGACATCTACGTCATCAAAGATTTGACTCCCGCCACCATTTACTACATGCGCCCCTACGCCATCTCCCGCGCCAACACAGTAGGTTATGGCGAACGCATCAAAATCTGTACCCTTCCCAAAGGTGAGGTAACTTGGAGCTACAACAATGGAGGCTCCGACGAGGAGAACAGGCGCATCAATAGCGCCGTGGGCGATGCCTGTGACATTTGGAACGACATCACCAGCATCAAGGGATTGCACCTAACCGTCAATTATGGAGCCAACACCCCTACCGCCGATTGCAGTTACGGCGGATGGATGCGCGTGGGTCCGAACGCCAGCTACCAACGCACAGGAACCATCCAGCACGAGATGGCGCATGCCATCGGTGTGGGTACAACCGATACTTGGTACAACTCCGACATATACAGACAATCCACCAGCTCTGGATTTTGGTTGGGAGAGCGTACCGATCAAGTCCTCCACTTTTTGGAGAACGACAACACAGCTCAATTGAGGGGCGACAAGACACACTTTTGGCCTTATGGTATCAATGGCGCCCATGAGGATGATGGTTCACGCATGCTCTACTACGCCAACGCATTGATCGTACAATCCCTGGGAGAAGACAACTTACCACCAGTGGTGGGCGCCTTCGCCTCCCCTGCCTATACCTTCGTGCAAGAGGATTACGAAACCTACTACATTCTGTCAGCAAGCGACGCCTTGTCGATGCCAACGATGCTCCGTCATGATAACGGGGCGGTCACCCTACAATCCTGCGATTGGTCCATAGCCTTGAAGGAGAGCGATTATGGTTGGAAGATACACTTTAACCCAGAAACCCAACTCTACGAGGTGCGCAATATGGCCTCAGAAAAGGCATTATCCTGCGATTCTAAGCTCAATAGCACTTCGATGAATAATTATCAGGTCCAAATGCTTGGATCGCGCCAAAACGTCTCCAATAGCTATTTCAACCTCAAATCATACTGGATGGTATTTGCAGACGGTTCCAACCAACCAATGGCATTGACCGCCAATGGCAATGCGGCCTCTGTCAGCCGTTTCAACCACCAAAACAGCGCATCGCAACAGCGATGGGTGATCCTCTCAAAGGCGGAGGTCAGGGCACTATCCGGCGATTATACAGCCATCGACCAAACCCAGGCCAACAACCACCATTACATAGTCTATCACACAGAGAACGGTATTACCATCGAGACATTCGACAAGGGACAATGGATGACCATCCATACCGTAAAAGGAGAATTGGTGAGCCAATTTTACCAACAACCCCACCTCTCATCCACCCAAACACTCGCACCTGGCATCTATTTGGTAAATGGGGAGAAGGTATTGGTAAAATAAGGATAGGATTGTCCATTCCCACTACCAATCTCTAACAAATAGCATACAATAAAGCAAAAACAGTAAGAAACTATCATTTTGTAAAACGAAATTATAATTCCATTGTCTTTTTGATATAAAAACAACCAAAAACGCACCAAACACATCTAAACATAGGCTAATTTTGCACAAAAAGAAATATAGCCTATGAAATTAAACATTTTACTTTGCGACACATTTCCAGGATTATTACCTGAAAACATTCCCTCTTACGAATGGATGTTCACTTCCCTATTCAACAAAGTCAGAGGTGACATAAACTACCGTATATTCGAAGTATTTAACGAGCAATTACCTACGGAATTTTCCAAGGACGACATCTATCTCATCACAGGTTCCAATGTCAGCGCATACGACAATATAGCGTGGGTAGAAGGATTAAAAAAGTGGATCGTAGAGGCGAAACAGCAAAACGTCAAATTAATGGGCATCTGTTTTGGCCATCAAATCATCGCGGAGGCCTTGGGCGGAAAGGTTGAAAAGGCTAAAAAGGGATGGGGCGTTGGAATACGCACATCCAAGGTTGTCGACAAAATGTTCGCGACAAGCTTCCCTAACGCAAGAATGCGTCTGCTCTACAACCACCACGATCAGGTAACGAAACTTCCGTCCGACGCTACACTCATCGCCACAAGCGATTTCTGTCCGAATGAAGCTTACCGCATCGGCACGAACATTATCTCCCTTCAAGGTCATCCAGAGTTTTCCGAGCAATACGAAACCCATCTACTCACAAACTTCCCTAATGACGGAGAGTCGGAAGACGTAAAACGGGAAGCATTGCAAACCATGAGCAAAGAGGAGCCTCAAAGCGTCTTAGTGGCCAATACAATGATCAAATTTCTTGCGGAGAAGCGAGCTTAACCGATTATTTCACGGGAGAAGAACCACGCTTCTCCCTCCACATAAAGAGCGCCGCCAAGAGTGTGCCTGAAATAGAGTGCCAAACGCAGGAAATCGCGCAAGGAACCACAGCCAAAGGAAGCGTAGCCATAAAGAAATTGGAAGATAGATTGGTCGCCAATCCTGCATTTTGCATTCCCACCTCAATGCTAATGGTGCGGTTTTGCGCCACACCGAAATGGGCTAATTTCCCTGCCATATAGCCGATGAAATAGCCCAAACTATTGTGGCAGAAGACGACGCAGAAGGTCCACAAGAAGAGGATGAGGCCATTGTCCACCAAATATCCGTGGACACTGCTGATCACACCGCCTACGATACAGGCCAAACAAATCACGCCAAAACCGGGCATAATGCTTTGCACCACAGGGAAAGATGGTTTTCTTCCAAATTTATAATTGAGCAAAAAGCCTATCGAGATCGGTATAATAGTAACAATCAATATATTAACGAACATCCCCACCGCATCGACATTTACCGTTTTATTGGCCAACAACAACACCAATAGAGGCGTCACAAAGGGTGCTAGGAGTGTGGAGACCGTCGTCATACCAATAGAGAAGGCGACATCTCCTTTGCAGAGATAACTCATGATATTGCTCGATACGCCGCCTGGGCAACACCCCACCAAAATGATACCAATGGAGAGCGCCTCGTCCAGTTGAAAAATCTTGCACAAGCTCCATGCGATACAAGGCATGATCGTGTATTGCGCAAGGGTACCAATCAAAATATCAGTGGGACGAGAGGCGAGAATCTTAAAATCCTTCGTGGAGAGGGTTAACCCCATCGAAAGCATAATAAAACCTAAAATGGCTGTCTGTCTGTAACCCGTCACCCAAGAAAATAGCGATGGGAAAAGGAAGGTAATAATCGCCGTCGCGATGATAAAGGGCGAGGTATAGGTGGAGAGCCAACGGCTCATCTTCTGCAATGCGTTGATCAAACCCATGATGCTGTTATTTTTTCTATCATAAAATTTCGCACAAAGTTACGCAATATACCCTACCATTGTGCCTTCGCTATGGCTCTTTCATCGTATCTTTGCAAAAATTTAACGACTTATGGACAACAAAGACACTAACAGAACACCCAGTTTTCTAGCGCTCACCCCACTGATACTATTCCTATGCCTCTACTTAGGCACATCTCTCCTACTCAATGACTTCTATAAAGTGCCTATTACGGTGGCCTTTGCGATCTCCTCGCTCTACGCTATCGTCATCACCCGCAAAATCAAACTCGAAGATAGAGTCAATCTATTCAGCCAAGGAGCTGGCAACAAAACCTTGTTGCTAATGGTTTGGATTTTTATTCTAGCGGGGGCATTCGCCAAAAGTGCGAAAGAGATGGGAGCCGTCGAATCGACTGTGAATCTGACACTTAACATTCTACCCGCCAACTTCATCCTTCCCGGATTATTTTTGGCGGCTTGTTTCATATCGCTATCAATCGGCACATCGGTCGGTACCATTGCCGCACTGACACCTATGGCAGTCGGTATCGCACAAGATATGAATACGCCAATAGCGCTTGTTGTTGCCATCATAGTGGGTGGCGCCTATTTTGGAGACAACCTCTCCTTTATATCCGACACCACCATCATCGCCACCCAAAGCCAGGGATGCAAAATGAGCGACAAATTCAAAGTGAATATCTTTATTGTGGCTCCAGCGGCCATCATAATGTTAATCTACTATCTTATGCTGGGCCAGGATGTATGCGTTGTTTCTGAGGCTAAAAATGTCGAATGGATAAAGATCACCCCCTACATCGTGGTGTTGGTGACCGCGATATTAGGCATCAATGTCATGGTGGTGCTCACCATCGGACTCCTTCTTTGCGGTGTGATAGGCATTGCGACAGGTTCCTATGATTTCTTCGGATGGTTAGCCGCCATGGGCGAAGGTGTCATGGGCATGAGTGAATTGATCATCGTCACCCAATTGGCGGGTGGCATGCTGGAGTTGATCCGTCACAACGGAGGATTAGCCTTCCTTACAGAGAAACTTACCAAACGGGTGAAGGGGAAACGTGGATGCGAACTCTGCATCGCCCTGCTTGTCGCTTTGAGCGATTTCTGCACCGCCAACAACACGGTGGCGATCATTACGGTAGGCCCTATCGCCAAGAGTTTAGCGGAGAAATACGAGGTGGATCCGCGCCGTGCCGCTAGTATCTTGGATACCTTCTCCTGCTTTGCGCAAGGCATCATCCCTTATGGTGCGCAGATGTTGATCGCTGCGGGTTTAGCATCGCTACAACCCAATGAAATCGCCCGTTACATGTATTACCCTATCCTCGTCGGAATCATCGCATTGGTGGCAATATTGCTGAGGTATCCAAAGACGAATACTAACAACTAAGGCGTCCGTAGGACGCTACCTCAATAACCCCGTACATCAGAGCGCAGCGAGATGTGCGGGGGTGTGAGCAGTCGCATGCTATACGATGCAGCGAGATGTGCGGGGTTGTACGAGCAGCCGGATACTATACGATGCAGCGAGATGTGCGGGATGTGCGAACAGTCGGATACTACACGATAGCGCAGCGAGATGTGCGGACCAAGAGCGTGGAGGGGTAGTATATGCACGAGATACCAGATAAGCAGTCGCATGCGATCGATGTCCGAGCGTACGCACTGGTGGTAAGTACAGGATGTACGTGAGAGGATGATATGCACCATACTCGCTACCGCCACCTTATAGAGTGACCACTATTCTCCACTCCTTTGTCTGGCAAGCCCTATCACCCACATGCGTCTACGATTTACCTTTCACTCTGTCACACCACGCACGTCTTTGCTCCGCTACGACGTACATGGTTATCGAGGTATCGTCCTTCGGACGGATTTTTTAGCACCTCACTATCTACCTTTTCCTTGTCTGACAAGCCCTATCACCCACATGCGTCTACGATTTACCTTTCACTCTGTCACTCCACGCACGTCTGCGATTTACCTGCCACCTATCACACCACGCACGTCTTTGCTCCGCTACGACGTACATGGTTACTGAGGTATCGTCCTTCGGACGGATTTTTTAGCACCTCACTATCTACCATTTCCTTGTCTGGCAAGCCCTATCACCCACATGCGTCTACGATTTACCTACCACACTGTCACACCACGCACGTCTGCGATATACCTGTGTCACCTGTCATACCACGCACGTCTGCGATATACCTTTCACTCTGTCACTCCACGCACGTCTGCGCTTCGCTACGACGTACATGGTTACTGAGGTATCGTCCTTCGGACGGATTATTTTAGCGTAATACATACACTTGTTTATGATTTTATTGTATATTTGCAATGAAAATGTCTAACTTAAACTTAACTAAAATGTCATACAGTGTTTTGTTATATCACATCATTTGGAGAACCAAGTATTCGTATTATACCATTAACCCTGATCATGAAAGGGATTTGTATGGTTACATATATGGTTTATGCGAAAATAAGCGTTGTAAGTTATTACGTATCGGAGGCATAGCTAACCACATCCATATGTTCGTCGGCATACGGCCTGATATAAAGGTCAGTGAGTTTATACAGGTTATTAAGGTGGAAAGTTGCAAGTGGATGAAAGAGAGACGACTCATGTTCCCTATCTTTGACGGATGGGCCGATGGATATGGTGCTTTCTCATACAGTGAAAAAGATAAATACATGATAATCAATTACATTAAAAACCAGAAGAAACATCACGAAATCCAAGATCTCATGGAAGAGTACGCTAAGATACTGAAAGAATGGAAGATAGACATCAAAGAGGATAGGTTTCTTCACGACGACAAAGGCCTCCCGCGTCCGTAGGACGCTACTTCTATAACCCCGTACATCAGAGCGCAGCGAGATGTGCGGGGATGTGAGCAGTCGCATGCTATACGATGCAGAGAGATGTGCGGGGATGTGCGAGCAGTCGGATACTATACAGAGTAGAGAGATGTACGGATGTGCGAACAGTCGGATACTACACGATGCAGCGAGATGTGCGGACCAAGAGCGTGGAGGGTTAGTATATGCACGAGATACCAGATAAGCAGTCGCATGCGATCGATGTCCGAGCGTACGCACTGGTGGTAAGTACAGGATGTACGTGAGAGGATGATATGCACCACACTCGCTACCGCCACTTTATAGAGTGACTACTATCCGCCTTTTCCTTGTCTGGCAAGCCCTATCACCCACATGCGTCTACGATTTACCTACCACACTGTCGCTCCACGCACGTCTTTGCTCCGCTACGACGTACATGGTTACTGAGGTATCGTCCTTCGGACGGATTTTTTAGCACCTCACTATCTACCATTTCCTTGTCTGGCAAGCCCTATCACCCACATGCGTCTGCGATTTACCTTTCACTCTGTCATACCACGCACGTCTGCGCTCCGCTACGACGTACATGGTTATCGAGGTATCGTCCTTCGGACGAAAAAAAAGCGGAACGCTCTCACGTTCCGCTTTTGCTTTATAGTACCTTTCAATTACATGAACTCTTGGTATCTAACGATTGTTTGCTCACGGTCTGGACCAACTGAGACAATCTTGATAGGCACCTCAAGGTAATCCTCCAAGAAATCGATGTAGGCGTTGAACTCCTCAGGGAACTCATTCTCGCTCTTCATAGAGGTCATATCAGTCTTCCAACCATCCATCTCTTGATAGATAGGCTCTACTGATTCCTCTGTCACGTCGAATGGGAACTCGTCAGTCTCCACGCCATTAACCTTGTAAGCAACGCACGCCTTGATCTTATCGAATCCATCCAACACATCGCTCTTCATCATGATCAACTTGGTAACGCCATTGATCATCACCGCATATTTCAAAGCCACAAGGTCAATCCAACCGCAACGACGCTCACGACCTGTCACCGCACCATACTCATGACCGAGGTCACGGATGGTCTTGCCAGTCTCGTCGAACAACTCCGTTGGGAAAGGACCAGAACCGACACGAGTACAATAAGCTTTGAAGATACCGAACACATCACCGATCTTGTTAGGAGCGACACCCAAACCGGTGCATGCACCCGCGCAGATGGTATTGGAAGAGGTAACAAATGGATAAGAACCGAAGTCCACATCCAACATGGTACCTTGCGCACCCTCTGCCAAGATGGTCTTGCCCTCAGCGAGCAAACCGTTCAACTCATATTCGCTATCGATGAACTTGAACTCCTTCAACTTCTTCACGCCTTCCATCCAATCCTTCTCGATTGGAGCCAAGTCATATTGGAAATCGTAGTGGCTCAAAATCTCTTTGTGACGAGCGATCGCCTTCGCGTATTTCTCCTCGAAATTATTGACCAAATCACCCACACGAAGACCATTACGGCTGATCTTATCCGTGTATGTAGGGCCAATACCCTTTCCTGTGGTACCGATCTTAGAAGAGCCCTTCGCAGACTCGTAAGCGGCATCCAACAAACGGTGGGTAGGCAAAATCAAGTGAGCCTTTTTAGAGATGTACAATCTGCTCTTCAAATCGTGACCAGACTTTTCCAACTCCTCCACCTCTTTCTTGAAAAGAGCAGGATCAAGCACAACTCCATTACCAATCACATTCACTTTTCCACCTTGGAAAATACCAGATGGAATAGAGCGCAAAACATACTTTTGTCCTTCAAACTCAAGAGTATGTCCAGCATTTGGTCCACCTTGGAAACGGGTAACCACGTCGTAGCGAGGTGTCAAAACATCCACTACTTTACCTTTACCCTCATCTCCCCATTGGAGGCCTAATAATACGTCAACTTTCATTTGTTCTACGTTTTATGTTAATCGTATGTTTATCGTTTGTTACTCAAATGCGCCCATGCGCAACATATTCACTTCCTTCTCTGAGAGGAATCTCCATTGACCGCGTTTGAGGTTCTTCTTGGTCAAACCAGCGAAGTAAACTCGGTCCAAACGAAGCACCTTGTAACCCAAGTGCTCAAAGATTCTACGAACGATACGGTTTCTACCGGAGTGGATCTCAATACCGATCTTCTTGTGCTCCTCCTCATCCAAGAAACTGATCTCATCTGCTTTGATTTCTCCGTCTTCCAACATGATTCCAGACATAATCTTCTCGAAATCCTCTTGCTCAAGCGGCTTATCCAAAGAGACTTGGTAAATCTTCTTCTTGTTGTATTTAGGGTGAGTCAATTTAGCGGCCAAGTCGCCATCATTGGTAAGAAGCAACACACCTGTGGTGTTTCTGTCCAAACGACCTACCGGATAAATACGCTCGTGACACGCGTTCTTCACAAGATCCAACACCGTCAACTTTGCGTATGGATCGTCGTTAGAGGTGACACAATCTTTTGGTTTGTTCAACAAAAGATAAATTCTCTTATCTGGAGATACCAATTGGTCGTGGATCATCACCTTATCGCCACGAAGGATCTTCGTACCCAACTCAGTCACATTCACGCCGTTTACAGTAACTACACCCGCTTGGATCAACTCATCAGCCTCACGACGTGAGCAGATACCCGCATTGGCCAAGAACTTATTCAAACGAATTTGCTCATTAGGATCCTCGACAATAGAACGATACTCAATAGGGTGAGTAATATTCTTGAATTGCTTATTGTTGTTACCGCCTCTCTTGTTGAATCCGCCGCGGTTATTGTTTGGACGTTGACCACCAAAGTTATTTCTTCTTTGGCCACCATTGTTATATCCGCCACGGTTGTAACCGCCATTGCCTTGGTTGTCATAACCTCCACCGTTGTTGTTGTAACCGCCGCCATTATTATTGTTATAACCGCCACGGTTGTTGTAACCACCGCGATTGTTGTTATAACCGCCACGATTGTTGTTGTAACCACCGCGATTGTTGTTATAACCACCACGGTTATTGTTGTAACCACCGCGATTGTTATTGTAGCCACCCTCGGAGTCGCCACCATTGCCTTGGTTATCGTTGTTGTAACCACGGTTGTTATAACCGCGATTGTATCCACCATTATCATAACCACCGTTATTATTATTGTAACGGTTGTTTGGACGATATGGACGGTTATTTTGGTATTCGCTATCGTTCTCCACATTGAAACGAGTTGACGAATCGCCTATTCTTCTTCTTGGACGTTTTGCGGCAGGATCTGCATTGTTACGGATTACCCTATTCTCACTATTGAAGTTAGGGTTGAAACTCTTTCTTTCTCTTTGGTTTTCACCATCGTTGTTCTCGGCACCGTAGTTCCTCCCGGAATCTTTCTGCCATTCTTCTTCGTAAGGATACATAATTTTAAAATTAAAATTACTAGTTAAAAAAAATTCAATTACAACTTCACTATCAAAATAACTGGCTGATTCTTCACACCAATCTTTTCTAGATTAATTTTCATTAATCGGCATTGTTAACCACAAGCCTCGCAAAAATACTAATTTTTTTCACTCAGTGCGCTATTTCACTCAATTTTTTCAATGAAATCTTTTATATATCTGTTCAATCCAGTTCACTTATGGGCAAAAAAAAAGGAGTTGAACACCCCTCTTTTTTTGCAAACGGTAATTAATCATTCATCAATGTTTAGTTACGTGGTTTTCTAAAAGTTATTCAATATATAGTTTTCATAAAAAACATAATCGGTGGTGATGTCGGAACTAATCCGTGAATCACACTTGCAAAAGTATTGCGCAACCGATTTTCCGATATGTAAATTCGTGCTTTTTATATGGACAAATTTGCCAAATCGTATGGACAAAATGCATGGATAAATCCACAACAAACTATATATCAACCAATTACATTTCAAACCTTATGAATAAAGTTTATCTACCACAAACAACAAAAATCGATTTGGAACGATTCTCGCGATGAATGAAATCAGTTTGTAACTGAGGCCTGGAACCACTATTATAGACATTTTTTTCTTCTCAATTTGCTTCAATATAGCACACGAAATCTCCGCGGGATCCATGCCATTCTGTTCATCATGGGCCATTGTTTCCACCGCCTTCTTCATTCGATCGGTATAGGCCGACTCGGACGAGATCGCCGCAGCAGTGTATTTCCTTGAAGCGGTAAACTCCGTCTTCGCGTCACCCGGCAAGACACAACAACATTGCACACCAAACTGCTTCATTTCAATGGCTAAAGTCTGCGTCAAAATTTTCACAGCCGCCTTGCTTGCGGAATAATAACCTTGGTATGGAATCGGAATAAAGCCAGCCACAGAGGAGGTCGTGATGATTTTTCCCTGCTTTTGTTTGCGCATAATCGGCAAGACCGCATGCAAGGTATTGACCGTTCCGAAGAAATTGGTCTCCATCTGAAAACGGGCCTCCGCCTCCGACGTATCCTCTACTGAACCCGCAATGCCATTACCCGCGTTGCAGATCAGGACATCGATTCTACCACACTCTTCCATGATACGGTTCACAGCGCTTTCAACGCTTGAAGCATCAGTCACATCCATCTGAAGTGGGATGATTTCTCCATGAGACTTCGCGTCGGAACGCCTTTCGGAAGCCCTTCTCGAACCCGAATAGACCGTATAGCCACGTTTCATTAATAATTCCGCAGTAGCCTTTCCTAGACCAGCACTGCCGCCAGTCAAAAGAACAATCTTATTATCAGACATTTAAATGATTATTTTTTTTGATGGCACCCATCAAAGATTATACAACATTCCCTCGTTTCTTTTTAAAACGATCACCTCCGTAGATTCATTTTTCACGCCCTTTTTAACCGTTTCCAAAGCAATTTCCGGCGTATTATTCGTCTTGCTCAAATGGCAAAGGAATATTTTCTTCAAGAAATTTGGAGCTGATTCTTCCAAAACGGCCGCAGTCTGATTATTATTCAGATGGCCCCCTTGGCTCAATATGCGAGCTTTCAACTGAGGCGCGTACGGACCCGTTTTCAGCATATTTTCATCATGGTTCGCCTCTATGACCAAAAAATCGGAGATGGAGATGTAGTTTTTCAACTCATCAGTCGCATAACCAATATCAGTAGCCAAGGTAAAGCGTGTATTTCCGTGTTTAATAAAGAACCCATTGTTGTCCTTACTGTCATGAGGAACAAAAAATGGCGTAATGGAAAACCTTCCCAATTGCAAAGGAACATTGCGGCTCAATATGCGCTGATTGACAGGAGAAACCTTCTCCGTGATACCGTAATTGGCGTTGATCCCCTCATGCGAAGGCTGCGTCGCATAAATAGGAATATGCTGTTTTTCACTGAAATAGCCGACTGAACGGACATGATCATAGTGATCATGTGTCACCAATACAGCTTTTACTTGAGAAACAGATAGGTTCACCTCTTCCAATCTTTTACGAATGGTACGGAAAGGAATGCCGACATCCACAAGGAATCCGCACTCCGCATCACCGAAATAGTAGCAGTTGCCGCTACTTCCTGAAGCCATACTATAAAAGACAAAATCACTCATTTCTTTCAATGCCTTTGCAAATTGTCCGCAAAGTTAGCAAATCAATTCGTTATCACATCTACATACTCCTGATAACGTAACATAATTTCTTCAACAAATTTGTAAGCCTCTTCACCTCGCAGGTATCCATGGTGCACTACAGGATCATTAAAGAATTCCGGTTTGGATTTTAAGAGCACAAATATCTTCACGTCCTCCCACTTCTGTGGATTTTTCCCATTCTTCTCGGCGAGGGCCATCGCATCTCTCACATGCCCCACTCCCGCATTATAGCTAGCTAAGACAAACTTTGTACGCTCACTTTTGTCCTCAATGTAATTGTAGATATTGTCCACGCGCCTTAAATATTCGGCGGCAGTCTTGACACTTACCTCTGGAATCATCATATCAAGACTATCTGTACCCAATTTCGTAGCGGTTCCAGGCATCAACTGCATCAAGCCTTTGGCACCAGCCCATGACACTGCGTTAGGATTAAATTTAGACTCTTGGTATGCGACCGAAGCGAGTAACTTCCAGTCCCAATCGATCTTTTCGGCGTATTTCTTGAAGATTTTATCAAAATCAGAAATCTTCTCTTTGCTGATATATTTGGGTTTTGACTTGGAATTCGCCAACTTGCTTTGTTCAAAATACTTATGATAGAGATACTTACAGGTATAATCTCCATTCGACTCTTCAAACCACTTATTGACAGTGCTTTCCAATGCTTCGGAATTTTTGCGAATGGCCCACGCGCATCGTTGGGTAAAACTTATTCGCATGTGGATGTCCAAATTTTTAAAGTAGGTGTTATTGACTTGCGCAATGTTTTCGTCCGCCACCGTATATTCGATCTCGCCATTCGATACTTGTTCAATCAGAGACTCCTCGTTCTCCTCGTTGGAGACCGTTGTAATCTGTAAGCCACCGCCCACTTCGTCGTCCAAGTTTATCAATCTTCGATGGTATTTGGAGTTCTCTACGACAATTACCTCCTTGTCGATCAGATCCACCACATCTTTCACCATCTCAAATTTATTCTTTTTCTTCTGTTGCACCAATACCTGGCATGTATTGAACGTATGCGAAGAGAAAGTAACCTGATCCTTCAAATCATTAGAAATCACAACTGGATAGGCGATCAAATCCACTTCGCCATCCTTCAACATCTGAATCATCTCAGGTTCGTCTTTCGCTGTGACGACCTTCAAATCCACATCAAGAGACTGCGCGAATCGTTGCGCCAACTCATATTCGAATCCCATCTCCTCACCTTTGTAATCGAAATAGGAGGTCGACCGGGAAAGGGTTACGACACGAAGTTCTCCCTCCTCCTTGATCCTATCCAGATCAGAGAGACCAGAACCATTGTTTTTGCCGGAAGAGCAAGCGTATAACAACGGCACTAATAACCATATAAGAAGGTAACGCTTCATACTTGTACCATTCAAATACCGAAAATAAATACAATAAATAATTACAATGAGAAATCACTCATATACATAGATTTCATCACGAATCAATCTGTTTTTTCGGGCATCCCTTTAACAAAGATAACATTTATTTTTAATAAATAAACTATCTTTGCATAGTAAATTGTTATTCCAATGAGTCTCAACGATATGAGAAAACTGTTGAAAGAAGAGGAACATTTTGTTCTTTTCCGCTTGCCTGATGAGAAGAGAGGTCATCTCATCTCCTCTTGTCACGCGCATATCTACGAGACGATTCCCAGTGATTTTTCCCTGCTTAAAAACGCCTTTGTATTTGCGCCTTTCGCGCAGGGAAAACATCCTTTCATATTGATTCCGTCTGAAAAGTCGATTACTTTCGACATCGAGCAAAGCGCTGCGGATAACGTTTCCCGAACACCAAGCGATACCCTTCCCTCCGATGCCTACAAAGCGGCATTCGTCCGTTTTGTCTCCGCCGTCAGAGAGAAGAGGTTCCAAAAGTTGGTGCTATCCCGTGCGGAAACAATCGCCATCCCGGAACAAGATATTTTAAAACTCTTCCATAAGGTATGCAACGCATACCCCCATGCGATGGTCTATCTTCTCCACTCTTCCCTCACAGGAAATTGGATTGGAGCCTCTCCTGAATTATTATTGGCGGGAGATGACACCCAACTGCGGACCATTGCCTTGGCAGGCACCATGAGAAACAAAGAAGAAGGAGGATTCTCCCTATCGGACTGGGGTGAAAAAGAGCGTTTAGAGCAACGAATCGTCGCGGATTTCATTCGTGATCGTATTGTTTGCTTTGGCAAATGCAAGGACGAATGGGGACCATACAGCGTCTCCGCCGGACACATTTCCCACTTGCGTACCGATTTTTATCTCACAATGGAAGAGAAGCAGCGAACCACATTCCTTTCCGCCATCCATCCTACCCCAGCGGTCAGTGGACTCCCCAAGGAGGAGGCCATGCGTTTCATCTTAGAGAATGAAGGCATGGAGAGAGGTTATTATTCAGGTTTTCTGGGTTATATGGATGAACGGGGAAAAATGGATTACTATGTCAACCTTCGTTGCATGCGTTTCAACCATTCGGAAGCCACGCTCTATGCGGGCGGCGGCATTTTAGCCACCTCTGATTTGCAGGCTGAATGGAACGAAACGGAGGAGAAAATGAATACATTAAAAAGAGTGCTATTTTAAAAACATGTTTTCCACAAAAACCAACATCGCGCAACTCACCGCACTCATGATTGAGCACGGCATCAAAGAGGTGGTAATCTCTCCGGGATCACGCAACATGCCGTTGGCGGAGACCTTCTCCAATTGTCGCGAATTCACTTGCCATGCCGTGACCGACGAGCGAAGCGCGGGATTTCTTGCCTTAGGCATCGCCCAACAGCAAGCATCCCCCGTAGCGGTATGCGTCACCTCCGGATCCGCGCTGCTCAATCTTGCATCCGCCGTTTCGGAAGCCTATTACCAACAAATTCCCCTACTCGTCATCTCCGCCGACCGTCCCGCCGCATGGATTGGACAGATGGATGGACAAACGTTGCCGCAAATGGGAGCTTTCGGCAACTTGATCAAACATAGCGTCTCGCTTTGCGAACCTTACGACGAGACAGGCAAGTGGCACAACAACCGAATGATCAACGAGGCGCTCATCGCGCTATCGCTCAATCAACCAGGCCCAGTCCACATCAATGTGCCTATTACGGAACCTTTTTTCGACTGTTCGGCCACTGAATTGCCGAAAGAGCGCGTTATACGCCTGATGGAAGGATCAGAAAAGATCATCTTCGAAAGTTGGGAAAAAGCAAAATCACCAATGATCATCGTTGGGCAGCTCACCCCCAAAATGGCTCGCCAAGTCGCTCCCGTTTTGGCCCGTTTAGGCGCCCCCATCCTATGCGAGTCTCTCTCAAATTTAGGTGGCGATTCAAGAAACGTCGTTTTCCATAAACTTTTCGATTTAACCATCATATCGGCCCAAAACAGAGAAGCGCTTACACCTGATTTAGTGCTCTATTTAGGCGGCCATATCATCTCTAAAAGATTAAAGAAGTGGTTGCGTGCCTTGAAACCACAAACTGTATGGCGCCTCTCGCCAGAGGGTACGGTGGCAGACACATTCCAATGCCTCACCCATCTTATCAAGGAGCAACCCCTACCATTTTTAACTCGTTTAGAATCTCATATTTGCAGCCACCATCATGCCTATAATGAAAAATGGCAGGCATACGAAGCATGCACACGTGAGAAAATTACATTTTCGGATGGTCTATCATCCATCAAAATAGCCTATGACTTGTGTCAAGGAATTCCGCAAGGCGCATCGCTGGTCTTGGCGAATAGTTCCTCTGTCCGCTACGCGCAATTGGCCTCTCTGAAAGAGGGGGTGGACGTCTATTGCAACAGAGGCGTCAATGGCATCGATGGATCGCTCTCTTCCGCCGTGGGAATCGCGATGTCGGATCCATCCCGCCTTCTCTTCCTACTTATCGGAGATTTGAGTTTCTTCTACGACATGAACGCATTGTGGAATACAACAATTCCAAAAAACCTACGTATATTACTGATCAATAATGGATGTGGCGAAATTTTCAGAACCTTGCCAGGATTGACCGATACGGAAACCGCTAGAGAATTTGTAATGGCCTCCCACCAAACAACCGCGCAAGGCTGGGTGGAGTCGTTGCCATGCGACTATATGGCCGTCCATCACTTTAGCGACTATCAGAAAGGATTGGATCGGATGCTCCACCACCAAGGTTCACCCTTTGTATTAGAGGTCTTCACAGATCCCATTCAAGACGAAAAGCGCCACAAATCATTTTACGAGGTTTTTGAATAAATAAATGATTCATAATTAATACTATACATCATCATGGAAAAGAGAAATTGGGAAACCATCAAAGAATACAAAGAAATTCTATTTGATTTCTACAATGGCATCGCGCGCATCACCATCAACCGTCCTCGATACCGCAATGCCTTCACCCCTACCACCACCGCGGAGATGAGCGACGCTTTGATCATCTGCCGAGAGAGACAAGACATCAGTGTGGTTGTATTTACAGGCGCGGGGGATATGGCCTTTTGCAGCGGTGGAGATATGCACGTGAAGGGCCGTGGCGGATACATTGATGAGGGTGGCGTTCCTCGCTTGTCGGTATTGGATGTGCAAAAGCAGATCCGTTCCCTTCCAAAGCCAGTTATCGCCGCCGT
This sequence comes from Paludibacteraceae bacterium, assembly GCA_045601045.1. Classification (GTDB taxonomy): domain Bacteria; phylum Bacteroidota; class Bacteroidia; order Bacteroidales; family Paludibacteraceae; genus UBA1181. Next base: position 88,697 of record JAZRZA010000072.1, read on the forward strand.
GAATGGTTACGCCATCGGAGGCGGTCATGTGCTCCATGTGGTTTGTGATTTGACCATCGCGTCGGAAAACGCCAAATTCGGACAAACAGGACCTAAAGTAGGCAGTTTCGACGCAGGTTTCGGCTCTTCGTACCTTGCCAGCATAGTTGGACAAAAGAAGGCAAGAGAGATCTGGTTCTTATGCCGTCAATACACTGCCCAAGAGGCGCTTGAAATGGGATTGGTGAACAAAGTGGTTCCGTTCGAGCAATTGGAAGATGAATATGTGGCGTGGTCAGAAAAGATGATGGAACACTCCCCTCTCGCTTTGCGTATGATCAAACGCGGTCTGAACGCAGAATTGGACGGGCAAACCGGTATTCAAGAGTTTGCGGGAGATATGACCATGCTTTACTATTGCTTGGACGAAGCACAAGAGGGAGGAAAGGCCTTTTTAGAGAAACGCAAACCGAATTTCAAGGATTATCCTAAATTCCCTTAATCATACAGATTTTTCATGTATCAAGCAGAGATAATTCCTAAAACATTGGTTTTCAAACAACCTGCAGGAACTTCAAGAGGCGTTTACCACAACCATAAGGTATGGTACATCCGCTTAACCCATAGTGGGATGCCTGGCAAGGAGGGTTGGGGTGAATGTGCTCCATTGGTCCAATTAAGTTGCGACGATCTTCCCGATTACGAGCGGCGGTTGAAACAGTTCTGCGACGTGTTCGACGGCAATATCGATTACGAAAGGATGAAGGATTACCCCTCCATGCTCTTCGGATTGGAATGCGCGCTTCGTAGCCTTCACGCTACGGATGACATTCTTTGGGACACGCCATTCGCCAGAGGAGAAGCGGGTATCACCATCAATGGATTGATTTGGATGGGGACCTTCGAGGAGATGTCTGCCCGTATTGAGGAGAAACTGGATGCGGGATTCTCATGCATCAAGTTAAAAATCGGCGCCATCAATTTCGAGGACGAGATGGATCTGCTCAAAAAGATACGCAAACGTTACAGCAAAGAGAGCATTACGTTGCGTGTCGACGCGAACGGAGGATTCAAACCTTCCGACGCTGCCGAAAAATTGGAACGCCTCGCCACTTTGGACATCCACTCCATAGAGCAACCCATCATGGCGGGACAATGGGAGGAGATGGCGAAATTATGTGCCCAAACGCCTTTGCCTATCGCCTTGGATGAGGAGCTGATCGGCGTGAACGACCCGCAAAAGAAGGCGCTATTATTGGATACGATCCGCCCACAATACATCATTCTCAAACCTACTCTCCACGGAGCAATTCGCGGTTCGGAAGAGTGGATAGAATTGGCGAAACAACGAGACATCAACTATTGGATCACCTCCGCTTTGGAGTCCAATATTGGTCTGAATGCCATCGCGCAGTGGGCGGCCACCCTGGGAATCGAGATGCCGCAAGGGTTGGGAACGGGTGCGCTCTACATCAATAACGTAGAGAGTCCACTTCGCATCATGGGAGAGAAATTGTGGATCAAAAGATAGATTCGAACATATTATTTTATCAGTATAATATTTATCAATAACCTATACATACAATGTTAGCATTAGTAACAGGAGCAAGTTCCGGCATCGGAGAACAATACGCGACAGAATTGGCTAAGTTGGGCCATAACCTAATCATCGTCAGCAACCAGGAGAAGGAGATCCAAGAGGTTGCGACACGTCTAGCCCAAGAATACCACGTGGAAGTGGAAGCCATCTATATGGATTTAGCCAGAAACGAGGCGGCGGAGGAACTCCTCGCCCACTGCAAGGATTCTGGTAAGAAAGTAGAGATCCTCGTCAACAACGCAGGTGTTTTCTTTTTTAATGATTTGACCAAGACAGCCATGAGACGCATGGAATTGATGTTGCAACTCCATGTGATGACTGTAGCAAAAATGTGCAAACTTTTCGGTGACGAAATGAAGGAGAACGGCGGAGGTTATATTCTCAACATGTCTTCCCTATCGGCTTGGACTACCTTCCCCGGCATCACAGTTTACGAGGCGACCAAATCCTTCATCAATAGTTTCTCTATCTCCTTGGCAAGAGAATATAAGAAACACAACATCAGTGTAACTTCCATCTGTCCGGGTGCTGTGGATACGGGTCTTTATGGACTCAGCATGCCTCTGAGAAAATTGGCAGTTCGCCTTGGTGTTTCCATTCCTCCGGAGAAATTGGTACACAAAGCCATCCAAAAAATGTTCAAAAAGAAGAAATGTTACGTGCCAGGTCTTATCAACCGCATCTTCCTACCGCTATGCAAGCACTTGCCAGACTGTGTAATATCTCTGATAATGAACAAGATAGATAAATTCCAAAAATAATTTGGAAATAGAGCAAAAAAAAGTCCTAAAAATTTGGTGAAATAAGGCAAAAGAACTAATTTTGCATCGTCAAAACAAAAGGACAATGACTCAGTAGCTCAGCTGGTAGAGCAACAGACTCTTAATCTGTGGGTCCAGGGTTCGATCCCCTGCTGGGTCACAAAAAAAGACAAAGAACTTGCAAAGGCAAGGGAGTCATAAAAAGTTTTGGAGAGATGTCAGAGTGGTCGAATGAGCCGGTCTTGAAAACCGGTGTACTCGTAAGGGTACCGGGGGTTCGAATCCCTCTCTCTCCGCAAACTGATTTGATTCAGATTTTTATTTTAATAGTAGACTCAGTAGCTCAGCTGGTAGAGCAACAGACTCTTAATCTGTGGGTCCAGGGTTCGATCCCCTGCTGGGTCACCAATCGACGGAGAACTCGAAAAACAAAAAAGTCATTAGACTTGGAGAGATGTCAGAGTGGTCGAATGAGCCGGTCTTGAAAACCGGTGTACTCGTAAGGGTACCGGGGGTTCGAATCCCTCTCTCTCCGCTGAAAAAGACAAAAGCATCGGTTTTATAACTGATGCTTTTTTTGTTTATATATTTACCAGTAATCCACAAGACGATATTACTCTATCGTATCCTTGTACCATTCCGCAAAGCGCATCACCCCCTCTTCCACTCTAACTTGTGGCTTATATCCAAAATCACGCTCCAACATTGAAGTATCGGCATAGGTCTTGTAAACATCTCCTGACTGCATCGGCAAAAACACCTTTTTCGCTTCACGGCCGAATGCACGTTCCATGTTGGTGATAAAATCCATTAGATGGACAGGTTGCGAACAACCTATATTGTAGATTTTATGTCTTCGGCCATCTTCTTGAGGCTCCGGCTGCTTCTGAATCACACGGCAAATTCCTTCCACAACATCATCCACATAGGTAAAATCACGGTAAAGGTCGCCATGGTTGAAAACTTTAATCTCTCCGCCGCGACAAATCGCATCCGCGAAAAGCATGGGAGCCATATCGGGCCTGCCCCAAGGTCCATAAACAGTAAAGAAACGAAGTCCCGTACTAGGCAACGCATATAATTTACTGTAAACACTCGCCATCAACTCGTCCGCTTGTTTGGTGGCAGCATAAAGACTCATAGGTGAATCGACGCGATCTTCTTCCGAAAATGGCGTTTGTTTATTTCCGCCATAGACACTGCTGGAAGAGGCGTAAACAAGGTGTTGAATCCGATGGTGCCTACAACACTCCAAGAGGTTGGCAAATCCCACCAGATTGCTCTCTATATAGGCAAAGGGATTTTCGGAAGAGTAACGCACGCCACCTTGCGCCGCCAGGTTCACCACGCAATCGAAACCGTATCTGTCAAAAAGGTTCGGGAGTGCTTCCCTATCTTGCAAATCCATACGAAAAAACTCGTAGTGGGCATATAAATCGCTTTGATAATAGCCAAGATGTTCATCAGTTACACGCACACCCAATTCCGCCAACCGTGCCTTTTTAAGGGCGACGGAATAATATTCATTGAGGTTATCCAAACCGACAACCTCGCATCCATCTAGTAGCAACCTGCGCGTCAGATGGTAGCCAATGAAACCTGCGGAACCTGTTACGAGAATCTTCACGAATTACAATATTTGCACAAACAAAAATAGTGTTTTTTCAGAGATTATCTCTCCGCACGCATCGGATTATGCAAAAAATCCTCGTAACTCAAACGAATACCCTCTTCCAGTTCAGTCTTGTATTTCCAACCCATCTTTTCCGCCTTGGAGACATCAAGCAACTTACGTGGTGTGCCGTTAGGACGAGTGGTATCCCACTTTATTTCGCCTTGGTATCCGACCACCTTCGCCACCAATTCGGTCAAAGATTTAATAGATAATTCCTTGCCAGTACCTGCGTTAACCGTTTCATTACCCGAATAGTTGTTCATAAGGAAAACACATAGATTGGCTAAATCATCCACATAGAGAAACTCACGCAATGGAGAACCATCTCCCCAGCAGGTTACGCTAGGCAAATTAGCCTCTTTCGCCTCATGGAACCTTCTGATCAAAGCGGGAAGCACATGGGAATGTTCTGGATGATAATTGTCGTTAGGACCATACAAATTGGTTGGCATTACTGAGATATAATCTGTGCCATATTGTCTATTCAAAAATTCGCAATACTTCAAACCGGAGATTTTAGCCAATGCATAGGCCTCGTTGGTCTTTTCCAATTCAGAAGTAAGGAGACAACTTTCGGTCATAGGCTGCGGCGCCATTCTGGGATAGATGCAACTGGAACCTAAAAACTCCAATTTTTTACAGCCATTCTGCCAAGCGGCGTGAATCACGTTCATCTCCAAAATCATGTTCTCATACATGAAATCCGCCAATGCGGATTGGTTGGCGATGATTCCTCCCACCTTCGCGGCCGCCAAGAAAACATACTCGGGTTTCTCTTGCGCGAAAAAGGCTTCCACTTGATCCTGACGACAGAGATCCAACTCCTTGTGCGTACGTGTAATGATATTGTTGTATCCTTCTCTTTGGAGTTCTCTCACAATCGCGGAACCAACCATTCCACGATGGCCTGCGACATATATTTTCGAATTCTTTTCCATTAAATACAAATTACATCTATGGATAGCTTTCCGCTATCGTAATAGCGGATTGAACAGTTTATTTTACGATTCCCTTTTCCAGATACTCCGCCAAATTGGTGAGCACATGGTCACTAGCACGTTCAGCGGCCACCTTTGCCATATCCGCATCCACCATTATGTTGACAAGTTCCTCGAAAGAGGTCATCTTGGATGGATCCCAACCAAGGAGTTGCTTCGCTTTGGTAGGATCACCCCAAAGGTTGACAACATCAGTCGGACGGTAAAAATCAGGGGACACCTCAACGATTACCTCACCTGTTTTCTTATTGATTCCCTTCTCGTCCGCACCTTCTCCCCTAAATTCAAGCTCAATGCCCGCACGCTTGAACGCATAATAGCAGAACTCTCGCACAGAGTGCTGTACTCCTGTCGCGATTACAAAATCTTCCGGATGATCGTATTGAAGAATCTTCCACATACACTCCACATAATCCTTCGCATAACCCCAGTCACGCAACGAAGACAGGTTGCCGAGATAGAGTTTATCTTGCTTGCCTTGCGCGATACGAGCGGCGGCCAAAGTGATTTTTCGTGTCACAAAGGTCTCACCACGACGTTCACTCTCATGGTTGAAGAGAATACCGGAACAGCAGAACATGTTGTAAGCCTCGCGATACTCTTTTACGATCCAAAAACCATATAATTTCGCCACAGCGTATGGACTATATGGATGGAAAGGAGTCTTCTCGTTTTGCGGCACCTCCTCCACCTTGCCATAAAGTTCGGAAGTGGATGCTTGATAGATGCGGCAACTCTTTTCTAGGCCACATAGGCGAACGGCTTCCAGCACACGCAACACACCAGTGGCATCCACGTCTGCGGTGAATTCAGGAGAGTCGAAACTGACCTGAACGTGACTTTGCGCGGCAAGATTATAAATCTCATCAGGACGCACCTTGCTGACTACCTGCATGATACTCATAGAGTCTCCCATGTCAGCATAATGCAAGTGGAAATGGGGTTTCCCCTCTAAATGGGCAATACGCTCCCTAAAATCCACAGATGATCGGCGAATGGTTCCATGAACCTCATAACCTTTTTCCAAGAGAAATTCCGCCAGGTACGAACCGTCCTGTCCAGTGATACCCGTAATAATCGCACTCTTCGTCATATCAATACTTCGGTAAATTTTACCGTTTAACAATATAATTCAGCTTCAAAGAGCTGCAATTTCATACTTAGATCTTTGAAATTATTTGTCAATATAAATCGCTAAAAATCAGAGAAATAGTTCTCTATAAATTTGGTTAAGTT
>JAZRZA010000073.1:0-104014 GCA_045601045.1 Paludibacteraceae bacterium
ATTGTAGCTCGAATGTTTTCTGTCATAAAAAGAGATGCTCCATATTCAAAAGAATACAAACTTGTTTCTTAAAGAAATCATCACATTTTATAAAATTTTACTTTGAAAATTCATAAGAATAGATATATAAAAATTATGATTACGGTCCCAAAACTCGGTAAGTTCGTCACGGTCATAGACGCTCGTCCGTGTTACTGCCTTAGTAAGGTACGCATCACGTTGCCCCATGATAAAGATGCTGAAGATGCGAGGGATGTCATGCTCCATCTTTTCCCACTTGAAGCCTTTCGGTATTAGGTTCTTCATGAGCTGATAGATGTAGAACGTCGCGCGCGTCTTGAAATAGGTCTGCGAGGCGTTCTGCATCTCGATTAGGATCTTCTCGCCCTTCTCTGTCGTGCATAGGAGGTCGAACGTGACACCTCGCTGTCGTTCGTTCTCTCTTGGAACTTCCACATTCTCAAATTTGACACTCGTTATTCTGTCGGTTTCATCCTCAAGAATAGCATTCAGGAAAGATTTCATCACGATTTCGTCTTGCATACAATACTTGAAGCCGAAATCACAGCGCAAATCGATAAATTTAGCCATTGTCTGAAATAAATTAAAAAATAAACAAAAAGGAAGATTTCTTGCAAAACAAGCGATTCTGGATGCAAAGATAGAAAAAATATTTTATGTGTATTTATTACATTAACAATTTCCGCAATAATACCTTGATTTGTTGTTCCGTTGATTAAACGCCAGACCCTACCTGTCCCCTTCCTTTATTTCAACACAATTTTCATACTCATTGCGACAATTCTCCACTAAAAAATCGCCTTTCCATCCTATTTTTGCGATGTTGTTAATTATGCTTTGGAGAGCAATTTTGGGTAAAAACACATCTATATTGTAAGCATACCATGAAAAAACCAAGAGAGAAAGTATTGATCGCTTCTTTGTTCTTCTCTTTTGCCAGTATGGCTGGATCACATGAATTCTATGTATCACCTACCGGAAATGATGCGAATGAGGGAACAGAGGAGGCGCCGTTCAAGACAATTGAGCAGGCTCAGAAGCAGGTGAGGACCTTGATTCCCGAGATGGATGGAGACATCACTGTCTTTTTGAGAGGAGGAACCTATCCTTTGTCTAAAACCATTACCCTCACCAATGCGGATGGTGGTAAGAATGGCCATTATGTGCGTTATAAAGCCTATCCTGGAGAAACACCTCTTGTAACGGGTGGTATCCCTATCAAGGATTGGAAAATAGCCGATCCAGCGAATAATATCTGGGCAGCGTCTGATGTGGATGGCCGTTTCCGCCAACTCTATGTGAATGGCAAAAAAGCGATCCGCGCCCGCTATCCTAACTTGGGTAGCGACGGAAGCCACAATTTCTTCCGCTTGGCGAAGGTGGATACCTTTGGCAAACGTTTTGATGTCTATACCGAACAGGTAGGCAACTGGAAACAGTTGGAGAAGGTGGAGATGCACTTGATGATCGCTTGGGCAGAATCTATTTTTCGTTTGAAGAGTATTTCCAATAGAGGTAATATCAGTAAGATCGAGGTGCAAGATCCTGAGCATACGATGATTTGGCGAAGGAAGTATCCGATGCTGGGTACCGCCTTTATGAGTAATCCGCCAAGACAACAATGTTTCTATTTTGAGAATGCCTACGAATTCATCGACCAAGAGGGAGAGTGGTATTTGGATGAATCCACCAATGTTTTGTATTACAAGGCTCGTAAGGACGAGGATATGACCAAGAGCCTGGTGGTAGCACCTCGTTTGGAGAACCTCATCGTGATTCAGGGAGAGAGCACCTCCAATAAGGTAGGTTATATCTCTTTTGAGGGGATTACCTTCGCCCATACCAATTTCACCCTTCCCAGTGAAAAGGGCTTCATGAACCTTCAGGCAGGTATGTACCACTTGGATGTGTTGGATGAACATCCTGGCCAGCCTTTGAGCAGCAATAAGTTCTTATTGAAGCGTCCCGCCTCTGGCTTCCGTGTAGAGAATGCGCACCATATCCGTGTGGAGAGCAATGTCTTCGCACAGATGGCCATGACCGGTCTGGACTTTGTCTCCGGCACGAATGATGATATGATCCAAGGCAACATCTTCACAGATTGCGGTGCGGCGGGTATTATGATCGGTAAGTTCTCCGCAAGCGACGCGACAGAGATCCACGAGGCCTACAATCCTTCCGACAAGAATGAGATCTGCACCCGCGATACCATCAAGAATAATTACATCCATCATGTCACGACAGAATCGCAAGGATCGGTCGGTATCGGTGCGGGCTACCCAAGGGATATCGTCATTGAGAACAATGAGTTGGCTTATATGAACTATTCAGGTATCTCCGTAGGTTTTGGATGGACCAAGAAGGCCACTGCGATGAATAACAACCACATCAATCGCAACTACATCCACCATGTGTCGCAGCTGTTGGCGGACTGTGGACCTATCTACACGCTCTCTAATCAAGGCGAGAGCGGAGAGATCATGTACAACTACATCACTGATATTTCGGGCTCGAAATGGGCGGATTATTGGGTGCTTCCCATCTACTTGGACGAAGGATCCAGTGGATTTGAGGTGGCTTATAATGTCTATCAAAGAGCGCCAAGCGGCAATGCCGCCAACCAAGCGGGACAAAACTATTGCCATGATAATGACAAGTACAACCAAGATGTCGTGAACAAGGCTGGTATCCAAGCGCCCTATAAAGGGATTTTGACTAAAAGTGTAGTGATATTGCCCGATTTCTCCGAAATAGTGGCACAGGCTCCATTCTTGGGAGAACCGATGACTATTCCTGGCACCATCCAATTTGAGAATTATGATTTAGGCGGACAGAGTGTCTCTTTCAACGATAATGATTTTGTCAATGAGGGGAAATATTACCGAGAGGATGGTGTGGACGTGGTAGCGATCGGGGATTCGCTCCATCCGGAGGATTATGCGATCGGATACACTGCCAAGGGAGAGTGGTTGGAATATACGGTGAACATCGAGTCGAACGATCAATTCTTCTATAAGGCCAGTGTCGCCTCTGGTTTGGAACATTCCGGGTTCCGCCTCTTCTTGGATGGCAAGGCGATTTCTGACACCATTGAGATCCCGCAAGGTGAGAGTTGGGATGTTTATACCACCGTTGATGGCAGACTGATCGCCCCTATGACAGCCGGTGAACATGTCTTGCGGGTGGCGATCACTGGTTCTTACGCTAATTTGAACTGGATTAAATTCGCTAAAAGCGAGGAAGAGATGGCGACAGATGTTGAAAATCTTTCGGTAATGTATGGAGATTGGGAGCTTCCTGTCTATCATATAAGTGGCGTATTGGTTGCCTATATTCATGTTAGTGGATACTTCAACAGAATCTCCGTAGACGAAGCTATGAGGGAGATAGCACTACGCCCAGGGCTCTATTTTATCCAAAGGCCAGATCATAGATTTATCAAACACATATTCAAATAGACTATTGTAAAAGACTTTTAATTACCATGAGAACATTACATCAATTCTTGTTATCTATGGCAGCCGTTCCGTTGCTTTGCGCGACGAATGTGATGGCTGCGGATGAGTGGACAGGCAATCCCACTGTTTTTGGTGTGAACACTTTGAAACCACATGCCACCTCTATGCCTTACAGTTCGATTGAAGCTGCGAAAAAAGGTGACAGGAGATCTTCCGATTGTTACCAGACATTGACGGGCACCTGGAAGTTCTTCCATGTGGATAAGCCCTCTCAGCGCAACAATGATTTTTACAAGGAGAATTACGATGTCTCCAAGTGGGACAATATCGCCGTGCCGGGCTCTTGGCAGATGCAAGGGTATGATCGTCCGATCTATACCAATGTCACCTATCCGTGGGTAGGTACCGACTATGGTTTGAAGGCGCCTAACGCCCCTACGAACTTCAACCCGGTGGGTCACTACAAGCGTACCTTTAAAATCTCGGACGAGTGGGATGGGAAGCGTATCCGCCTCCATTTTGAGGGTGTGGAGTCGGCTTACTACGTTTGGATCAATGGTCAATATGTGGGTTATAGCGAGAACTCCTTTACCGACCATGAATTTGATGTGACCGATAAGGTGAGAAAGGGAGAGAACAACATTGCCGTACAGGTGTTCCGCTGGTGCGACGGAAGCTGGTTGGAGGATCAGGATTTCATCCGCCTTTCCGGCATCTTCCGTGACGTCTATTTGTACGCCTCCCCTAAAACCCATATCCAGGATTTCCAAATCAACGCCTCTTTGGCGGACAATTACAGGGATGGTGCCTTTTCCGCCAATGTCTGGGTGGACAATTTCGATGCCAAAGCCTCTTCTCAACTCTCCTTGCAGTTGCAATTGATGAAAAAGGGAAGTGACAAGGTGGTGAAAGAGGTGACCGAAAATGTTCCTTCCATCGCTGTGAACGGCGAGACGCGCATCAACTTTAACTTTAGCGTATCCGCTCCAGATTTATGGTCAGCCGAGGCGCCTAACCTTTATACTGTCCTCATGGTATTGCGAGATGCCTCAGGTAACGTTTTGGAGGCCGAGAGCGCCCATGTGGGATTCCGCAAGGTGGAGCTGAAGAAGAATGCGCAGGGTATCACCTGTTATTGCATCAATGGTTCGCCGATCAAGTTTCGGGGTGTGGACCGTCATGAGATCGATCCCGACCATGGCCGCGTCTTATCTACAGAGCGTATTTACCAAGATATTGTCTTGATGAAGAAGTTCAACATCAATGCGGTACGTACCTCCCACTATCCGAACGATCCTCGTTTGTACGATATCTGCGATAGTTTGGGTATCTATGTATTGGATGAGTGCAATGTCGAGACACACGGTGTGCGCGATGATATTCCGAAGAGCCGTGATGAGTGGCGCGCCGCTTGTGTGGAGCGTATGAACTCTATGGTGCAACGTGATAAGAACCATCCATGCGTTGTGCTCTGGTCGTTGGGTAACGAGGCAGGCGGTGGAAATGTCTTCACCTCCATGTTGAACCAAGCTCACTCCGCCGATCCTACCCGCCCAGTTCATTACGAGGGAGATTGGAACAATGCGGATGTATGCAGCTGGATGTATTTTGGTCCGGGTGCCATTTATGGATACAACAACAATAACAAGCCGATTATGCTTTGCGAGTATGAGCATGCGATGGGTAACAGTGTGGGTGATTTGAAGGAGTATATGGATGCCTTCTATGCCAATCCACGCTCTTTCGGTGGTTTCATTTGGGACTTTATCGACCAAGGACTTCGCCGCGGCAACACCCAATACTTCAACTTCGGTGGTCTTTGGAAAGCAGGAGATCCTAACGATGATAACTTCTGTGCCAATGGTTTGGTATTCCCAGACCGCACGCCGCAGCCTGAGTTGTATGAGGTGAAGCACCAATACAGCAATATCCGTGTGAAGGCGAAAGATTTGTCGAAGGGTGTTGTCACCATCGAGAGTCGATTCAATTTTGTGAACGTAGGACAAATGGCCGATTGCATGTGGCAGTTGAAGGAGAATGGCAAGGTGATTCAAGAGGGAATGCTCCCTTCATTGGACATCTCGCCTCTAACATCCAGGGATGTGACCATTCCATTTACCCGCCCTAATCTAAAGGTGGGCGCAATTTACCATCTGGATTTGGATTTTCAGTTGAAAGAGACTACCAATTGGGCGACCGCCGGTCATAGCATCGCTCATGAGCAGTTCCGATTGTCTTTGGGGGCTGCGCTTCCCGCAAAGGTGGATCTGTCGGATCTAGGCGATTTGAAGGTGACGGATGGCAGCAGTGAGATTAAATTCAGTGGCGAACGTTTTGAATTGACCATCGACAAGAAGGCTGGTATCATCACTGATTATACCATAAACGGTACGACGCAATTGATCAAGAATGGCCCTGTGCCTAATTTCTGGCGTGCCCCTATTGACAATGACAAGGGAAACCGCATGGAGTCGCGTTGTGCCGTTTGGCGTAATGCGGGTGCGAAGAGCAGTGTGGGAAATTGCTCGCTTACCAAGATTTCCGATAAGGAGAGCAAGGTTAGTTTCTCTATTGGATTGCCAGAGGCGGGCAGTTCATCCATGTCGATGAGTTACACGGTTTATGCGAGTGGAGATGTCGTGGTGGAGTACAATGTCTCGCCTGACGCCTCCAAATCCGAGTTGCCGAATGTAGGTACTCTCTTCACCATTCCTGGCGGATTTGAGAAGGTGACCTATTTCGGCCGGGGCCCTCACGAGAACTATGTGGGCAGACGTACCAGCGCCTATGAGGGTATCTATACTACCTATGCCGATTCGATGACCATCCCTTATATGGAGATCGGCGAGACTGGACAACGTACCGATGTGAGATGGGCGACTCTGACCAACTCCGTGGGTGTCGGATTGATGGTGGTTGGTTCTCCTGTGATGGAATTCAGTGCGCAACACTATACTCCGGAGCAGTTGACCAATGTGAAGTTGCCATGGGATCTCAAGCGTGACAACGATATCACCCTTCGTGTGGATTACCAACAGATGGGCTTGGGCGGTATCGATAGTTGGGGTTCTAAACCATTGGATGACTATATGTTGTTCTCCAAGAACAAATATTCCCATAAATTCCGCATCACTCCATTATTTGGTAAGTTGGATGATCTCTGCGCTTTGGCGAATATTGGGTTTAAGAATTTGCAGACCAGTGATCAGACGGAGAAGTATCCAAACTTGGACTATGTGGTTCCAACGCAGACTCCATTCAAGGATTTGACCGTTCCAGGTCGTATCCAAGCGGAGGATTATGACGAGGGTGGCATGGGCGTCTCCTTTTACGACAACGATATGGTGAATCAAGGAGGTTCCTACCGCGACGACGACGTGGATGTTGTCGCTACCGACAATGGATATGCCATCGGATATACCGCAAAGGGAGAGTGGCTCAAATATACGCTCCAAGTGGAGAAGGATGGCACCTATCCTTTGACAGCCAACGTTGCCAGTGGATTGGAGGGAGCATCCTTCGACATCTTGATGGATGGCAAAGTGGTTTCCTCCGTCGTGATTCCTAAGGGCGAGGATTGGGATACCTATTCGGAGGTCACCATGGAACCGATCGCATTATCGGCGGGAAAGCATGTAATGACCATCTCCTTCACCGGAAGTTATGGCAATGTGGATTGGATTCAATTGGGCGATTCGCAGGGTGCGGGTCTTGACGAGGCGCTCAACGACTCATCGGTGGAGGCTCGCTATGAATTGTATACCATCACAGGTGTCTTCTTGGGTGAGGTGAGAATCCCTTGTGCCTTGGATCAACCGGTAGTGGATAGTGTTTTGAGAAAAAAAGGTGTAAATACTGGTGTTTATGTGTTGGTGGATCGTCAACACCAAAAGGCTCACAAAGTGGAGTTTACGAATTAAAAATTGACGAATAGCAAGGTATGAAATACCATCCTCCGAAGAGGAATGAATGTATTTTCATATTTATAAAGGGCGGAATATCAATATGTTCCGCCCTTTTTTGTAAATTTTGTAGCACCTCTATGCACATAAAAATTGGTGCGAAATTTATGACTGATGAATAGAAATTTATGAGCTTTTGAGTGTGGCTGCTCTACCTTTGCGTCAAATCAAATCAAATTACCATGAAGAAAATTTTAAAATCAATCACAACTTTCATGTTGCTTTCCTCCGCGGTGAATGTTGCCTCCGCGGCTACTCTGAAGGTGGCGTTGGGCGATAGCATTCGTCCCGTGACGCATTGCGCATCTGGATCCCTTTATGGTATCACGGAGAATGAACCAAGAGATATTCAAGGTCTGGTGGCTCCTTTGAAACCACACATGTTCTGCCAACCGCCAGAGGGACAAAGTTACAACCAACACCCTTATGGAGATGGTTACATCGTGGCGAAGCGAATCAAGGATATTCCGGGCGCATCGGTGCAAATCACCTTACCTGACCTTTTGCCTAACTGGCCTTACAAGTGGCCAGGCATCCAAAGTTGGTTGAGTTCCGTAGAGAAGCAAGTGAATAGAAGATTCTCCGAGGGAGTTGATAATATCCATAGTTACGTAATCTGGAATGAGCCAGACGGTACTTGGAACAATAACAATGGTGATATCAAATCGACTGTTTGGAAACCAACCTACGAGTTGCTTCGCCGATTGGATCCTAAGACTCCTATCGTGGGTCCATGTATCGCCTACTACAATGAGTCAAGAATGAGGGACTTCTTGAAGTATTGCAAGGATAACAACTGTTTGCCGGATATGATCTGCTGGCACCAATGGGGTAGCGGCGGATTGGCTGGCGCTGTGAACAGTGTCCGTAAGCTGCAAGCTGAGTTGGGAATTCCTGAGCGTCCATACTGTATCAACGAGTATTGTGCGGGTTCTGATGCGGAGAATCAGAAGTATGAGGGATGTCCCGGATATTCCGTACCATTCATCGCAAAGTTCGAGCGTTACGGCATCGAGAGCGCGACCATCTCTTGGTGGCACGTGCCACACCCAGGCCGTTTGGGTAGTTTGTTGACCGACGATGGCCAAAAGGGCGGCGGTTGGTGGCTATACAAGTGGTATGGCGATATGGAGGGATATATGTCCAGGGTGACTCCTCCAAACGATAACAGCGATGGAGTGGATGGTTTCGCGTGTGTGGATAGAGCCCATAACTGTGCAAGCATTGTTGTCGGTGGTAAGACATTGGGTACAACTGATGTAGTCATCTCAAAGATGCCAGACTTCCTTAGCGGCACTGTTAGAGTTAGGGTGGAGCGTGTGACTTGGAAGAGCATCAACACCCCTGTGAGCGGCACGGAATTGGTTTCTGAGTCTGATATGACGGTCAATGGCGGTACGCTTACCGTTCCAGTTAGAATCGAGAGCGAGTTGTATGGTTACCGTGTGTATATCACGCCGCTCAATGTGCCTCAAAACCCTTACAACGACAAGATGGCCACGATCCCAGGTCGTGTGGAGGCGGAACTCTTCGATGTAGCCGGACAAGGTTTTTCTTTCTATGATAATGACGATGAGAACAAAGGTGACGCGAAGTTCCGTACCAACGAAGGGGTGGATATCGTGAAGGCTGGCGAAGGCATGGCAATCGGATATACCGAGAAGGGCGAATGGACCGAGTACACCATTGATGTGACCGAAACCAACGAGTATGACATCACAGCCAATGTCTCCAATGGAGGCGAGGTGGAGGGTTTTAAGTTGTTCCTCGATGAGAAGGAGTTGACCACATCCTATACCATTCCTAAGACTTGTGACGATTGGAGCGTCTATGAGGAGGTCTCTGTAGCGAAGAGTCGCATCGAAAAGGGTCAACACATCTTGAAACTTCAGATCGTTGGAAACTATGTCAATGTCGATTGGTTGGCTTTCACGGTTCACGATCCTACTGGATTGGAGGATATCGACACCCTTGGCTGGGAAGATGTAGAGAACATGGCGGATGCCGAATTCTATGACATGGAGGGTATGCGTGTCAGCAGAGGAGCTTTGCAGTTGGGCAAGGCCTATATTGCGGTCACTCCGCAAAACAGAAAAGGTGTGAAGTTTGTGAAACATGAAAACAGATAATGTCCTAAGTTAATACGTGTTAGTTTGAATGCCCGGTTGCTGTGAAGTGACTGGGTATTTTTCTCCAGAGTCATAGGGTTGTCAGGCGGAAATCTTTGCGTACGCTTCATTGATCCGTGCCATCATCGCCTCGCATTCCTCCTTACGGTTCGCGTTTTTCGGAAGGTCAGGATGGTGCTGTAGCGCCAATTGGATGTTTCCTACGGCAATGTACGGTTGCCAAATAATTACGTTAGAAATATTTGAAAATAAAAAAGAAATCGTACCTTTGTTTAAAATAGTGAATGTGAAACAAGTTATTTAGTAATAAGATTAATATTATGGGTGGTGATTGAGTGAAATATGGAGTGGTTAAAGAAGTATTGGTTAAACTTGCTTAATATTTCAGCAAGTTTGTGTTCTATTGCAAGTATTCTTCTTCTTTTGTTTGCTGATAAAGACAAAGCCTTATTAGCGTTGGTTTTTGTTGTTATTTTTCTAAGTGCTGTTTTAGTTGTCATCATAGTTGGAATCTTCAGATTTACAAAGAAGGAGAATGTTGAAGATTTTAAAATAGTAACTATATCTGCATCCTATGAAACATTCGACAAAAGTAAGGCAGAATATAATGTCTATAAGGTTATTCAATCGAAGGTGGCTTGCTTGACAACAGTCAAACAGCAGTTTAAGTGGACAGGAACAAATCAGCCTGAATTGTCTTCAGATTTTCAGGATATAAAAAAAATAAATGTTCTGAATGATGAGGAAGCCTACGATAATGTAATTTTAGGCATTAGGAATCCTATTTTATATAATGGAACAACGACAATTCATTTAAAGGCTAAATTGGATGATTATGATGGCAAATCTAAACCTCTATTAAGTCAAAGGATTGAGTTCCCCGTTGATTTGGCAAGGTTAAGGGTTGTCTTAAGGGACAAATCGGATTCGTTTGACAAAGTTGCGTATTTAGAAAAACGGAAAATCAAGTGTTCCCCATTAACTTCTGATTATAAGATTGTTGAGTCTATATCTTTTGACAAGGCAAGTAAGAGTTACAGTTATAATTTGATTAATCCTGAAGTGGGTTATATATATCGAATTAGATGGGAAAAATAGTACGAAAGTAGTTTGCTTTTTTAGTTGCTTTAGGATATTTATATTGTTGTCCATTTATAAACATTACCACTAATCTTCGCGTACGCCTCGTTGATCTTGGCCATCATCGCCTCGCATTCCTCTTTGCGGTTGGCGTTTTTCGGAAGGTCAGGATGGTGCTGTAGCGCCAATTGGTGATAAGCCCTCTTCACCTCGTCAGGAGAGGCGTTCTCGGATAAGCCCAACAAATTGTAGTAGGGCTTTAGGTAGTTGATGGAGTTACTGTAGCTCCTTCTCTCTTGGTGGTCGGTATGGTAGGAGTAGGAGTCGAACTCCGTGCGCAACGACTGAAAACGTTGGTTGAAATAGTTAATCCAATGTTCGTTGAAATTTGCTCCTTTCATGATCGTTTGCAACAACTTCCATTCATCATTTTTGATGCCGTCTTCCGTGGCTGCCAGTTTAAAGAACAGGGTGAATATACTCTTCCATGTTCCAGTATCTTTTTTTCTGATATAAGTGTAGGCTTCAGCCAAAGTCTTATCCAACGATGGATTGTCCAAGAAGGGAATGGCGTCGTCGCTATAGGTCTCTTTTAAAATATCTACTTGATTCGCTCGGGCGGAGGGGTTGAGTTGCGTGATTTGCCGTATGATCACGGAGAGATAGACGCCCTCCTTTTTGTAGTGTTTATATTTACGCACATATCTACGCCAACGGGTTTCCCAGAAGTATGAGAAATAGTTTCTCTTTACCCTTTTTGCCAAAGAGCCAAAATATAATAACAATGGCGCAAGGATAATAATGATGATCGAGGCGATGAAGTTGAATATTCTATAGTATGTGATCTTTCTCATAGCTATTATTCATAAATAGTGGCTACAATTTTTCTTGCACCCCCTGCTGCGCGGAATTCGCAGAGATAAATGCCCTGCCAAGTACCCAAGTTGAGTCTGCCATTTGTGATGGGGATGTTGAGGCTCACACCAAAGAGAGAACTTTTGGCGTGGGCGGGCATATCATCGGAGCCCTCCAATATGTGGTCGTAATAGGGTTGGTCTTCCGGAACCAGATGGTTGAGGATCTTCTCCATATCGGTCCGGACATCGGGATCCGCATTCTCGTTGATGGAGAGGGCGCATGAAGTGTGTTTGACAAACAGATTCAGCAATCCGGTCTGGGGAAGCGGGTGAGGTAACTGCTCCATGATCTCCCTTGTGACAAGGTGGGAGCCTCTACGCTTGGCGCTGAGGGAAAATTCGGTCTGTCGTATCATAGTCTTCTGTTAATCAATCTACTGCTATTCATCGCAAGATCCGCTTTGAGCGAATCGACGCCATTTTTCGATGAGTTGTCGGAAATCGTCAGGCCATTCCGAGTCGAAATACATCTCTTCCTCCGTAGTAGGGTGGACAAAGCCCAATGTCTTGGCGTGCAGTGCCTGCCGAGGGCAAATCTCCAAGCAGTTTTTCACAAATTGTTTGTATTTGGCGGTGGTGTTGCCGCGTAGAATTTCCTTGCCGCCATAGCGTTCATCCGCAAAGAGGGTGTGCCCGATGTGTTTCATGTGGACACGGATTTGATGGGTACGGCCCGTCTCCAATTTGCACTCCACGAGGGTAGCGTAGCCGAAACGCTCCAAGACGCGGTAATGGGTCACCGCATGTTTGGCATTGGGATTTTCACCTTCTGGGAAGACGGTGAAGAGCATACGATCCTTCGGGTCGCGGCCCAGATCACCTGTGATGGTGCCCTCATCCTCCGCGATGTTACCCCAGACCAAGGCATTATAGAGACGTTTGGTCGTCTTGTTGAAAAATTGTTTGCCCAAGTGGGTCTTCGCATCCTCGTTCTTGGCGATGACCAATAGGCCGGAGGTGTCTTTGTCGATGCGGTGGACCAGTCCCAATCGGGGGTCATCCACATTGAAATCAGGGTTGTCCTTGAGATACCAAGCCAATGCGTTGAGCAGGGTGCCTTGGAAGTTGCCGAAACCTGGATGCACCACCATGCCTGGCTGTTTGTTGACCAGAACGACATCCTTGTCCTCGTAAACGACGTTGATAGGAATATCCTGCGGGATGATTTCAAAGTCTGATGGCGGGTAGGAGAGCATAACGGATATCACATCCAATGGCTTCACGCGGTAGTTGGATTTTACGGGATTACCGTTGACGAGAATACACTTCGCGTCGGCCGCATCCTGAATACGGTTGCGGGAGATACTGGACATGATGTTCACCAGGTATTTGTCGATACGGACCAAGGAATGGCCCTTCTCGACCGTAAATCGAAAATGTTCATGGAATTGGCCGTCGCCGCCTAGCGTGGCCCCTCCCTCATCCTCTTCGTTCTCTAAATCGTCAAGTTGCTCCTCGCCTATCATTTGCTATTTATTTGAACAAGTCTTCCTCGTCTGTTTTGGCCTCTGATGGATTCTCATCATTGTAATAGATCTCCTCTGGCGTCTCCAACAAGGAAGGATCTTTGGTCATATAGAGTTTGATGGCGCTACCCATGCTTACCTTTGATTCGGTGGCAGGTTCTTGTTTGTAAACAATAAATTGTGCCTTTTCGTCATCGTCGATAGGTTGTTCGTTGTAGATGACCGTTCCGATGTTTAGGAAGGAGGTGTGGGCCATATTGGTGGCACGTTCCAAGGTGAGTCTTCTGAAGCTTGGCACTTCGCACAACTCGTTGTTCAAACCTCTACCCACAAATAGGACTACGCCTGAACCCTCTGGAATGCGGGCACCCGCCTCGACAGGCATATTTTTTTGTTTCACATATTGCACCAAATCCTTGAATTCTGAGGTGACATAGACGATACTATCTACTTTCAAACCTACGGATCGTAGCATGGCCTCTGCTTGTCGGAGCGAGAATTCATGCACATCTGGCATTGTCACCTTTCTGACGGAAGAGGAGTTGACAATCAAGTAGACGGTGCGGTCCGCTTTGATTTTTTGGCCTGCCGCTGGTGTTTGCTCGACGATGGATCCAAGTGGTTTCCCTTTGACAAAGATGGAATCGACCACAGATGTTTTGAGGGATTGCTTTTGCAATAGCAGTGTTGCCTCTGCTGTGGACATGCCTGATAAATCAGGTACCACCATCTCCTGTCCGTGGTTGGTGTAGGAATCCAACCAAGAGAAGGATGCTTTGTAGATAATGAATAGCAAAAGAATTGCCGCCACGATGCTAATCGTGAAGGGATTTATGAACAATTTTTTCGCGCTGAATGCCATAGTGTCGTGATTTTTACAATTTAGATGCTGGTGACAACATCTTTGATGCAAATTTAGGAAAATGACAACGGAAATACAAATTTAAATTTCATATCACACCACATGCGAAAGTGGGTGTGTGGTGTGGCGGTCATGTGGTGGCGGAATCACCAAAATTTATTTCCTGCCTCGTTGTATTCGAAACCGCCCTCCGCCAAATTGGCGATCAGTTCCTCCTTGTCAATATCCATGGAATCGCACATCTCCTCCAAGGAGGCGTATTCGTCACGCAGTTTCATATTTACGAAACTGAGGAGCATGTTGATGTCTTGTGGTAATTCTCCCATACTATTCTTTTTTAGTTGATCATAAAAAACAACGAAAGGCGCACCGAAACGATGCGCCTTTATTCCTTCTTTGTTTCGAGAAAGATTATCGTCTTGTAGTGTACTCGTCAGAAACGGTTAACTTCTTTCTTCCGTGTGCTCTACGTGATGCCAATACTCTGCGTCCGTTAGCAGTCTCCATTCTTGAACGGAAACCATGCTTGTTCTTTCTCTTTCTGATTGATGGTTGAAATGTTCTTTTCATTGCCGTGTATATTTATTATTATTTTTATTTCTTTCCTTGTTTCTACATCGAATTTCGGATTGCAAAGATAGCGGTTTTCTCCGATAATTCAAATTGTTGATAACTTTTTTTGAAAAAATCCTTACTTTTTATTGAGGATGCAGTCAATTTTATTGATAATCAAATTGTTATCTATATCGCGTAGACATGCGTAATCTCCTCTTCCGCAAGGTTCCTTGCCATAGATGGAGCAAGGTCTGCAAGGCATATCCAGTTGTACCGCATGGTTCGGGTCTTGTCCGAAGCCGTAGAATCCCGCGAAAGGATGGGTGGCTCCCCAGATGGATACCACAGGCGTCTGGACGAGTGAGGCGAGATGCATATTGGCCGAGTCCATGGATAGAAGCACGTCACATTGATTTAGGATCTGCAACTCCTCGTGCATGGTGAACTTACCTGCCAAGGAGATCGTGTTCGGATATTTTGCGGTCCATCCGTCGAATACCGCTGTCTCCTTCTTTCCTCCTCCGAAGAAGAGGATTTGGATGTTGCCTTGTGACGCGTAGTGCGCGATGATCGCTTCTGTCTTTTCTAGTGGAAGAATCTTTCCTTGGTGTTGCGCGAAAGGGGCGATAGCGATACGTTTGGTAGTGGTAGAGGCGATCTCCTTCGCTATGTGCGTAGGAAGCTCTTCCTCCTTTGGCATCAATCCGTCAAACTGCAATTTGAAGGGGAATCCTGCCTGCTCAAAGACATCCATGTAGCGTTGGATGGAACTTTTTAGTTGGTGCTTGTTGGCATTATCCGCGGAAATGAGTTGCTTCTTCTCGGTACGACCTTTGTCGATGACGTAAACGGGCTTGCCAGTGATGCGTACGATGTTTCGCAATATCTTGCTGCGCAACACGTCGTGTAGGTCCACCATTTTTTCGAAACTGTATTCCTTCTTCAATCGCTTGAAGAGTTTCGCCATGCCTAGTGGCCCTTTGTAGGCTTGTTTGGTATCGACAGGAACGAAGGTGACCCGTTCCATGCCTTCGAATAGGGTGGAGAGACGAGGCGCAGAAAGCATGATGACGCCCATATCGGGGTATGCTTTAAGAAAAGAGGCGATTACGGGAACCGTCATCGCCACATCTCCCATAGCGGAAAGCCTCATTACCAATAGGTTCTTCTCCACCATAAGTTTTTATTTTTTACCGTAGAGGATAGGGTTGAGGTTTGGATCGTTATACATCTTCATCTGTTTGTAAACCTTCATATAACGGTCGCCGTTCTCAATATCCTTGATGAGTTGGTCGATAGCGGAAGAGAGGTCCTCGCGTTGTTCCAAAAGTACTTCCAATTTCTTTTGGCAAGCTGCCTTGTGGTCGGCGGAGACATCATCTCTTTCCACCTCATTGCGCATGTGGTAAATCTTCAATGCGAGGATGGAGAGACGGTCAATGGCCCAAGCGGGACTTTCAGTATTGATGACAGCGGATGGTTTTACCTTTACGTCGCTGTATTTTTCAAGAAAATAGCTGTCGATACGCTCCACCAAGTCTGTTCTGTCTTGGTTGGACTTGTCGATTCTACGTTTGATAGCCAAAGCCTCAACAGGATCTATTTCTGGATTTCTGATGATGTCTTCCAAGTGCCATTGTACTGTGTCGATCCAGTTCTTTAAGTAGAGAACGTTCTCGATGGTTTGAGCCTTGAATGGATTATTCATCGTTGCGTCCACATCGTCTGTCTTGTGGTAATCGACAATGACACCGTCGAATAACTTATTTGCGTCTTGACTGAAACTCATACTGATATTATATTTTGTGCTACATCTCCGTGCGCTGTTTATTTCGCAAAGATAGATATTTTTTGGGAAAGTTTCTTGAAAAAAGCATTGAAACCCATCCGAAAAACCCCGAAAGTCAGACAAAAAACTTTCGGGGTTTGTATGAGGGGATATCCGTTGTTATCGGATTATGATTTTCTCTTTAAATAGGCCTTCGTTGCTCTCGACCACTACCAAGTATAATCCGGCAGGCAAGGAGGCGATGGAGAGGGTTGCCTTCTTCTCGGTTGAGGCTATCTTCAGACCTTGCAAGTTGAACAGCATCACGCTATTCACATCCGCGGTCGCGCCATCCTTCATGATGCGAATTTCATCGGAGGCAAGTGCCAATGTCAGATGGGATGCGATTGTCTCCTTTACCCCTGTCGTATTGAGTACTGGAGGCTCACCCATCACTTCCATGATCTTCTGTACCATTTGCGGTTGGTTCCATTGGCCTGTAGTGCGGTTCATGAATCCGTGGCACTCTCCGTTCTCGTTCGGGTTAGACCAACCCTCCTTCAATCCCTGTTGGTAAGTAGCCCAGGTGGTACCGTTGTCCCACAATACGCAAGGCATCTTGTACTCCTTGGCGATTCCGTAGAATGCGTCGAACCACTGTTTGCGGGTCTCGTCGCCCTGTCCCTTGTCGGAGATGGAGGTCTCGTCGATCACGACGGGGATGTTTCTCGTCACGAATTTATCGTAGCATGGGCGAAGCACGTCGCGGATGGTCTGTTTGTCGCTCTCTTGGAAGTAGGTGCGGTTGCCTGTGAGGCAGAGCTCCGTAGGTCGATAGGCATGTATCTCGATACCAATACGGTTTTGGGAAGGGTCGTTTGGCATCTGGAATTTGTTGGTGACGGCTCCCTCAGGGGATGCGTCGTAACCTGGAATCAGGATCATACGGTCGCGGTTGTTGGCGTGGCCGTTGTTACGGATCGCGTCGACTGCGGCTTGGTTCATGGCGTTGATGACACCCATCGCCTCCACCACCTGTTGCTGGCTTGGATTGTCGGTCGGATAAAACCACCATTCATGTTGATCACCTATCAAGCGTGGCTCGTTGAGTGTCTCGAAAATCAACTTTTGGTCATACTCCTTAAAGTATTCCGCCAACTGGCTCCAGATGTCCGTCACATACTTGATGGACTGGTTTTTTTTGTTGTTGGTAGGCCAGAAATAGGGGTGGTTCCACTGATCTCCGTTGTCATGGTGGATGTTGAGAATGACAAACATATCGTTGTCAATACCGTAGTCCACTACCTCTTTCACGCGTTTCAACCACGCGTCGTCGATCTTGAATTGGTATTGTCCGTTGTTGGAAGTGTGCTGACCCCAACTGACAGGGATGCGGAGTGTCCTGAATCCGGAGTTCTTGACGTTGTCGATCATGCTCTTCGTGATCTTGGCGTTACCCCATGCCATTTCAGTATTTACGCCTGTATAACCTTGCTTGAACGCATCCAGTGAGTTTCCTACATTCCAGCCGGTGTACATTAATTGGGAAATCTCCATGGCACTCTTACCTTGTACTGTAGCGGCGAGGGTGGTGTGTGTAGTCATGGCGAAAGCAGCTGCCGCGATGGCTGAGATCCAACTTTTAGAAATAGTCATGTCAATAATTGAATTAATGGTAGTAATAATGTTATTTGGTTGCGAAAATAAAGAATCTGCGTGACTTAAGCAAACCTATTTGAACAAGATGCAAAAAGAGGGATATTCCGAAGAAAATCCCTCTCTTTTTTATTGTTTGAGTGATATTGTCATTAATACTCGATCGCGTAGCCTGCCTTCACCCAAGCGTTGTATCCACCCTCCAAAAGGGTTACATTGTCCTCGCCGAATTTGCAAGCCAATTGTCCTGGAACCGCATTACCGTTGATACCCCAACCGCCGTCCGCGCCATATACCAACACTGGCAAGTTCACGTCGAAAATCGCCATGGCCTCTTTCACGTAATCGCAGTTACCATTGGCACCATCAAGTTTCTTGTTGGTTACAGGGATGTTTACCGCACCTGGAATATGGCCTTCTGCGAACTCTTTCTCTGTACGATAGTCGATCAATTGAGGGTTGCTAAGTTTTTCCATATAACTCTTGAAACCTGCCGCATTAGCCTTTTCGTGGCTGCAAAGATCATCTTGTCCACCACCGCAGCAAGAGTCGCAACTTGTCATAGATACTGCCATTACAGCAGCGAAAAATAATTTGAATCCTAGTCTTCTCATTGGTATAAAACCTCCTATTATATAATTTGTTTGTAAATGTTATTATGCAAATATAAGCAAAATAATTGATTATCACTTAATTCTGCATTTTTTTATTTGCGGGTGACATTGACTTTCTGCGTTTCTGGCAAGGTGGTATTGCGTATCTCCACCTGCTCCACCACGTTTTGCGCCAATTCTGCGAAACTTCTTCCCGTGATGGTGTCAGAATCGCAAGCGACTGGTTTGCCGCTGTCTCCGCCGTCACAGATACTTTGCACGATCGGAATTTGACCCAATAACTTCACGCCCATCTCTTCCGCCAATCTTTTGCAACCCTCTTTGCCGAAGATGTAATATTTATTGTTCGGAAGTTCGGCAGGGGTAAACCATGCCATGTTCTCCACTAGACCCAAGATAGGCACGTTGACCTTCTCTCCGGTAAACATGCTGATGCCTTTACGAGCATCGGCCAAAGCCACCTCTTGCGGGGTGCTGACCACGATGGCGCCTGTGATGGCGAGCGTCTGTACCAAGGTCAAGTGGATATCGCTGGTGCCTGGTGGAAGGTCGAGGATAAAGTAATCCAATTCGCCCCAATTGGCATCGGAAATCAATTGTTTCAAGGCATTGCTAGCCATGCCACCTCTCCAAAGCACTGCATTTTGGGGATCGACAAAGAAGCCGATGGAGAGCATCTTCACGCCATATTTCTCTTCGGGGCGAATCAACTCCCTGTCACCGACTGGTTCCAAATAGGGCCTTGCATCCTCCAATCCGAACATTTTAGGAACAGAGGGACCGAAGATATCCGCATCCAATAATCCCACCTTATAGCCTGCGTTTGCCAGCGCCACGGCAAGGTTGGAGGAGACGGTTGACTTTCCGACACCACCCTTACCGGATGATACGGCGATGATATTCTTCACTTGTGGCAACAACTTATCAGGTTGCGCGGGAATCTGCGTCTTGTAGTTGACGCTGATGTTGCCCACGATCTCCGCCTCGGCGCCCACATAGGTGAGGATAGCCTGCTCGGCGGCCTTCACCAAGGATTTGGCGAACGGATCGCCCTGCTTTTCCAAAAGAAGGGAGAAGGAGATCTTATTGCCTTCGATTCGTATGTTGTCGTCCACCATCTCCGCGGAGACGATATCTTGTCCAGTTCCTGGATAGCGCACATGTTTCAGCGCATCCAATATCAGTTGGGGATAAAATGCCATAATTATTTATTCAACTCATTTTCAATAATATCCGTCATCACATCCTTGATGTCCAAACCTGCGGCGCGCACCTGTTGCGGGATGAAACTGGTGGCGGTCATACCTGGCGTGGTGTTCACCTCCAAGAGATTGATCAAATCACCCTCTGTGATGATGTAATCCACGCGGATGATACCCTTCGCTCCGATGAGGTCATAGATCATGCCAGTGAGACGTTGCACACGATCTGTCACCAATTTGGACA
The DNA here is from genome assembly GCA_045601045.1 of Paludibacteraceae bacterium. Lineage (GTDB taxonomy): Bacteria > Bacteroidota > Bacteroidia > Bacteroidales > Paludibacteraceae > UBA1181. The sequence goes on from JAZRZA010000073.1 coordinate 19,935, forward strand.
ATCTGGCAGGGGTGATCTCCTCCACAGCGCCATTGTATTTGGCGTCGGTGTCGAAGAACTCGTTCTTGCTGACCACCTCTGTGATGGGGAACACAACCGCCTTGTTCTTTGTCTTATAGGCACCGCAAGTAATCTCTGTTCCCTTCATGAAGGATTCGATGATCACTTGGTCGCTCTCCACCAAGGCCGCTTCCACCGCTTTCACGATTCCATCGGCGCTTTTCACCTTAGAGGTACCGTAGCTACTTCCACCGCCATTAGGTTTCACGAAGATTGGCATGCCCAACTCCTCCTCGATGGCTTGCGGATCGATCTTATCGCCCTTGTTGATGAGTACAGACTTGGCGATAGGTATTTGGAATTGGTGAAGATATTTATTGCAGAAATACTTGTTGAAGGTAAGGGCTGCCGCCAAAACGCCGCAACAAGAATAGGGGATGCGAAGAAGGTCGAAATAACCTTGGAGTTTACCATCCTCGCCCGGTACGCCGTGAATGGTGATATAGGCGAAATCGAAGTTCACATGATCTCCCTTTTTATTGATGAAAGAGAAGTCGTTCTTGTCGATAGGGAACTTCTCCCCCTCGCATTCCACTTCCCACTTGGTTCCAACGATGGTCACGATGTAAAGGTCGTATCTCTCCTTGTCGATGAAGGAGTAAAGACCTGCCGCGCTTCTGAGGGAGACCTCCAATTCGGATTGGTCGCCACCTGCTACGATTGCAATTTTCTTTTTCATGAATCTATTTCACTAATTTTTTACAAAAGTAATCTTTATGGAGAAAAAAGGAAACGGAATAGGTAGAAAAGCTGAGATTTTCACAAAAACTATACCCTGAAATAATCAAATAGAAATAAAGGAAATGCATTCAAAACAGCCACTTGATCTAATGGCATGACGTATTTTCTCAATTGATTTTCAAATACAGTTTGCTGATCAATATCTGATTTTTTGATAGGCATTTTGCTTTCCCCCTTACAGATGTAGTTTGCTTTGCGGACATTCATCTGCTTGATAGCCGTCCAGTTTTCCCGTCTGGAGTTAATCTCATTGTCGCTTGGTTCTCTTCTTGTCGTTAGTGTTAAGAAGTCAAGACTTTTGAAACAAGAGAATTCGTCTGCCAAACATTTGAAATTATCTCCAAGACATTCTGTTCGAGATACTGTATAACTGTCGTATTGATTGTCGTCCAAGGATTTGAAATATCGAATGGATTCGATCATCGGATAGTTGATGTATAACTTACCATTGCCGGTTTCGTCAGAAAAGTATTCCAACATGTCTGTTAACATCTGGTCAATTTCGTCGGAAGCAAGGTTTTTGTTCTGAAAATCATAGTCAAAGAACAAGTAGATTTCGGAGATGTCATCCGTGCTGTTTACAGCAGAAAATGTACTCTCCTCCGAGTCCTTCTCCCTCTCCATTAGCAATGATACAAGGTTTAGAGAGTCTTCCTCATCCATTTTCAAGTCCTTATACAGTTGATAAATATTGTTCCCGTAGGAGCATAGGATATGCTGCTCTTCTCTAAAGAAGAGTTTTTGCAGTGCCTTGAAAAGCATAGGCTCCCTTTTCTTACCTTCGAAAACGAATAATATCATAACGTACCCGTGCTGAATGTTCCACCTCTATAAAGTTTCTCCATATTATGGGCGAATCTTAGTTCCTTCTCCGTACAGTCGCATAATGGTTTGATGATATTGTTGTCCAATATGAAATTGCAGTCTGGACGCAATAGATCATTCGTCATAAGTGACGTGTTGTGTGAAGATGTGAATACCTGGCAATCGAGGTTGAATAATCTTTTACATACATTGAAGGCTAGCTTGAAATGATAAAAGGCATCAAACTCGTCAATAAATATAAATGAATGACTGTCGATTTTCTTCAGCCAGTAATAAAGTAATGTTAAAGACTTTGTTCCTGTTGAACTGATTTCTATGAAAGGAATTCTACCTCCATTGATATTGCAAAGTATTAGTTTGTCTGATGTGGAAGGGGTAACAAAATCGAATGTTTGATTGCTTACTTCGTTTAGGAAATTCTGGAAATCCTTTGTAATATTTTGTCTGATGATAAACTCTTCGATGCTTTCCACGATTGTCTCCATGCCAATGAACTGGTTTCCCTCCACACTGGAGAACCATAGCATGTTGCCGACAAACTGATTGAGTTTGACAAGGTAATGATCCTTTTCCAAGGGCATTGCACCAAGAATGAATGCCACCAAAGATACACGATTGGCACTGTTGGCGAATTTTTTCTTCACGCTTTCCTCAATGGGAAACTCTGGGGAAGCGAATACGTTGCTCTCTGTTGAGTCTTGCTTCAGGACGACCTCGCCGTTACACGTTAGTGTCTCAGACAGGAGGTTGCCTATTTTGTCTTTGCTGTAAGCATATTCAAGGTGAGTGTCTCCGAATTTGAATCCGTATTCAAATGAAACTGGAGAATCAGGATTGCCTGCATAGACGAAGTTTCTATAGTAGTCTGGCTTTTTCCATTTTTGGGATAAGTGGTTAACGATATCGAATATGGCAAGTCCAAAGTTGGATTTACCCATTCCGTTAGGTCCGTAGATGACACCACTTTTCACCACGCCGTCTTTTACCGCATAGTTGTTGAAATCGTACTTTCCTGGAGAAGAAAGATCCCATTCGATTTTCTTAGAGAAGCCTCTATAGTTATTTACAGCAAATCTTGTAAGCATAGCCTTATCCTTTATGAACTATGCAAATATAGCAAAAAAATATTATCCGTAATTTTTTTACGGATGAATTATTGGGGGTGAATTGATAATTCTTCTAAAAAGGGCAGGTTTACTTCAAATGGGAATCGGCGTAGTGCTAATTATAGGAAAGCTATGGCAAGGTATCCTGCATATTTTCGTGGATTGGTACTCCAAATTCTTGAACCAGACGAAATGAAGATGTAGTATAAAAAAGACCGAGGTTGAGTGCCTCGGTCTTTTGAACATGGTCATGGATAGTACCAATTTACTTTTTTAATTTTTTAACACCCTTCTCAATTACTGTTTGGCATCCATTTGAAAGCCCTTTTGTTAAGGCTTTGTTTACTGTGGAATTACTTGTCAAACTAGCGGCAATGCTATCTGCATTTCCTGCGACTGTGCCTAGTACTGTAAGAGCAATAGTTGTTAATGTGACTGACATAAGCTTAAAAATTAAATGTTAATAAAAATGTTTTATAATATATGGTCGCAATCTCATAGAAAATTACGGTTATATAGCTGTCTTTATGATCAGAAAAACTCCGTGATGAGGCGTGTTATTTGTCATCTTTAGCGTAATCGTGAACCCAATCAAAACCGCAATGTGGGCAGTGAAATGAATAACGGTCGATGATGGCATTGCCAGCCGAGCTTACGAGTCTTCCTCCTGTTGCACCGATAACTGCACCTATAGGTCCTCCAAGTGCAAATCCTCCAAGGCCTCCCAGCATTGTTCCCCAGTTTTTAGTTGAAGAAGACCCTTCTTCTCCTTCTGTTGCGTGTCCACAATTGGGGCAGGTGTCTATTCTTTTCTTCATCATAATCTCAATAAATTTCAATTCTCCCCCAAGCCTCCGAATCAGGAACATTATACCATTAAAAACGAAAAGGACGTGAGACTTGTTCCGCCTTACGTCCACCATTTCAAAGGTATCGCCAAACACCCCACTACAAATGAACATAGAATAGAACACCCCACGTCCATTTTGAATATGAGTACAGGATTGGCTACCTTCCACATATACAAAAACAGACTGGGCATGATTCTACACTCGTCCTTGTAGTAAATTTTGGCGAAATTTATGAAATTAGGACTTCATGCAAAAAATGCCTTCTCGGTCTCTGGATTTCTCTCCAGAGTACATTGGCAAAATTATCGGATTTATCGGAATTGACAAATTTTCAGAAAGATATTTTTCTAAAAACAAAGAGGGAGGATAGACTTATCGTTTTGTCCTCTCTATGATCGTAATTTCAGATCGTTAGATTGAAAAGATTCATAAAAAAGAAAAGACCAGGAAAAAAATCCCAGTCTTCTCGTATTAATCTGCTGTATATATTTTTCACCTGACCACTATTTCGAGTAGTTATCCACATGGACGAAATCACCGTTATCAATGTCGTGGTAGATGCTGATGTCGTCGTGTTCAAGGAAGAATTCGAATTGGGCGTCGTCGATAACGTTGCTAACCAGTCCTATCACATTCTTGAAATCCGCATTGCGTTTGAGCAGTTCCAAAGTTTCTGACTTTGTGAGGTATAGGCATAGTCTACCGTCCTCTTTCTTGATCAAATAGTAGGGAGCGTATTGGTCGCACATCAAGTATTCATTGGAGATGATGATGCGGGTAGGGTTGGACTCGATGGTGTAGCCACCAGCCTTCTTCACATAGTTGTATCCCTCTTGATGCTTCTCGATGTAGTAGATGGAATCCTCTGTGATATAGAGGTTGGAGGGAAGGAACCACTTCTCCAGGTTGGACTGCATTTTGTTCTGCATAGACTCCATACCAGGAACTGCACCGTGGTTGAGGTAGCAGTTAACCTCTTGGGCGCCCCATCCGCCCACGATCTCTTTCTTCAATACCTCCTCGTCGGAGATGCCTGGCAACTCCTCATCATTTTTCTTGCAACCCGCCAAGAGTGTGATGGCTAGGGTAAATAGTATAAATTTTGTCTTCATAATCTATAAGCGTTTATAAAAAGAAAAGGGAGAAGATTATTCCTCCCCTCCAAATTCCATAAGATATGCTTTGATAAAGGCGTCGAGGTCTCCGTCCATCACCGCCTGCACATTGGAGGTCTGGTAATCGGTACGGTGGTCTTTCACCCTTCGGTCGTCAAACACGTAACTTCTGATCTGGGAACCCCATTCGATCTTCTTCTTGCCGGCCTCGATCTTAGCGGTCTCCGCGCGTCGCTTCTCCAGCTCGATTTCGTAGAGTTGTGAGCGCAAAAGTCGTAATGCGTTCTCTTTATTTTTCGGTTGGTCACGTGTCTCTGTATTTTCGATCACGATCTCATCGTCCTGGTCTGTCAATACATTGTGGAACTTATAGTGCAAACGCACACCAGATTCCACCTTGTTGACGTTCTGTCCACCCGCACCGCTGGAACGGAAGGTATCCCATGAAATACCCGCAGGGTTGACATAGATTTCGATGGAGTCATCCACCAATGGCACGACAAAGACGGATGTGAAGGAGGTCATACGTTTTCCCTGTGCGTTGAAAGGAGAGACACGAACCAAACGATGGACACCGTTTTCGCTCTTCAAATAACCATAGGCGAAATCGCCCTCCACCTTGATGGTGACCGATTTGATACCCGCTTCATCTCCATCGAGCAAGTTGGCAATCTCTGTCTTATATCCTTTTGATTCGCACCATCGTAGGTACATACGCATCAGCATATCTCCCCAGTCCTGCGCTTCGGTGCCGCCGGCTCCTGCCACAATCTTCAAGACGGCGCCCATTTTGTCCTCCTCTTTGCGGAGCATATTTTGGAGTTCCAATTTTTCAGTCAAATCGATGGCGCGAGCGTACGCTTCATCCACCTCATCTTCTGTGACAGCCTCCTCTTTGTAAAAGTCGAAGGATAGCTGAAGTTCCTCGGCTGCCGCCTTCACCTCATTGTAACCGTCCACCCACTTTTTGATGTCCTTGATCTTTTTCATCTGCGCCTCGGCCGCCTTTTGGTCGTCCCAAAAGCCTGGCGCTTGTGTTCTCAGTTCCTCTTCCTCGATTTGAACTAACTTCGCATCGATGTCAAAGATACCTCCTCAACGCATCCTCGCGTTCCAACACATTTTTTAGTTGGTCTATAGTTATCATTGGTTATTATGAATTTGAATTATGCTTTTATATGAATTTTATTTCACGCCGATGAAAGGAGTTGCTCCCTTCTCGCCTGTCATATAGGTGGGCAATTTGCCGTCCCACTTTTCAATCGCATATTGACGGACAAGCAACTCATTGAGTGATTGAGCCACCACGCGGTTGTAGTATGCCTCACCGTCACCCTTGATCTTTAAAGCGTTGGCTTCACCTTGTGCTTTGGCGATCTCGATTTTTGCGTTGGCCTCCGCCTCTTTCACCTTGTTCTCTGCCTTCAATGCATTTTGCACCGCCTCGTTCTTGGCGTTGATGGCTTGAGCCAATGAGTTAGGAGGGGTGATTTGTGAGGTGAACTCCTCTACGACAAAACCTTCGTTGGAGAGTGATTGTTCCAATCTCTTGCGTACCTCGTTCTCGAAACCTCCACGGTTGGCCATCAAGGAATCGGAGGTGTATTGGTTGGCGCAAGTACGGTATGCCTCGTAGATACAGGTACGGATGTAACCGTCCTCGATGTCACGGAGTGATTTTCTGTATTTGACGAATACCTTCTCAGCCATATCAGGGTCGAGGCGATAGGCGATGGTTGGGTCCATGGTGAAAGTACTGGCGTCCTTCGCGTTCACCGAGAATGGCTCGTAAGTCTTACGTTGTACATAGATTGGGTATTCGAAGACGTTTTGTGTGACAGGGTTGTACCAAACCCATCCTTTGCAAGTACCGATTACACCTCCTCTTTTGTCGTCGTCGCTAGACCATTTGTAGAATCTCAAGCCGACTGAACCTGAATCGATAGTGGTGCAACTGTTGGCCAATATAATAAAAAGCACGACGGCACCGATGATAGGGAGGGTTAAGTGTTTCATAAAACCCAAAAATGCGGGTGAGTTCAATTCCTCGCTCGTCATATTATAAGAAGTGGACATTTTTTTTGCCATAATTCATCTATTTAATAATTAATTCTATACATACATGTTCTCGATTTCCTTCTCATAGTGTTGATAGATCACCTTTCTCTTCAATTTCAAGGTGAGTGTCAACTCTCCGCTGTCAGGAGTGAATGGTTTTGCTAAAAGGGTGAACTTCTTCACTTGCTCATAAGCGGCCAACTCCTTTTGAGCGCCTTGGATCCTGCCTTCGTAGAATTCAATGATCTTCGGATTTTGGAGCAACTCCTCTTTGGAATTGTATTTGATTTTAGACGCTTCCGCATAAGCCTCCAATGCGGGGAAAGCAGGGACAATGAGCGCGGAGACATATTTGCGTTGGTCGCCGATGATAGCGGCTTGCTCGATGTATTTGTCCACGCAGAGTTTGTTCTCCACTTGTTGAGGCGCCACATACTTACCATTGGAGGTTTTGTAAAGCTCTTTGATACGCTCGCGGATCACGAGTCTTCCCTTTTCGGTCAAATAACCTGCGTCACCCGTTCTGAACCAGCCATCCACGAAACTCTCTTCGGTGGCTTGTGGCTTGTTGTAATAACCCTCGGTGATGGTCTTACTCTTCAAAAGGATCTCGTCATTTTCTCCGATCTTCACCTCTATCTCCGGCATGATATCACCCGCTGATTCGACCTCATAACCCTTGTTGTAAGGGTTGTAGCAAGAGACGGTCGCACAGGTCTCTGTTAGGCCATAACCGACGCAGATGTTGAACCCAACGCTGTGAAGGAAGATGTTCACATCATTGGAAAGAGCCGCACCCGCAGTAGGGAAGAATTTTCCTTTGTCGAATCCGATCGCTTTCTTGAGGATCTTGAACAAGGTGTTGCTATATATCCAATATTGGAAGGCCAAGAAGGTAGGCACCTTTTTGTCGTAGCGTCTGTATTCCAAATTTCTCTCCTTGCCGACGCGGATGGCACGGCGCATCAATTTTTGCAAGAACGGAGGGAAGGATTCGATTTTGTCGGCCACTCCCATATAGACCTTCTCCCAGAAACGTGGAACGGCGCACATCATGGTAGGACGTACCTCCTTGATAGTGGCTTGTATCTCCTTGGGGTTCTTATTGATGTATATGGTCATATTATTGTGCATGCAGAGGTAGGTCCAAGCACGTTCGAAAATATGACTCAAAGGTAAGAAGCAGAGAGAGGTATCCTTGTCTGTGATATTGGTCAATCGGATGTCGTGGATCTTCATGGCCTGTTGGTAGTTGGATTGTCTGATGATGACACCCTTTGGTTCACCTGTGGTACCAGAAGTGTAGATGAGCGTGGAGAGGTCGTCCAAAGAGAGTCTTTCTTGACGCTCGGATAAAATTTTCCCCGCTTGTGAGGACTCCTCGCCATGTTTCATGAAATCTTCGAAGGAGATCGCCGCATCCACGCCTTTTAATTGGATGTTCTCATCGATGGCCACGATTTTTTTGAGATATTGGGATTGTTGTAATACCTCCACAGAGGTGTCGTATTGGTATTGCTCTCCCGCAAAGATGATTTCAATTTGGGCATCATTGACGATATACTCCACTTGTGAAGCGGATGAGGTGGCGTACATAGGTACAGAGGTGCCTTTGATGGCAAGTACGGCCAAATCCACGGCAATGATCTCCGCCATGTTTTGGGAGAAGATCGCGATGCGGTCTCCCTCTTTGACGCCCATCTCAATCATAGATTTAGCAAGCGTCTCCACCTGTTTGGAAAGTTCTCCCCAAGTGGTGGATTCCCATTTGCCTGATTTCTCGTTTTTGCTTTTCAAGACGGTTCTATTGGCATGATGCTTAGCCTTTTCGAACGCGAGTTTTCCGAAGTGAATATGTTCTTCCATCTTCAATGTTATTAGTTTTGGGAGTTGGTCTCCCTATGTGCTTTCTTGCTGAAGAAGTCTTTGTCCTCGGTCACCTTGTAATAGGTTATTCGCGAGGCCATCTGTTGGGACTCCTTTTTGGAATATCCTGTTCCGAATCCTCCGTGTATGTTGTTGATGATGACTTCTGTTTTAAAGATAATGTTGTGGTCGTTGTCTTTGCTCTCCTCCACCACCTTGTAATCGATGCGCATGTGCTTTTTCTGGCACCATTCGATTAGTTTGGACTTATAGTCGTGGTCGCTGTTGAGTTCCACCGACATATCCATGAAATTTTTGAGAATGTGATTTTCCCAATAGTAATAACTGAAATCAAACCCTTTATCCAAATAAATAGCGCCCATCAATGCTTCCAATGCGTTTCCGTTCACATTGAAATTGTGGGTTTTGTTGATGGCGGACGTCTTGATTAATTTTTGTAAGCCCATCTTTTCCGCCACCCTGTTTAACGTGCCACGTTGCACGAGCTTGACGCGCATATTAGTGAGTTCTCCTTCGTTGGCTTCCTTGTATCGTTTGTAGAGGATGTCGGAGACAATGGTCTCTATGACGGCATCACCGAGATACTCAAGTCTTTCGTTGGATTTGGATTCTCTTTCTTTCTTGGATAGAATGGATTTATGGGAGAGCGCGACAGTGTAGTACTCTAAGTTATGGGGTGTGAAACCTAGCTGTTTTCGAATGACCAAGTATTCCTCCTTTGGCTTCACCCAAAGGAGTCTAACACGGTTCAGTGCTTCATTTATGAGGAATTTAACCTTCAAATTTTTTAAAGATGATGGTTGCATTATGTCCACCAAATCCAAATGTATTGGACATGGCAGCCCTTACCTCTCTCTTCTTTGACTTGTTGAAGGTGAAGTCTAGGTTGTAATCGATATCGGGATCTTTGTCCTCCTCATCGTGGTTGATGGTAGGAGGAATGATGCCATTTTTGATCGCAAGAACACTGGCGATGGCCTCGATGGCGCCCGTGCCGCCCAATAGGTGGCCAGTCATAGACTTTGTGGAACTCAAACTCATCTTATAAGCGTGGTTGCCGAAGACATTGAGGATCGCTTTTACCTCGGAGACATCTCCCACTGGGGTGGATGTTCCGTGCATGTTGATGTAGTCAATATCCTCTGGTTTCATGCCCGCATCTTGTAAGGCGTTCTTCATTACCAAGATAGCGCCTTCGCCGTCTGGGTGGGTGGCTGTCATGTGGTAAGCGTCCGCTGACGCGCCTATGCCTACAACTTCCGCATAGATTTTAGCTCCGCGTTTGATGGCGTGCTCGTACTCCTCGAAAATGAGGCTTCCGCCGCCTTCTCCCATGACGAATCCGTCTCTGGATTTGCTGAATGGACGGGAAGCTCGTTGCGGGTCATCGTTTCTGGTGGAGAGGGCGTGCATGGCGTTGAAGCCACCGATACCGCTTCGGGTAATTGCGGTTTCCACACCTCCTGTGATCATCACGTCCGCTCTGCCCAATCGAATTTGGTCGAAGGCGACACTCAATGCATGTGTCGATGACGCACAAGCGGATACAGTACCGAAGTTCGGACCGCGGAACTTGTACATCATCGAAATATGTCCGGCCGCCATATCGGCGATCATTCTCGTGATGTAGAAAGGATTGAATTTGCCACAGGCTTGAAATTCCTCAAAACCAGTCTCCAAAGATGTGATACCTCCGATACCAGAGGCGAAAATCACACCCGCTCTATTTAAGTCAAGTTTTTCTAAATCAAAATTGGCGTCGTCCATACTTTGTTTTGCCGCTACCATGGCGAATTGGACGTGCCTATCGTATTTCCTCGCCTCTTTCTTCTCAAAGTGGTCCAATGGGTCAAAACCCTTCACTTCACAAGCGAATTGCGTGCGGAAATTAGTGGTGTCAAAGAGCGTAATGGGAGCGGCCCCGCTCACGCCATTAAGTAAAGCGTTCCAATAAGACGGAACATCATTTCCAACTGGTGTAATCGCACCTACTCCCGAAATTACGACTCTTCTAAAATTCATAGTTGAAATTTTACTATGATTATTTCAATTGACCTTCGATCAACTCGATAGCCTCACCTACTGTAGTAATCTTCTCAGTTTGGTCGTCTGAAATAGTGATGTTGAACTCCTTCTCGAACTCCATGATCAACTCTACAGTATCCAATGAATCAGCACCCAAATCGTTGGTGAAGCTTGCCTCGTTAGTTACCTCGTTCTCTTCTACACCCAATTTCTCTACGATAATAGATTTTACTTTTTGTGCTACTTCTGACATAATCTTAATTTTTTAGTTAATAATTTATGTGTTAAATTTGCGGTGCAAAGAAACACAATATTTGTGAGATAAAGTGCGGTTGTCCCGATAAAAAATGGAAAAAATTGCACATTTTGCCCCAAATGTGTATCTTTTTTTGTCTTTTTAAACTAATTGTAAGGTTATATGAAAAAAAAATTGGCCATTTTCGCTTCTGGTTCTGGATCGAATGCCGAAAATATCATCACTTATTTTTCTGAAAATAAGAATGTCTCTTTCCCTTTTATATTATGTAACAAAGAAGATGCCTATGTAAAGGTGCGCGCCGAGCGTTTGGGTATTCCTTTCAGATATTTCACCAAGGAGGAGTGGAAAGATGGAACGGTGATGGGCTGGTTGCGTGAGGCCAATATTGATTATATCATTTTGGCGGGTTTCTTGTTGAAGGTGCCTGATGAGATGATAGCAGCTTATCCGAACAAGATCGTGAACATCCACCCTGCCTTGTTGCCAAAGTATGGAGGCAAGGGAATGTATGGCATGCATGTCCACGAAGCGGTTGTTGAGGCTGGAGAGAAGGAGAGTGGCATCACGATCCACTATGTGAATGAGAATTTGGATGCGGGTCAGATTATCTTCCAGGCGAAGGTGAAGGTGACTCCTACTGATACCCCTGACGATGTGGCGCACAATGTCCACGCCTTGGAGTACCAATATTTCCCTCAGGTGATCGCGCAGGTGATTGGGGAGTAAGATACTGCGGTAAGTATATGGAAGTGGGCGAATCGTCGAAAAATGATTCGTCCACTTCTGTTTTTGTAGTAGTTTTGTTGCGTGAATAATGATAAAGATCGTATGAGAAAGATTATATTTTTTATGCTGTGTGTTATCTCTTGCCTTCATCTTAACGCGCAGAAGTATGAGGTGACAATGGATTGTCCTGATAGCGTGAAGGCGGATGATGGTTTTCATGGATTTTTTGTGGAGTATCATTTCAAATCCGATGAGAATCTCTCTAATATTTCATTGATTGATCCTAATGTCGAGAATGGCGTAATGAGCGACCCCCAAAAATTTGTTACCCATTCGCATTCGATGGTGAATGGAGAGATGAAACGAGAATATAGCATAGATATCCGATATGGCATTATGCCATCGGTGGGAAGCAATAGTGTCGTTGTGGAGCCGACGGAGTATGAAATCCTGCTGAATGGTGAGGTAGTCACCCGTGGGCGGACAGAGAGAAAGGAGGTGAAGATTCTTGCCAATGGCGAAACAATGACAAAGGAAGCTGAGTTACCCCACAAGATAGAAGAGGATGATATATTCATACAATGGGAATGCAGCAGAGACCGTATCTCGTTAGGTGACACCATACAATGTCTTTGCCGTTTGTATTATTCTTCTCCGCATATCAGATCTATTCAGGATTTAGAGAATATGATGCCGGATGATTGTATCATCTTTTATGACAGCATGTCGGTGAATGAACAACAAAAGGTTCTGATGGATGGGAAAAATTATGATTGTTATACGGTGAGCAGGTGCATTCTGAAGCCGATGCGGACAGGAGAAATATCGATAGGTGGAAATCCGATAACGTTGGGTTTATCCTACCCCATGGAAAAGCGTCAACCCATGTTTTTTACCCCTGTGAGGAACGTGGATTCGGTATTTGTGACAAAGAAAGCTATCGTTATGGTGGAAGGGAATACCAAACCTGAAAAGGCATATTCCGCGAAGGGGGAAGGCGAAACATATCTGCTCTGCGACGTCTCGGGATCTATGAGAATATTGGATTTCGCACCTGACAGGGCGGAGGCGCTCATGCAGTTTGCGGAGTTATGGTTGAAAGAGGCGAAGGACTGTGGCTATGTCACCTTTTCTTCTGTCATTGAGCGGTTTTGCGAGCCTAAGCAGGTGAAGGGCAAAGTTGATACGACAAAAGGTGTTACGCATTATGGCACAGCTATAGGCGATGCGTTGCTTGCCCCATTGGCCCAAGGCAGAAAAGTGAAGGATCTCATTGTTCTCACGGACGGATCAAATAACACCGGCCATTTCTCTCTGCATACGGCTATGGAGCTCCTTCGCAATCATCATATTCGCGTGAACTACGTCTATCTCAATTCGGGGAATCCGAAGATTGATTATCCATTCGCTGATTCTACCCGATCAATCGGAAACGACCGTCTTAAAGAGTCTGAAATAGAGGCCATACGTCAGGATGTTGCTTCAACGGGAGGCATTTTCCTTCAGGCAAAGAGCACCGACGAGCTCATCCAAGTCGTTTATCCTCAACTCAAGGCGTTGGTCGCTTCGAAAAGGAGAGCGCCTCAGACCAAGCCTAGCGTGTTGGATAAGAAGATGGTGAAGGAGGGACTGTCACTTTTGAAGAGGCGGTGAGGTCGATGTCCAGATCGATTGAGATCGTTTTCGTTCTAACTAATATGTCGAAAACTTTCATTAAATTTGCATAGTTAACTAAGTCGAGCGTTATATGAAATATCCGATAGGCATACAGACTTTTGAAGAGGTAATCACAGGCGGTTATCAATACGTGGATAAGACTGACCTTGTGTATAAGCTTGTGGATGAGGGGAAATATTATTTCCTCAGCCGCCCGCGTCGTTTCGGAAAGAGTCTGCTCACCACCACTCTTGAAGCCTACTTCAAGGGTAAAAAGGAGTTGTTCAAGGGTCTTGCCATGGAGAGTCTTGAGAAGGAATGGGTGGAGTATCCGGTGTTTCATATCGACTTTACGGGGGCCGACTACACTGATCCTAATGCAATCAATGATCGGATGAATATAGATCTAACATCGTGGGAAAAGGTGTATGGAAAAAATGATAATGAAGTTTCATTGGGCGACCGCTTCTATGGAGTTGTAAGCCGGGCAAAAGAGCAAACTGGGAAACAAGTCGTAATCCTAATTGACGAGTATGACAAACCGTTGACTGACACCATTGGACTCCAGGAGGTTCAAGACCAGAACAGAGCGGCGCTTCAAGGAATTTACGGCATCATGAAAAGAGCCGACCAGTATATCCGTTTCGCTTTCCTTACCGGCGTGACCCGTTACGGCAAACTTGGCATTTTCAGTGCGGCGAACAATCCGAAGGACATCTCCAACAACAAAAAACACAATACCATCTGTGGCATATCGGAGGAGGAATTGCACTCGTATTTCGACGATGAGGTACAGGCGTTTGCCGATGAGCAAGGTGTTAGCAAGGAGCAGATGTACGCCTTACTGAAGGGAAGGTATGACGGCTATCATTTCAGCGAGAAACTTGTTGATGTCTACAATCCGTTCAGTTTACTGAATTCATTGGCGGACAGACAGCTGAACAACTATTGGTTTGCCACCGGCACACCGACATACTTGACAAAAATTCTGTCTAAAAGTGATATAGTTTTCCCCGAGTTCGACGACAATTTGACGGCGTCCGGAGAAATGATAGCTTCGTTTGGCAATGGAGAGAGCAATGTCATTGCCGCGATGTATCAGAGTGGATACCTGACAATCAAAGGCTATCAAGACGGGTATTATTATTTAGGTTTCCCTAATGAGGAGGTGTCTGGCGGGTTCACACAGATGTTGCTTCCGAATTACGTGGACTCCATCACCAGTGACCGTAAGGATTTGGACTTGGTAAAGCTAAAACGTTATATCATAGCGGATGATGTCGAGTCGTTCATGTCCCAAATCCAGTTGATAATGGGGCAGATCCCATTTGAGAACAATAAGGTGAAGCAGATAGAGGCGAACTTCCGCAACATGATCTACCTGATGATAAGGTTCTCCGGATTCAAGGTGGCGGTGGAGCTTCCAGTGTTAGGCGGACGTATCGATGTCTTCTTCGAGACGGACAACCGCGTCTATGTGATCGAGTGCAAACGCGACCAATCGGCCGACGACGCCCTGTCGCAGATAGACATGAAAAAATATGCCAAGAAGATCTCTTCCGCCGACAAACCGGTTGTGAAGATCGGGGCGAACTTCAGCACGGAGGAAAGAAACATCGTGGAGTGGAAGGTGGAGGAATAAAGCTTCAAAATATTTGTGTTCCATTATGGTTTGACGGTGTCTTCACCGCCCGGATACGGCAATCTTCCTCAACTCAAGGCGTTGGTCGCTTCGAAAAGGAGAGCGCCTCAGACCAAGCCTAGCGTGTTGGATAAGAAGATGGTGAAGGAGGGACTGTCACTTTTGAAGAGGCGGTGAGGCTTACTTCGCCTCCTCAAAGATCGTCTTCATACCCTTGATCTTCTCCCCTCGGATTTTAGCGAGCAAGCTATTCAATTTGAAACGCTTGACGGTAGCGAAGGAGGATTGCTCCTTCACCTCTATTCTGCCCAAATCCTCTTTATCCAACTCTCCCTTTTTTATCAAGAAGCCCGCAATGTCGCCCTTGCTCAGTTTGTCGCGTTTGCCCTTGCCGATGTAGAGCGAAGCCCACTCTGATGGTTGAGGCTTGGCGCACACCTCTGGCAGTTCGAAATCTGCCAGTGTTTCATCCGCGAGGAAATCCGGCAGACGCTCCTCTCCGTGGAGGATGATGTAGGCGTTTCCATCCGCATACATGCGGGCGGTACGGCCGTTGCGGTGGGTATATGACTCCTTATTGATTGGAAGGTGGTAGTGGACAACATTCTGGATTTCAGGAATGTCCAGACCTCTGGAAGCCAAGTCGGTGGAGACCAACAGGTAGGAGGTGCCGTTCCTGAATTGGAAGAGCGATTTCTCGCGGTCCACCTGCTCCATGCCGCCGTGGAACATCTTGCAGTCCAATTTATTCTTCTTCAAATAGGTGGCGATGCGCTCCACCGACTCTCTGTAATTGCAGAAAATCAGGGTGGGTTGGTTGCCGATGGTGCAGACCAATTTTTGTAAGGTCTCCAACTTATCCTTGATAGGGGATTGCACCTTGTAAACCGTCAGTTCGCGTAAGGTTTCGGTATTCCCCAAGAAATCGAGCGACATCGGGTGGTGTATCTTGGTGAAAGCGGGGATCTCCTCCATCCTGGTGGCGGAGAGCAGCATTCGCTTTTTGATGCCTGTCAGTTGGGTGATGACCGCCTCCATCTCCGCTTGGAAGCCCAATTCGAGCGATTTGTCGAATTCGTCCAAAACGAGGAACTTCACGGTAGAGGGGTCAAAACTCTCTTGCTTGATATGGTCCAATATTCTTCCTGGCGTACCGACCACGAGTGCGGGGCGGGTGGCCAAGGCATTCTTCTCCATGTCAAAGGCGTGGCCGCCATAGCAGCAGGTCGCCTTCAACTCGCTTTTCAGTGAGCGGAACACCTCCTCGATCTGGATTGCCAGCTCTCGCGAAGGGGCGATGACCATCGCTTGGATACCATTGAAATCCTGTTTCATCTGCTTCAACAATGGAAGTAGAAAGGCGAGTGTCTTACCCGAACCTGTAGGAGAGAGGAGGATCACGTCGCGGCCCGATTCGTTGGCGCGGAGAGAGGCTTGCTGCATCTCGTTGAGTTCGTTGATGCCGATGGATTGAAGGGCGGATGTAATGATATCTGACATATTATAGAAGTTTATTATATACTGACATAAGGTTGCGGGCGATGGTTTCGTCCGAGAATTTTTGCGCGTGGGTGAGTCCTTGGGCGATCATCTCCTGCCGCACATTTTCGTGTTGTAGCACGTTGATGAGCGTCTCCGCCAACGCTTCCGCATTGTGGCAATCCACATACTTCGCCGCGTTTCCTCCCGTTTCGCGGAAGCAGCTTCCTTCGCTGGTGACCACTGGGGTACCCATGGTGAGCGACTCTAGGATAGGGATGCCGAATCCCTCAAAAAGGGAGGGATAGACAAACACTGTAGCTAATTTGTATAAGGCGGGCAAGGCGCTGGTCGGCATGGCGTTCAAGAAAATCACCCGCTTCTCCAGTCCATATTGATGGATAAGTTCATCCAAATGCTTTTTGTATTCAGATGGTCGGCCCACGATTACCAAAGGAAGATTCAATTGTGGGTGGCGCATCGCCTCCAAAATTAATTCGTGGTTCTTTCTGCGTTCGATGGCACAAATGATTAGCATGAAATCCTCGGGTAAACCATACTCTTCGCGTACCTTCTCCAGACTCTCTTGGCTGACAGGCTGGTGGAATACAGGGTTGCAACCTTGGTAAACCACCTCAATGCGTGACTCATCCTCTTGCATGTATTCTATGAGGTCGCGCTTGGTCTCTTCGCTGATGGCGATCACTTTGTCGGCTGTTTTACATCCGTGGGTATACTTCTTTTTAAAGGAGTATCGGTCAAAGAGCGGGAAGAGCTCTGGATTTTTTAGGAAGATTAAGTCGTGCATCGTGACAACCCTTTTGGCCCTCGTTTTTTCTATGCCGTAGGGCAATTCATGGCTCAATCCGTGGTAAATATCTAAATCCAAGCGTTTTATATCATCGCAGATATTCCATGTGCGCCATACGGAGGATAGAATTTTATTTGCGAATAGGCCACTGGGCTTTATGACGGACGAACATTCGCCATTATAGGACCACTGTATGGATTCGTTGATTTTAGGCGTGAATAGGGTATAATGATGTTCCGGACACTGCTCAGACAAGAGACGAATGGTGTCTCGGCTGTAGTTGCCCAAACCACGGCTGTTGCAGAATGCTCTCTTCGCATCAAAACCTATCTTCATGTCAATTTCATGCCAAAGGTTTGATGGTGACTTCACGCTCTCCGTTCGCCTTCTCTTGGATAGAGACGCACATGGCGTCAGCGGGTAGGAGCTCTTCGATCATCTCCGGCCACTCCACGAAGCAGACATTTCCGCTGTAAAAATAATCCTCATAGCCGAAATCGTAAGCCTCCTCCACCTTGTTGATGCGATAGAAGTCGAAATGATAGACGGGTTTACCCTTACCGTCGGTATATTCGTTCACGATGGCGAAAGTGGGGCTGTTGATCACGTCTTTCACCCCTAACTCCTCGCATATAGCACGGATGAAAGTGGTTTTACCCGCACCCATGGAACCGTAGAAAAGGTAAATTTTGTGATCGTCCATTTGGGCGACAAACTCTTTCGCTGCCTCGCTGATAGAGGCCAAATCCTTAATAATCATTGTCGTTTCACTTAATAAATGCCACTTTAGTCACCATCTTCGAACTGCCGTCGTTTTGAGCGGCGTAGATGAAATAGATACCAGTATCCACCCTTCTGCCGTTCAAATTCTTGCCGTCCCATACGTAGGTTCCGCCATTGGAGTATCCTTGATGGATGATTCTACCCTCCGCGTCGGAGATGCGGACAAGGCTGTTCTCTATCAAGCCGTTGATGGTGATATCTCCCTCGAAAGTCTCGCGGACTGGGTTGGGATAGACATAGACATTCTTGTACGATTCGCTACCCTCCGTGGCATCCGTCTTGTAGAGGAAGAGCGCGTTGGAGGTCACGACGAAAAGTTCTCCGTTCTCGTTGTTGATGGCCAAATCCATGATGGCGTTGGAGGTGAATGGAGAATTCTCGGTAGTGAAGTGTTGGATGGTCTCCTTGCCGTCGGCAGAGAGCAAATACAATCCAGAATTATTGGTTGCCACCCATTTTCTATTGTTTCCATCAATGGCGATGGCGTTAATCTGTTCGTTTTCAAGTAGGTAGTCCGCATAGTTGGCGTTGTCGTCACGCGTGATTTTGATGCGGTCCACGATGAAGTTCTGGTTGAATATTTTAGAGGCGTCCGAGATGAGCATAGGGCCCTTGTCTGTTCCGATCCAGATGATGCCATCCTTGTCCTCTACGATGCATCGGAAGGTGGAAGGTGAGATCGCGTGTCCATCCTTGTCGTTCAAAGAGGTGAGGAACCTAGTTCTGTCATCTTTGTAATTGGCTGGCGTGCCATTTAGGTCCGCGCAGAAGATACCCTTGTTTTTACGAGGCAATAATACCCAAAGATAGCCTTTGCTATCCACCAAGACTTCCTTAATGGTCTCTTGGTTCTGCAGCTCAGGATATTCGCAGGTGATCCAATCTCCTTGAGGTGTCAGAGCCATCACTGGAACTTGGGAGAACATATTGGCCATCCACAAGTTACCCTCTTGGTCGAAACACAAACCGTCGGTGATGTGCATGATCCAGTAGGCGGAAATAGGGCTATTTTTTGAGGTATAGTTGTTGATCAGCGTGTGATCCTTGAACTCGAAGAGACCTCTCCATGAAGCCACAAAGTAGTGGTGAGGATCCTGTGGGTCAACCGCAAGGTCCAGCACATCCATGAAGTTATTGTCGTGGATGATGGCGGTGTCCATGCCCACCTCAGTGATAATGGACCATTGGTTGTTGTCATAGATTTGCACCACACCAGCTGTGTTCATCGCTCTGTCGAACGGTCCGCCACTACCCGTGAACATTCTACCTCCTTGGTATTTGACGAAGGCGATCGTACTGGAATAGGGGCCTGAAGGCGCATAGTGATTGACTAACAATCCGCTTGGATTGTATTTTTGGAGCAATGTCTGTCCGTCGCTTTGAGGTATACCCAACCAATAGGCTTTGCTTTGTGGATCGTAGATCGCGTCGGTGGCCTTGCCAGCCGCAATGGCGGTGACGCGTTGGGCTTTCTCGTTGTAAACGACGATAGAATCTTTGTCGCAGACGATGAGTTGTTGGTCGGCGATTAGGTATTCATCCCTCTCCAGAGGCATGATTGCCGTGAGGGTGTCCTCCACCTTGTAGATGGTCTCTTGGGCTTGAATCAATAGATCTTGTCCGAATGAGTAGATCTCCTCAATCTGCTTGACGGAAATCTCCGCCAATTCCAATTTTTTCCACTGGTTGAAATCAGCGAGGTTCTTGTCCTTTTTGTAGGCATAGCGAATGTCGCTGGTGGTTTGCGCGTAGATCGAGTCGTTGTGGAATACGATGTTTTTCACTGTGAGATATTCGCCACGGTCGCCGATGATGTAAGAGTCGGTGACCTCTCCCTTCGCCAAATCCACCACCATGATACCGAAACCGCAAGAAAGGTAGGCGTACTTGCCATCGATGGTGATATTATAGACCTTTTTGCTACCCACCTCCGAATTCTTCAAATCGGGCACATTGACCACGCCATAACCGTTCAGTAGGTCGATGTTGCAGTTGTCATAGATGATGACCAAAACATTTTGGTTGTCGCTGTATGCGATCATGTCGATGTTGCCATCTGACAATCCCGTGAGTTTGGTGTAGGTCTCGGCACTCTCATATTCCTTATCCACGGAGAAGAGGTTGCCATCGCTGAGGGCATAGACTTTCTCTGGGGATTGTTGGATCTGTTTGATATTATTATAGTTGAAGAATGTTTGCCATCCTCCCATTGGAAGTTGGGAGAATACCTCCGACGTGCAGCATAGCGCGCAGATGAGCAGCAATGTCTTTGTCAATTTTACCATCATAATTAATAGTGGTTAAATGAATTATCGGTTACCGTTTAGGAATTTAATGAGTTCCTCTACGGCTCTTCCTCTGTGGCTGATGCTGTTTTTCTCTTCCATGGAAAGTTCAGAAAAAGAGCGGTCGTAACCATCTGGTTGGAAGACGGGATCGTAACCGAACCCGCCGTCGCCGTGGCGTTCGGTCAAGATGGTGCCAGTGACGATTCCTTCGAAGAAATATTCCTTATCTTCTAAAAATAACGAAATAACTGTCCTAAATCTTGCGCGGCGGTTGGATTTATTTTTCAGTTCCGCCAATAATTTATCAATATTCGCGTCTGAATCTTTGGCTGGGCCCGCATATCTGGCTGAATAGACGCCTGGCGCGCCATCCAAGGCCTCCACTTCCAACCCTGTGTCATCCGCAAAGCAATTGCAGTGAAATTTGTCGTGGAGATAGTGTGATTTTTGACTGGCGTTTCCTTGAAGGGTATCGGAAGTCTCCGGGATATCCTCGTTGCAACCGATTTCCGACAAAGAACGGATTTCGAAAAGTCCGTTTAACTTATTTCTCACCTCATCCACTTTATGGGCGTTGTTTGTCGCAAATACTAATTCTTTCATTTTTTATCCTTCTTTTATGTTACAAATCTAAACAAAAAAGCACAAAAATCGGCGATTTCACCGAAGATTTTCGCATTTGTAACAAAATTCCCCCTAAGATGAAACATGGTTCGTACCTGCCTCCTATGGAATCGTATTACATTTGCAATGCAAAAACGAAATGAATTATAGATTTCGTTGTCAGGAAACATTTATACTTTAAAATAGGCGACCACAATCACTCTGTGAAGAGTTAGTTGTGGTTTTTTTTTGTTTATGCTTTTCGCACCGCATTTCTCAGTGCGTCCACCAATAACCCTTTTATTTTTAATCCTTTTTCTATTAGGTATATAAACCTATTATAATTCTTCGTATTTTTGCATTGGCAAAAATATACAAATTTTCGCGATGGCAAATAATTTTGAAATGATTGCCAAGACCTTCCAAGGATTGGAAGAGGTATTGGCAAAGGAGTTGATTGATCTGGGAGCGGATCAAGTAGAGATCATCACAAGAGGCGTTCGCTTCTTTGGTGACAAAGAGTTAATGTATAAGGCGAACTTCCGATGCCGTACCGCTTTGCGCATCTTGAAGCCAATTCATCAATTCACCGCAACGGATGCTGATGAGGTCTATAACATCATTAAGTCTATGGATTGGTCTCAATATCTGAACACGAAGAAGACCTTCGCGATCGATGCTGTTGTTCACTCCGATAACTTCCGTCACTCCAAATTCCTTGCCTATAAAGCAAAAGACGCTATCGCGGATTACTTCATGGAGAAGTTTGGCGAGAGACCTTCCGTCCGTATCAAGAATCCAGATGTACAATTGAATATCCACGTCAACCAGGATCTCTGCACCCTTTCGTTGGATAGTTCCGGTGAGCCTCTGTTTATGAGAGGTTACAAGGTGGAGCAGACCGAAGCCCCTATCAACGAGGTCTTGGCGGCAGGTATGTTGATGTTGGCCGGTTGGGATGGTCAGACCGACTTTATGGATCCGATGTGTGGATCGGGTACCATCGCCATTGAGGCTGCTATGATGGCTTTGAACATTGCTCCTGGTATTTATAGAAAAGGTTTTGCCTTCGAGAAATGGCCTGATTTCGACTCCGCTATCTTGGAGGATCTCTACAACGACGAGTCCCAAGAACGTGAGTTCAACCATAAGATTTATGCATCCGATATCTCGTCGGCAGCTTTGCGTATCGCGACAGAGAATGTGAAGAGTGCCGGACTTGCGAAGTATATCGAGTTAAAGCATTTGCCGTTCCAAGGATGCGAGCGTCCGGAGAATGAGACGATGATTATGTTCAATCCACCATACGGTGAGCGTTTGAAGCCAGTGGAGATGGATAAACTCTACGAGGAGATCGGTACCAAGTTGAAGCACGACTTCACCGATATGTCCGCATGGATCATCACGGTGCCTTCTGAGACGACTGACCGCATTGGACTTAGGCCATCTGTGAAAATTCCTTTGCTCAATGGTTCCATCGAGTGTGAGTTCCGCAAGTATGAGATGTTCAAGGGTAGAAGAAACGATTTCTTGCGTGAGCGCAACGAAGGTCAAGAGGCTACTCCTGCTGAGGATAAGAGAGATAGACGTAAACCTGCTACCCCAGAGAATGATAGCCGCAAGACGACTAGTCCGATCCGGGAGGATGGCTCTTTCGTGAGATTGGAGGAGGATACTTGGAGACGTAGTTCCAAGAGTGAGGATGAGCAGAGTGAATACCAGCGCCGCAGACACGAGGCCTTCGAGAAGGAGCGTGAGTATCAAGAGCGCAAGTCAGCCAGAGAGGCTGAGTGGAAGGAGCGCCGTGAGCAACGTCCTTTCAACCGCGAGAGAGGTGAGGGTAGAAGAGATTTCTCAAAGAGAGATGACCGACGTGATGATCGTAGAGGCGGTGGATTCAGACGCGACAATGAGGAGCGTGGCGAACGTCGTTTCGATAGAGACAACCGTGAGAGACGCGGCGGTTTTGGTGGCAGAAGAGATGATGACCGCAACAATGATAGAAAGCCATTCAGACGTCGTGATGATGACTCACGCGGTAGAGGCGGAAGAGAAGGTCGCGGTGGTAGAGGCGGTTTTACCGGTGGTCGACGCTTCGACAAGTCGGAGGATTAAGATAGCGCATAAATAGCGCATCAAATAGCAAAGGGAAACGCAGTGATGTGTTTCCCTTTTTTATGGTTGAAATTTTATTGAGGTATAATATATTAGCTATTTTCTTGTTTTTTTACGAAGAATTTATTTTTTTTGCACAAAAAGGTTAATATATTAGTCGTTATGCAGTGGAATAAGTTAATTAGGGAACGAAGAAAAAGCATTGGTATAACACAAGAACAGTTGGCTGATGTGGCGGATATCAGTTTGAGTTATTTGAAACTGATTGAACAAGGGAAGACCAATCCGACGCTTCAAGTAATTGAGAAGATACTGGATTGTTTGGGAATGGAACTCTCTGTGAATTTAAAGACTAGTTTATTGCCTTACACCG
Source organism: Paludibacteraceae bacterium (assembly GCA_045601045.1). Lineage (GTDB taxonomy): Bacteria > Bacteroidota > Bacteroidia > Bacteroidales > Paludibacteraceae > UBA1181. The sequence goes on from JAZRZA010000073.1 coordinate 43,338, forward strand.
AATAAAATCGATTAGCAAATGCGACAAGCCATTGTAAATGTAAATAAGGTTCCAGCAGGTATTTTGCAAGAAACTGATGAGGGTAAATATTGCTTTCAGTACAAGGAGGCGTATCTCCAGGATAGGGATGCCTTCCCTGTATCCATTACACTTCCCAAGCGTTGTGAGGCCTATTATAGTGACCATCTATTCCCTTGTTTCTTTAATCTATTAAGTGAAGGGGCAAACAAAAAGGCCCAATGTACGGCACTTCGTATCGATGCGGACGACTACTTTGGTTTGCTATTAGCTACTGCACAGACTGATACTATTGGGTTTCTTACATTTACACCTTGCGAATAATGATGAAAGATATATTGATCGATCGAATGCCAGTCCCGTTTGATACGGATATCGTGTATAAACCGGTATCCTATGTGGATAATGTAAAGCACGTTTCCATTTCGGGTGTCCAGGAGAAGTTGTTTGCCGTTGTGGAAAATGGGAAACTTCGTTTGGCAGAAGATGGAGAGCAGAGCGTGTATATTATAAAACCTGCTCCTCAAAATCTTGCTTTGCTAAATTTGCAGGATATGCCAGCCAATGAATATCTTACGATGCAGATTGCATCAAAGGTGTTTGGCATAGACACTGCGATTTGTGGGATGATACGTTTAGCGGATGGCCATTTGGCGTATATAGTAAGACGCTTTGATGTCTCTGGACAAGGGAAATTGGCACAAGAAGATGTCTGTACGCTTCTTGGTAGATCTGCTCATACGCATGGTAGTGACTATAAGTACCGAGGTAGTTATTTGGAGGTCGCCAATGTATTGCGACAGACACTTCCGCTTTGGCGTTTTGACATGCAAAGATTTGTGAAACTGGTAGTTTTTAACTATCTGTTTTCGAATGGAGACGCCCATCTTAAGAATTTCTCTATTCTGCGGGACAAGGATCAATTCAGACTATCACCATCGTATGATTTGTTGAACACCTCGTTGCATATTTCCGATAGTGATTTTGCATTGGACAAGGGGTTGGGATTGCCCATAGAGCACACATCTGATGTCTTTGACAAAAGCGGACATCCAACCATTGTTGATTTCCACAATTTTGCAAAATTGTGTGGTTTGACAGAAAAGCAAATCGCGGATACCTTAGCTCCCTTTGCAAATGAACAGTCAAATGTACAAGAGTTGTGTGAGTCATCTTTATTGTCTAATAAGTGCAAACGGATGTTCATGAGAACATATCGGGAGAGGTTGGCGCGTTTCTGTCGAGGAATGAAAAGGTAACTCATATATGAATAATAACGAATACACTGTAGAGACTTCATCTGCCCGAATGACGGAGATTAAAATTGTGGCCGCATTGGGGTTGTTGACCTTGCTTTTCATCATCTACATGCTAATGAAGGATGTGGAAGGCAGTGAGTGGCTATCCCTGTTCTTAGGTGTTTTTACATTGCCTATCATTTGGCTGTTCTACTATGTTTATAAAGTGAAGGACGATACGATCCGTGTGGATCAGAAGGGTATTACTCTTGATGTGCATAGTGATGCAATCATTCCTAAACGTCATCAGGCTTCCTATCAGTGGAGTGAGTTATCCTCCTATTCAATAGATGTCAGGTGGGAGGCTAACATCCGTTGTTATGGAATAGAATTGTATGGTGCCGATGAATCTCTTTTGCAGAGGATAAAGTTGCATGGCCTAATGGGTGATGAAATATGGGAGATAGGAAGTGATCTATTGATGCATTTGCTTCCCAAACCTTGGTATGATTATAATAAGTATGGGATGATCACATTTCCTGCTAAGCGATCCAAAACCTATTTCGTGCTATGTGGTGTTTTCTTCTTGATAACCGTTGCCTTTATTCTATGGTTTGTGGTGGAAGGATTTTTTGCGGGAGAGGATAGTGTTTATACGTATATACTATTGAGTACTTTTTTCTTATTGGACTTGTTCATTTTATACGGGGGCATAGTGTCCCAACGGGACTCTCTGACTATTGACTCGGAAGGCATTGAAGTGGATGTGCACTCAAAGGAGTTGTTCAAACACAAGAAACAAAAGGTGGCTTATGATAGTTTTGAATATTTCCAGGTGGATAGTTCGGTGGATGAGTATCAATTGATTTTAAAGGATAAAGATCACAAAGAGATCTTATCCTGCAATTGCTCCAACCTTTGCTATGCGAATTACTTGGAAATGGTATTGAAGGTGGCGCTGACGGAGTAGGGGGTTACTCCACCACCATTCCTTCCAGTAATTCCTCATTGAAATATTTCACCCAAGTCTGGTAGGTATCTTGGGCGGATTGCATCGTTCCGACAAGGAAGCCAGGTGTGGTTTTGAATTCCTTAAGTCCACGGTAGTAGTATAGTTTGTGGTTGTCGTCGATTACGAAAGGAAGGATGATGTTGCGGAGGCATTCTCTGAAAAGAATGAGTCGTCCGACACGTCCGTTCCCGTCTTGGAATGGATGGATGCATTCGAACCTCCAATGATATTCAGCCAGTGTCTGTAAGGTGCGTTGATCCTGTTCGTTATACCATTTTTCCAATTCATCCATTCGTTGTTGTACCTCTTCGGGGCGAGCTGTTTCGTTCCCGCCCACTTCATTGGCAAGTTGTTTATATCCCCCGACATTAAAGTATGGTTTTTGCGCATCGGCGGTACCGCTTTTGAGGATGCGATGGAATTCACAGATGATTTCTTGTGAGAGTGGTGATGAAATAGTGCGAAGTAGGTAATCGAAAGCCACGAAGTGGTTGGTGGTCTCGATAATATCGTCCACAGGAACGGCCTCTTGGTCCTTGAACCCGATGGTACGTGTTTCGAAGATATAGCGAGTTTGTTCCTCTGTCAGTTTTGATCCCTCGATACGATTGGAGTTATAGGCAAGTTGCACTTGTGTCTTATGATAGAGTCCGCCTTTTCGGTGCGACTCCATCTCTTCGACGAGGAATGAGGTGAGTTTATTGGACATGATCAATCATTTGAATTTTTGTGTTGGGCAAAGATAATGAAAATTGTTTGAAGCGAATCCTTCACTATTTTGCCGCAAACGTACTTTTCAACCCACTTGTGGCAGAATAGTGAGCTGTTTGGTCGGAATATGTGGTGGCAATTAATTGTCAAGGTAGGGGTATTGAGTTAGGTGGTAAAAGATGTAGTTCATTTTATATTTTCAACAATATTTCTATATTTGCAAAGTCAATCTTGCTGAAAGCCCTTGGGCTGGGGGTGGGTGACATACATACATAAAAAGGCGTTCTGTACGCTTTGATTCTGACGTTTGTGAACTTCGCAACTTCAATGGATTGTCAGGGACAAGGCAACGAGGGCGCCCCAAGGGATGTTTATACATGCCTACGAAGTTGTTGTGCAAACAGCTAAGGGTATATTATATGCATCAACGTGGGGCTTTCAGCGTTGCTCGTTTCGACAATCCGGGCAATGCGAAGGCCTACAAACGTGGAACGAGTGACAGACTGGCTCCACGTTTTTTATTATGTTTTTTTTGATGTAAATCTTGCTGCTAGGAGTCGTTGGCAAAAAAGACATGATGTTTAATGAATGTTATATGTAATAACCCATTCCGTTTACTAGGTGTTTATTCAACATCTCCTCAAAGAGAGATTGTTTCAAACCAGGGAAAGATGAAAGCTTTCCTAAAAGTTGGTCGTCAAGTTACTTTTCCTCTAGACTTGGATGGTCTGTTGCCGGCTGTAACAAGAACGGAAACAAGCGTAGCCGATGCAAATTCCAAACTTACTATACCTGCAGAACAACTCAAATATGCGCAATTCTGGTTTGCCAAATGCACTCAGATAGACGAGATTGCATGTGGTAAACTGACGAAAGGTGACATTGATGGCGCTATTGAAATCTGGAGCAAGAAAACTACAGCATCTTCGCTACAGAATCTTATTGTATGTGCACTGATCAAGAATCAGTTCGGTAATGCTATCAGATACGCAGAAGCTCTCTATACCTCTCACGGAAAGGATTTCGTGAAGATGGTATTAGGTGATAATGCCTTAGCTACTTCAGATAATCTGGCTCATGATTTCTTGGACGTTTTGTGCGAAGAATTAAATCCCAACCAGTTCATTGGCCACATAACGAATGCCGAATGGAAGGAATACGTGGGAAGCAAAAGTACCAAGCCACTATTAGATAATATTACAACTGCAATAGATGTATGCAAATCATCAAAAGGCAAAGGCGTAACTGCTCGATATAATGCAGGTACCAAATTGATGAATGACACGAAAGCGGATCTTGCTCAACTAAAACAGTTAATGTCATCAACTGATCTAAAATATCAGATGGTAGCAGATAAACTTGGTCTTGAAATTTTACAATGTGGAATTGATTATTATAACGATTCTACTGCTCAAGATGCAGCACGAAAGGCAATGGTCCTGCAATCATACGCTCAATCTGTTGTTGTTGGTAAGATGGCAAAGGATAGGTGTAAGGAGAATGTGGATATTCTGAAGAATATTATTGCCAATCTTCCACCTTCAGAAGTTTTTGCTGAAGACCGGGCGATCAAGGAGGAATTGCGTAAGTTCTGTAATCTTCCAGATAAGATCTGTCATGCTGTAACCTTGCTGAATAACACCAAGCCTCATTTGCAGAAGATTGAGAGTAAGTTAGGTAGTACGAATAGCTATTATCTGAAGGTTTCCACTCAGGTAGTTGACAATGCTCTTCATAACTTGATTGAGGAGGTTAATCAAGTTCAAGATGCAGTTGTTAAATACATGAAAGGACATCCTTCTAATTTATCACCAGCAGTTGGTGCACTAGCATTAAAATCTGTCATGTCGGCGAAGTTCGATGAAGCATGGAATGCAACGAAGATAATGGACACTTTCGATATGGAGCCTGATTTTAAGGCTAACAGATACAATCCACAACGTTCGTCTCTTAAAGACATTTGTGAGCAAGTAGGTGTTTCTACAAGCACTTATAGTCCTTCTCCAACAAGAACAACAAGTACACCCAGACGTACTACTTCAACGTCATCAAACACAACTCGAACCACATCATCAAGCTCGTCATCATCAAGTTCAGACAATGGTTGCTTGATAGGTATAATTTGTATTGCTGTTTGCGCAGCAATTGGTGCAGCCATGGGCGGAGGCGGCGGTGCTGCATTTGGAGCGTTTATAGGCCTTGGAATATACGGAAAAATTGCAGATTAAAACAATAGAATATGAAACAGAATTTTATTTGTGCCATTCTCATTGCTGTTCTTACATGTAATACAGCAATGGCAGAAGATACAAACAAGGAGATCGATTCCTTGAAAACAGAGATTGCTTTGCTGAAGACAAAGCAAGAACGTCTTAATGCTGATGTTGTGTCATTAACGGGAAAGAATAATCAGTCAGAATCTCGTATTTCTCAACTGGAGACAACGAATAGAAATTTAGCTCAAAAAGTTGATAGCCTCCAGGATGAGTGCGATAAACTTGCAGATAGCCAGAAGGCTGATAAAACGGAATTCACGACAAGTATAGGCAAGACAAACGAGGAAATCGGAAAGACCAACGAGAAAGTTCAAGCCACAGAGGATGTACTGTTCTCTCGCACTTTGTGGGGAGTTCTCGGGATCATCGCCCTTATTATCGCGCTCATTGTTACGGTATGGGCTTTCTTGAAGAAATTCAAGTCGGGAGCATCATCTATTGACGATGTTCGAAAAGCTCAGTCGTCTCTTGAAGTTGCACAAGAAAACATGCGCAAAGCGCAAGAGAAGATGCAGGAAGAAGCGATTCAATTGGACAACAAACTGATTGAGATTTTGAGCAATCAACCTGTAGCTACTCCAACCACAACACCTGATGGAGAACTTGACCACTCTTTGGCGTTGAAGGTTGCAGATGAGATCGTAAGAATAGAAACGAACCTTTCTAGAATGGATTCTTCTATAAAAGGTTACAAACAACTTTCTAAGGCAGTTGAAAGAATCCGAAATAATTTTAGTGCTAACGGCTATGAGATTTCAGATATGCTCAACAAGCCTTATAATGCAGGAATGAAGTGTATCGCAGATTTCGTTCCTAACGAATCGCTCGAACCTGGACAGCAAATCATTACAGGCATAATTAAACCTCAAGTCCTGTTTAAGGGTGTAATGATACAGGCGGCTCAAATTACAGTAAGTCAAAATATTTAAAACACAACAATCATGGCAAGAGTAAAAATAGATTACGGCATTGACCTTGGAACTACCAACTCTGCTATTTGCAGAATGGAGAAAGGCGAACCTATCGTCATCAAAACGGATGTGCTAAAGGACACAATGCCCTCATGCATTTCTTATAATCGCAGAGGCGGTCAGAGTGCTGGCGATAGTGCTTATAATACACTTAAATCAGACAAGCGCCGTGCAACAAAAAGTTGGAAGGCAGAGTCGTCAAACACTTATGTGGAATTCAAACGAACCATGGGTACTGACACAAAATACAACAGTACCAATATGGGGCATGACTACTCTTCTGAAGAGTTGTCTGCTGAAGTTTTGAAAACCTTAAAATCTTTTGTAACAGATGAAAATATTTCTTCTGTCGTAATTACTGTTCCTGCAAAATTCACCGTGGGTCAGAAAACAGCAACGTTGGAAGCAGCAAAGATGGCAGGCTTTACGAAGTGCGAGCTCCTGCAAGAACCTATTGCTGCTGCGATGGCCTATGGTTTGACCTCTGAAACAAAGGATGGTATCTGGATGGTATTCGACTTTGGTGGCGGTACCTTCGATGCAGCTTTGCTCAAAGTCGAAGACGGCATTATGCAGGTTTTTGACACAGAGGGTGACAATTATCTTGGTGGCAAGGACTTGGATTATGCTATTGTTAATTCTATTATCATTCCCCATCTTCAGAAAAACTTCGAAATTGATGGCATTTTAGCAGATCCGGTCAAAAAGAAGGTTTTGCAAGATGCAATGAAGACTTATGCAGAACCTGCAAAAAATCAGTTGTCATTTAAGACACAAGAGGATATTATTTCCAACCTTGGAGATCTTGGCGAGGATGAAAGTGGCGAAGAATTAGAGCTAGATATCACTCTTACTCAAGCACAAGCATTTGAAGCTATGCGTCCTCATTTCCAAAAGGCCGTAGATATTTGCAAGGAACTCATAAGACGTAATAATCTTTCAAATAGCAGTATTGACAAGTTGATTCTCGTTGGTGGTCCTACCCACTCACCTCTGATTCGTCAGATGCTGAAGGATCAGATAACTCCTAATGTTGACACTTCTATCGACCCAATGACTGCGGTTGCTACTGGTGCTGCTCTCTATGCCTCTACGATGGATGCAGTCGTTGACGAGAAGGAGATAAAGGTGGGTACTGTCAAATTAGAAATTGGTTATGAATCCACCTCTGTAGAACAAACAGAATGGGTAAGCGCCAAGTTAGCGGCTGGTAGTTCTTACTCTAAGGTGTACGTTGAACTGGAAAGAAGTGATAAGGCCTGGTCAAGCGGCAAGGTTGAAGTTGATGCAACTGGTAACGTCATCGAGGCCAATCTACTTGAGTCAAAGCCAAACTCATTTGCAATCATTGCTTATGATGAACAAGGCAACAAGATTCCATGTTTCCCTGAGGAAATGACTATTATTCAAGGCTCAAAGCCTCCTCAAGCTCCATTACCTTATAATATAGGTATTGCGACCTGGAGTGATGCCAAGAAGCGCCCTGTGTTCCGTATGGCTAAAGGATTGGAGAAAAACAAACCTGTGCCAGCAGTTGGTGTAATCAATGATTTGAAGACCACAAGCAAACTTCGTCCGGGTGTTGAAAGCGACGTGTTGAAAATTCCTGTTTATCAGGTTGATGATTTTAAGGGTGCCGAAGGTAGAAGCGCTTCTTTGTACGAGTATGTTGCAGATATTCTCATTACCGGTGATGACGTAGAGACTTTGATAACGGAGGATTCTTCTGTTGACGTAACGCTTAAGGTCGATACCTCAGAACAGATGACTATCGAGGTGCACTTCTTGGCTACTGATACAACTGTAGAAAAGGGGCTCGACACAAGTAAGAAGCAGTCAATAGAAGATGCAACAAAGGTAATCAACAAGGATCTTGCAGAGGCTCAACGTAGCATAAGTCGTCTGAATGGCGCTGGTGTGAATACAAGTGACCTGCAAGGCAAGTTGGATGCCGTAAAGAACGAAGCTGCAAATAGCTCAGAAAAGAAAGCTGTACTCCAGCACCTTAAGGAAGTGCTTCGAGAGATTGAAGATCAGGATGATGCAACAGAATGGGATCGCCTTGAAGCAGAACTTCGTGAAGAATTTGAACGTCTTGAAAAGGCACAAAATGACCTTGGCAATGAAAAGACTGGACAGATTGTTAATCAGTTAAGACAACAAACTGATCAAGTCATCCGCAGTAAGGATGTAAAGATGGGACATGAGGTTCTTGACCAGATTAACAGCATTTTTATGCACTTGACAATGCTTTATCAATGTATGGGTTTCATACAGCATTACAACGATCAATTTGGTTCGGTTCGTTGGACAGATTCAAGCCGCGCACGGCAACTGCTCAATCGTGGTTTGGAAGCTATCAACAATAATCCTACCGTTGACACCTTGCATCCGATCGTATGCGGTTTGATTGACCTGATGCCAGGCAAAGATAAGGCTAATGCAGGTGGCATGCTTAGATAGTAAATACATCACCTTCTGTGCCTTAACGCACAGAAGGTGAACAAACTTTTAATAAATGCGCATAAACCTCACATGCTTTACAACAAGAAAGAAAACATTGGTTCATACGTGGTTACATTCCAGCATAAGGAGGGTTCTTATGCTGAAACTTATCGTGTCAAGGATTCCGGAGGTAAAACTCGATTCCTGAAGCTAATCAATTATGCAAAGCTGAATCGTCACCAGATTGATGATAACGGCCGAGTTGTTGAGGTAGAAATATCCAAAAGCCTCAACCATCATAACCTATGCAGTTATGTTGACTCGGGCAGTATCATGGTAAATGGTGGTCAAAGGACGTATGTTGTAACGGAATTCGTCAGCGGTGAAACACTTGCGCAAAGAATCATTCGCGATGATGACATCAGCGTCTATGATATAAAGAAAATTGCAAAGGCAGTCCTATCTGCCTTGGATTCTTTACACAACCAGTCGGAACCTATCGTTCATGGGGAGGTAACCATTCAAAATGTAATGCTTAACCTGGTCGGAGGATTGGAAGACTTGAAGTTGATTGACTTCGGACATGCTCGTTTCATCAACCAATCACCTGCAAAGCCCGATTTGAACGAACTTAACCCATTCTATCTTGCGCCCGAGAGATTCTCGGGAGTTTGCCAGATACAATCAGACATTTACTCTGTCGGAGTGATGATTTATCATTTGCTCTATGGCGAGTTGCCTTGGTTCATTGATACTTCAAGACTAAAAGGGGATAAGGTCGAGCAGATATTGGCAGAAAGAGAGAAACCTCTCAGTATTCCAACAACTGATATTTTTGAGTTGGATGAGCAGTTCATTAATTGCATAGTAAAGGCATTGAGTTATGATGTGGAAGATCGTTTCCAATCTGCCAAGGAATTCATTCAAGCTATTGATGGTGAGATAAGGGTCGAACGTCAAGATACACGAAGAAAGGTAAAATCCGAAGAACCGAAGAAAGATGTCAAATCTTCTTTGAGTCGTAAGGTCAATGGTCCAGGATTCTCAGCCATTGCAGGAATGGATGAATTGAAGCAGCAAATGAGGGAGGAGGTCATAGAGCCGCTTCACAATCCAGATGAGTATCATCGTTATGGTGTGACAATACCAAACGGAATGCTGCTCTATGGACCTCCGGGATGCGGCAAGACGTTCTTTGCAAAACGCTTTGCAGAGGAAGTCGGTTTCAACTTTATGCAAGTAACTCCTGCAACTTTAAAAAGCAAATGGATAAATGCTACGCAGGAGAACATTGCAGCGATGTTCAAAGAAGCAGAAGAAAACGCTCCTACTATAATATTTATAGATGAATTGGATGATTTGCTGAAGGATCGAGCACTTGCTGCTGACAAAGGAATGTCTGGTATCAATGAGTTTCTTGCGCAGATGGATAGAACTGGCGAGAAGGGTATCTTTATCATTGGAGCAACAAACAAACCAGACATCCTTGATCCTGCAGTTCTAAGAGCCGGACGACTTGAAAAGAAGTATTATCTTGGAGTCCCTGATAAACCAGCAAGAGAAGCTCTATTCAAATTGTATTTGGAGAATCGTCCATATGACTTTGGCATAGATTATAGCAAACTTGCTGAGTTGACTAGAAATTACGTTTCTGCAGATATACAACTTATTGTGAATGAAGCTTCAAGGGCTGCTTTGAAAGATCATAGCAAGATTACGATGGAGTTACTAACGAGTGCGATAAGTAGGACGAAACAGTCACTTTCTGATGGTGAACTTCAAAAGTACGAACGTATAAAAACAATTATGGAAGGTAAAAATGTTACTTTGGAACGTCCTAAAATTGGATTTTAAAATAAAGAAATATGAATAATCAAGATTTATTGTTGAAGACCATCTTTGCATGTATGGCATGTGATGGTGATATTGCAACAGAGGAAGTGCAGTTATTGCGCGACTTAATTACCAATACTGATTTGTTCAAAGAATTGGATGTAGAGGTTACTTTAAAGAAGTATGTGGATTCCATAAACGAGAATGGTGTTTCATTTCTCAATCAATATTTGAGCGAAGTTGCTGAAGGCGAATTAAGCAAAGATGAGCAAATGTGCTTGATTGATTTAGCATTTAAGACAATTGAAGCAGATTGTCGTATAGAATACTCTGAGGTAAAGTTCTTTAAGAAAATTCGTGTAAGACTCTCGCTTACAGATGAAGAAATTCTTTTGAAATATCCAAGCAAAGAAGATTACTTATTGCCGGACCTAAATGTAGCTGATGATCCAGAATGGGGAGGTGCTATATTGACGGAAATCAATCTTAATCTAGGTGAAATGACAGAGAAATAGAATTTTGGGCGTCAAATTCCGATAATGTTTATGGAGTGGACGGTGGTTCACTCCCTTTTTGTTTTATGGTTTTACGTGAAAGGATAAGTGCAGAATATGATGCCATCACTATTTTGCCACGAAAGCCATTACTACCCCATTTGTGGCAGAATAGCGACTATTTCTCGAATAAGTCATCCAGCACTACTACGTTTTGAATCCTATCTGAGTGACTATTTCTGATAAGTCCGTATGTGGTGATAAGTGTTAGGTGGAGACTGCTTTTTATTTTGCTTTCTGTTTGGAATACGGTTAGCTTGTTGCGTAGTTTCGCTTCGTAATCTTTGTCAACCACGAATTCACTGTCCACAAATTTCATTTCGCAGACATTGATGGTGCGGTCCGCTCGTGCGATTAACATGTCGATTTGGGCGTTATTACCTTCACTGGTTCGAGAGTGCCACGGAGATATTTCAGTCTGAACTCCTGCAATGCCAAGTGCTTTCTTAATTTGCTGCGTATGCGAGAAACACAGATCCTCAAAAGCCAAACCTCTCCAAGCATTAAGCGCAGGTGATGTGAGATTGTCTTGCCAGAAAGATTCGTTTGTGGTAGTTTTCTTTGACTTGAAGTAACAATGGAATAGACAGAATGGGTCTATTAGTTTGTATTTGACATTTCTTGATGATTCTCCCCAATATGTATAGGGCAGTATAAAATCACTTACTTCCAGCACTTTTAACATGTTTGACAAACCACCGCCATAAGGAATGCCTGTTTGGTCTGAAATCTCTTTCCGGGAGAATCCCTCTCTGCGTTGTGATAATAAGGTCACTATTTTTTTGTAATCAGAGGCATTGGTAAAAAGGGATGTGAAAAGTCTGTCGAACTCATTAGCCAGTTTGCCATTTTTCCGAAATAAGATTTTATCGATATTTTGTGCAAGACTCAGCTCTTTTTCCATACAATCAATGTAATATGGAATGCCTCCCAAAATCATGTACGCCTCTGCTTGTGATTGCCTATTAAGAGAGATGTTTTTGAATTCGTAGAATTGTTCACATTCGTAGAGCGAGAATGGTTGAAGTTTTATTTCCCGCGTTGTACGGCCATACAATCCGCCGTGGTTGTTGATGAGATTGTCCGTTATCCATGCGGTGGAAGATCCGCATACTATTAGCATGATGTTTTCTCTTCCTGCGGCCCATCCGTTCCAAAAGTGCTCTAGTGCGGTGATAAATCCTGATCGGGGAGTATCCATCCATGGCATCTCGTCAATGAAAACCACTTGGCGTTTCTCTTCTTTTTGTTGTTCCAAGAGTGAAATCAGCATATCAAACGCTTCAAACCAATCTTTTGGTTGAGGCCCTGATTCGGCTCCATAGCGCAGTAAGGAAGAGTGGAAACTTTGTAATTGCTTGTTGCTTAGACTTTTCCCTTCAAGTTCTATGGGAGATAAAGCTGTGTGGTAGAATGCGAACTCTTGTTTGAAATATTCTCGGATTAGAAATGTCTTTCCAACTCGTCGTCTGCCGTACACGACTACAAATTCAGCCTTACCTGAATCATATATTCTTTGGAATTCAGCTAATTCCGATTCTCTTCCTATGATTTTTGCCATGCTTTAATTTCACTAATTTGCCACAAATATATAAAAAATATGGTTAGTGGCAGAATAGTGCGTCGCTATTTTGCCACGAAAGCCATTACTACCCCATTTGTGGCAGAATAGCGATTATTTTTCCCACTTCGAAAATGGCATGTTCGCCAAATTCGAATTGGTGTATCGTCTGTCGTGGGATACCTCCTCGCCGATCCAATCAGGTTTTTCAAAAGGCTGATCCTCCGATTTCAGTTCAATTTCGGCCACGACCAGTCCTTGGTTATCCCCCAAGAATTCATCCACCTCCCACACATTGCCCTCAAAAGGGATTTTGCACCGGTATTTCTCTACTGAAGGGGTTTTCGCTAAGGAAAAGAGCGCTTGCGCATCCTCCATCGGAATATCATATTCAATCTCAACACGGGAGATATTGTGGGATTTTCCCTTGATGGTCAGTTTGGCCTTGTCTCCTTCAATGCGCACGCGTACTGTGTTTCCACCTGGTTCGTTGAGGTAGGCTTGGCGATAGTAAACAGGCTCTGCCAAACGTCTCCAATCATCGTTTTTCACCAAAAACTTACGTTCTATCTCTATGTTCATATCAATTCATGATTAATCAGTATGCAAAATTAAGATTTTTCGCCACTATTTTGTAACTTTGTAAAATTAAAGATTTTAGGCGAAAATGGAACTATCCATCTGCATACCCATATACAACCAGAATGTCACATCGCTTGTCAACGAGTTGCGAGCGCAGGCTTTGCGTGCTGATTGCGCCTTCGAGATTTTGTTGATGGACGATGCTTCCACCCGTTTTAAGGAGGCAAATAGCCGCTTGCATGATTTGGAGGGAGTGCGCTATATCGGTTTGCCTAAAAATGTGGGACGGTCTGCGATACGCAACAAATTGGCGGATGAGGCCTTCTACGATTATCTGCTCTTTATGGATTGCGATGTTCTGCCTTATAGTCCCGATTTCTTGGAAAAATATATCCAAATGGATGGCCACGATGTGGTGGTGGGCGGTTACCGATACGAGGAACAACCCATATCAGATGCCTATACGCTCCGTTGGAAATATGGGAAGCGGCGAGAGGAGCGAAGCGCGGCCGTACGAAGCCGTAGGCCTAATGACTCATTTTCAACGTTTAATTTTCTTATCAAAAAATCGCTATTCAAGCAGGTGAGATTCGATGAATCATTGTGTGGCTACGGCCATGAGGACACCTTCTTCGGCATCACCCTCAAAGAGGCGGGCGTTCAGGTGACGCACATTGATAATCCATTGTTGCATCTTGGATATGATAATTCAGCGGTTTTTTTGGAGAAAAGCCACAATTCAGTCCAAAACTTATGGGCCATTTATGGCAAGGTGAAGGACAAAGACTCCTTTGCGGAGAGCGTGAAACTTTTACGCTATTTCAGATCTTTGGAACGCAGTGGGTTGGTTCCTCTCTTCGCGAAGATATTTCCGTACGCGGAGAAGCTATTTCAATATAATTTGCTTGGCAAGTCGCCGAGTCTCCTCTTTTTTGATCTATATAAACTGGGTACGCTATGCGTCTGTTCAAGTCACTGATTATTTTGTTATTTTCCCTTTGCGCCATGGGGTTGAACGCGCAGATCAGCCACGGAGGATATCCTATGCCTGACGTGTTGGAGGGTGTCTCTCGATTGAGAAGGGGCGGCGAGGAGATCGTGCGTATGCCTCGTTTGGACACGGCCCAATGGGCTGGTGCGCAGGAACAGCGTAGTGTGCGTTGTGGCGGCGAGCGATTCGCGTATACCTTCCCGGTGGATTTTACCCCAGTCAATTCAGGCATCACCCATTATCTGTCGGATGGTACGCAGGTGTGGCGTCTGCATATTGTTTCGGAAGGGGCCTATTCCCTCAACATTATCTTTGACGAATATGAGTTGAACGGAGCGTCTCAACTTTTCCTCTATTCCCCAGAGCGCAGCATGGTATTGGGATCATTCACAGCGGAGAATAACTCACCGTCAGGTGTTTTGGCCACCGCGCCCGTAGAGGGGGACGAAGTGGTGGTGGAACTGATTACTCCGAAGGGCGTGGAGAACAGATTGAAGCTGGGAAGTGTCAACCATGATTACAAGGGTCTACGAAAGATGCCGGCGTGGGGTGCTGCCCAACCGTGTGAGATAGATGCGTGCAGCGTGGGTGGGCATGAATTGCAGATGCGCAGTTCGGTGCTCTATATTGTGGATGGTGCGGAATTCTGTTCGGGTAATATGGTAAACAATACCCGTAACGATTGTACCCCTTATATGATTACCTCCTCCCATTGCCTCTTTGATTATAGGGATAATTTCATAGCTGAAAAAGCGGTAAGAAGTGTATTTTTCTTTGATTACGATAACCCACACTGTTGGGATCATGCGAAGGGTACTTTGGAGATGAGTGTGGCGGGAGCGGAAGTGGCCTTTTCCAATCTATCTTCGGATGCCCTGCTGCTTCGATTGAACGATCGTCCGCCGTTAGATTACAAAGTCTATTATGCGGGATGGAATGCCACGGACCAGGTGTCGGCTCCTTTCTACTGTCTCCATCATCCAGGTAGCGATGTGTTGAAGATCTCGGTAGAGCAGGATGAGGTGGTTTTGGGCTCTTTTGACTACTTGGGACTCTTTGAGGCGAACAAGCATTGGGTGGTGGATAGATGGGAGATGGGTATCATGGAGGGAGGTTCCTCTGGTTCGGCGCTCTTCGATAGTGGTGACAAGGTGGTAGGTGCCCTTTCGGGTGGCGATACCAAGGAGTCTTGTAGTTGGCCTGGATATGATGCCTTTTGGTCGTTACACGAAACATGGAATGCGGGATTGGGGAAATTATTGGATCCCGATGGTACGGGAAGTCTTCATTGTGAAGGGATGGAAGCCAATGCTCAACCTTGCCGACGTATCACCAATTGGACTTCGGAGGATACGATCCATACGATGATTCCGAATGAGCAGAATGCGGCGGGACACAATTGGAAGGGAATCGACGAGTATTCGGAACGTTTCCGTCTGGGGGCCGAGAAGTCGGTTTTGTACGGATTCCATTTTATGACCTATCAGGGTAGTTACGAAGCGGATCATCCGATTTATGTGCGTGTGTACGGAGGTGATTCGGTTCCCATGGAGTTGAAGTTGGAGGAGCCATTGGTCACTTTGAGCTATGAATATAAACGACGTGAGCAGGTGCCTAATTCGGTGGAGACCAAAGATTGGGCATTGAGGGATTGCTACTATCGTTTCGAGCAACCCATTATGGTGGATTCCATCTTCTTCATCGCGTTGAAGTTGGATAATGCCTCAACGCAATCTGTCGCTTTCGTGCATACGGAGGTTCGGGAAGATAAATCTAATAGTGCCTTTTTCAGAGGAGAGTTTGGTTGGCAATCGTTTGAAGCGAACCATCCCTATTATCCATATCCAACCTCTTTGTATATAGAACCAGAGATGCAGTTGGGTAGTAGTGTGATTTACGCGCCCGTATATGAGGCGGAACATCCGATGTCCTTCCTCTTGTCCAATCCAGTGGAGAATCGTTTGTCGGTGCGCTTGCCTGCCCAAGCGAAGTTACAGTCGTATGAGTTACGTACGCTTCGGGGAGATAGGGTGGAGACGAAGAATGTTTCGACAGAGGAGGATTATTTATCATTGGATATCAAAGGAGCCTCTGGAATTTATATTCTTCGTTTAATCTTCGATTCCCATGTGGAATCCATAAAAGTGATGAAGCGATGAGCGAGAAGTCTGAATTGAGAAAATATATCAGGGAGAAGGTGAAAACCTTGTCCGACAAGGAGAAGCAGAAGCGTTCTGGGAAAGTTTGGTCCTCTATGGAAAGGAATCGTTATTTTCGCGATGCCAAGACCATTCTTATCTTTTGGTCTCTATCCGATGAGGTGGAGACGCATCAGTTTGTGGAGAAGTGGAGCAAAGAGAAGCGGATCCTCCTACCCGTTGTGGTTGGGGAGAATTTGGAACTTCGTCTTTACGAAGGAGCGGACCGGTTGCGGTTGGGCAGTTTCGACATTCAAGAGCCTGTGGGAGAATTGGTGTCGGACTATAGTTCCATCGATTTGGTGATTGTGCCAGGCATGGCCTTTGACGCGGAGTGCCATCGACTGGGAAGGGGGAAGGGTTACTACGATCGATTGTTGCCCCAAATAAAGGCGCATCGCATTGGGGTGTGTTTCCCTGAACAATTTGTTTTCAAGGTACCAAGTGATCCTTGGGACATTAATGTGCATGAAATAATATTTGATTAGATATGAATAACGAGCAAGTTATCAAGTTGGGCAAATTGGAGACCATTTTGCCTGAAGAGTTGGGGAACCGTTCTAAGAGTTCCATTTTCGTGTTGGTGGATGAAAACACCCAACGCCTCTGTCTGCCAAAGTTGGCTGGTATGGGCATCCCTGAAGATCATGTGATCTGCATCAAGGCGGGTGACGACAATAAAAGTTTGGAGGCGTTGGCCTCTGTTTGGCAACATTTGTGTAGCCATGGTGCTACCCGCAAATCTCTGATGATCAACTTGGGTGGTGGTATGGTGACTGATTTGGGAGGTTTCGCCGCTTCGACCTTCAAGCGCGGTATGGATTACATCAATATTCCTACCACTTTGTTGGGCACTATCGACGCCGCGGTAGGCGGTAAGACCGGTATCAATTTCGGAGGATTGAAGAATGAGATCGGTGTGATCAACTCCTCTCAATCGGTTTTGATTGATGTGAACTTCCTCCGCACGTTGGACAAAGAGAACTTCCTCTCCGGTTATGCTGAGATGATCAAGCATGGTTTGATCTCCAACCGTGAGGTGTGGAACCATATCACCTCGTATGATTTGGATCATGTCGATTACGACACATTGCCTGCTTTGGTGGAGGAGTCCATCAATGTGAAGCGTGAGGTGGTGAAGGTGGATCCAACAGAGAAGGGTATCCGCAAGGCGTTGAACTTCGGTCACACCGTGGGACACGCCTTCGAGAGTTACGCTATTCAACAGAATGACACCAAGTTGCATGGTTATGCGGTGGCTTGGGGTATGATTTCCGAATTGTATCTCTCCTACAAATTGGTAGGATTCCCTAAGGAGGAGTTCTATCAGGCGATTAACTTGATCAAGGAGAATTATGGATCGCTCTATATTACTTGCAAGGAGTACGATTTGTTGTACGAATTGATGACGCACGACAAGAAGAATGAGGGAGACGGTCGTATTCTCTTCACCCTTTTGGGAGGTATCGGCGATATTCGAATCAATACCTCCGTGGAGAAGAAGGAGATCTTCGAGTCGCTTGATTTTTATAGAGATACAATGGGTATGTAATATTTCAACAAAGAAAATTTACAGCTATGATGTATAAGATAAGCGCTCCGAAGCGTGATTTACAAGATAGAATATCTTTGCCCGCTTCCAAGAGTATCAGCAATCGCGCCCTGATCATGGGGGCTGTGGGACAATTCGATCGTTCCATCCGAAACTTGGCGAAGTGTGACGATACCGATGTTTTGGTGCGTGCTTTGGATTCGAAAGGCAACCATTTTGATGTAGGAGCCGCTGGAACCTCCATGCGTTTTTCCACCGCCTACCTTGCTTCTAAACCAGGCGACTGGCATATTACGGGCAGCGAACGTATGAAGCAACGTCCAATCGGTGTCTTGGTGGAGGCTTTGCGTGCGTTAGGTGCAAAGATTGAATATGAGGAGAAGGAAGGCTTCCCGCCGTTGCACATTCAGGGAACCCAGTTGAAGGGCGGTCACATTATCTTGGATGGTGGTGTGAGCAGCCAATATATATCGGCTATTCTAATGGTGGCCCCTACCATGAAGGAGGGATTGACCTTGGAGTTGTCTGGCAACATTGTTTCTGTTCCGTATATCCGTATGACCTTGGGTATGATGCGCGAGATGGGTATCGAGTCGGAGTGGCAAGGCAACATCATCCAAGTAAAGCCTCAACAATACCAAAAGAGTGATTATGTGGTTGAAGCGGATTGGTCCGCCTCCTCCTATTGGTATGAGATGGCTGCCCTTTCAAAGCAAGTGCAGATCCAGTTGCCCTATTTGCGAAAGGTGAGTTTCCAAGGAGACAGCGCCGTGAGTCGTATCTTTGAACCATTGGGCATCACTACCACCTTCGAGGGGGAGGGCGTCACGTTAAAGCGTGGCGGATCAGTAATTGACCGTATGATCTATGACTTTGTGGAGCAGCCCGATTTAGCGCAGACCCTGGTGGTCACTTGCTGCGCTTTGGAGATTCCTTTCGAGTTTTCCGGGGTGCAATCTTTGAAGATCAAGGAGACCGACCGTATCGCCGCTTTGAAGAATGAGTGCGCCAAATTTGGCTATGTTTTGACCGAACCTGCCGAGGGAAAATTGGCTTGGTTGGGTGAACGTTGCGAGCCGCAGGCCAACCCTATCGTGGAGACCTATGAGGATCACCGCATGGCAATGGCTTTCGCGCCGATGGCGATGGTGAAGGGTTCCGTGCTGATCAACCATCCGATGGTGGTGACCAAGTCCTATCCGGAGTTCTGGGAACACTTGAAGCAGGTGGGATTTGAGATTGAGGAGATTCTTTGAGAATAAAAGATTTGATAGAGATGATAAAGGATTCAATAATCAAATTTAGGGTGTATCTGAATGAGATCTGCCGCAAACGGTTTATCGTTCCTTCTCTCCGTAAGAGATTGAAGAATCAGGATTTCACTTTGGTGACCAATAATTGCAACGGTGCTTTTATGCTTCATGATTTAGGATTACGTTTTAACTCTCCGTTCGTCAATTTGTGGCTTGAATCGCATGATTTTGTGAAGTATTGTTCCAATATGGCGCATTATAGGGAGTGCGAGTTGCGATTTGCGGATCCTAACCAATATGGGGTGGATTATCCAGTGGGTCTATTGGATGATCTTGTCATATACTTTCAGCACTATGCATCCGAAGAGGAGGCGAAACAGAAATGGACTGAGCGAAGTGCTCGTATGAGAGAAGATAATCTTCGTATTCTCTATACCGCTAAGGGAGGATGGAGTTATGAGGATGTGGTGGCGATTGATAAATTGCCTTATGCAAAGAAGATTATGGTGAACAAACACTATCCAGAGATTAAATCCGCTGTTTACATTTCAGGATTTGACAAAGAGGAGGAGGTAGGCATTCTTTCCCGTTGGATACCTTTTCAATTCTGGGGACGTAGATATTACGACCAATTGGATTTCGTATCATTTTTTAATGGAGAGAAGTAGATCAAATAAGGTACGTTGAGAAACGTCTAAAAAGGGATGAGCCGTCAAAAGATAGATATGCTGAATGGCCCTTTGTTGGGCAAGATCATAGCGTTTGCGTTGCCTGTGGCCGCCAGTAGTATTTTGCAGCAGCTGTTCAACTCTGTGGATGTGGCGGTGGTGGGGAAGTTCTCGTCGCCCCAGGCCTTGGCGGCGGTGGGTAGCAACGGCTCATTGATTAACCTGATGATCAATCTTTTTGTGGGTATCTCCGTTGGAGCGAATGTGGTCATCTCCCGCTATATAGGCAAACAGGATAGGGCAGGCATGAAACGAGCCATTTCGACGGCTTTGGCCGTTTCGGTGGTGAGTGGTCTACTTTTGTTGACGATAGGTGTCTCTTTGGCGCGTATTATTTTGGAGGCGATGCAGACGCCATCCGATGTGATAGATTTGTCTGTACTCTATCTGCGTGTCTATTTTTTAGGCATGCCAGCCATTATGTTATTTAATTTCACCGCTGCTATTTTCCGTAGCGTAGGCGATACCCAACGGCCTCTCTATTGTTTGCTGGTAGGTGGTGTGGTCAATGTGGCGCTCAACTTGTTGTTGGTGCTCTGTTTCCATTTTGATGTTTTGGGTGTGGCGATCGGAACGGTCTTGGGCAATGTGGTTGCGGCCACCTTGGTTCTCCTTCTTTTGAATCGAGAAACCGGTTCCGTTAGCTTTAAAATCAAAGAGGCGAAAATCTTTCGGTTCGAATTGTCGGAGATGTTGCGGATTGGCATTCCCGCCGGCGTTCAGAGCATGGTATTCTCCTTTGCCAATGTCTTTATTCAAGCCTCCATCAATGGATTTGGCGCGATAGCTGTGGCAGGTTCGGCGGCGGCACTCAATTATGAGCATTATTGCTACTATGTCATAGCTGCCTTTGTGGCGGCGGCCACCACTTTTACGGGGCAGAACCATGGCGCGGGACAATTGGATCGTTGCCGTAAGGTCTTCAAGCATGCTATGTGGTTGAGCGTGGTGGGGTGTGGCATCTGTGATCTCCTATTTGTATGGCAGGAGCGTTGGGCGATTGGTTTATTTACCTCAGATGAGGCGGTTTTTGAATTCGCCTTTATCCGTATGGAGATTGTCCTTCTTTGGCAATGGATCGCCTGCAGTTACGAGATTTCAGCCGCTTCCATGCGAGGATTGGGTTACTCATCGTTGCCTGCCCTGCTGACCATCTTCGGAACTTGTTTGCTTCGTATTTGTTGGATCTATTTCTATTGTCCAACCCATACCTCCTTTAATGAACTGATGATTGTCTATCCAATCTCTTGGATCATTACAGGCACACTGCTTTTGACCGCTCATCATATTGTTTTCCGAAGGGAGGAGATTGCTTACGAAAAAAGGCGAGCCGTATGACTCGCCTTTGCTTTTTGTTGTTAAGGGTTTCAATTAGAACTTGAAACCGATGAAGATACGTGCGTTGTTTCTTCTTCTGTGTGAGCCGATAGAGGTGAAGAAGTTATCCTCGTCCTCCTCAAACCAATCCATTGGCTTCAACTTCGCGAAGTTGTACTCGAAACCAACTTGGAATACTTTGTAGCGGAATGCTGCACCCAAGTGGTGTCCGATACCCAATTCAGCGTCCACGTCATCGATATCGTAACCGAAAGTCTCAGCAGCCTTCTCTACGGCATCTTGAAGATCATCATTTGCGAAGTGGAAGTTCTGGAATGCCAAGCTTGGACCGATATTGTAATAAAGGTCAGCGGCCATGTTGTCGCCCAAATAGTAAGTGCCGATGATACCTGGCATCAAGAAATCACCCTTGATGGTAGTACCTTTCAACATAAGGTATTCTGTGTTTCCTACTGTTCCGTACAACTTGCTCAAGCTAACAGAGAAATCTGCCCAAAGGGCGCTGACAGCGATACCGAACTTACCTGGGTTAGCCACGTACCAACGAGTGTCCAAACCGAAACCGAACATTGGGGTGTTCTTTCTCTTTCCGAACTCTTGGGCAATCTTGCTTCTGACGTCATCGCCCTTGTGGTATTGTACTAGACCATTTGACCAATCCTCGTCCCAAGTTTGAACGCCAAATTTGTCGTTGCTCACTAGACCCACGTTCAACTTCAATCCAAAACCGTTGTCATCGCCCTGCTCTTGCGCGAAAGACGCGGTTGTCATGCTGAACAAGGCAGCGGCCAATAAAAATAACTTCTTCATTTTATTTGAAATAAATAGTTAAATAACGCCCCTGTAACCACTTGTCTCACGATGAGGATAGGGGCCTTTGCCTTCATCGTAACCGGGTGCAAAATTAGGCTATTTTTTCAAAAACATGCCTATATCACATAAAAAAGTGTTATATGATTGATGATTAATAATGTTTTAGAGCAAGGTTGAGGCTCGTCAGCGTCCGTAGGACGCTATTTCCATAACCCCGTACATCAGAGCGCAGCGAGATGTGCGGGGAGTCAGATGATAAGTGGTCTTGTGGCTGATGGTAGTTGGTGGGATGATAGGTCTGATGGGGTGTACGCGTGCATGTGCCTATAATACGACATGTCCGCTTGCGAAACCACGCACGTCTCCGCTATCCTTCGACGTACATGGTTATGAATGTATCATCCTACGGACGAAAAAAGGCGGACCATCTGATCCGCCTTTCCTGAATATGTCGTTGTAATTAAGACAATTTGTGGATAATCAAACCAGAGCGCAACTTAGGTTCGAACCATGTAGCCTTTGGCGGCATGATGTTACCGCTATCCGCGATATCCATGATTTGTTGCATAGAGACTGGATACAAAGCAAGCGCGGTGCGCATCTCACCATTGTCCACACGTCTCTTGAGCTCCTTCAATCCGCGGAGACCGCCGACGAAGTCGATGCGCTTGTCGGAACGAAGGTCCTTGATGCCAAGGATCTCGTCGAGGATCAAACGGCTGGAGATATCCACATCCAACACACCGATAGGATCTTGGTCGTTGTAGGTACCCTTCTTTGCCTTCAAGCTGTACCAGTTCTTGTCCAAGTAGAGGGAGAACTCGTGGAGCTCTTGTGGCTTGTACTCAGCCTCGCCCTTCTTCTCGACGGTGAAGTTCTTGGAGAGTGCCTCCAAGAATTGCTCGCTGCTCATACCGTTCAAATCCTTGATGACGCGGTTGTAGTCGAGGATCGTCAATTGGCTGGCAGGGAAGGCTACAGCCATGAAGTAGTTGTACTCCTCGTCGCCCTTGTGGTTAGGGTTTTGCTTGCGCTTCTCGTCGCCTACCAAGGCAGCGGCAGCTGAACGGTGGTGACCGTCGGCGATGTACAAAGCCTTCATCTTACCGAACTCCTCGGTAACTGTCTTGATATCATTATCGTTGTCGATCAACCAGAATTGGTGTCCGAAACCATCGATAGGGGCGATGAACTTGTACTCAGGCTCCTTTACGGTGTACTTCTTCACCAATGCCTCCAATGTGGCGTTGTCTGGGTATGCGAAGAAGACTGGCTCGATGTTCGCATTGTTCACGCGGACGTGCTTCATACGATCCTCCTCCTTGTCGCGGCGGGTCAACTCGTGCTTCTTGATGACACCTGTCATGTAGTCGTCCACGTATGCGCCGATCACAAGACCGTACTGAGTCTTACCGTTCATGGTTTGAGCGTAGATGTAGTACATCTCCTTCTCGTCTTGTACCAACCATCCCTTGTCTTGGAATTTTTGGAAATTCTCAGCAGCCTTCTCATAGACGCGAGGATCATATTCACTGGTTCCTACTGGAAAATCGATTTCTGGTTTGATGATGTGATAGAGTGACATCTCGTTGTCGCCAGCCTCTTCGCGAGCCTCCTCAGAGTCGAGGACGTCGTATGGACGGCTCTCTACCTTCTCTACCAAATTTTTTGGAGGGCGAATACCCTTAAAAGGTTTGATAATAGCCATAATTGGATATGTTTAAATTTAAATTAATTCTTGCCTTGTTCTGAAACGATGTATGCCGATACTATACATGTTTCAATCCTGCATAGTTTCCTTATTTTTCTTCTCTCTCTTGGGGAACCACCCCTTCTCCACACGTTTGCGTTGGTCGAAGACCTCTTTAACGCTCCAGAAGCAGGAGAAGGCGAAAACGCCAAGGATTATGGATAGGATTTGATTAGTGATTATGATGGAGAAGAGGGTACCGATGATGCCGCATATAAAGAATGCCCACCAACATTTCACGCCGAAGTAGTACTCTCCTTTGATCACCAACGGATGGAATATACCTATTATAAGAAAGGTAGCCAATCCGATGAGAAGTCCGGAGCAGTTGAAGTTATTAAAATCCATCATATTATCTTTTTGCACCACAAATTTACAAAAATCGTTTTGTTTGAAGGGCTTCCATACGTTTTTTTTATCAAAGTGTGGGAAAATATGAGCAGATTGTTGCTTCTGGAAGGGGAAGATGAGAGGAGAAAATTGGCTCTCAATTCATACAAAGTGTTACCATTTTCTGAAAAATCGTTGTCATTTTGTTCTGAAAATTACTGACAATATGATAAAATATCGTCAAAAACGATGGCAATATGTAATTTATAGGCTTAAAATTTATATCATTTTGATACTTTGATTTTTGAAAAATTTACGATTTAAAACAAATATGCATAAATATCTTATAAATTAAAATAAAATATAGCAGAAATATTATAAAATGAAAGCAGTGCTAAAATATACTATCAAAATGATAGCAAAAATATGGTTGAGCGAGCAAAAAGTAGTAAACTTGCATAAATTTTATTACAAAACGATAAAACTAAAAAGAGGAAGTTATGGCGTTAGTAAATGAATATTTTCTTAGACTGACAGAAAGTTATCTTTTTTCGGATATCGCGAAGAAGGTGAACGCTTTTAAATTGACACATCCTAAGGAGCGTGTCATCAGTTTGGGAATCGGAGATGTTACACAGCCCCTTTGTCCTGCAGTTATCAAGGCGATGCACGATGCGGTGGATGAGATGGCTGACTCGAGCACTTTCCATGGTTATGGACCTGAGCATGGTTATGATTTTTTGCGTGAGGCGATTGTTAAGCACGATTATTTGAGCCGCGGCGTTCATATCGATCCATCCGAAGTATTCATCAGCGATGGCGCGAAGAGTGATATTGGTAACATCGGTGATATCGTCCGTTGGGACAACACCGTGGCGGTGACCGATCCGGTTTACCCTGTATATATCGATTCCAACGCGATGATCGGACGTGGAGGAACCTTCTCAGACGGTAAGTGGAATATGATTACCTATATGCCTACCACGGAGGAAAATGCTTTTGAACCACAGTTGCCAAGCGAGCGTGTGGATATGATCTACCTCTGCTACCCGAACAATCCGACGGGTACGGTTTTGACCAAAGAACAATTGAAGAAATGGGTGGATTACGCGTTGAAGAATGATTCCATCATCTTCTTCGATTCCGCTTATGAATCATACATCCAAGATGATAAGATCCCTCATACCATTTATGAGATTCGCGGCGCGAAAAAATGCGCCATTGAGTTCCGTTCTTACTCAAAGACTGCGGGATTCACTGGTATTCGTTGCGGATATACCGTCATCCCGAAAGAGGTGATGGCTTCCACTTTGGATGGTAGCGAGAAGGTTTCGCTCAACCGCCTTTGGGAGCGTCGTCAGGCGACGAAGTTCAATGGTGCCAGCTACATTTCTCAACGTGGTGCCGCCGCGATCTATACACCGGAAGGAAAGGAGCAGGTGAAGAAGGTCGTGGATTATTACATGGGTAACGCAGCCTTGATGGGCGATCAATTGAGGAGTATGGGTATGACGGTTTACGGCGGATCCAATGCTCCTTATTTGTGGGTGAAGACACCGAATGGCACCTCTTCCTGGAAATTCTTCGAAGAGTTGCTTTATACCGCTGGTTTGGTCTGCACGCCAGGTGTGGGATTCGGACCATCCGGAGAGGGTTACGTCCGCTTGACCGCCTTCGGCAAACGCGAAGATTGCATCGAGGCGATGGAGAGATTAAAGAATAGAGGATAAAGAGGATAAAAGATATAGAGATTATGGAAAAAGGATTGTACAGTTCAGCCTATGAGCACGATGCGTGTGGCGTAGGTATGGTGGTCAACATCCATGGTGGAAAGAGCCATGAGTTGGTTGACAACGCACTTCATGTGCTAGAGAACATGGAACACCGTGGCGCGGAGACGCGTGATAAGACCGGTGATGGTGCAGGTATCTTGATTCAAATACCTCACGAGTTCATCTTGTTGAATGGTATTCCTGTCCCTGAGAAGGGAAGATATGGAACAGGTCTTGTCTTTATGCCGAAGGAGAAGAAGGTTCAAGAGAACATCTTGTCGATTATGATCGATGAGGTGGAGCGCGAAGGCCTTTCTATCATGCACATGCGTGATGTTCCGACACATTCCGAGGCGCTTGGTAAGGCTGCTCACGAGGTGGAGCCCGATATCAAGCAGATATTTGTGACAGGTGTAAGCGACGCCGATGTGGAGAAGTTCGAACAGATTCTTTACAAGGTTCGTAAGAGAATCGAGAACAGAATCGACCACGAGGACTTTTACATCTGCTCTCTTTCAAGCAAGAATATTATCTATAAGGGAATGTTGACGAGTGGTCAACTCCGTCGTTATTTCGACGATTTGAGCCATCCAAACTTCACCAGTGGTTTGGCGCTTGTCCACTCTCGTTTCTCTACCAATACCTTCCCTAAGTGGAAGTTGGCTCAGCCATTCCGCTACCTTTGCCACAACGGTGAGATCAATACCGTGCGTGGTAACCGTGGTTGGATGAAGGCTCGTGAGAGTGTCCTTTCATCCCCTGTATTGGGTGATATCAAGGATATCCGTCCAATCCTTCAGGAGGGTATGAGTGACTCCGCTTCTTTGGATAACGTATTCGAGTTCTTGGTAATGAGCGGTATGAGCTTGCCTCAGGCGATGGCCATCCTCGTTCCAGAATCATTCAACGATAAAAACCCTATCTCGGAAGAGTTGAAGGCATTCTATGAGTACTATTCAATCTTGATGGAGCCATGGGATGGTCCTGCCGCTTTGATGTTCTCCGACGGACGTTTCGCGGGAGGTATGTTGGACCGTAATGGTCTTCGCCCTTCACGTTACACCATTACCAAGAGCGGTATGATGGTAGTAGCCAGTGAGGTGGGTGTGATGGACTTTGAGCCAGGCGATGTGGTAAGCAAAGGTCGTTTGCAACCAGGTAAGATCCTTTTGATCGATACCCAAGAGGGCAAGATCTACTACGATGGTGAGATCAAGGAGAAGTTGGCGAAGGAGCATCCTTATCGTCAATGGTTGTCAACCAACCGTATCCAATTGGAGAGCTTGAAGAGCGGCCGTCACGTGAACAATGCGGTCGAGAACTTCGACAGAAAGTTGATCCACTTCGGTTTCGGACAAGAGGATATCGACAAGACACTCGTCCCTATGTGTACGACTGGACAAGAGCCAGTTGCCGCCATGGGTAACGATACGCCGCTTGCTGTCATCAGCGACAAGCCTCAAGTATTCTTCAACTATTTCCGTCAACAGTTCGCCCAGGTGACGAACCCTGCCATCGACCCAATCCGTGAGGAGTTGGTAATGTCATTGACCGAGTACATCGGTCGTGTGGGTAGCGGAATCCTTACCCCAGACGAGAGCAACTGTAAGATGGTTCGTTTGCCACAACCTGTGCTTACGAACACTGAATTGGATATACTTTGTAATATTAGATACAAGGGATTCGTCACTCGTAAGTTGTCCACTGTATTCGATGTGGCAAAGGGTGAGTCTGGATTGCAGAACGCGCTCGATGCTCTCTGCAAAGAGGCTGAGAAGAGTGTCGAGGAGGGCGTTAACTACATCATCCTCTCCGACCGTGACGTGGATGACAAACATGCGGCTATCCCTTCATTGTTGGCCGTCAGCGCCGTTCACCACTATTTGATCAGCGTTCAAAAGCGTGTTCAGACCGCGCTTATCGTGGAGAGTGGTGAGATCAGAGAGGTGATGCACGCGGCATTGTTGTTGGGCTATGGCGCCAGCGCTATTTGCCCTTATATGACCTTCGCCGTGATCGACGACCTCGTTAAGAAGCATAAGATTCAAGAGGAGTACGCTACCGCCGAGAAGAATTACATCAAGGCAGTGGATAAGGGTCTTAAGAAGATCATGTCCAAGATGGGTATCTCCACTATCCGTTCATACCGCGGCGCGAAGATTTTCGAGAGCATCGGTTTGTCGGAGAATTTGTTGAGAAAATATTTCGGTACGGAGATCTCTTCGATCGGTGGTATCGGCATCAAGGAGATCGCGAAGGATGCGGCTCGTTTGCACGAGGCAGCCTTCAAACCTGCTACCATGGAGGGACTTCCAAACAATGGTCTCTTCAACTACCGCAAGGATGGTATCGAGCACGCCTGGAATCCTGAGACCATCGCGAACCTTCAGATCGCGACCCGTTTGGGATCATACAAGAAGTTCAAGGAGTGGGAGGCTATGGTGGACCAAAAGGAGAACCCAATCTTTATCCGCGACTTCTTCAACTTCAAGAAATTGGGTGTCGCTGTTCCAGTGGAGCAAGTTGAGCCAGTGGAGAGCATCGTAAAGCACTTCGTTTCAGCCGCCATGTCGTTCGGTGCGTTGAGCATCGAGGCGCACGAGGCTTTGGCGCTTGCGATGAATAAGTTGGGCGCAAGAAGCAACACCGGTGAGGGTGGTGAGGATAACGATCGCTACCATACCGATGTGGATGGCGTATCGCTCTCATCTAAGATCAAGCAGATTGCCAGTGGTCGTTTCGGTGTGACCGCGGAATATTTGGTAAATGCCGAGGAGATTCAGATCAAGGTGGCGCAAGGCGCTAAACCAGGTGAGGGTGGACAATTGCCAGGCTTTAAGGTGAACCAAATCATCGCGAAGACTCGTAACGCAATTCCTGGAATCTCTTTGATTTCACCTCCACCTCATCACGATATCTACTCTATCGAGGATTTGGCTCAGTTGATCTTCGATTTGAAGAATGTGAACCCTACCGCTGCTGTCAGCGTGAAATTGGTGGCTGAGAGCGGTGTGGGAACCATCGCCGCAGGTGTGGCGAAGGCGAAGGCCGACTTGATCGTCATCTCCGGTGCGGAGGGTGGAACAGGTGCCAGCCCAGTGAGCTCAATGCGTTTCGCGGGTATCAGCCCTGAGATCGGTTTGGCCGAGACACAACAGACACTCGTATTGAATGGCCTACGCGGTCAAGTTCGTTTGCAGACAGACGGTCAGTTGAAGACCGCAAGAGATGTGGTCGCTATGGCGATGCTTGGTGCGGACGAGTTCGCGTTCGGTACGTTGCCGCTTATCGTCCTTGGTTGCGTGATGATGCGTAAGTGTAATACCAATACTTGTCCAGTCGGTGTGGCGACACAAGATGAGCGCCTACGCGCAAGATTCTTGGGCAAGGCTGATTATGTAGTGAACTTCTTCACCTTCCTTGCGGAGCATGTCCGTGAGTATTTGGCGGAGATCGGCGCGAAGTCATTGAAGGAGATCATCGGACGTTCCGACCTTCTCGATGTGAAACCAATTGACGCTAACTCAAAGCAAGCCACCATCGATTTCGGTCGTTTGTTGCACAAGTACGAGAGCGACAAGCCACTCTATTGGGATCGCAGTTCGTTCACCAAGGTGGAGGGCGTGAAGGATGAGGAGATCATCAAGGCTGCCGCTGCGGCAATTGAGAAGAAAGAAGAGGTGAATTTGGATTACACCATCAAGAATACCGATCGTGCGGCTTGTACGATGCTTTCAGGAGTTATCGCCAAGAAGTATGGAGAGGCTGGTCTTCCAGATTCTACAATCAATATTAAATATAAGGGTTCAGCAGGACAATCATTTGGTGCTTTCGCCGTGAAGGGTGTGAACATCAAGTTGGAGGGTGAGTGTAACGACTACTTTGGAAAGGGACTTTCTGGTGGACGTATCTCGATCCTTCCTCCTCAAAGAATCAACTCTGGCTATGTAGCTGAGGATAATATCATCGCAGGTAATACTGGACTTTATGGTGCGACCACCGGTGAGTTGTATGTCAACGGTCGTGTGGGTGAACGTTTTGGTGTCCGTAACTCAGGTGCCACAGCGGTGATCGAAGGAGCAGGTGACCACTGCTGCGAGTATATGACTGGCGGTCGTGTGGTTGTCTTGGGTGAGACGGGTAGAAACTTCGCTGCCGGTATGTCTGGTGGTGTGGCTTACGTCTGGGACAAGAATCATACCTTCGACTACTTCTGCAACATGGATATGGTGGAGATCAACTTGCTCGAAGAGGATAGCCAACGTAAAGAGTTGAAGGAGCTGATCCGTAAGCACTATCTCTACACAGGCTCTGCCCTTGCGGGAAGAATCTTGGATGATTGGAACAAATATGTCGAGGAGTTCGTCGTAGTCGTTCCTATCGAATACAAGAGAGTTCTCCAAGAAGAGAAGATGAAGAGATTACAAGAGAAGATTGCGGACATCGCAAGAGACTATTAATTGATGTAGAATTAATTAGGAGTTAAGATTATGGGAAATCCAAAAGCATTTTTGACCGTCCCTCGTAAAGAGGCAGGTTATCGACCTATAAACGACCGTATCCACGATTTTGGAGAGGTTGAACAGACATTGAATACCCGTGACCGCCAAGAGCAGGCGAGCCGTTGTATGGATTGTGGAGTGCCTTTCTGCCATTGGGCATGTCCGCTTGGTAACAAGGATCCAGAATGGAATGACGCTATCTACCGCGGTGATTGGGAGGGTGCATATAAGTTGTTGAAGAAGACCAACGACTTCCCAGAGTTCACTGGACGTATCTGTCCAGCGCTTTGCG
Source organism: Paludibacteraceae bacterium (assembly GCA_045601045.1). Classification (GTDB taxonomy): domain Bacteria; phylum Bacteroidota; class Bacteroidia; order Bacteroidales; family Paludibacteraceae; genus UBA1181. The sequence goes on from JAZRZA010000073.1 coordinate 74,058, forward strand.
AGAAGGCTTGTGTCCTCTACCACACGACTGGCGAGGCGGTTACCAACCGTGAGAACGAATGTTCCATCGCTGAGCGTGCCTTCCAAGAGGGATATGTGACCATCGAACATCCAACCCGCAACGGCAAGCGTGTCGCTGTCATCGGAGCGGGTCCTGCCGGATTGGCTGCCGCCAACCAACTCAACTACAAGGGTTATGAGGTGACTGTCTTCGAGAAGAATGAGGCTGCCGGTGGTTTGATGAGATATGGTATTCCAAACTTCAAGCTCAACAAGCAGATCATCGACCGTCGTATTGATGTGATGGAGCAAGAGGGCGTTAAGTTCCTCTACAACCAAGATATCGCGGCAGACAAGTTGCCTGAGGGATTCGATGCATACGTCATCGCCACAGGTACGCCACAAGCGCGTGATTTGAAGGCGCCAGGTCGTGAGTTGAAGGGAATCCACCTCGCATTGGAGTTGCTTTCACAACAAAATAGAGTACTAGCAGGTATGAAGTTCAAACCTGAGGAGTTGGTAAACTGCAAGGGTAAGAAGGTGCTTGTTATCGGTGGTGGTGATACAGGTAGTGACTGTATCGGTACCGCTCACCGTCAGGGAGCTGTCAGTGTGACTCAAATCGAGATCATGCCAAAGCCGCCAGTAGGACATAACGACAGCACACCATGGCCAAACTGGCCAGTCATCCTCAAGACTACCTCTTCACACGAGGAGGGTTGCGACCGTCGTTGGTTGCTCAACACCAACCAATTCATCGGTGATGAGAAGGGTTGTGTAAAGCAAGTTGAGGTGGAAGGTGTAATCTGGGAGCCAAATCCAGAGGGTGGTCGTCCAATCATGAAGTTGGATGGCAATAAGGAGATCATCGAGGCTGATATCGTCTTCTTGGCGATGGGATTCATCAAACCAGAACAGCCAGCTTTCCCGTCAAATGTCTTTGTGGCAGGTGATGCCGCTTCAGGCGCTAGCCTAGTTGTCCGCGCCATCGCAAGTGGAAGAAAGATTGCTGAATCTGTTGATAAGTATTTGTCATCTAAGTAATATTTTAGTTTATTGGCCATGTAGAGACGTGAGGTTTCACGTCTCTACAATATGGGCAATATAATTCCCCAGGGAATAGAACCTTAAATTTTAAGATTATGTGTAGTATAACAGGCATATTCAACATACAAGGCGATACGAAGATGGTTCGTGAAAAGGCACTTCGTATGTCTCAAAAATTGAGACACCGCGGTCCAGATTGGTCAGGTATTTATTGTGGTAAAACAGCGGTTCTTGCCCATGAGCGACTCTCTATCGTTGACCCTCTTTCAGGTGGTCAACCGCTTATTTCACCAGATGGTAAGCATATCTTGTGCGTGAACGGTGAGATCTACAATCACAAGGAAATCCGTCGTTGCAGTGATTACCAATTCCAAACGGGTAGCGACTGCGAGAGCATCTTGGCCCTTTATGCGGAAAAAGGAATCAACTTCTTGGAAGATTTGAATGGTATCTTTGCCTTCGCTCTTTACGATGAGGAGAAGGATGAATTCTTGATTGCTCGTGATCCAATTGGTGTTATTCCTTTGTACATCGGTCATGATGCGGATGGAACTTTGTATGTGGCCAGTGAGTTGAAGGGTTTGGAGGGATTCTGCGAAGAGTATGAACCATTCTTGCCAGGTCACTACTACTATAGCAAAGAGGGCGTGATGAAGCCTTACTATAAGAGAGATTGGATGGAGTACGACGCAGTGAAGAACAACCCTGCTTCCGCTCAAGATGTAAAGAATGCGTTGGAGGCAGCCGTAAAGCGTCAGTTGATGAGTGATGTTCCTTATGGTGTTCTTCTTTCAGGTGGTTTGGATAGTAGTGTCATCAGCGCCATCACCATGAAATATGCCGCAAAACGCGTCGAGAGCGATGATAAGAATGAGGCGTGGTGGCCTCGTCTCCACTCTTTCGCTGTTGGTTTGAAGGGCGCGCCAGACTTGGCGAAGGCCAAAGAGGTAGCTGATTTCATTGGTACGGTTCATCACGAGGTGAACTATACGATTCAAGAGGGTATCGACGCGATCCGTGATGTGATCTATTATATCGAGACATACGATGTGACAACTGTACGTGCCTCCACACCGATGTATCTCTTGGCCCGTGTCATCAAGAGCATGGGTATCAAAATGGTGCTTTCGGGTGAGGGAGCGGATGAGATCTTCGGTGGTTACTTGTATTTCCACAAAGCGCCATCCGCAGAGGAGTTCCACAAGGAGACTGTTCGTAAACTCGGCAAACTATACCAATACGACTGTTTGCGTGCCAACAAGAGTTTGGCCGCATGGGGTGTCGAGGGACGTGTGCCATTCCTAGACAAGGAGTTCTTGGATGTGGCGATGCGCTTGAACCCAGAATCGAAGATGTGCCCTGGAACTACCATGGAGAAGAAGATTGTCCGTGAGGCTTTCGAGGATATGCTTCCAGCCAGCGTGGCTTGGAGACAAAAGGAGCAATTCAGCGACGGTGTAGGTTACTCATGGATCGATACTTTGAAGCAAATCACCAGCGAGGCTGTTACCGACGAGATGATGGCGCATGCGGCTGAGCGCTTCCCAATCAATACTCCGATGAACAAGGAGGAGTATTATTACAGAACGATTTTCGAGGAGCACTTCCCAAGCGCAAGTGCGGCTAAGAGTGTTCCTCACGAGGCATCTGTGGCATGTTCCACTGCAATTGCGCTTGAGTGGGATGCGGCTTGGAAGAAGATGAATGATCCTAGCGGTCGTGCTGTAAAGGGTGTTCATGAACAAGCATATTGATTTAAGACTCTCATAATTGTTTGGGCTGTTCTCAGTGATGAGGGCAGCCCTTTTTTTATTAAGAATTAAGAATTATGAAACGATAGATCGAGGTCAATTAAGAAATTGCGAAAAATGGGCAGAAATTATTTTATATGTAAAAAATACACTATATTTGTCATGCAATTTTAAAGATTATTTTACTATGAAACTACATGTTGCAAACCCTATTTATGACACTGTCTTCAAATATTTGATGGAGGACGAGCGTTCAGCCAAGATTTTTCTCTCGGCGTTGTTAAAACAACAGGTGATAAAAGTGGAGATGAGACGCCATGAATATACCAATGTAAACCGTGAGTCGATTGCTATGTTCCGCATTGATTTTGCCGCTACAATGAAGATGGATGATGGAGGAGAAAAGTTGGTGCTTATTGAGTTACAGAAGACATGGTTGGAGACAGAGACCCTTCGGTTCCGTCAATATTTAGCTGTCCACTATGCCAATCCGGAAAATATTCTTCAAGAAAAAGACGCTGAAAGATACGCGGTACCGATGATTGCAGTATATTTGTTAGGTCATAATGTCGGTGAGATAGATGATCCTGTGATTTATGTAAAAAAGAGAGTTTACGATTATGACGGGAACGAGGTAATCAAAGGGAATCCCCATCTCTTTATTGATAGCTTGACTCATGATAGTATTTTCGTTCAGATTCCCAAGTTGGAGAGAGTCAGGTGTTACAATGGGTTGGATCGGGTATTAAGTGTTTTTGATCAAACAAAAAAGAATATGGAGAATAGACATGTGCTTGAAATAGATGACGCTGTATATGGTGATGATGAAGATATGAAGTATCTTCTCAGACGCTTGGCGGCGGCTGCGTCGGATGCTGATCTTCGTCGAACCATGATTGTCGAAGACGAATATTATTCTGCCATTGAAAATCGTGATGCCGCTATTGCGAATAGGGATAAGCGTCTTGCTGAGCAAGATGCGCAAATAGCTAAGCAAGATGCGCGGATAGCTAAGCAAGATGCACACATCGCTGAACAAGATGAGCGCATAGCTCTTTTAGTTCGTATGTTGTTATCTGGTGGGCAATCGCCCGAGCAAATAGCTCTCTCCCTTAATATGTCTGTGAATGATCTGTCAAAGTACATTTAAGTATTAGGAACCATTAGTTTGATGAAGTCAATTAAGAGTTTCAGACCATTCGTGCTGTGACAAAATGTATCGTTTTGTTATAGATAACTATCATTTTGCTATCAATTCTTCAAAAATACAACCATTTTTCTTTGTCAAAACCGGTGAATCGCCTCTTTTTTGATCCATTTCAGTACCTAAAATGGACTATAATTAAATGTTGAAATTTAAAACCATAAGAAATTATTGTGTTATTGTTTTAAATTATAAGTAAATGTTCGAATTTTCTTTCGGAATGTAAATTTTTATTTTAAAACTAATATTTGCGACTCAATATGAATTAAATTGTGTGAATATGTAATATATTTGCATTGAAAATAAAGCAAAATGATAGTTAAACGCTAAAATTGCAAACAATATGACAAATTCAATCCGATTCACGAAGATGCATGGTGCTGGCAATGATTACATTTATGTAAATACATTGGCCTATCCCATCGCGGATCCTGAGCGGGCGGCTATCGAATGGAGCCGTTTCCATACGGGTATCGGATCGGATGGTTTGGTGTTGATTGGCAAGTCCGACAAGGCCGATTTTAGCATGCGTATTTTCAATGCCGATGGTTCGGAGGCGAAGATGTGTGGAAATGCTTCGCGCTGCATTGGCAAATATGTCTATGATCATCAGTTGACCGATAAGACCACCGTGACTTTGGAGACATTGTCGGGTATTAAGGTCATTGAGTTGAAGATTGTGGACGGTGAGTGTGTCGGAGCGACAGTGGATATGGGTGAGCCGATCTTGAGCCAACCCTCCCAATGCGCCACGGCGGATGGTAGTCTAAACAACGAGGAGGGCGTCTTTGTATCGATGGGCAATCCCCATTTCGTCTGCTTCGTGAAGGATAGCGAAAGCCACGATGTGTCGGGTGAGGGAAAGAAGAGGGAATTTGATCCTATCTTCCCGGAGAGATGCAACATCGAGTTCGCCACCATTCGTCCAAACGGTTCTATCCGTATGAGGGTGTGGGAGCGAGGAAGCGGCATCACGATGGCTTGCGGAACAGGTGCCTGCGCCACAGCGGTAGCGGCATGCGTGAAGGGGTTGACAGGAAGAGAATCAGACATTGAAATGGATGGCGGAACGCTTCACATCGAGTGGCGTGACTCCGATAACCATATCTATATGACGGGCCCTGCGGCAACCGTTTTTGAAGGTGAACTAATAGAGAGAAATTAAGTACTAATATTAACCTAAAGATTAAAAATTATGTCATCAGCATTAAGATTTGAGGTTATTTCGAAGGCTTTTGAAAAGAAGCCGTTGGTGATTCCGAACAGAGAGGATCGTCCAAGTGAATTCTTCGCTAAATACGTATTCAATCGTCAGAAGATGTTCAAGTATCTTCCTGCGAAAGTGTATAAGAAGATGTGTGACGTTATCGACAATGGCACTACATTGGATCTTGCAACTGCGGATGCTGTTGCTGAGGGCATGAAGCGTTGGGCCATGGAGTTGGGTGCTACCCACTGTACACACTGGTTCCAACCATTGACAGAAGGAACAGCCGAGAAGCATGATGGTTTTGTTGAGCACGACTGGAAAGGCGGTATGGTGGAGGAATTCTCCGGCAAGCAATTGGTTCAACAAGAGCCTGACGCCAGCTCTTTCCCAAGTGGAGGTATCCGTTCCACTTTCGAGGCTCGTGGATATTCCGCATGGGATCCTGCCAGCCCGGTATTCGTAATCGGCGATACATTGCATATCCCAACTGTATTCATCTCCTACACCGGTGAGGCACTTGACTACAAGGCACCATTGAAGAAGGCTTTGAAGGCAGTTGATAAAGCTGCTACTGCAGTGGTTCAATACTTCTACCCAGAGGTGACAAAGGTCATCAGCAACTTGGGTTGGGAGCAAGAGTATTTCTTGGTAGATGAGGGTCTTTACGCAGCACGTCCAGACTTGTTGATGACTGGCCGTACATTGATGGGCCACGACTCCGCTAAGAACCAACAGATGGAGGACCACTACTTCGGTTCTATCCCTGCTCGTGTGGCTGCGTTCATGAAGGATCTTGAGATCCAAGCTTTGGAATTGGGTATCCCTTGTAAGACTCGTCACAATGAGGTAGCCCCTAACCAATTCGAGTTGGCTCCTATCTTCGAAGAGACTAACCTTGCTGTTGACCACAACATGTTGATCATGGGTGTTATGCAAGAGGTTGCTCGTAAGCACGGTTTCCGTTGTTTGCTTCACGAAAAACCATTTGCAGGTGTCAACGGATCAGGAAAGCATAACAACTGGTCTTTGTCAACCAATACAGGCGTATTGTTGCACGGACCTGGCAAGACCGCAACAGACAACCTTCGTTTCGTGACATTCATCGTCGAGACTTTGATGGGTGTATATCGTCACAACGGATTGTTGAAGGCAAGTATCATCAGCGCAACCAACGCGCACCGTTTGGGCGCAAACGAGGCACCTCCTGCAATCATCTCTTCATTCCTTGGCAAACAGTTGTCTGATTTGTTGGATGAGCTTGAGAAGTCATCAGACGATGAGGTGAAGTTGGATGGCAAGCGCGCGATGAGCTTGGATATCCCTCAAATCCCAGAGTTGATGTTGGATAATACCGATCGTAACCGTACCTCTCCATTTGCCTTCACAGGTAACCGTTTCGAGTTCCGTGCGGTAGGTAGCCAAGCAAACTGTGCAGCTGCCATGATCGTATTGAATACCGCAGTTGCGGAGGCACTTGCCGACTTCAAGGTAAGAGTTGACGCTTTGATCGCTAAGGGTGCTGAGAAGAACGCTGCCATCTTGAAGGTGGTTCGCGAGGATATCAAGACCTGTAGGGACATCCACTTCGACGGAAATGGTTATAGCGATGAGTGGAAGAAAGAGGCTGCTTCTCGTGGATTGGATGTTGAGTCTTCAGCTCCATTGATGCTTGACAACTACGTTAAGCCTGAATCTATCGAGATGTTCAAGAAGATGAACGTGCTTTCCGAGGCTGAGCTCCGCGCTCGTCTTGAGATCAAGCAAGAGACTTATACCAAGAAGATCCAGATCGAGGCTCGTATCTTCGGTGACCTTTGTCTCAACCACATCGTGCCAGTGGCAAAGCGTTACCAAAAGCAATTGATCGACAATATCAAGGTGGTACAAAGTGTATTCTCTGATAAGGAGGCCGCTGAGTTGACTGCTGATGATATGGATATTGTTCGTCAAATCAACAGCCACTGTACCTTCATCATCAAGAATGTTGAGGCATTGGTTGACGCTCGTCGCGTAGCAAATAAGATCGAGGATGAGCGTAGCAAGGCGATCGCTTACCACGATACAGTTGCTCCACTTCTTGAGACTATCCGCTACCATGTGGACAAGCTCGAGTTGATCGTCGATGACGAGTTGTGGCCATTGCCAAAATACCGTGAACTCCTCTTTATTAGATAGCGGTTGAGGAGATTTCTCCTCACTGAAGGGGGCGGGGTTGTCATTCGACGATACCCGCCCTTTTTCTTTGACCCCTCTTATGGATGAAAAAAGAAACAAAAGAAACGCCCGACTCTGAATATTCAAAGTCGGGCGTTTTCGGTAAAGGTTTATCGGTTGGATCAATCATCCTCCTCTTCCATCTCGTTGATGGAGAGCGAACGGTTGATGAACGAGTCGAATGAGATGATGGTTTCTAACTTCGAGAGGCCGATTGGCTGAATCTTCTCCCGGATGATTTTGTGCAATTCCTGGTTGTTGAATGCGTAGATCTTAACCATTATGTCGTATTCTCCTGTTGTGTAGTGACACTCCACCACCTCTGGTATATTCTTGAGAATCTCCTCCGCTTTGGCGTAACGGGTAGGATCGGAAAGTGATATGCCTACGAAGGCACAAGCTTGATAGCCTAAAGCTCTTGGATCAAAGATGAATTGGGTGCCTCGGATGACGCCCAATTTTTGCATTCGTTGGATACGCTGATGGATGGCAGCACCGCTCACGTTACAGGCTCTCGCCACTTCCAAAAAAGGAATTCTGGCATCTTGCGCGATCATCTGGATGATCTTTCTGTCGAGTTCGTCAATAATAGGTTCGCTCATACGCTAATGTGTTAATTCAGTTGACGTTAACTGATACACAAAGATAAAAAAATTACTCGAAAAACGATGGTTTTTACCCTTTAAAATGTATGTTTTTTGCATAAAAATTTACACTTTTTTGGCCTTAATTCAGGTAATCGAAATCGCATAAAAAACGCCCTTATGAGTATCTCTCACAAGGGCGTTTTGATCTATAATTTTGTAGGGAATTCTACTTCATATTGCTGGTGAAAAGCAATAGACGGTTGGCGATATTCGCCTCGCTGACACCTCCGTCGAAGTCGAGGGAGAGCATGTTCAACTGCGGATATTGTTGCTTCATCTTCTTCTCGATACCGCGTGCCACGATGTGGTTGGCGATGCATCCGAAAGGCTGCATGCTGACAACATTGTTGCAACCATCTTTGATAAAGGCGATTACCTCGGCTGGCAATAGCCAACCCTCTCCGAATTGAGCGGAAAGCGAGATGACATCCTTCGCGTATTCGCTGATGGTCTTGATATCTTGTTCAGGCTTATAGTAGCGGAACACGGAACATTCCGCCTCCATCTTCTTCATGACTTTGCGGATATAACTGTAAGCCATATCGATGACCAATGGTGGCACCTTGAACCTCTTTACAAAGTTCTCTCGGTTGAATTTGTAGTTGACAAAGGCGCGGAAGAAGAAGTTGTGTACCGCTGAAGGAATTACCTCAACGCCGTGTTCCATCAACCAATCTGGCACATAACGGTGTGCGTATGGATTGAATTTCAAGAAGATCTCTCCTGTGATTCCCGCCTTTGGATAGACTCGATCCTCGTAAATTGGCACCTCGTTGAAGGCTCTGGCAGCCTCTCCGATGAGTTTCAGCAATCCCTTTGTATCGTTCTTTTCGACCAATGGTTTGGCCTTTTCCAAGTAGAGGTCGCGGAGTTTGCGCGACTCTCCCTTGTTCTTTTCACGCACGGCGATGGCGTGGTAGAAGATGGACAACCAGTCACCATACATGGTCGCGTAAATGACTAGCGGAGCCGCTTTGATAAGATTCAATTTGAATCCTGGTTGATCCTCGATGTTGTCGGTTCCTCCGATACCGATAACCGGTACCTTCTCGAATCCCGCATCTACGATGGCCTTACGGATGAGTGGCGGGTAGTTGGCGGCGCGGCACTGGCCCAATTGGGTAACAGCCACGGCTACCTTATCAAGGTCATATTTACCCGATTGCAAAGCCTTGATCAAGTCTCCTACGATCAAAGTGGCAGGGTAACAAACCTCATTGTTGGAGTATTTCAGACCTATGTCGTTTGACTCGGCGTTGCTGAGTGGCAACGACTCTAAGTTATAACCCACCCATTTGAATGCGGCAGGGAAGAGAGGGGAGAGGTATTCGGTGAAGAATGGCGCGAGGATAGTTCTCTTCTCGTTGTCTCCCACCTCGAAGCGGTTTGGCTTCACGAATGGCTTCACTTCAGTGGCCTCTTTGGCCTCAAATTTCAAGCTCTCGATAAGCGATCTGACGCGCAACTTCATGGAACCCACGTTGTTGATATCGTCGATCTTCAACAGTGTCAATGATTTACCGTAACGGTTGAGCAAGCTGCGAACTTCATCGACAAAGAATGCGTCCGGACCACAGCCGAAGGAAGTGGTCTCCACATAGTGGACGTTTCTGCCTTGTCGTGCCGCCCATTGAGCGGAGTTGAGGATACGGTTGACAAAAGACCATTGTTTGATGATGAAGGCCTCCTTCTCATCCACGTTGTTCTTTCTGGACACCTCTTCGGTAATCACATCCACGCCCATCTGGGAAATCATCTCAGAAACTTTGTGTTGAATGAGCGGGTCTGTATGGTAAGGACGACCTGCGAGAACGATCACCAAACGGTTCTCTTTTTTCGCCTTTTCATAAGCCTCCTCGTTCAATTTGCGGAGGTTCAATCCGAATTCACTGTAGGCGGCGACTGCCTTTTCATGGGCTTTTTTAACCACTTTCTCTGGAACCCCCAATCCCTTCATGTAGCGGATCAGTTGTTTGAGCAATAACTTCTCATCTTTGAAGGAGATGACAGGAGAGTCGATTGGAATTTCAGAATCGATGGCGCTATTCACCACGTCAGGGTAACCGATGATAATCGGACAGTTGAAACTGTTGTGGGCCGCATTGTCCTCCACACACTCGTAAACCACGCGTGGGAAGAAGATTCTGTCCACTCCCTTGTCTTGGAGTTCGTATATATGGCTATGAACCAACTTTGCCGGGAAGCAGATGTTGTCTGACATCACGGAATGGACACCCTTCTCGTAGTTGCGGTAGGTGGAGGTTGAGGACAATGAGACCTCAATGTTACACTCCGTGAAGAAGGTGTGCCAGAATGGGAACTCCTCGTACATATTCAATGCTCTTGGAATACCCATGGTAAAGCGTGGAGAGAGCAATTTGGATGGTTGCTCGGCACGGCTGAAAAGTTCTTGGTACTTTCTTGCGCTCATGTCGATGCCTGGCTTGTCCGCTGAACTACCATTGTTAAAGATCTTCTCACACTTGTTGCCAGAATAGTAAACTCCTCCGTTTTTGAAGGCGTACTTGGTAATTTGGCAATTATTTTCGCATCCTTTGCAGGATAGTAATTTAGATTCGTATTCGGCGGAGTTGAGGAAGCTGTCGAGCGGAGTCGGCCTCTTCAATTGGTCGTGCATCTTCTTAGCGTAGAGCGCGCAACCGTAGGCGCCCATCAATTCCGGCACGTTGTTGCAATATACGTTGGTGCCGGTAAGATTCTCGAATGCCTTTACGATGGAGTCGTTTTTCATGGTACCACCTTGTAGCACGATGTTCTTGCCCAACTCTTCGTAATTCTTGATTTTCAACACCTTGAACAAACAGTTCTTCACAACTGAATAGGCCAAACCAGCCGCGATGTCGCTCACCGCATAACCCTCGCGAAGCACTTGCTTTACCTTGGAGTTCATGAAGACGGTGCATCGTGTACCCAAATCGCAAGGGTTTTGGCTTTGGCATGCTTGGTAAACGAAATCGGTGATCTCGCAACCCAATGTTTGAGCGAATGTCTCGATGAAGGATCCGCAGCCTGATGAGCAGGCCTCGTTGATCTCCATACGGGTCAATGCACCATTCTCCACATAGATGGCCTTCATATCTTGACCTCCGATGTCGAGGATAAAGGATACATCCGGACACATGTTCTTGGCAGCCACATAGTGGGCCATGGTCTCGATCATACCGAAGTCGAGTGAGTAGGCAGCCTTGATCAGGTCCTCACCGTAACCGGTGGAGCAGCCCGCAGTGATCTCAAGGTCTAGCTTCTCCTCCACACAACGTGCTTTCAATTTCTCCAAACCGCGTCGAACGGCGCCGATCGGATTACCTCCGTTGTGGGTATAATATTTGTAGAGGATGTCACCTGTCTCGTTGATCAAGACAATCTTGGTGGTGGTGGATCCGGAGTCGATACCCAAGTAGGTCTTTCCCTTGCATTCGTTCAAGTTGACGACAGGGATGTGTGACTTCTCCTTCTCGGCCTTCCAAGCCATATACTCCTCCTCATCGACGAAGATAGGAGGTAAGGTGACATTTGTTTTGTTCTTATTGGGATCTGCCTCCTTCTTGACTTCCGGCTCACGGCTCAATATCTCCGTCAGTTCATTAACGTCCAAAGGAGTCATTTCGTTCTTGAATAGGGCGGTACCCCATGCAGGAATGATATTCGCGTTGTCGAGGATGACGCAATCTTTGTTGATGTCCAACTTGAAGTAGTCGGCGATCGCCTTTCTGAGCGATTCGATGAATGTGAGCGGACCGCCGCAGAAGAGCACCTTGGAGCGAACCTCGCAACCATGTGAGAGCGCGCTGGCGGTCTGTACCGCCACGGCACGGAAGATGGAAGCCGCGATATCCTCCTTGGAGGCGTTGCGGGCAATGAGGTTTTGAATATCCGTCTTGGAGAATACGCCACAACGGGATGCGATAGGGTAAACGTGTCCCGCATTTTTCGCAAGTCCGTCGAGATCAGTCACCTCCACACCAAGGCAGAGCGCCATTTGGTCGATGAAGGCACCCGTACCACCGGCACAGTTACCGTTCATACGAAGGTCGGAAACTTGACCATCTTTTAGGTAAACAATCTTGGCGTCCTCACCACCGATATCGATGATGGTGGAGATCTCCGGATGCACCTGTTTGGTGAATTCCGTAGCGGCGATTACCTCTTGGACAAAAGGGATATTGTATCTTTCTGAGACACCTAAGCCCACAGATCCAGTGATGGATAGTGTGAATTTCTCTGTGGTGAGGGTTGATTTCAGCTCATCAAGGAATGCGGCGATGGCACCCTTGACATTCGCCAAGTGTCGTTTGTATGATGAATATACTACTTTCCCAGTTTCATCGAGCACCACAATTTTAGCGGTTGTGGAGCCAATGTCAAGACCTATTCTGAACATATTAATTTATGACGTATAAATAATCGCGAAATTAGTCATAAAAAACGAGATTGCCAACCGATTAGTCATAGATTTAATTTTTGTTAAAAACCAACCTCTAACTTTTTGAAAATGAATAAAAAAAGAATCGCAAAAATAGATCCTGCGCAAAAATCGGAATCTTTAGACCTTGGGGGAGTAGGCGAGCCGTAATCGCTATTGCTCATCGGAAATGGAGATGGCTTCACAGTCTTTCATTAGTTTTTCAATCTTCTCCAATTCTCCGACGATCCAGATGTAATCGCCTTCGCAGATTTGGGTGTTAGGGGATGGGTTCATCATAGTGGTACCCTCGTGTTCAATGCCGACCACCATACATTTGGAGTATTCCTTGATGCCGGATTGGCTGATGCTTTTTCCTGCCAAATTGGAGGCGGGAGAGATTTGGAACTGCTCGATTACCACACCTTGGTTCTGGGTATCTACCATCCACTCTTCATTGTCTGTGTTGAGTGCGTCGTTGAAGGTTTTTAATTGTTCATCGGAACCCAATACGAGTAGTTTATCCAATGGGAAGATGATTTCGCTCGCCGTCGGAATGTTGATACGTTGTTTACCTCGCATAATAGAGACCACGTAAACACCGAATTTTTGGTGGAAGTTCACTTTACGAAGGGTGCTTCCGATAAATTTTGAATATTGTGGCACCTCGAAATCCACCAAGTGCAAATCATGGGCGGATAGTCTTTGGGCCAATTGGCGTTTGCCGAATACCTCTTGTTCTCTACGCTTCTTGTTCGCCTCGTTTTCTCTGGAATTGAGGTTTTGCATGAATTTTCGTTCCAAAGTAATGGAATAGAGTTTTACTCGTCTGGAACGAAGCATCAAGACGATAAGGGAGATCGCGCTGATGATGAATAGGAAGATGAATAGAATGCCGATGTTGAGGTTTATCAGTTTGGCTGTTTTCAATAGTATAGTGTAAACAAAGGCCGCCGCAATGATGAAACGCAACAGAATGGTGGCTATTAGTGGGGCATGGTTGCTCTTGCTGCTCTTCCATAGGTATTTGTACTCCAGGGAGTGGTTCTTTTTGGCGACGATGGCGCGAAGCAGGGGTGAAATGACGAGGATGGTAAGGGCCGCGCTGATGATAGCCCCCCAAGCACCCCCCACTTTGTGCATCATAAATGGTATGAAATACTTGATTGAGAGTAGTTCGATGGCGATGGTGAGCATCGAATAGACCAATATGATTCGACTAATCTGCATGAGTAAGCTGTGCCAAACGCTTTGCGCGTGGGTGGATTTACCAGAAACGGATCTTCGCTCGATGGCTGTCACCCATGTATCGGGAAGATGTTTGTCCACGTAGTTGCAAGCGGGTTCGGCGAGTCTCATAATGTAAGGGGTGAGGAAGATGGTGATGACCGATACCGCTACAATGACGGGGTAGATGAATTTGTCGATGATGCCCAAATTGATACCCAGCAAGGCGATGATAAAGGCAAACTCGCCAATTTGTGTAAGGCAAAAGCCTGATTGAAGCGCTGTTTTGATCGGTTGTCCCGCCAAAAGCAGACCGCAGGTACCAAAGGTGATCTGTCCCAAAATGACAGTCAAGGTGATGACAAGGATGGGAACGATGTATTCGCTGATGACGGAGAAGTCCACCATCATACCGACGGAGACGAAAAAGATGGCGCCGAATATATCTTTTAATGGACGAATCAACCGTTCAATCCTTTCCGCCTCCAAGGTCTCGGCCAAGATGGAACCCATCACGAAGGCACCGAGCGCGGAGGAGAATCCCACCTCCATGGCGAAGAGTACCATGCCGAAACATAGTCCAAGGGAGAAGACCAGGATGGTTTCATCGTTCAACACCTTTTTTGTCTTTTGCAAAACGCTAGGAATAAAGTAGATACCCGCAATCAACCAAACAACGAGGAAGAAAATCAGTTTGAGTATTCCCATGATGAGATTTTCCCCTTCGAAGGTCTTGCTGACAGCGAGGGTGGAGATTAAGACCATTAGGATGATGGCGATCAAATCCTCAATGATCAGGATGCCGAAGACAATTCGGGTGTAGGATTGGTTGCGTAGCCCCATGTCGTCAAACGCCTTGATGATAATGGCGGTGGAGGACATGGAGATCATACCTCCCAATAGAATACTGTTGGTGAGGCCCCATCCCAAAGACATACCGACCATGAATCCCAGTAGAATCATGAATAGGATGATGGTAATGGCTGTGATGGCGGCGGTTTGCCCCACTTTGAGCAGTTTCTTGAAACTGAAATCCAATCCTAAACTGAATAGGAGGAAGATGACGCCGATGTCGGACCATGTACCGATATCGGATGTTCCGGAAACGGTGGGGGTCAGGGAGATTTGGGAACTTACGAGGCATCCAGCCACAATGTAACCAAGCACAACGGGTTGTTTCAACCATTTGAAAATGATTGTCATAATTCCTCCCGATATGAGGATCAAGGCAAGGTCCGAAAGTAGTGGTGGAATATTCTCCATAATATTTCGTGAATTCTTATGCAAAAGTAGGGATTTTTTCACATTTGTATGCATATCAATCGCCCTATTTATTAAATAAAGTTAAGCGCGATGAAATGTTAAAATCGTTTTTTTATATTTGCGTCAAATGAAGAAAATAACCATCATATTATTGGGCGTGGTGATGTCCATCTCTTTCCTTGGACTGATCTTCTTGCAGTCGTACTATATGCGCACGACGGCGGAGATGCGTGCCGAGCAATTCGGAGAGGCGGTCAAAAGAAGTATGTATGAGGTGGCCCGCTTGTTGGAGGAGGAGGAGACGCTCCAATACCTCAACAAGAAATTGGCGGTACCTTCCGCTAAGACCCGAATCACCACAAAGAGCAATTTGCCTGCCTCTTTTCATGGTGGACACTTGTCCATATCGAGTCAATTGGTGGATACTTCCTTCAATTCGTGTGTGCGGACGCAACCAACGGTATTCATCTCCATGAAACATGGCATGAATACGATTGAGGAGTCGTCCCGCATCATCCAAAACAAGTTAAAGGAGCGTTACTTGCAAAACCGTGCTTTGTTGGACGACATTTTGGTGCGTTTGTTGAGCGAGACCTATGTGCGACCTATTGAGGACCGTATTGATTTTCAGAAATTGAATGAAATATTGGACCGTGAGTTGGATAACAATGGCGTGGGCGAGTTGGATCATTTCTTCACTGTGGTGAACAAGGATGGCCGTGAGATTTACAGTAGCCGAGAGATGTATGAGTCTGAGTTCAAGCCCAAGGATTGGCTCTGCTATTCCCAGTTGCTCTTTCCCAATGATCCCGCGCAGACTTCCAATATGTTGAAGGTCTATTTCCCTGCCAAGGCGAAATATTTCGGATCAGGTTCTTTGTTAATGATTTCGGTGGTGTTCACCATCATATTGTTGCTCACCTATGTATTCTCCATGGTGGTGATTTCCCGCCAAAAACAGTTGTCGGAGATGCGTACCGACTTTATGAACAATATGACGCATGAGTTGAAGACGCCGGTTTCGACCATCTCTCTGGCGGCTCAGATGTTGAACGACGGTTCGTTCGCGAAATCGGAGGAGATGACTAAGCAGATCTCCAAGACGATCAACGACGAGACCAAGCGTTTGAGCCGGCAGATTGATAAAGTATTGCAGATGTCCATCTTCGAGAAGGAGAGTTCCGCCTTGAAGTTGGAATTGATGGACATTGACGATCTGATTTTAACCATAGCGGGTAACTTCATCTTGAAGGTGCAGAAGACGGGTGGTGATATCCAAACGGAATTGGAGGCGGAGGATGCTGAGACAATGGTGGATGAGATCCATTTCACTAATATTATCTATAATTTGATGGATAATGCGGTGAAGTATAGCCAAGGTCCTTTGGTGCTTCGGGTGAAGACTTGGAACGAGAAGAGCAAGCTTTGTATCTCCGTGGAGGACAATGGTATTGGTATCAAAAAGGCCAACTTGAAACGAATCTTCGACAAGTTCTACCGCGTACCGACCGGAAACGCCCATAATGTAAAGGGCTTCGGTTTGGGATTGGCCTATGTGAAGAAGGTGGTGACCGACCACAAGGGAACCATCCGTGCGGAGAGTGAGTATGGAAAGGGAACGAAATTCATTATAGAAATTCCGATAAAAAAAACGAATAATAATTAGGAAGGAGATAAGATATGGACGAGAAGATAAAAGTGCTTTTATGCGAGGATGATGAGAACCTCGGCATGTTGTTGCGGGAATACTTGCACGCCAAAGGCTACGATGTAGATTTGAAATTGGATGGAGAAGAGGGTGGCAACGCCTTTTTCGCCGGTAAATATGATGTATGCGTCTTTGATGTGATGATGCCTAAGAAGGATGGATTCACCTTGGCGCAAGAGATCAGGCAAGTGAATGAGAAGGTACCTATCCTCTTCTTGACCGCGAAGACCTTGAAGGAGGATATCGTGGAGGGATTCAGAATTGGTGCGGATGATTACATCACCAAACCATTCAGCATGGAGGAGTTGTTGCTCCGTATCGAGGCGATTCTTCGTCGCGTCAATGGTAAGAAGGGCGCGGGCGATCCTGTTCAGAAGTTGGGTAAGTTCACCTTTAATTCGCAAAAGCAATTGCTCACCATCGACGGAGAATCAACCAAGTTGACCACCAAGGAGTCTGAGTTGCTCGCCTTGCTTTGCGAGCACAAGAACGACATCTTGGAGCGTAACCGCGCGTTGAAGACCATTTGGGTGGATGACAATTATTTCAATGCCCGAAGCATGGATGTTTACATCACAAAACTTCGTAAACTCTTGAAGGCGGATCCTCAAGTGGAGATCATCAATGTGCATGGAAAGGGATACAAGATTGTGATTCCGGAAGAGCAGGAGGATTAAAATCTTAGGGTGAAAATTGAAACAGTAGATGGTCCGGAGGCGAATATTCCACATTCGTCTCCGGCTTTTTTTATAGACTCAAATATTATACCTACCTTTGTAAGGTATTAATTTATAAAACGATTATGATTAAAGTTGGTATTATAGGTGGTGCCGGTTATACGGCAGGTGAGATGCTTCGCATCCTTTTGAACCACCCACAGGTAGAGATTGTTTTTGTAAACAGTAGCAGTAACGCTGGCAACAAATTGTACGATGTCCACGAAGGTCTATTCGGTGAGACCGAGATGACTTTCACCGATGAGCTTCCTTTGGATAAGATCGATGCGATGTTCATCTGTTCCGGACATGGCGACAGCAAAAAGTTCCTTGAATCTCACGAAGTGCCTGCCAACGTGAAGATCATCGACCTCTCTCAAGACTACCGTGACGAGAGCGAAGGTTTCGTTTACGGTTTGCCTGAGGTGAACCGCGAGCGCATCAAGAAGGCTACCAAGTTGGCCAACCCAGGTTGTTTCGCCACCGCTATCCAAATCGGATTGCTCCCTTTGGCCGCCAAGGGATTGATTAAGGGTGAGGTACACACCAACGGTATCACCGGATCCACGGGTGCGGGTGTGAAGCCAGGCGCCACTTCCCACTTCAGCTGGAGAAACAACAACATCTCCATCTACAAGGCCTTCAAGCACCAACACTTGTTGGAGATTACCCAGACCATGCGTCAACTCCAGGCTGGATTCAACTACGACATCAACTTCTTGCCAGTGCGAGGCGATTTCCCAAGAGGAATCTTCGTTTCGCAATATACCGAGTGTGATTTGGAGATCGAGGAGATCCAAAAGATCTACAAGGATTTCTACAAGGATGCGGCCTTTACCCATGTGATGGACGCCAATCCGGATTTGAAGCAGGTGGTGAATACCAACAAGGGTATTGTCCATGTCGAGAAGCATGGCAACAAGCTCTTGATCATTTCTATGATCGACAACTTGCTCAAGGGTGCCTCAGGTCAAGCCGTTCAGAATTTCAATTTGATGTTCGGACTGGAGGAGACTTGCGGACTGAAGTTGAAGCCAAGCGGATTCTAAAATTCCGTCAGAAAGATAGAGCAGAGCCTTCGCCTACGGGTGGAGGCTCTTTTTTTTGTTTAGACTGAATACGATTGGAGAAGTTTGCAAGGGTTTATTTTCAATGTTTTAGGCATTGATTGTAATGATTATTTTGCTACTTTTGTATAAATCAAATGTTGAACACTATGGAAGATATAATTGTTTCAGTACCGACTCCAGATGCTGAGTTTGTGACCAAGTTATTGGAGAAGATGGGATATTGCATTCGCAATAGAAGACTCAAGAGTAATAATGCGCCATCCTTCCGTGAGGTATTCGAAAAGGCCCAGCGTGAATCTTCTGATAACCATGAATGGACGTTAGAGGAGATAAATGCCGAAATCAATGCTGCAAGACAAGGCAAATAGTTATGTTTGCTGTGATTGACACTAATGTCTTCGTGGCGGCATTGATCACGAAGAACCCTGATTCTCCAACTCGTCTTGTATATGATTATATAGATTCAGGCGATATTATTCCCTTGTATAATGATGAGATAATTGCTGAATATAGGGAAGTTTTGTCAAGACCTAAATTTAATCTCAGCCAAGAGATTGTTGACATGCTTCTTCTGCTTGTTGTAGAAAATGGTATAAGCTCAGAAAGGTTCGCATATTCAGAGTCAATGATAGACGAGAAAGATCGGGTGTTCTACGAGGTTTCTTTGTCTGTTGAGGATTCTTTTCTTGTGACAGGAAATTTAAAACATTTCCCTTCGACTCCGAGAGTTGTGACGCCACTTCAAATTATAGAATTGTTATCAAAGTAGTTTTTTCATACGATAGAGCCTTCGCCAATTGGTGGAGATTCTGCCGTATGGATGGATTCTGCATAAAATGTATTATATTATTGTGTATTGTTTAATTCAATTGGATTTTGTACTTTTACCTTAATTGTATAAACTTTAAAGATGTAGTTTTGAATGATAAATTAAACTTCGTGAGGTAAATATAATACCCGTGAAGTTTGTATGGGAAAACATAAAGTAAAGCATTTAGCTTTTCACTCTTCTTGCTGAAAATTTGGCGATTTAAGGTAGACTGAGGTGAAAAAGTTAGGATGCTCGCGCTATGCGTGAGCTTAACTTTTTTCGTGTCTACGGGTTACGCCAAATACCTCAGCAAGCGGAAACAAGTTGAGTTTCACGCTTTTTTTTTGTATGATGATAAAAACGCAATAAAATATTTTAATGTCTAATTTAATTCAAATTTTATGAGAAAGTATCTTTTATTATTTGTCATTTCTTTTTTAGGATTGAGTGTTTATGCCCAAAAGGAAGTTTTTATTCCGAAAGGAACAGATGTGTTCGTTAAAACAAATGATGTGATTTCTTCTACGTCAAAAACAAAGCAGATTACGGGATTTGTAACCACAGATGTGGTGGTGAATAGAGAGGTGGTTATTAAGGCAGAAACACCTGTTGTGATAGAGGTTAGTTGTCGTAAAAGAGGAGGAATTGGAAGACCAGGTAGAGTGTCATATGACGGCGTCTCCACAACTACGGTTGATGGTCATATTTTGAAACTGAATGGTTCTGCTATGCAAAAGGGTGTGTCGAAGAGAGGTAAAAGTATTGGGTTGACGATAGGCATGTTTTTCTTAATTCCTCCGTTTAATTTCTTGTTTTTGTGTAAGAAAGGCGAGGAATGTGATATGCAACCGATTACGATTCCAATGAAAACCGAGTCAGATGTCGCTATTGTAGTGCAGTAATTAGTCAATATAGCGTTATATACGATAGAGCCTTCGCCTACGGGTGGAGGCTCTTTTTTTGTTTGTATTCTGTTTTTTGGGAATGACACTCTGATCCAGGGAGTTTTTAGAGAAGAGACGCCGCATTGCGACGTCTCCTCAACATCAACATTATTGAAGTTTGATTCCTTTGATTTCTTCCGCAGATAATTGGGTGATCTGAGCAATCTCTTCGATAGAGTAACCTCTACGGATCATCTCTTTGGCCATCTGTATGGATTGGAACAGAATTCCCTCTTCGCGACCTTTTTCTCGCCCCCGTTTATAACCGTGTTCTTCCATGTCCATTTCGTCTTCAAGGGCTTTCATACTGGCCTCGTAAAGGTTGTACTCCTCTTCGGAAAGGGCAGCGACTTTTGCCTTTTCTATGAGTTTGAGCAATCTTTTGTCCGCTCTTTCGTAAACAGATGAGTCAATATTTTCCATTTTGCCTAAATTTTTAAAAAGATACAACCAGATGTCCTTGGTAGTAAAATTATTCATATCCAGACGGAACTGGGGCAAAGATATGAAAAAATTGTGATTTCTGTCCCAGAACTCAATAAGCTCGTCACGGTCATAAACGCTCGTCCTTGTCACTGGTTTTGTAAGAAACGCATTGTTTTCCCCCATGATGAATATCCCGAAGATGCGGGAGATGTCATGCTCCATCTTTTCCCATTTGAGTCCTCTTTTAATCTGTCTTTCCATAAGCCTTGAAATATAAAATGCAGCTCTCGTCTTGAAATATTTCTGCGACGAATTTTGCATCTCTATCAAGACCGTCTCACCTTGTTTTGTGGTACAGAGAAGATCAAAAGTGACGCCCCGTTGACCTATCGTCTCTTGGGTGGATTCCACATTTTCGAATTTTACGCTTGTAATCCGATCCGTTTCTTCTTCTAGAATAGCGTTAAGGAATGATTTCATGATTTCTTCGTCTTGCATGCAATATTTAAACCCGAAATCGCATTTCAAATCAATAAATTTTCTCATTGTGATAAATTAAAAAACAAAAATAGTAGATATGTGTATAATTTACATATGCAAAAATAGAGAAAATTGCGGAAACAAAACCACTATTTTGTAATTTTGTGGAAACTAATAATGTGATCTATGTTTTTCAAGAGCGACAAAGGGCAAAGGGTATTGACCCTCTTGCTGTTAATTATCTTATTGATTCCCAACCTTGTAGTGGCCATCCACGGAGAAGAGTTGGCGGGATTTTACGTGAAGAAGATGGCCTATCTGGCTGTTTCCGCAGTCTGTTTGCTGATTCCAGCACTGTTTTTGAAGAGGAAGGTCTATTTCTTGGCAATGGGTGTCCTGGCATTGTTGTTAGCGCCTATTGAGATCGCCAGTGTCTATTTGAGTCGGTGCCCCACCACTTTTATGATGATGGACACCATCTTCAACACCAACCCCAAGGAGGCGTTTGAGTTGCTATCCTCGGTTTGGCCACTGGTCCTATTGACTCTATTGGTTTGGGTAGGTTACTTTTTCCTGACAATCAAATTTGTGAAAAACGAGACATTTTTTCCGAAGAGGTTACGAAATGTTTTCTTGGGTGCGGGTGCCTCTTTGTTCCTGATCGGATGCGTCTATTTCTTCGTATTGGCTCGGAAATTGATGACGAGCGAGGCGACTACTTTGGCTGATAACCTTGTAGATATGAAGGATATGATGACGCAGAAGATACGGAAAATATGCCCCTTCTCCGTCTATTTGGCCGCTAACGAGGTGCGTGTGCATCGGGCGGAGGTGCGTGAGGCGCAGGAGCGTGTGAAGGATTTCCATTTCGGCTTGCAGCCCAAGGAGGGAGACGAGGAGGAGGTCTATCTTTTGGTCATTGGAGAGACCGCTAGGGCGAAGAACCTAGGTTTGTATGGTTACGAGCGGAACACGACTCCTCTCCTTTCTCAAAGAAAAAATTTAGTGGCATTTGACCATTGTGTGACACAGGCCAATCTTACGAACAACTCTGTTCCGATTATCTTGACACGCGCCAATGCGGAAAATAAGGAGGTGGCCGATCACGAGCGTTCCGTTGCGGAGGCATTTGCGGAGGCTGGATTTAGAACAGGCTGGATTTCCAACCAAGATATCATGCCCTACCAAGAGCGTATTATTAGGACTTGTGATGACGTGGTTTTACAGGACAACGACTTGACGGGTGGCAATCTCTATGATATGGATTTAATTCCACCGTTGGACTCCATCCTCACGAAGTGTGATGGCAAGAAAAAATTCATTGTCCTCCACACCCAAGGCAGCCATTTCCGTTACAATCAGCGCTATCCAGCCGAATTTGAGCAATTCAAACCTTGCTTTGACAATACGATGGACCATTTGGCGGTCAATAAGGAGAATCGCTCCCTCTTGGTGAATGCTTACGACAACACGCTTTTATACACGGATTACTTCCTCGCCCATTTGATGGCGAAGATGGATCAACGCTGTCCAAAGTGGGCTATGATCTTTATTTCGGACCATGGCGAGAATATCTTTGATGACGAGGAGAACTTGATCGTTCATGGATCGTTAAAGGTCTCCGACTATGAGGTGCATATTCCTTTGTTGCTTGCCTATTCGGATGGATACAAGGCCTCTTGTCCCGAAAAGATTCTTTGCGCAGAGGGAAATAAGGGAAAGAACATCACCTCCGAGGTGGTCTTCCACTCTCTTTTGGATATGGCGGGTATTTCATCCACAGCCGTTGTTGACACGACACTCTCTGTGACAAGAGAGGGAATGAAGAGTCTCACATCCACCTATATCCTGAATGGTAACCGTGATGCTTTGTCATTTGAGTTCAGCCGATTGGATCGGATGAAAAGGTAGATTTTATAGTCCGCAGGAAATAGGAAGGGAGGAGACTTCAATAAAGGCCTCCTCCCTTCGTTTTAGTTATTGTCGCATTATTCAGCGATCACCTTGAATCGCTCCTCCCCGATTTGTACCAAAAGGAGTCCTTTGGCTTTCTCGACGACTGGAAGGCTGTTCCAGCCGCTCTCAAGGCTGACGTTGCCCTGCTGGATGAGAATGCCTTGCGCATTCCAAATTTGGAACGCACTCTCGTGTCCCGATTGCGCATAGATATTCATCATACCCTTCTGGATGAAAAGGAGGGTCTGTAGTTGTTGATACGAATCTTTGAGGGCGGTAGGCATCTCTGTTATATTCACCATTTCTGATCGACTCAAGACCATTCCATCCTTTTCTATGGAGAAGAAACCCCTGCAGTGGTGAATAGGAAGAGTCCATGGGTAATCAATAGATCCCTTTGTCCGGGTAATTTCCGTTTTATTCGGAATCACATTGAAATAGTTGATGTTAATGCAACCTGATTCTTTGATGAGGAGTCTGAACTTGCTTGCCACAACAGGTTGGAAGGTGGCTGTGTAGTTCTCTCCGATGGAAGCACCCTTCTCCAAAGTGACCCACTCGCCGTCGTTGTCGTATTGCAACTCGTACGAGTTGATGTTGCAGCCGATGCCAGAGGTCTCGTCGATGATGGCGCCAGCGATTTCGGTATTCGCTTCCAAGGTGAGTTCCAACCACTCGTTTTCCACACCAGCGGCGCCCCATCTGCCTTCATCGCCCTCGACCAAAGCGTTTTTAGCCTCCCAGCCAAAGGTGCCCTCGTCGTTCATCCAGATGGAGGATGCGTCGATCTCCTTTACTTGTGCGGATGGGTTCCAATAAAGGGAAACCTCGTAGTCAAGATCCATATCCACGCTGCATCGAATGGTCTGTGTGGTGCCTCGTTCCCAGTAGGTATCGGCTTGGATCGGATACTCCCAAGTGAATTTTGGCATCGCCACGTTGTTTTTGAGCGATATGGTGGTTACGCTATTGGCGGGAAGGGTAATCTTCTCTCCCTCTTTGTATTGACCCAACACCTTGCTCCAAGTCTCGGAGGAAGGGACGGTCTGGATGATTTGTCCCTCGTCAGGCGTGGCGATAGGGAAGGAGAGGGTAGCGTTGTGGCTTGAATAACCCTTGTTGATCAATACCACGGTGTAGGCGTCGTTCTCTGGGCTTTTGAATGCGCAACTGATGACGTCGCCGTTGGTTGAGGCTGATCCGATGTGGAACCATCCTGGACGGACGAACTTGGAGAAGTGTCTTAAACCGTGGTACTCGGATTGCACGATATAGCCATTGGATGATTTCCAATTACCTGTCTCCCAAGGGTTCTCTACGGTGACACAACCATCGCTTCCGCCCCAGATCAAATTCCAGTGGAGGTAGGCTGACACACGGTTGGCATTGAAGGCATTGGCCAAGAACCAAGCGGTGTGGAGCGCATCGATCTTCCTCTGCTCGCGCATGGAGCAATACTCCGTCATGAATTGTGGCTTATCAGGATAATCCGCCGCCAATGCCTTCATGGCAGGCAAGTAATCGTCCGGATAGGTATATTTGTCGTTATCGTGCGTCTGGTCACCGCTGTGGTAGTAGTGGAAGCAGTAGCCATCGAGCAGGTTCTTATCCAAAGCGTTGATGTACTTTTGGGTGTTGTTCCATCCGATTCCAAGCGGCTCAGGACCTAAGAATTTCGGACAGTGCGCCATTCCATCCATCGCCTTGTGGACAGCCTCCAGGGCTTTGGCATAGGAGGCCACGTCGCCGTTCTCCTTCTCGTCGAAGATGGTCGCCTCATATTGGGCATCCATGTCTGGCTCGTTTTGGATGCTGATGTAGTCGGGGATGACGCCCACCTCAATGTAGCGTTGGAGCGAGTTCTTCCACCAAGCGCCGAACTTATCGTAAACGAATTGGCCGTTCTCTTTCTTCAAAGAGGCCTTCGGGCCGCCGTTGGAACCATTTATGTCATTGTTGTTTTTCAGTGAAGGCGGTGCTGACCAGGAGGACATCTCGATGAAGAAGTTGGAACCCAACCGCTTCTTGCCCTCTTTGACGATCTCCGCGTCGTGGCTGAGGTTGGCGTTATCCTCTTGCGCCCAGTTACCCATGCGTAAGCCGGAAAGGCCCAAGCCGTTGAAAACGGTGTCGTAAATGGCGCTCTTGTTTTTGTGGGCGGTCACCCAGTTTTGATAATAAACCATACCTCCACCGATACCGATGACGGACTGATGTGTCTCTGTGGGAGAGACGTTGATGGTCACATCCGCGGCGAAACTTTGTGCCGCGAGAAGGGCGGTAGCGCCCAAGGTGAACAATTTAAATGAAATGTGTTTCATAACAGTAAATAAAAAAGTAATAATGGTTTCTAGTTTCTATTGCAAAGTTGGACAAAAAAAGGCAAATATTCAATGTTTAGGGCCTTTTTTTTGAATTCCGTCCCCTTGTTATTTGTAAGCGTAAAAAGGGGCTGGATTTGAGGAGAAACGATATTTTTCCTATCTTTGTATCTAAATTGCGGAGCGGGAAAGATTACGCTTCATAATTTGAATAACAATAACATAGATTCTATATGAAACTTTTTGATGTCTATCCGCTTTTCGATGTCAACATCGTAAAGGGCGAAGGTTGCAAGGTATGGGACGACAAGGGTCAAGAGTACCTTGATTTGTATGGTGGACATGCTGTGATCAGCATCGGTCACTGCCATCCTCATTATGTGGAGAAGATGACCAAGCAATTGAATACACTTGGTTTCTATTCCAACTCAGTGATCAACAAGTTGCAAGTGGAGTTGGCGGAGCGCCTCGGCAAGGCTTCCGGTTACGAGGATTACCATTTTTTCTTGGTGAACTCAGGAGCCGAGGCTAACGAGAACGCCCTCAAGTTGGCCTCATTCTATAACGGACGCAAGCGTGTCCTCTCTTCCGATAAAGCGTTCCATGGCCGTACCTCTTTGGCGGTCGAGGTGACCAACAATCCTAAGATCGTGGCGCCAATCAACGACAATGACCATGTGACCTTCTTGCCGCTTAATGATTTGGCGGCATGGCAAAAGGAGATCGCGAAGGGTGATGTTTGCGCGGTGATCGTGGAGTGTATCCAAGGAGTCGGCGGTATCCGCATGGCGACCAAGGAGTTTATGCAAGGTTTGCGTAAGTCTTGTGACGAGACCAATACCGTTTTGATCTGCGATGAGATCCAATGTGGATATGGCCGTTCAGGAAAGTTCTTCGCTCACCAACATTTGGATGTGAAGCCAGATTTGATCTCTGTGGCAAAGGGTATCGGTAACGGTTTCCCAATGTCCGGACTCTTGATCTCTCCTAAGTTCGTGCCAACTTACGGACAATTGGGTACCACCTTTGGTGGAAACCACATGGCTTGTGCGGCTGGTTTGGCTGTCTTGGATGTGATTGAGAAGGAGAACCTGGTGGAGAACGCCGCTAAGGTGGGTGACTACATCATGGAGCAGTTGAAGGCCGCTAACTTGCCTCACGTGGTGGATATCCGCGGTAAGGGATTGATGATCGGTGTGGAACTTGATTGTCCTCACAAGGAGGTTCGTAGCAAGCTCGTATTCGAGCAACATGTATTCACTGGATGCAGCGGCACCAACGTGCTTCGTCTTTTGCCACCGCTCTGTTTGAGCAAGGCGGATGTGGACGAGTTTATTGTAAGGTTAAAAAAGGCTTTGGCTTAATTTTTATAGTATGACGAATGTGATTCAGGCGGTGGTGCAAGATGTGCGCACCCAAAAGATCCTCCGTATTGGTTATGTGAACCAAGAGGCGATCGCGAAGATGGAGGAGACGAAAGAGGTTTATCTACTTAATGCGGATCAATCCGCTTTGGAATTGATCACTGGCGGTGAGTATTTCAAACCGGTTGCCATGGATGGATTGGTTTACAACACGGATAAGAGCGCTGTGATCATCAAGGCATTGCCAGAAGGATCCACCACAGGAGCCGACACTTTCCGCGGTGATAAGAACTTAGCCGATCTCTCCTTCCTCTCTTACCTTCAAGATTTCATTGAAAAGCGTAAGCGTGAGATGCCAGAGGGTTCATACACCACTAAACTCTTTACCAAGGGTGTGAACAAGATCTCCCAAAAGGTAGGCGAAGAGGCTGTTGAGACCATCATCGAGGCCACCAACGGTACAGGCGAGCAATTCTTGTATGAGTCTTCCGACCTTATCTACCACTTGATCGTGCTGCTTACCGAGAAGGGTTACCGCATCGAGGATTTGGCCAGAGAGTTGAAGGCAAGACACAAGGAATAACAGCGATTCATTAAGTTCCGATAGATGCGATTCTGCGCTTGTGTGATCACCTATTATCCTGACGAGGCTTTACTTCGTGAGAATGTGGCGTGTTACCGGGACGAAGCGGATAAGGTCTATATTTGGCAAAACACGCCGTTGACGGATCGTCCCCGCTACCAGTGGGAGGATCTGGGCGAACGGGTGGAGTGGATCGGAGAAGATACGAATGTGGGAATTTCCCACGCATTAAATGCGGTGTTGAGGCGATGCCAAGAGGAGGGGTACGACTACCTGCTCACCATGGACCAAGACAGCCGTTTCGAGGATTTCAGTCACTTCTTGAGAAGGGTTGAGCGAGAACTCCCTTCTCGGGAAGTGATTTCTTTTGCCCCTGAGACGCCGGGAGAATCCGCACCGGAAGAAGCGTGGGCGGAGAAGGGGTATGTCATCACATCGGGTTCTATTGTGGATGTGCGGAAGGCCCTCTCCATCGGAGGCTACCGTGAAGAGTTTCTGGTGGATGGAATTGACTTGGATTTCTGCTTTAAAGCCAAGCGCGCGGGTTATAAAGTGATGATGCTAGGGGGAAATAAGTTGAACCAACAATTCGGGAAGACGATTCAAGTGGGAGAGAAGAAGATTGTCTCCTATTCCGCTAAAAGATTACACGATATTGTGTTGTCCCAATGGATGATGTGGGCCGAGTATCCACACTATTTCAATAAGTTACACTTTCTGAAAATATTCTATCTGGGCGAACCTTACCATATTGTTTGCTATCAAAACAACAAACTAAGCAAGTTACTTGCCATCGCGAAGGCTACCTTTGAGGGAGTCGCTTATCGTTTTCGTCTGACCAACTGATGGGTGAGGATGGTCATTAGGATGGTCAGTCCAAGCACGTAGCAATAGGCGACGCGCATGCTATATTCATCCGCGATCCTTCCGATGAGGAAGGGGCCGAAGAGGAAGGCTGTGCTGCTGACGGTATTCACCATTGCGATGCCCACACCAGGGGAGACCTCCTTCTGATTTCCCGCTAAGGTATAGATGATAGGTACCAGGCAAGAGATGCCTAAACCTGTGATGAAGAAGCCCAAGGCGGCGAATATGAAGTCGGTGTCCGCCACAATGGTAAAGATGCCGACGGTGGTCAAAACGCAACTTCCCAAGAGGATGACTGGGTCACTGTAACGTTTGCGGATAGGGTCTCCTATGAACCTTCCGATTGACATGAATGCCGCGTAAATGGTCAATCCGAGTGGCGCCAAGTTTTCAGGGAACTCCACAATGGTCTTCATGTAGATGGTGCTCCAGTTGGTGAAACTACCCTCCGTCACCCTCGAACACAGGGCAATGATGGCGATAAGTAGTAATATTCCCTTAGGCAATACAATCAGAGGCATACGCTTCACCTCTATGACACCTGATACATTCTCTTGCAAAAAATATCTTCTGATGCAGAAGACACAGAGGGTGCTGAAAATGCCTGCGAGGATATGGTGGTGGAAGACGGAGATATCCTGTGTAATGCAATAGACACTTAGGAGTGAACCGCAACAAACGCCGACGTAGTAGAGGGCGTGGAACATGGAGACGACCGGGCGTTTATAGGCCCTCTCCACGAGGATGGAGTTGCCGTTGATCGCCACGTCCGTGATGGTCACCAAAGAGCCGTAGAGGGCGCAAAAAGGGTAGAGGAAGTAGATGTTTGGCATCAGTGTGATGAGCGGCAGGAGCAACATGTAGGCGTAGCTCGCCGCAGTCAGGTTTTTGCTGCCGAATCGGGCGATCAGGTGACAACTGAGTGGGGTGGTGATGAGTGAGCCGATGGCCATGCTGAGTGGAATGAAACTTAACTCTCCGATGCTCATCCCGAAGTGGGATTGGATGGCAGGATAACGGGTGATCAGGGAGGCGTATATGAATCCCATGATGAAATATTGCCCCAACAAGGCACGTCTAGCCATCTGTTTGGTGGCGGTAATTTTATTCGAATTCATCTCATTTATACTTATGGTAGGAGGCTGCTCCTCATTCGGGCGCGAAGGTAGTGAATTTTGGAATAGGGTGGTGGAAGGGGGATGATAAAAAAAGAGCAAGAAGCCCAAGCCTCTTGCTCTTTTATCTGAAAATTAATCGTCATCCTGAGATATTACCTCATGTCGGCAAAAGCTGTTGCAAAACCTACAACAAACATGAAAATGAAATACAAGACGATGAAAATGCCTCCGAAGATAAGGCCTCTCTTCATCCATTTCTTCGCATCGTTGCTAGCAGCTTGAGCTGCATCGTATTGACCATTTGCGTAGAGAGTGGCAACTTTGCCTGCGTTGATAATGCCTATGATACCAAAAGGTAAGCAGCAAAATAGTGTTACTAGTACCGATTCAACCATGTAATTCTTAGGGCATACGGTCATGTTCTCTTCCATAATAAATAAATTTTAAGTACAAATTAAGTTTATGATAAAGAGGGTGTATCAAAACTAATAAAGTTGCGATACACCCTCTTTTTAACTCGTTGAGAATTGGATGGATTTTTAGGAGTGTAAAAATTCAGGATTGTCGCAAATATTCGATTCTCACGAACTGAAATTTTCATAAAAACA
>JAZRZA010000074.1:0-64328 GCA_045601045.1 Paludibacteraceae bacterium
TTTTGGTACTTGCAATAATGCATCAAGTACGTTGAATAACTTAGTTGAGATAATTCGCTCATGACAATATTATTTTTGAATTGTCGGCGAATTTATAGATCCAATGATTTCCCTGCAATGTGCTTTCGTCGAACGCTTACATCTTCGTTGAGTGGCATGGCATAAAAAATCCCGGACTTCAGGAAAGTTCGGGATTTTTGCGTTGCGTTATGATGGCTCAAATCATCTAGGAGCGTTGTTGTAGACGGATTGGAGCGTGTAGCTCGGGTCGTCGTTATAGAAACCCCTTACCATTACGTCGATCACCGCTTTGCCTCCATCCAGGTATTCTCCTGTGCCATGGTCGATGAGTCCTGATTGTTCCGCTCCCGCTAACTTACCTCCGTTGTCCCAGAAGAAAAGCGGTAGGTCGTAGTCGCTGGCAGCCTTGCAGACATATTCCAAATAATATTTACGGAATGACTCCGCACGCTCTGTGCCACGGCGGACATTACCGAACTCTCCTAAGTAGACTGGGATGCCATTGTTCATGAACTTCGTTTTGAGGCGTCCAAAAATAGAGGTCACATTATCCTCGTCTCCCCAAGAGGCCTTGTCTCTTCCTGTATGTCCCCATTCCGTCTGTTCGTTGTTGAGGGTGTAGGTGTAGGGGTCGTAGAAGTGGACGGCCACCAAAAGGCGGTTCTCGACGATGTCTTTAGGTACCTTGATTTCGTTGATGGTATGGTCCACATTGGTGTCGTAACCAGGGCATCCCAAGTAACGGTAGGTGTTCTCGCCACCTACGGAACGGACCGCGTCCACGAAGGTTTGCAACCATTCGTTCATCACACGGTATTGCGCGCCGCCATCGGTGAGGTTTTGTCCCCAACCCCAACCACCATCGTGGATTTCGTTCATGCCTTCGAAAATCAACCAATCACCCTCTCTCTTGAATTTGGTGGCGATTTGTTTCCACATGGCAGCCAGTTGGGCCTTTACCTGCTTGTTCTTGTTCTCATCCTTGGAGGATTGCAAGACATCCAACCAATATTGGCTATTGGCACCATCGTGGTGGATATTGATAATGGCTTTAAGCCCGGCGTTTTTAGCGTAACCAGCTACCTTGGCGACATAGTTCATATAGTCGTCGTCGATCTTGTATTCAGGAGCTGGACCGATGTGGCCCAACCAGGTGACAGGGATGCGCACGGCGGAGAATCCCGCCTTCTTCACACCGTCAAAAGTGGCTTGTGTGGAGGCTGGGTTTCCCCAAGCTGTCTCGAATGCGTTTCCGTTGTTGTGGGCGTCCAAACTATTACCCAAATTCCAACCCAAACCGATGCTATGGGCGATGGTCTTGACATTGGTGCCGTCTATGGCGTGGTTCTTTTTGAATTTGATCTGGCTGACATTATCTTCAAAGAGGATCTCTTTCCCCTCGTCATTGACAATCTTGAAACTGTTTTCTTCGTAGAATCGTATATTTTCGAGGGAGGAAGTTTGGTAGGTTTGTACGGAACCATCCTTCATCGTGATCTCGACCATATTTTGCGCTTGCAGTGAACAAGCGGCGAAGGTGAATGCGGAAAGTATAATCTTTTTCATACAGTAATCTTTTCAAGGTTATTTCTTAATGAATTTCACAATTTGCCCTCCGACCTTCAACAAATAGGGCGCGGGAGCCAATTCAGCGACGTAGATCGTTGCTTTAGTATCTTCTGCTACGCTATGGTAGAGTAGTTGGCCGTCCATACGGAAAATCTGAATGGTGGCGCCTGGCTCTATGCCAGAAAGATTGATCTGATCTTGGATCAGTGAATTACAGGTGAAAGTGTTCGCGAATGATTTCTTGAGGGAGGTACCATCGCTGAAATTGATTTCCACCGCCTCCATGTCGATTTTGAACACTTCGCCACTTTCGTACTTCAATTGCAGGTTGTCGCCCGCAAAGGTAATCTCTGTCACGTCGCTTCTTTCTGCTAGGCTGCCATTGATTGTCAGCGTTTTCTCCGCATGGCAAAAAAGCGAGAAGGCAATAGCCACGCATCCGGCAATAATTTTCTTGTCTGTTTTCATGATAGTGTTTTTCAAAATGATTGAAACATATATGCTAACTGCAAAGATAGAATTATTTATGAAAAAGAAAATCCAAGAAATCCATATTATAGGATTTCTTGGATTTTAATTTATTGTTGCGCTTAAATCGAAAGAGAAGGTTACAACTCCTTGAAGTGCTCTTCCGCCTCTTTCAGACTATCCAGTTTGCCCACATCGATCATACGTAGGTTGTTGTTTAGATGGTAACCAATTTTTGCCTTCGCCGCGTTTTCGATGTAAAAATCCATGATGGGAAATTTTACGGGATAATCTTTCATGAGGTTGAAGATGGCGGGAGAGAGCACATGTATGCCGGAAAAGGCGAATTTGTGGCTCTTGGACGGATCAAAGTCAGCATAGGGTGATTTGATCTCCCCTGTCTTGGTGTTCATCCAACCCTTTAATCTCTTCTCTTCGTTGAAATAGAGGTAGCGGGAAGTCTCTCGCTCCTTCACCAATAGGGTAGCGTCGTTGCCGCTCTTTTCGTGAATTTGGTACAATTCCGCCAAGTTCGCGTCGGAGAGAATATCTACATTGTGGATCAGGAAGGGTTTCCCGTCGTCGAAGAAGTGAGCTGCTTTGCGGATGCCACCTCCTGTATCCAAGAGAAGCTCCCTTTCGTCTGAAATCTCTATTCGTAGGCCAAAGTTGTTCTGTTCTTTTAAGAAATCAATGATTTTGTCCGCATGGTGATGGACATTCACGATGAGTTCGTCAAAGCCTTGATCCGCTAATTTCAGAATCACATGCTCCAATAATGTTTTTCCCCCGACGGGTACTAACGCTTTGGGGATTGTGTCGGTGATAGGTTTCAACCGAGTGCCTAATCCCGCTGCAAAGATCATTGCTTTCATCTTCCTTTATCTCTTTTCTTCCTCCTTGGAAGGGGTTAGTATCTGTTTGTAACGTGTGAGGTCGTTCAACACTTTAATCGCCTCATCCTTACATTGGTCGAATTTTAGTGATTCCTCAACAACGCCTTTTTCGTAATAGTGACGTTTGACGATTTCGATGCTGATGCTCTTGATGATTTCCTCTTTGAAGAGATTCAAATCCGTGTCGATGTTGGGTTTCAGTTTCTCTTCCAACGCCTTGACTTCCGCCTCAGCGTATGTCGCGTAACCCTCCTCCTTGAGTGTCTTTTTCAGCGCGTTGAGGATATCTTCGGAGAGCGGTTTGTAGGTGAAGTTCCTGCTCTTCACGAATGCTTTGAACTCTTCGTATTCTTGGTCGCTGAACTTGAAATCTTTGATGGAAGGTAGCGTTGGATGTTTCTTGACATATTCAGTCACGTAATCAAAGATGATATTCTTCTCGTAGAGATAATATTCAGCGGTGGAAGAGGTGGAGTCTGCCGATTGGATATCAGGTGCGATACCTCCGCCATCTCTGACGGTTCTTCCGTGCAAAGTCTTGAACTCGCGGGTGAGACTGTCTGGAATTCGTTGGGAATACTCTTTCCCTTCTTTGTTGGAGTAGTCGATGGCTTGGATGCATCGTCCGCTTGGAATATAATATTTGGAGATGGTGACTTTCAAGTTGCCGCCATGAGGCAAATCACGGGTGGTCTGCACCAATCCTTTTCCGAAAGAGCGCTCACCTACGATGACTGCCCTGTCCATATCTTGCAAGGTGCCTGCAAGAATCTCCGCTGCGGAGGCGGAGTTGTTGTTCACGAGGACAGCGATCGGAATCTCCTTGTCGATCGGGTCGCGTAGCGCCTTATAAGTCTTGTTGATGGCTGGGTTCTTTCCCTTGGTATAGACAAGGGTCGATTTTCTATCCACAAATAGGTTGATGATATCCGTCGCCTCATCCAATATGCCTCCGGGATTCTCTCTGACGTCGATGATTAACTTTTGGATCTTCTTCTCCTTTTTTAAGTCGAGGAAGGCCTCCTTGAATTGAACGGCAGCGTTTTCTGTGAATCCACTGAGGTAAATGTAACCGATGCCGGGTGCGATTTCTCCCGCGTAAGGGACTGCTGGCATCGAGATGATCTCTCTGGTGATGGTGATTTCTTCCTTCTTGCCGTTGACGCGTTTCAAGGTGATTTTGGCCTGCGTATTAGGTTCGCCGCGTAGCTGCTCGCTCGCTTCCGAAACCCCGATGTCCTTTATCTCCTTGCCGTTGATCTCCACAATGATGTCGCCAATTTTGATACCCGCCTTGTGGGCTGGCATTCCTTCGTAGATGTTGGTGATGAGAATTCCCTCTTTGTGCTTCCCGATGACGCAGCCGATGCCTGCGTATTCACCTGTTGTCATCATTTTCAGCTTGTCCATCTCCTCTTCGGGGATGTAGTTGGTGTAGGGGTCCAATGAGGTTAACATCTCGTCAATTCCTGCCTTGATGGTTTTCTCCGGTTTGATGGAGTCTACATAGAGTAGGTCCAACTCCTTGTAGATGGCATTGAAGATATCGAGATGCTTCGATATCTCAGTGTTCCTATTGTTTGTCGCTCCAGTGGCCCATCCGTTAATGGCTGAACAAAGGATCGCAAGTGTGAAAATGCTCTTTTTCATATTGCTGTTAGATTACATATTGTATTTCTTTTTTTCGCCCCACAGACGAGTCATTTGTTCCGCCAAGCGATTCTCCGCCGCATTGTTTTGAGGGGTCCAGAACCGGGTGCCCGAAATTTTCTCTGGCAAGAATTCCTGCACGACGAAATGGCCTTCGTAGTCGTGGGCGTATTTGTAATCCTTGCCGTAGTTGAGTTTCTCCATCAGTTTGGTAGGCGCGTTACGCAAGTGGAGCGGTACGGGCTGGTTGCCATCTTGTTGAACGAACGCCAAAGCGTTGTTGATGGCTTGATAGGCTGAGTTGCTCTTGGGGCTGGTAGCCAAATAGATGGTGGTCTCCGCCAAAACGATTCTTCCCTCCGGCCATCCGATTTTATGGATGGTGTCGAAGCAAGCGTTGGCCAGTAACAATGCGTTTGGGTTGGCCAAACCGATATCTTCCGAAGCGGATATGACCAATCTTCTGGCGATGAATTTGGGGTCTTCTCCGCCGTCTACCATTCTGGCCAACCAATAGATGGCCGCGTCTGGATCACTGCCTCGAATGGATTTGATAAAGGCGGAGATGATGTCGTAGTGCATCTCTCCATTTTTGTCGTAGGCGTTTGGATTCTCTTGCAAACGTTCTGTCACGATTTTGTTGGTGAAGTGTACCTCGCTTGAATCAGGTTCCGCACCGATGACCAATTCGATGATGTTGAGTAGTTTGCGCGCGTCTCCTCCTGCGAACCGTAGCAGTGAGTCCGTCTCGTCGAAGAATATCTTTTTTTGTTTTAATTCCGCATCATTCTCCGCCACTCTATGCGCCAAGGCCAGCAAGTCTTCGTCTGTCTGCGGTTTTAGCACATAGACTTGACACCTGGAAAGCAATGGTGTGATCACCTCGAAAGAGGGGTTCTCTGTCGTCGCACCGATGAGTGTCACGACGCCTTGTTCCACGGCACCCAATAGCGAATCCTGTTGGGATTTGGAGAAACGGTGGATCTCATCGATGAATAGGATAGGAGGGTCGTTACTGAAAAAACGGGACCCTTTTGCTTTGTCGATCACCTCCCTTACATCCTTTACGCCTGAACTGATGGCGCTAAGTGTGAAAAATGGCCTTTCGAGGTGCGTGGCGATTATTTTCGCCAACGTAGTTTTTCCCACACCGGGAGGACCCCAAAGAATGAAGGAGGGTACTCGTTTCAGCTCGATCATTCTGCGAAGCACACCATTCTCTCCGACCAAATGCTTTTGGCCCACATATTCGTCCAATGTCTTCGGACGCATTCTTTCTGCCAATGGTTGTGACATGCCTATCGTTTTTTTTTCTTTCGAATTAATAAATACGGGATAGATAATGAGGTGGTCAGACCTCTTCCCGTTCAAAGTGTTTCACCTCTAACCGCTCTCCGTCCCACACCGCATAGGTGAATTTTTGGATCCAATCCCCCAGGATGATTACCCGGCTTTCTTGCTCGATGGTCAGATCTAAATCAATGTGTCGATGGCCGAAGATGTAGAAGTCAATCTCGTTCTCTTCCCTATGTTTTTGAGCGAACTGCACCAAGAATTCCTTTTCAGGTCCAAGGTATTTCTCCGCTTTGTTTCCCCGCTTTTTCTTTCGGTTGAATTTGGACCATGAAAGGCCAAATGGCATGGTGGCGTCCGGATGTATCCATTTGTACATCGCTTGACAAGGTTTGTTGCGGAAGAAGCCTCGTAGGAGACGGAAAGAGAGACTCGGGTCTCCTAGACCATCGCCGTGCGCCATATAGAATTTTTTTCCAAATAACTCTTTGACGATGTCGTGGTCGCATATGGTCGCGCCTATCTCGTCTTGAAAATAACCGAACATCCAAATGTCATGGTTCCCGGTGAAGAGATAGACGGGGATTCCCGCGTCGATGAATTCCGCCATCTTTCCGATGAATCGAGCGAATCCTTTGGGAATAACGTATTTGTATTCGAACCAATAGTCGAACATATCCCCCAGAAAATAGAGCTCTTTGCAGGTCTCCTTGATGCTATCCATCCAACGGACCAATCTTTTTTCTGCGCTCTTTCTCTCCTCGAAGAGGGTCAGTCCCAAATGTGCGTCGGAAGCGAAATATATCTTTTTTTCTTCTGCCATATTGCCTGTTGTGGAACCTGTTTATAGAAATCCTAACTCCAACATAGCCTCTTCCGACATGCGTTCTTTGGTCCATTCGGGCTCAAATACGATGTTCACATTGGCTTTTGTCACGCCGTCGATGCCCTCCACCTTCTGTTGAATGTCCTCCACAAGGAAGTCTCCTGCAGGACAACTGGGCGCGGTGAGTGTCATTTCGATATTTACCACACCTTCTTCCGTGGTCTCGATACCGTAGATGAGGCCGAGATCATAGACGTTGACAGGTATTTCCGGATCAAAGACGGTTTTCAATACCGATACTATTTTTTCCTCTAATTCAAGAAATTCGTTCATTTTCAGTTGTTTTACATATTAAAGCAATGGACTTAACAGTCGGGATAGAGATTCCAATATCTTTTGACTGATGCGACGGGTAGCCCATGCTTCTTGGGTTATTTCAACGGAGTTTTTTTCGTCCTCCAAGAATATCTCTGTCATTTGATGCGCCACCGAATTGTCATAAATGATGGCGTTCAGCTCAAAGTTCTGTTCGAAACTGCGGAAATCCATGTTCGCGCTGCCGATAAAGGCAATGTCATCGGTGATGACGATCTTGCTGTGGATGAATCCCGGGTCGTATTGATAGACTTTGATGCCTGCTTTCAACATCTGCTCAATATAGGAGAAGGTGCTGTATAGCGTGACCTTCGCGTCTGATTTTTTGGGTAGAATCAGTCGAACATCGATGCCGCATAGGGCTGCGGTCTGTAAAGCGGTGATGAGACTCTCCGGAGGAAGAAAGTAAGGCGATTCGATGTAGATGCGACGCTTGGCCTCCATAAATGCCTTGGCGAAAAGTTGCATCATGCTCTCCCAAGCCATATCTGGTCCGCTGATCACGATTTGCGTCAAACTGTTACCCTTCTCTTCTTGCTCGGGGTAGAAGATGGCGTCTTCTATCAATTCCCGTTTCACGAAAAACCAGTCCATCAAGAAGTTTTTCTGCAAACCCAATACAGCGCTACCTTCCAGGCGGATGTGGGTATCTCTCCATGTGCCCCATTTTAAGCCGTCCAAATATCTGTCCGCGATATTGAATCCTCCGGTATATCCCACTAATCCATCCACCACGATGATTTTTCGGTGGTTGCGGTAATTCACGCGGCTGTTGATGTAGGGCAATCCCACCTCCAAGAAACTTTGGATTTCAATGCCGGCTTCCCGTAACTCTTTGATTTTCTTTTTTTTCAATTGCCAACTGCCCACGTCGTCAATGATGACACGGACAATGATGCCCTCTTTCGCCTTCTCTTTCAACACCTCCATGATGCGGCTTCCTATCTTGTCCGCTAAGAAGATGTAATACTCCATGTGGATGTGATGTTTCGCTCTTCTTAAATCCTCCACAATGCAATCGTAAAGTTCGTTGGCATCGGTGTAGATCTTCACGTCATTGTTTTCGTGGAGCGCGGCGTCGCTATTTCGGAAGGCGAGCGTGGCGATGCTTCGTTGTTCGTCAGGGAGACCCAAATTGGGGAGTTCCGCCAGATCTACGGTTTTGCTTTTTTTGTTGATGAGCAAACTTCGCTTGGAAATGACATGTCTTTTTCGGAACTTCCTTCCTACCAAAATGTAGCAGAAAAAGCCTATGATGGGTAGGAACACCAAGACCATTATCCATGCGATGGATTTGATCGGATTGCGATTTTCCACCAACATGAAGAAGATCGTGGCGCATATCGTGTAGATATACACTGCATAAAAAACTATGTAGGCGATGTCCCAGAACATTTCTTCTTCTCTTTCTTTTGTAAAATTAGAGAAAATTCCAATATAATCATAGTGTTTGGGGACAATAGTGTCGCATTTCTATAGGTGAAATCATTGATTTTTTCAATGATTAACACTTCTCCGCCAATTTCTCTTTCAGCATCTCCTCCATGTCACGGATGGTGAATCCATGTTTCCTGAATTTGTTGACAATGTCGATGGCTTCCCGTTGCTCTGTGGAGAGCCCTTTCAACTCGTCGGAGATTTTTATTCCTAAGAAGAAAAATACACCAGTTTGGACGGTACTGTATTGGGAAGATAGTTCTGAACTCTCTTGAATAGCTTGTGGGGAGCTGATTTCTCCCTCTCTGTTGTAGAGCCAAGCATCTTCCAGCAAGCATCTTTTAGCGGTGGTCTTGGCGATTCTCTCCTCCGTCCTTCCTTGTTTTCCCTTCTCCACGTAACTATATTTGCCTGCAAGGGATTGGGCGAAGAGAAAGGAGGTGCTCCTTTGAATTTCATCGCATAGCAATTGGTAGAGGGCTAGTGAGCGTTTCGGCGTCAGATGGGAGATGAAATGATCCCATCCGCGAATCTCCTTGTCTATGATAATCTGAGCGCCGTTGTCGTATTGTCGTAGGCTAGTGGGGTGTAAGCCAAGTAGTTCAGATACCTCTTGACTAGCCTCCCGTTGTATCTCTTGTGTGTCGAGTTTGGACGAAACACCTAGTTCCTCCAAAAAGACATAAAACCGCTCTCTTTTCTCTGGAGAGAGATTTAGAATCGTCTCTCTTTCAATGAAATAGATATCTGGACAACCCTCCCAATAGTCATTCAGCAATTGGGTGCGTAGTACACACTCCGTACCTTTCCGCAGACTGTATTTCCCTTGAAAGTCAGAGGCTGGTAGGAAGGCGATCTCTTTGATCTGTTGGATGTATTGCTGCTGCTCTTCCCCGAAGGCAGGGTAGGAGAGATAACACTCGTACAGTAGGCTCAAATGTTTGAGATGTTCGTCGGCGGAGCGTGTCTCGCCTCTCTTTTCGGTGTAGATCGGAAGAATGTTTTGGAACACCTCCGTCTCCAAGCCAGGTTCCTTGATGCCAATCTTCTGTAAGGCGGCACGGCACTTCTCATCTTCCACTAAAGCGGGATGGATAGCGATGAATTTTTGTTCAGCGCCCTCTGATAAGTAGATGTGAGGGATCGGGTCGCCCGCTTCGTACAAAGGTCTCACTTTGTTGTCGGTGCAGAGGAAAATCGCTTCGTCAGTAAGTTTGTATTTACTCTTGGCCAAGCAAATGTAAAACCCTTTAAACCATTCGTGGGTTTGCTCCTCCAACTCCTCGATGGAGAGGGAGAGGACAATATCTTTGATGGTCGGCTCGTAGGCGATGAGTTGGTTCTCTTTGAGGTATTTCAACAACCGTTCCTTCTCCTCCTCTTTGGCCTCTGTCACTTTTCTAAAGGCCCATTTCAGCGGTTCTTCTGTGAGATCGATGGTATATTCGTTCACGCCTTGGAAGAGTCCTCTCAAAGTGAGGCTGTCACTGTATCGAGTGTGGGCCGCGTCGACGTACTCGCCATCGTCTGTCACGAATATGGCGGCAGTCTGCAGTTTCTTCGCGATGGCAGTGTAGATCGGAGCCAAGGGGTGTTCTCCGTTTTTGTCGAAAAAGTAATTTCTGTCGGTTGGAATAATATCGAATAGGTGCTCGCCCAATAATTTCTTTTGGGCCAAATGCTCCAACGCCTTTCCTGCGAGATCTCCTAAGTGGATGATCTGTTGTTGGTTCCATTGCTCATGGAATTTGATGCCTTCTCGGTTGTCTGTCAATAGGAAAGGCGCGTGTATGATGAAAGGGAATGGATCGCGTACCTTCGTGGGGAAGAAGCAGAAAATATTCTCCTCCTTGGCGAGCGGTTGAGGCTC
The DNA here is from genome assembly GCA_045601045.1 of Paludibacteraceae bacterium. GTDB lineage: Bacteria > Bacteroidota > Bacteroidia > Bacteroidales > Paludibacteraceae > UBA1181. The sequence continues at coordinate 10,406 of JAZRZA010000074.1, forward strand.
TCTTGCTTCGTTTGCGGGGATGGCGACCGCGCATCCCGTCTTGTAACGGTGATAGTAGAACGATTCGTTGCTGTCGCCCACCGCCCTTTGAAGAACGACAAAGTCGTACTGTGTCGTGCCGATTTGTTCGCATTCCAGACTTTCCAACTCGTAGTTACCCTGTTGATCTGCAGCCTCCCAATGGATTCTCCGTAAGTGGGAAAGAAAGAGAAGTGGCCGATATAATGTTTGTAATTTACTCAAAATATCAGGATAATCCTTTGCTGCCTCCTTTAGAGGAAAGAGGAAGGTCGTCTCTCCCTTCTGACGATTGGTTTGGGATCTTGCCGCCTTGACGGGGACAATGTAGTCTTGTATCTCGAAACAAAAGTGGTCGTCCTCTATGTGGGGACGATCCGTGTACCTAAAAACGGATTTGAATCCGATACCGAACTTTCCGATGGCGTTGCCGCCCCCTTTGGTGCTGGCACCGATGGATGTGATGGCGTTGAGGTGGCCTCTATCTTCTCCGTTTCCCTCCTTGTCGGGATCGCTGATGGAGAAAGCGACCGTTCCGTTGTGGCTGTATTCAATATGGTCTGGATAGAGACGGATGTTCACCTCCGTGGCCAATGCGTCATCCGAGTTTTGTAACAACTCATTGATAAAGTGCGCCTCGTCGGAATATTTATCCACGACAGAGTGCCAAAAGCCAGCGGCTGCCGGATCTTTGAGTTGTTGCGCCAATTTTGTTCGCTTGGCGGTTAGTTTATCAAACCATTCTTGCTCTTTGTCCATATCGTTTTATTCTTTTCTCTTGAGAGTCGATGCTTTCGTATGTATGTTTACAAACTTGCGTACTTGTGTGAGTCGTTCTCTTCCCAACCGTGCGCGTTTTGGATGGCGGGTAGCACCTCCTCCGCGGAGGAGACTACGGTCCAGGTCTTTTTCAGTTGTTCTGACATGAATTTCTCCTCCACGCATTTGTCCAACATGTCAATCAGTGAATCGAAGTAGTGGTCCACATTGAGGATGATGATCGGTTTGAGGAAGAGACCAAGCTGTTTCCATGTGATGATTTCTAGGAGCTCCTCCAGTGTGCCGCATCCGCCGGGAAGCGCAATGGCTGCATCCACATCCTGTACCATACGCTCCTTGCGGGAGTGCATATCAGGTGTTTCTATCTCTTTCACCAAGGGATTGTCCCATCCCCGTTCCACCATGAAGTGGGGGATGATACCCGTGATGTCGCCGTGGTGATCCACCATGGATTGGGCCAATTCACCCATTAAACCGATAGCGCCACCTCCATAGTTACATCCGATCTTGTTTGCGGAGAGGATCTCTCCCAAACGACGGGCCTCCATTTTGTACTTGTCATCCACTTGTGAACTGGATGCGCAGTAAACGCACACTCTCTTTGTCATGTCATTCCTTTTTTTCTTTCGCAAATATAACGAAATAAACCTATCTTTGCGTTTGATATGGAACAGGATTTGAAAAAACAGACGGCTCGCTCCATCTTGTGGAACGCTTTGGACAAGGTGGGTTTCCAAATGGTGGCTTTAGGAGTAGGGTTGATCACGATGAGGCTTTTGTCTCCCCGTGAGTTCGGATTGATCGGCGCTTTGGCGATTTTCACGGCCCTCTCCAACATCTTGGTGGAGAGCGGTTTCTCATCCGCGATGATACGACGCAAAGAGAATAGCGATGGCGAGTATGTGGCCGTGTTCTCTTTCAACGTGGTCTTAAGTCTTCTTTTTTACATCCTGCTCTTTCTCTTTTCCCCTACCATAGCGAATTATTGCAAGATGCCTGAGTTGGAGTCTCTTTCCCACTTGCTCTTTTTGTCTGTGATTTTCAACTCCTTGGGTATTGTTCCGATCATTCAATTGACCAAATCGTTATCCTTCAAGAAGATGTCCATCGCCAGTTTGATGGGGGCGTTGGTATCGGGCATCGTGACGATTCTATTGATTCTGAAGGGGTATAGTTATTGGGCGTTGGCATGGCAGATTGTTTTGCAGAGTGCGGTGAAGACGATTCTTTTGTGGCTCTTCTGCGGATGGTTGCCTAATTGTACGCCTCGCTTCGAGGTGCTGAAGGAACTCATCTCTTTTAGTTTCTCCTTAATAGGCACCAATCTTTTGAACACATTGGCCCGATATGTCTATAACCCCTACATTGGACGCTATTTCGGAGAGGAGCGTTTAGGTTATTATGCGGAGTCTTATAAATTCTACATCTTGCCGGTCAATATCATCTCCGGCACCTTTTCAGGCGTCGCCTTGCCTGTCTTGTCCAAATTGAATGAGGAACCCTCCCGCCAGCTCACCTACTTGCGAAAGATGATGCGCGTGGTAGCCTTCGCCATCTTCCCCGTGATGATGGGCGCGATGGCCTGCTTCGACAATTTGGAGATGGTGATTTTGGGTGAAAAATGGGCGGAGATAGTGCCCTATTTCAGAGTTTTAGCGGTTGCGGGATTGGTTGGCCCTATGCATATCATGTATCTGAATTTAATGGTGGTGAAGGGCTTCACCAAATTTAATCTTCTGTTGGAGGTGGTGCGTAATGTATTGACCATTCTCTTTCTCTTTCTTTTCCATGATTCGGTCTATATGATCTTGTGGGGAATCGTGGCGGCGAACCTCCTTTCATATATGGTGGACCTCTTCTTTGTGAGAAGGGTGGTGACCTATTCGATCTTTCATCAATTAAAGGATATCTTCCCCTATTTGATTCTCTCCCTCTTTATGGGAGGCTGTGTCTATCTGGTTGGATCCTTCTCCTTGGAGTTGCACCTAAAACTGCTTTTGCAACTGGTAGTCGGCGGTGTGACTTATTTGTTGCCCGCAAAAATCTTAGGTTCTACCGTATTGGAGGATGTGCTGAATGCCTTTCTGAAAAAGGGAAATTGATTCTCTGTTATTCGTTAAACGTAATCAGATCCAGGGTGTAATCACCCATGGCGCAGTGGATGGGGAGCACCTCTTCGATTTTCTTGCATGAGATTTTATCCTTATTCAACATGGTTCCTCTGGAGAGTGGTGCTGGACGGCTGGTCACGTCCGTGTAGATCTCCATGGTAGGATTGTATAGGTTCTCTCTTTGTAACGTCGCCACACTATTTTCTTTGTCAGCTCGTACCAAATTTGCTTCTGGCCTCGCTCCGAAACGGTAATAATACTTATTGCTCACGCTGTTTTTCTCTTGCAGGAGATAGGTGGCTTGTGGATGGTTGTGGATGTGCTCGACGATGGCCTCCTCGTTGTAGTAATTGAGTTGATAGGATGGCACGATTGCGGTAGAAACGTTCCATAGGAAGGCGGAGAACGCAAGGCCGTAGAGCATGGATTCCTTGCCGACAAAAGGGTGTAGGAAGAAGGCTGCGCAGAGAGGTAGCATTACCATGAATTCAGCGTTACCATGGGAGAAGAAGGCGAAGAGCAGACTGAGGCTGAACGCGATGATGTGGCTGATCTCTATGACATCCCAATCGGGCATGGAAAAACGCTTGCCAATCTTTATGTCTGTCACGAAAGCGTATATCCAGAAGCCAAGACAAACCAATGCCACCAAAATGGCTACGACGCAAATCACAGCGAGTATGAGGTTCCCTTTGAGTATAATCGGTATGTTCCCGTGGACTTGGTAAATGGTGCGGAATAGATTGATAGGGGTCAGTATGATATTGCTCCATCCGAAATGGATATCAGCCGAATCGGAGTGGTAGTAGTCTGTCATGAATCTGAATAGATCCAATAGGAGATGCCCCTCTTCGTTTCTTGGCATCGCGAACAGGTATACGAGGGGAATCGTTAACGAGGCAAGGGAGAACAATGTCAGACTTCTCATTCTGCGGCCGATCATATATCCCATCCAAAGCCCTAATCCCCAGAAGAGGGCGGTCTGATGGAAGAGGCAAGCCACCGCGAAGGATAACCCGCTCCAAAAGGCGAATGTTGTTTGCTCTTCTTGAATCCCTTTTATAAAGAATAGTGATGCCAGTAGGCAAAAGAAGAGCGGAATGATGTAGGTCTCTCCATCTGTGGCGAATCGAAGCATACCAAAGGTGCTGGCGCAGAAAAAGATGAGGGTCCGGCTCTTGATGGTGGAGCAAACCATATTTAGCGCCTTGTAGGCGACGAATAATGTGGCCAAGGCGAACAAGGCGTTGGTGGCTTGCATCATTTTCAGCACGTCGATAGAGGGGAACAAGGATCCTAAAATCTTGTATTCCAAATGGAAGAAACCATTGAAGAGGAGGTGGTGTGGATGGAAAAGATCCACGCCATATTTGGCACTGCATGCGTAGTCGTATGCGTCCAAAGATGCATTGTTGCTGGGAAGTAAAAGATATGCCATCGCTATGGCCGCCATGACTTTGGTGATCCATTTATTGTTTTTCTCCTCCATGTTGTTGAGAGTTTTTTGTGAACCATATAAAAAACCAAAAGCAAGCTATAAATTGCTTGCTTTTAGAAAACCATAAACCTTACATCTATAAAGAATCATGTTTCACAACATTACACTGCAAATATAGACATATCTATTGTAAAAAAAAACTTTGCGCGGATTTTTTTTGTCTGTTCCTGCAACAATTGTTCCTGTCCATAATGCCGATTCTGTTTATCGACGTTTGATAATCGCCTTGAATATCTTTCTGCTTGAGTCGGTATCAACCCGTATGATATAGAGACCTGGCGAGTAATTTTCGCCGAAAGAGGTCTCTCCAATCTCTCCATCTATCTGTTCCACCAATTCGCTGGTGACGGTGAAAACAGTAATTCGCTCCGATCCATTGGTGTTGATCAGCGTGAGAAGGTTGGACGATGGATTTTGTACTAGTTGACACTCGTTCAACCCATCTTCCGTGTGGGCTATCTTCGTGTTCTCTGCTCTGGCGACAAAGGCGAAGGATATGCTGTCCATATAGAGCGTATGGGTGACATCTTTTGCTGTTAGACGCAGTTGGTGGATGCCTTCTGGAAGCAGAATTTGTTTGGTGGTATATTTGTAACCCCTGCTGTTGCTTGTGATGGTCGCATTGGCTACCCCTGCTATGGCCATTGTGTCGGCCTCTTGGAAATCTATGACGACATCCAATACCGCATCGTAATTGGTGGCGTTTCGTAGCGTCATGTCGTAGTATCCCTCCTCTTTGACATTCACGGTGTACTGCAACCACTCTTTGTTCTCGCTGTAGATGACAGCGTAGCCTAATGTGGTGTTTGTGTTTCGGTTCGTGAACTTGTAGGTAGGGAATAATGCTCCGTCATTACGGATGTAATTGCCTATTTTATTGGTTTGGTAGGCGATACCTTCTCCTCCCTTGTCGAACATCTCCATTTGGAAACTGCCAGGGATGGCATATGGCTTATCATCGTATGGCGTGGAGGTAATAATCGATAGCGTGAAGGTTTGGTAGGCTATCTTGCCCTTCGCGTCGGTCACTTGGATCGTGAAGGTCTCTTCACTGATTTGGTCGGCGATTCCGTAGAGGATGCCATTCTCGCTCAAGTGGATTCCCTCTGGTAACTCTCCTGCGTAAAGGGTAGTTCTGTATGGTTCCTCGCCTCCTATGAAGGTGATCGTGTCCGCGTATTCGGTGTGGATGGCGCCCGTTTTGATTTCTGTTTTGGTGAATTCTGGTATCTCAATGTACTTTCCGCATCGGAAGGTCATCTGTTCGCTGTATGGACTGAAATCCCATAAATAGATGCCTGAATTGGCTCCATTGTCCCATCTGCCATTCGGATTGGAGTCGTCGCTGAAATGGTCTGGACCATTCCCTTTCGCCCAAAATGGATTGGCGTCATTGGCAGGACGGCAGTCCAACAATTCGTATTGGCTCGGATAATTGTTGTCTCCATCCTCGTTGACGTGCCAAATGAAGATTCCCTTGTCGCGGTTGTTCCAGGTGCCGTAGTGTTTGTCGCGAACCTCTATGTAATATTTTTCTCTGGCGTTTGCTCCTGTTCCTTGGTAAACGGCGGCATGTCCGACTCCTTTGGGAAGCGTGATGACCTTTCCGCCTTTGACATCTGTGATGTCTTGCTTATGGGTCAACCATCCGAGTTGGTCCAAGGCCCAAGCGTTCGGATAGGCGGGGTTGGTTTCGCTGGCGATGGCAAATGCGTCTCCGACGTTGTATTTGTCGGCGTTGTTGGGTTCGTGCTCGTCGTATTGGTAAAAGTCAGGCCAATTGCAGACAAGGTGTCCGTTTTCGTGGACAAAGGTTCCCATTGTCAATCTTGTGTCGATATCGGTGATTTGGTAGGAGTGGTAAGCGTCTCTGTAAAATATACGATCGTCCAGTTTCATCTGCATGTAACTTTGATGAGGCCAGAGTCCTGTTGCCCACTTGTTTTCGCATTTTCCCGCATAGAGTATGTTCATCGCTTTGATGCCTCCATAGCTGTTTTGGGTCAGTTTGCTGAAATTTTTGGGACTCTCTTTGCTCCATTCCATGATGGCGTTCCTGATTTCTGGTATCAGTTTGTCGATCGTGTAGGTCGTCGCGTTCATGGGCGCGTAATATGCGAAGTCGTTTGGTGTCGTGTAGAATTTGCTTGGCACGTAGTTGATGTAGGTAAGTTTCCCGCTGGAAATCCATTGGAAATACTCCTTGATTGACATCGCGTTGCCGAATAGCGGTTGGTTATCTCCGTTCAAGAATTGTTCTATCTGGTCTCTGGAGACGGCGGATCTTTGGTCGGGGAAGTCTATCAGAATGCAGATGCCATAGACTGTATCAGGCAGTGTCGTCGCGGCTCGTAGGGTAGGACCCTCGGCTTCATTTTCTGCTTTGTTCAGAATTTTTCGGGTTTGGGAAATTTGCTCTTCTCGGGCCTCTTTGCTGATGCGGATAGCCGGTTCCACCAACATTTTTACGGCATCTGGCGCTTCTTCTCCTTGATAGACAATGCCTGAAGACGCGTACTCCTTTCCGTCTGCGGAGAGCAACGCGTAGCAGATCGATCCGCTGGTTTCGTCTTTGGTCAGTGTGTAATGGTCTATGCTTTCCGCGTCTATATAGAGATCTGTTCCGTAGAGCAATACAGTGACATCTTTCCCGTTGGGCTGTGTCATGGTGTAAGGTGTTCCATGATAGACCATGGAAAATAGATTACTCGCATGGAATAATAGAACAATAAGCCCAAGTAACTGATATATAAGTGTAATTCTTTTCATGGCATCCCGAAGTTTGTTGCGTGTGTCTTTCCAAACTTGTCAAATATACAATTTTTTTGATTTGATAGTTCAAAAAAATCAATAAAAGTGGAATGACTTTTAGGGAATGCAATGAATTCTTAGTTCAGACATGCATGGTTATTTTCGCCAAATAATCATAGTGTTTGCCGTCCATCACCTTTTCGCAGTGAAGCCCTGCTGTTGAGGCTGCCGCATTCAAGGTCTCGTAGTCCAAGTAGAGCCAGTAAAATGGTTCGCCTTTGATATCCTTGTATTTCATGCGAAAATCAATTTCTCCGTAATAACCCTCCTCCGGCAATTCGATGAATCCCTCTTCGTCTTCGTAGATGTAACAGAGGTCGGTGGAGTCGATGAGGAGTTGCCCGTTGGGTGCCAATCTCTTTTTGACGGTTTCAAAGAAGTGGGGTAGGTTGTTGATCTTGCCGACAATACCGGTTCCGTTCATCAACATAAGGATGGTGTCGTAACGCTCCTTTATGGTCACATCGAAGAAGTCGATGCACTCCACAGATTTTATGCCTCGCTCTCTCATCACTTCGCAAGAGAGTTTGGAGATGTCGATCGCTTTGACGTCGATGCCCTTTCCTTGTAGGTGAAGGGAGTGGCAACCGGCACCGGCTCCCACGTCCAACGTCTTCCCTTGAGCGAGATCCAAGGCTTTCTTCTCCAAAGGAGGCATTTGCTTATAGGTACGGAAGAGGTGAGGAACAGGAATTTCGTCGTCGTCGAAGAGCGACGATTGCACCACTAATTTATTAGCCCTTCCGGTATGAAAGTATTCGGAAATGGCACTGCCCATTGGATCGTTCATGGCGATTACGGATTTTAAATTAAATAAGGGGAGAATCCTTTCGAATCCTCCCCGTTTATGGATAGAGTTGTTCTGTTATTTAACGAACTTTCTGATGGCTACACAAGCGTTGTGACCGCCGAATCCCAAAGAGTTGGAGAGGGCGATGGTCAAATCAGCCTTTTGAGCCTTGTTTGGTGTGTAGTCGAGGTCGCACTCTGGATCTGGATGGTTCAATCCGATGGTAGGAGTGACGATGCCCTCTTGTACGGACAATGCGGAAACGATCACCTCCACACCTCCTGCCGCACCCAACATGTGTCCTGTCATGGACTTGGATGAGCTGATGTGCGCGCGACGTGCCTCCTTCTCGCCCATGGCGATCTTGATGGCAGCGGTCTCCGACATATCGTTCATATGGGTTCCTGTTCCGTGGGCATTGATGTACAAGGTGTCCTTCTCGCTGTAGTTGGCCTCGTCAAGCGCTTGCTTGATGGCCTTCGCAGCGCAAGAACCATCTGGCTTCGGTGCGGTGTAGTGGTGCGCGTCGCAAGTGTTTCCGTATCCACAGATCTCACCATAAATCTTGGCGCCGGTAGCGATAGCGTGCTCGTACTCCTCCAAAATGACGATACCAGCACCTTCACCCATTACGAAACCTTTACGCTCCGCATCGAACGGCAATGAAGCGTTCTTTGGATCGTCGGATTTTGAAAGCGCCTTGGCGTTTGCGAAACCTCCGATGGCCAATGGGGTAATGGCTGCCTCCGCACCACCCGTGATGATGGCGTCAGCGTAACCGTATTTGATAGCTCTGTAAGCCTCTCCGATGGCATGAGTTCCTGTCGCGCATGCTGTAACAACTGGCAAGCATGGACCCTCAGCATGGTGGGCGATCGCGATGTTTCCAGCTGCGATGTTGGAAATCATCATAGGAATGAAGAGTGGAGAAACGCGTCCCGCACCATCTTCGTTGCATTTGGTACACTCGGTGATGAAGGTGTTCATACCTCCGATACCGGAACCTACGTATACACCGATTCTGTCGCTTGGCAATCCAAGATCACCTCTGTCGTCCATTGCCTGTTGTGCGGCAGCGAGCGCGAATTGGCAGTAACGGTCCGCTCTACGGGCCATTCCCTTGTCTACTCCATAATCCTCTGCACGGAAGTCTTTCACTTCAGCAGCGACTTTCACTTCCAATCCTGTTGTGTCTGCATTTTGGATGAAGTCGATACCGCACGTACCGCTTTTAAGGTTCTCCCAAAATGTCTTAATGTCTTTACCGATAGGCGAAATTACGCCCATACCAGTGATGACTACTCTTCTCATTATTTTGTTCTGTTTTGAGCCTTTGACAAAAGTGCCTCAGCCTCGTTCACCATTGATTCTACAATTGCTTTTGAGGAGCGTTGCTCCTTGATAAGACCAGCGATTTGACCAGCCATGAATGATCCACCCTTAGCGTCACCGTCAACCACAGCCTTTCTAAGTGATCCGGCACCGAACTTCATGATCTCCTCGTCGGTGATGTTGGTATCCTTCTCCATGTCAGCGAACTTCTTTGAGAATGGAGTCTTCAAAGAACGAACTGGGTGGCCCAAACGCTTTCCTGTTACGATTGTAGCGGTGTCGCTTGCGGAGATGATCTTCTCCTTGTATGTTTGGCTGACACAGCACTCGTCGGCAACGAGGAAGCAAGTACCGCATTGTACACCTTCCGCACCCAACATGAAGGCTGCTGCCATACCTCTACCGTCTCCGATACCACCTGCTGCCAAAACTGGGATCTTTACAGCGTCAACCACTTGTGGCACCAATGCCATGGTGTTCAAATCTCCTACGTGACCACCAGACTCGCAACCTTCAGCAACTACAGCGCTGGCACCGATTCTCTCCATCAATACAGCGAATGCGGCGGATGCGACAACTGGAACCACCTTGATGCCTGCTGCCAACCAATCCTTCATAAATTTAGAAGGGTTTCCTGCACCAGTGGTAACCACTGCCACCTTCTCCTCGATGACAACCTTTGCCACTTCGTCCGCGAATGGGCTTTGCAACATGATGTTTACGCCAAAAGGCTTGTCTGTCATAGTCTTGCATTTTTTGATCTCCTCACGAACGTACTCAGCGTTTGCGTTCATGGCGGAGATTAGTCCCAAACCGCCTGCGTTAGAAACTGCGCTAGCCAACTTGGCGTCGGAAATCCACGCCATACCACCTTGGAAAATTGGGTATTGAATACCGATTAAATCACAAATTTTGCTTGAAATCATATCGTATAATTTTATTCTTATTACCTAGTTAATTACCACTTCATTAAACATGCGCCGGATGTGAATCCCGCACCGAATGCGCTGAATACGATGGTGTCGCCTCTTTGGATTTTGCCTGCTTTGTTCAACTCGTCCAAGAGGAGAAGAACGCTGGCGGAAGAGGTGTTTCCTCTGTGTTCGATGTTGTGTGGGAATTTCTCTTCGGGTTGATCCAAGAAACTGCGGATCGCTTCGACGATTCTCAAATTCGCTTGGTGCAAAATGAAGAATTTCACGTCGCTTGCGGTCGCATGGGATGCGTCCAAAACGGTTTGAATGTCGTTGCAAGAGTTGTGGGCGGCCAATTTGAACACCTCACGTCCCGCCATTTCCAATTTGTCATAGGAGGTAGTATCCTTTCTGAAAGGAGTGTCACCTTGCTTTACGTTGCAGTTGAGCGCGGGGGTGTAGCATGCGGTCACCTTCACAGCGCAATCCTCGCCTTCGTTGGATACGATAACAGCGCCTGCTCCGTCGCCAAATAGAACGCAGCTTTCGCGACGCTCCCAATCGATCATCATGCTCATCTGCTCTGCACAGATAATGAGGATTTTATTAGCCTTGCCTGCCTTCATCAAGGCGTCCGCATGGTCGAGGGCGTAGATGAAACCTGTGCAGGCTGCGTTGGTGTCGATACATGGACATGTGGCGCCGATGATTCCTTGGATAATACATCCCATGCCTGGAATGCATCTGTCGTTCATGATGTTATGGCAGATAATATAATCCAAATCCTTGGCGTCAACTTTGGCATCCGCTAATGCTTGTCTGGTCGCTTCTGCTGCTAGATCTGTAAGCGTCTCCCCGTCAGAGAGGATGCGTCTGCTCCTGATACCGGTACGGGTGGAGATCCACTCGTCGCTTGTTTCCAAGAACTTTGTTAGGTCGTCATTGGTCACTTCCAATTTTGGAATGGCACTTCCTGTTCCTAAAATTTTCATTTTAAATATTATTGGCGGATTGAAAACCCGCAGTTGATTCCACTTTTTCTTAACATCCGATTGTGGACGCTAAAATTCGTTGCAAATTTAGTAAAAAAGGAGTGAATAACAACTCTGCTACCCTTAAAATGTGTTGAAGGGCGACATTTTGATATTTATTTATCAATAACTTATAATAAAAATTAATGTAATCAATGGTTGTAAATGCTACAAATTCGCAAGAAAGCGACTCGTTATTCGTGATGGTAAGGCTCTCCTTTGAGGATGGTCATCGCTCGGTAAAGTTGTTCCGTGAAAACCAAACGGACCATTTGGTGTGAAAATGTCATGCGGGAGAGGGATACTTTATCATTGGCGCGACTGTAAACCTCTTGTGAAAAACCGTAGGGCCCACCTACGACAAAGACGAGCCTTTTTAGTCCAGACGACATTTTCTTCTCGATGTAACCGGAAAACTGTTTGGAGGTGAATTCGCTTCCTTTGTCATCTAATAAAACCACTTCATCGTCGTTTTGAATGCTCTTCAGAATGAGTTCACCCTCTTTCTGTTTTTGATTATCTTCTGTCAAGTTTTTCGTGTTTTTTAGAGCAGGTATCTCCTCTATGTCAAAAGAAATGTAGAATTTTAACCTCTTTTGGTATTCAGAAATTGCATTTTTAAAAGATAAATCGTTAGTTTTGCCAACTGTAAGAAGAGTGATTCTCATATCGCGTATAATTTTACGCGAAAATATAAAAAATGGTGCAGATATGTAGATGTTATTCTGCATCGTAAATATTTGTGGAGTATGAAATTAGGAAAAAAAATAATTCTTGCTTTTTGGATGAGTATGGCTGCGTTAGCCGCTAATGCGAATCCCGATATAGTCCGTGCTTTTTCCAGTGGTGATATGCAGACGATCAGTTCGTTTTTGGATAGTAATGTGGATTTGACCATTGAGCATAACGGAGGATCAAAGAGCAAGGGACAGGCTCAGGATGCCGTCGCATCTTTTTTTAGAAACCATCGCCCCTCTAATTTTTCTGTCACACAGAAGATAGAGAAGGAGAAGAGTGGTTTGTTGATGGGAATGCTCTATACGAGCTCGGGTAATTTCCAGGTTCTGATTCTGACGAAGAAGGATGGCTTCAAGGAGATCATCCACCAGTTGAAAATAGAAGGAAAATAGTAGTGTGTTCGTTCGGAGAACCATTATTATTAATAGTAATAATCAAGGGGTAAATCCCTGTTAATTTTGTTTCAAAAGATGAAAAGCGAAAATGAATTGATTGAAGATTTGCTGGACCTCGCGTTTGCTGAGGATATCGGTGATGGCGACCATACTACACTTTGTTGTATTCCCGCAACCCAAAATGGAAAGGCTCAACTCTTGATCAAGGAAGAGGGTATCCTTGCCGGCGTGGAGATCGCGAAACGTGTGTTCGCTAAATTCGATCCGGAATTGCAAATGGAGGTGCTTATCGAGGATGGCGCGCATGTCAAGCCAGGAGATATCGCTTTCTATGTGACTGGAAAAGAGCAATCTTTGTTGCAGACAGAGCGTATCGTGCTCAACATCATGCAACGTATGAGCGGTATCGCTACCCAGACCAACAAATATGCGAAGGAGATTGAGGATCTTCATACAAAGGTGATTGATACCCGTAAGACTACGCCAGGTCTCCGTATTTTGGAGAAGAGAGCCGTGAAGATCGGTGGCGGAGGCAATCACCGTATCGGTCTGTTCGATATGATCCTTTTGAAAGACAACCATATCGATTTCGCTGGCGGCATCGAGAACGCTGTTTCCAATGCGAAGAAGTATTTGAAGGAGAAGGGCAAAAACATCAAGATCGAGGTGGAGGTCCGTAACTTGGATGAGCTCGATCAGGTGTTGAAGATCGGCGGTGTCGATAGAATCATGCTCGACAACTTTGATACCGCGACCACCCGAAAGGCTGTGGAGATCATCAATGGAAGATGCGAGACCGAGTCTTCCGGAGGTATCACCTTCAAGACTTTGCGTTCATACGCGGAGTGTGGCGTGGATTTCATTTCTGTTGGTGCGCTCACCCATTCCGTAAAGGGATTGGATATGAGTTTGAAGGCTGTTAAATGAGAAAATTCGTAATATTAGTGGCGGCATTTGCCGCCCTTTTTTATTCCTGCGACCCGTCGGCTAACCAAACAGGGAATAGCGGAAACTCCGCTGACCGTTTGTTGGAGACGGATGGCTTGAACCATGCCTTCCCGACCATTCCTCCTTCAGAGGATGAAACGGCGCAGGAGGATGGTGACGCGATCTTCACGCATTCGAATTTCAAGGGAAAAACCTATCGTCACAAGAATTATTCGCTCTCTTATTCCGAAGAGGACGAGCAAGCGGAGTGGGTGGCCTACGAATTAACGCGTGAGGAGGTGAATGGCAAGTTGGAGCGTAAGGAGGGATTCGATGAGGATCCGACCATAACGACAAAATCAGCCTCTCCTTCCGACTATCAGAATAGTGGTTACGACCGGGGCCATTTGGCTCCTGCGGCGGATATGAAGTTCGATGAGACCGCTATGGAGGAGTGCTTCTATATGAGTAACGTCTCTCCTCAGGTGAAGGAGTTCAACAATGGTGTTTGGAACGATTTGGAGATGCAGACACGCGCATGGACCCGCAAATATGGCTCAATCTATGTGGTGACTGGTCCTGTCTTGCCGAAGGATAGCAAGAATGCCAGAAAGATGTACGCCTCCGAGAGGGGAAAAGATTACAAGACCAATGTGACGGTTCCGAGCCACTTCTACAAGATTCTCTTCGATTTCACCAAGAAGGGAAAAGAGAAGATGCTCGCCTTTGTGATTCCCAATCAGGATACGCATATGCCTTTTACGACATTCGTCACCTCTGTCGATGAGGTGGAGAAGGTGACTGGCATTGATTTCTTCACCAATTTGGATGAGGAGGTGGAGCGTAGATGCGAGAGCCATTCCGATCTTTCCAAATGGCCAGAAGCCACCTACATCAATTATTCAAGTACGCATACATTTAATCATTAATCATACATTTGAAAATGAAAGCATTTGTTTTTCCAGGGCAAGGTGCCCAATTTATTGGAATGGGAAAGGACTTGTACGAGAACGTCCCATTGGCTAAGGAGTTGTTTGAGCAAGCAAATGATATTTTAGGATTTAGAATCACTGATATTATGTTCTCCGGTGCGGAGGAGGATTTGAAGCAAACCAAAGTTACTCAACCTGCGGTATTCCTTCACTCTGTTATTTTGGCGAAGTCGTTAGGCGATCAGTTCACGCCTGATATGGTGGCAGGTCACTCTTTGGGAGAGTTCTCCGCTTTGGTGGCTGCTGGCGCGATTGATTTTGCGGATGGTGTGAGTCTCGTTTCCAAGCGTGCTTTGGCGATGCAGAAGGCTTGCGAGATGAATCCTTCCACGATGGCTGCTATCCTTGGTTTGGCGGATGAGAAGGTGGAGGAGATTTGCGCATCCGTTAAGGACGAGGTGGTTGTTCCTGCTAACTATAACTGCCCAGGTCAATTGGTGATCTCTGGTTCTATGGCCGGCATCGACAAGGCTTGCGAGTTGGCGACAGAGGCGGGCGCGCGTCGTGCATTGAAGTTGTCCGTTAGTGGTGCTTTCCACTCTCCATTGATGGAGCCTGCAAAGGTGGAGTTGGCTGCGGCTATCGAGGCTACTAACTTCAAAGCTCCTATTTGTCCTGTTTACCAAAATGTGACCACCAATGGAGAGACCGATCCAGAGGTTATCAAGGCTAATTTGGTGAAGCAGTTGACCTCATCGGTTAAGTGGACACAATCTGTTCAAAACATGATCGCAGCGGGTGCTACTAGCTTCACGGAGGTGGGCCCTGGTCAAGTATTGGTGGGATTGGTGAAGAAGATCGACAAGAGCGTTGAGACCATCTCCGCAAAGCTTTAAGGAGTTAAGAATATTAATTTGGCTCTTTTTTGAAAATGAATAGAGGGAGAGATTGGGTGGTCCGGTCTCTCCCTTTGGTTTGTGTTTGTGTGTTTGGGAATTTAATCTATTAATTTTTTTGTTTCACTTCTTGTATATTTCGAAAATTGTTCGTAGGTTTGCGAACATTATATGACGACAATACAAATGACAGAAAAAAAGTACTGCATAAAGACGGAAACGTTGGCTCAGATGGCGAAAGCTCTTGGGCATCCGGCGCGCATAGCGATTATGAAGTTCCTCGCCAAACAGGACACCTGCTATTTTGGCGACATCCACGAGGAACTGCCTATCGCCAAGGCAACCGTAAGTCAGCATCTCGCGGCGCTAAAAGAGGCTGGCCTTATCCAAGGCGAAATCGAGACGCCCAAAGTGCGCTACTGTATCAACAAGGAGAATTGGGAATATGCCAAACAGTTGTTTGGAGAGTTCTTCGATATGGAGTTGCAAAAGGGCGACAATAGTTGCTGCTACTGACATCCTCACCCTCGCGGTTGCGACTTCGAGGGTTTTATAAAAGATTAATTGTTCGTTGTTTTACGAATTACAAATATTTATTGATATATATTTAACATTATTGAATTATGCAAGAAATTAAAGTGCTTGGTACAGGTTGCGCAGGATGCAAAGCTTTGTACGCGACAGTCGAAAAGGCTGTGGCTGATCTTGGGTTGAACGTGAATCTCGTAAAAGAGGAGGATATCATGAAAATCATGGCGTACAACGTGATGACATTACCTGCCTTGGTCATCGACGAGCAGGTGGTGGCCAAGGGGAAACTCTCTTATGAGCAGGTGAAGGAATTGTTGACCAAGTAAAATAATGATGCGATATGAAGAATTTTTTTATTGCTTTATTTCTAGGTTGTAGCCTGATGGCGACGGCCCAATGTTGCAAAAACGGCAACAGTGCGAAGTGTGCGGTGGCACAATCGACTGGAAAAACGGCTTCGCAAGTGGAGGTGATCTATTTCCATGGCAAACAACGCTGTCCTACCTGTGTGGCGATAGAGCAGGAGTCGCGCAATGTGGTGGAAGGAGAATTAGCGGATCTGTTCGTGTCGGGTAGTGTGAAGATGCGTGTGGTGGATTTCTCGAAGGAAGAGGGCAAGGAGTTGGCGAAGAAATACAAGGTTACCTTCTCCTCTTTATTTGTAGTCGCTAATCCCGGCGAAAACGAGCAGGCGGAGAACCTGACCAATTTGGGCTTTTCTAAGGCGAGAAGTGATGCGGAAGGATTCCGCCAAGAACTTAGGTCAAAGATAACGGCTATGCTTGGCCAATAAACTCTTGGTTGACTTCGTCGAACTTCGTTTTTTAACTCTTAATTCTTAACTCATATCCCCTTATGGATTTTCTCAACAACTTATTAGATAGCAGCCAGATTCCCGTCCTGACTGCGTTTCTCTTGGGATTACTCACAGCCCTCAACCCTTGCCCGATGGCCATGAACGTGACGGCTATCGGATTCATTTCCAAAGGTGTTCAAGACCGTAAGCAGGTGTTGTGGAGCGGAATACGATATGCGTTGGGACGCACGCTCTCCTATTCGCTTTTAGGTGCTGTCCTGATTTATATCCTTCGGATAGGAGCTGACACTTTCAATCTTCAGCTGATGGTCAGCGAATGGGGCGAACTCATTATCGGACCGGCGCTTGTGGTGATAGGAGTGTTGATGTTTGTTAGCGAGTTTGTCGATCTAGGCGGACGATTTGGATTTCAGGCAGGAAGTAAGACAGAACGTTTGAGAGGTCCTGTCGGAGCGTTTCTTTTAGGTGTTTTGTTCGCGCTTGCCTTCTGTCCCGCAAGTGGAATGCTCTATTTCGGCATGTTGATTCCCATGTCGGCATCAGCCAGCGGAGGCTACTTTATGCCCGTGGTTTATGCCGTAGCGACCGCATTGCCCGTTTTGATCGTCGCTTGGCTTCTCGCTTTCAGCGTGCAGTCGTTGGGCTCATTCTTAGGCAAGATAGCGGTCGTGCAGAAGTGGTTCAACCGTATTGTGGCGGTGCTTTTTGTAGCGGTAGGTTTCTATTATTGTTATATGATTTTCATAGCTTAGAAATTATGAAGCGAATACTCGTATTGTGTACAGGCAATCGTTGCCGTAGCCAGATGGCGCATGGCATATTGCAAAGTTTAGATCCTCAGTTGGCGGTTCACTCCGCTGGCATACGTCCTGCTTCGGAGGTGCATCCGTTGGGGGTGAAGGTGATGGAAGAGATTGGCATAGACATCAGCAGCCATTATCCCAAGTCAGTCGATCAATACATTGGCGATTCGTGGGATTATGTGATCACGGTTTGTGGCGGTGCCAACGAATCGTGTCCTGTATTTTCAGGAAAAGTCGGCAAACGCCTCCACATTGGGTTCGACGACCCTGATGCATTCCAAGGAACCGACGAGGAGCTCTTGGCTGAGTTCCGTCGGGTAAGGGATGAGATAAGAAGGGAGATGCAGAAGTTCTATCTCGTGGAGGTGAAAGGGCTTCGCCTGCCTAAGTGCAGTTGTTGCGGCTAGTAATCAACAAATTAAAATTGTCGTATGAAAACGTTCGAGAAATACCTCACGCTATGGGTGATGGTCTGCATTGCCATAGGCATACTTGTGGGAAGGTTCGCTCCTTCCATTCCTCATGCATTGGAACAGTGGGAATACGCACACGTCTCCATCCCTATTGCTGTACTTATTTGGGTAATGATCTACCCTATGATGCTGAAGGTGGACTTCAACAGCGTGAAGAATGTAGGACGCCAACCCAAAGGGCTTATAGTGACTTGTATAACCAACTGGCTTATAAAACCGTTCTCAATGTTCGGCATCGCATGGGTGTTCTTCAACCATGTGTTCAACGGTATGTTCAGTCAGGAACTTGCGGCCGACTATTTGGCGGGAGCTGTGTTGCTCGGAGCTGCACCTTGTACCGCCATGGTCTTCGTGTGGAGTAGTCTCACCAAGGGTGATGCGTCATACACACTGGTGCAAGTTGCCGTCAACGACCTTATCATCCTTGTGGCATTCTCGCCGATTGTGGCGTTGTTGTTAGGTGTTGGAGGCATCACTATTCCCTGGGCTACGCTGTTGCTTTCGGTGCTGCTTTTCGTGGTCATTCCACTCGTTGCAGCCATTGCCACACGTTGGGTTGTTATTGGAAGACAAGGCAAGGAATACTTTGAAGAAGTGTTCGTGCACAAGTTCGACAGCGTCACTCCATGCGGATTGCTCCTCACTCTCATTCTCCTATTCTCCTTCCAAGGCGATATCATTCTGCAGAATCCATTACACATCGTGCTGATTGCCGTGCCGCTTATCTTACAAACCTTCCTCATTTTCGGCATTGCCTACGGATGGGCTAAGGCATGGAAACTACCACATAGCGTAGCCTCTCCTGCTGGAATGATTGGTGCAAGCAATTTTTTCGAACTAGCAGTAGCTGTCGCCGTCTCGCTCTTTGGTCTCACCTCTGGAGCTGCCCTTGCTACAGTTGTTGGCGTACTGGTAGAAGTCCCAGTAATGCTCTGCCTGGTAAAGATTGCCAATAATACACGACATTGGTTCTTGGGGTATAATAAACAAAACTAGTGCGATTTGTTAAACATCTAATTGTCAATGTAGTTATGATTCAGACATTTGCCGACTGGCTTATCTACGACCTTATAGGTCTTGACGCGTCAACGCGTCTGGGCGAAGCGGTCAACTTCTTCGTCTATGACTCCTTGAAGATTGTTCTGCTGCTCTTTCTCATCAGCATTGTGATGGGGGTGGTCAATGCGTACTTCCCTGTAGATCGACTGCGCAACTACCTCAGTTCTCACAAGATGTACGGTTTCCAATACCTTGTGGCCAGCATCTTCGGAGCCATTACTCCTTTTTGTTCCTGCTCCAGCATACCACTGTTCATTGGTTTTGTGAAGGGAGGCATACCCCTTGGCGTTACCTTTGCCTTCCTCATCACCTCTCCCTTGGTCAATGAGGTGGCTGTGGCGATGTTTCTTGGCACGTTTGGCGTAAAGGTGACTGCTATCTATGTGGTTTGCGGCATATTGATGGGTGCGATGGGCGGTTTCGTTTTGGGTAAATTGAGGTTGGACCGATACTTGTCTCCGTGGATCATCCAGATGCAGCAGATGCAGATGCAGGCCGACGTAGCGTTCGAGGCGGAGCATGTCCCATTTTTGGAACGACTGCCCATCATTGCGAAAGATGCGCTCGGAATCGTCCGCGGGGTCATTCTCTATGTCCTTCTTGGTATCGCCATTGGAGCGGGCATTCATGGTTATGTGCCAGAGGATTTCTTTGCGGACTTTATGCGGAAGGCTGGCGTCTTAGGTGTTCCAGCAAGCGTGCTCATTGCCGTGCCGATGTATGCCAACGCTGCAGGAATCGTACCTGTGGTGGAGGTCTTCGTTGCCAAAGGTATCCCTCTTGGTACAGCCCTTGCCTTCATGATGTCGGTGGTTGGACTCTCTCTTCCCGAAGCCACCATGCTCAAGAAGGTCATGACCTGGCGTCTGATAGGCATCTTCTTCGGCACGGTAGCCTTGATGATCATGTTGCTCGGTTGGACATTCAATGTGGTGCTATAGCGGTTCGCGGAGCTTGCCGTGAAAGGGAGATAGTGCCATTGTCCTCTTTTTTGCAGATGTACAAAAAGTCCGCCTTGAAAGTGTGAATACGCCGATGATGGCAAAAAAAATGGCACCCGAAATCCGAGCGCCATTTATATTTAAAAGCGAAGCTTTAATTACTTAGCCAAATGAGCCTTCACGTCATCATTGTGAACGATCTTCTCATCAAAGATGTAAGCACCAGTCTTTGGAGACTTAACCATCTTGATCACCTTAGCATAAGAACGGCCTTCACCCTTCTGCATACTTGCGACTGCTTTCTTTGCCATAGCTTAAAATCTTTTGTAAGTTATTACTTAATTTCCTTGTGAATAGTGTATCTCTTCAAGATAGGGTTGTACTTCTTCAACTCCAATCTATCTGGGGTATTCTTTCTATTCTTAGTGGTAACGTAACGGGAAGTTCCTGGCATTCCACTATCCTTGTGCTCTGTGCACTCCAAAATAACCTGTACGCGGTTTTCTTTGCTCTTCTTAGCCATTATCTATTCCTCCTTAATTACAAAATACCTTTTCTAGCTGCATCAACCAATGCTGCGTTAAGACCCTTCTTGTTGATAGTGCGAAGACCTTTAGCTGAAACCTTCAAGCTAATCATACAATCTTGCTCTGGCCAGTAGAATTTTTTTGTGAACAAGTTCACATTGAACAACCTTTTCGTTCTTCTCTTTGAGTGAGAAACGTTGTTGCCGTTCTGCGCCATTTTACCAGTAATTTCACAAACTCTTGACATTGCTGTTAAATCTTTATAAGTTATTACATATAAAAAGCGGGCCAAATCCTATCCTGATCTTTCTCTGAGAAAGCAGCGTAACTATCAGAAATCCAAATATGAGTGGACCCTTTTGTTTCAGTTTTCGAAGGAAAAGCGTGTTGCATCCCACACTCCTCAATCGGTGTGCAAAGGTACAACTTTTTTATTTCTCAACAAATTCTTTTATAAAAAATATTGCATTTTTTGTCGCGTCTTCGATGTTTGCTGACCTCTCGGTGCCAAAGTGGTAGCATCTGCTCTCTGTCTTTTCTCCGTTCGACACGGCCATCCAAACCGTCCCTACTGGCTTTTCGGGAGAGCCGCCTCCCGGACCTGCCACGCCCGATGTCGCCACGGCGTAGTCGGATCCGATCACCTTGACCGCCCCTTTCGCCATTTGTTCGACCACCTGTTGGCTGACCGCTCCGTATTGCTCAATGGCGGATGACTCTACTTGCAAGACATTGATTTTGACCTCGTTGGCGTATGAGACAATTCCGCCGAGGAAGAAGTCGGAACTGCCGGGCCATTGTGTGAGTCTGTGCGCGATGTTGCCGCCTGTGCAACTCTCCGCTGTGGCGATGGTTTTTCCCTTCGCCCGCAAGATCTCTCCTAACTCTATTTCGGGATGTTCTTCCAATCTTTTCATCGTACCTCTATTTTTACTTCGCGAAGATAGGGAAAACGGATAAGTTTTTATTACATTTGCACCAACTTTTTATATAAAGTAGGTATGATAAAGAGGATTTTGTGCGCGTTGTCTCTCCTTTTGGCGACGACTCTATGGGTGAATGCGCAGCAGAACACAGTATTTAGAGCAAAGGCGGAAGCTCATTATGGTAAAAATTTCACCTCAAAAGATGGCATGCTTGTTGGTGGTGAGGTCGGAATGGAGTTGCCGCTTTTGGGTAACCATAACTGGGAATACACCTACCATTTCCCTTCTGTGGGTTTCGCCATTGGTGGTTATCATTTAGATAAACCTGAACATGCGAGGGTGGCGTTTGATGCCGTGACCTACTTCCATTTCCCGATCGTTCACACGAATATGTTCGCCTTGAACTTGAAATGGGGTGGTGGCGCTGGCGCTTTTGTCTCCCGAGGTGATACGCTCAACCCGATTATCCCCGTGTTTGGCGTTTGGACAGGAGGCTTGAACATGGAGGTTCAATTGTCTAAATTGTATGGTAATCCTTTGTCGCAGTGGCGTATTTGCGCCGGAGCGAATGCTTCTTTGTGGCACAATGGCCATATTA
Source organism: Paludibacteraceae bacterium (assembly GCA_045601045.1). Lineage (GTDB taxonomy): Bacteria > Bacteroidota > Bacteroidia > Bacteroidales > Paludibacteraceae > UBA1181. Next base: position 32,254 of record JAZRZA010000074.1, read on the forward strand.
CCCGTAAAGCTTACAATATGTGGTGTGGGGATGTCTTCCTTGGTGTGAAGTATACGCCTAATGTATGGCCGCTTCCAATTCGTTATCCCGCTAAATCCGTGAAACATATTTTGGCGATCGAGGCCTATGGCGTGGGATTGGTGAATCAGTTGGAGAGAAACGAGAAGTATTTCTTGAACGCGGATATTTGCGCGGGATTGTATATGCCGATTTCGAATGCCTATCGTTTGGGCTTGTCAGCGGATGCCTTCTATAATGGCGCTTACAACGGCGACCAGCGGGAACATAATCTTCGCTACAATTTCATCAAGGAGGATCGCTTCAAGAATAAGTTGCGTGGTGGTATCGCTTTGGCGAACGAAATCACCATGGACCGTGTCAATGTAGGTCTCCATGTGGGATACTATTTCTACACGAAGTTGAAAGTGCCGAAGTATAATGAGGAGGGGGGCAAGAATGCTTATCGCTACGAGAACTTCCTCTATACCAAGATAGTGACACGGTATTATATTACACCGAAATTCTTCTTCGTGATGGATTTGAAGACGCACTTGACTCATGTGGAGTGTTTTAATGTGGGATTCGGTTGGGCGATGCCGGAGTTTGGTTCCCGTTTGAAGAATCCGTTCGAGCGTATTTCGTTCAAGAAGGAGGATAAAGAGGAATTGAGAATTGATTAATAGAGAAATAAAATAAATAACTACACTATGGTAATTGAAGACAGAAAATTTGTTGCCGTATCTTACGATCTATATGTAGAGGGTGAAGATGGCAATCCAGAGTTGTGGGAGAGCGCGCCAGCGGCTGCTCCGTTGAAATTCACATGCGGATTGGGCATGATGTTGGAAAAGTTCGAGGATAACTTGAGAGGTTTGAAGTTGGGCGATTCTTTCGATTTCACGATTCCTTGTGAAGATGCGTACGGAGAGTATGTGGAGGCTTTGGTGATTGATTTGGACCGTGAAATCTTCATGACTGACGGAGAGTTCGACCATGAGCATGTCCAAGAGGGAAAGATCGTGGAGATGATCAATGCAGACGGACAACGTGTGAACGGTATTGTCTTGGAGATCGGCAAGAGCAAGGTGAAGGTTGATTTCAACCACCCTTTGGCAGGCGAGAACTTGAACTTCAAAGGAAAGGTGTTGGAGTTGCGTGACGCGACGGAAGAGGAGATCGCTGTCGTGTTGAACCCTCATCGTTGTGGTGGCGGCTGCGGTAGTTGCGGTGGCTGCGGAGGCGGTAGCTGCGGAGAGGGTGACTGCGGAGGTTGCGGAGAAGGTCAATGTTGTCATTAATCGATTTGTATGAATACATTTGGTGAGGTATTGAGATTGACCACTTTCGGTGAGTCGCATGGCGTGGCCATCGGAGGTGTTATAGACGGATTTCCTGCGGGCATTACAATCGACTTGGATTTCATTCAAGGCGAGTTGAATCGTCGTCGCCCTGGGCAATCCGCTTTGACAACTGCACGCGCGGAGGGAGATCGCATCGAAATTCTTTCCGGCGTCTTTGAGGGTAAATCAACGGGATGTCCGATAGGTTTTGAGGTGCGGAATGAGAACCAACGATCAGGCGATTACTCTGCCTTGAAAGATCTTTACCGACCTTCCCATGCGGATTATACCTATACGGAAAAATATGGCATTCGAGATTATACGGGTGGTGGTAGAGCCTCTGCCCGTACCACTATTTCACAGGTGGCGGGTGGTGCCTTCGCGAAACTATTACTTCGTGAATTAGGCGTGAAGGTTTATGCGTATACCTCTCAAGTGGGAAGTGTCGTTTTGGATAAAAATTACCAAGAGTTGGATCTTGAAAGGATTGATACCAATCCAGTCAGATGTCCGGATGAGACGATGGCGCAGGCGATGGCGGATGAGATTCTCAAGACTAAGGAGGCTGGTGATACCGTTGGCGGTGTGATCACTGGTGTGATCAAGGGCTGTCCAGTTGGTTTGGGCGAACCTCAATTCGACAAACTCCATGCGAAATTGGCCTATGCGATGATGTCTATCAATGCGGTGAAGGGCTTTGAATATGGTAGTGGATTTGCGGGTGTCTCTAAACACGGATCAGAGGCCAATGATATTTTCGTGAGGAAGGCGGATGGAAGTGTGGGTACTCGTACCAACAATTCAGGTGGTATTCAAGGTGGTATCAGCAATGGCGAGGATATCTATTTCAGAGTCGCGTTCAAACCGGTGCCAACGTTGTTGAAGGATCAGGATTCCGTGGATGTCAACGGTAACCCTGTCACCTATAAGGCAAAAGGAAGGCACGACGCTTGCGTGTTGCCTCGTGCCGTGCCTATCGTGGATGCTATGGCGGCGCTTGTCATTGCAGATGCTTATTTGCAGAGCAAGGGAAGCGGACGCTTTAACAAATGATTATAGGAACATCTCTAATGCTCGGGCCAATTGGTCTGGGCAAGAGGTGCCTCTTCCTCCGCAATCGATACCTGAAAGTTTCGCGATAGCATCTTCTACCTTCATTCCTTGTGCCAAAGCGGCTACACCTTGGGTGTTGCCTTGACAACCTCCTAAAAATTGCACGTTTTTGATGATGCCGTCTTCCACGGCGACATTGATCATCTTTGAGCATGTGCCCATGCATTGGTAAGTTTTTGTTTGTGTCATATTATGTTTTATTTGTGGTTTTTATGGATGCGATAAGGAAACATCTTTGTCGCAAAGATAACTGATTGGATAGTTTTTTTGCCGTAATTCTCTCTTTTTTTTCTTCTTCCCATCCAATAAAATGCAAAAAAATGTATTTTTGTAAGAACTAGGATAATGCGTGTGAATTTAGATTCGTAATCCAGCTACGGAGAGATATGAGTTTGTTTATAAACTTAAAGAAAAAAATATTACGGATTGTGAGTACCGATGAGCGTCGTCGTTTGACTACCTCGATGGTTGCCGCATTGTTGTGCTTCGCTTTTGGTTTGCTCTTCCAATATCTATACTATGCAGATGCCACCAAACCGCTGGATGTGGCGAGCTTTCAGAAAAAGATTTATGAAAAAGAGGCGTTTGCGGATCAGTGGATGAAGTATATTCGAGACCAATTGTCTGCTGGAAATTTCGATGGATTGACCCAAAATAACACCTTGTACGAAGCTTCCGCCGAGAATGAGGTGGCGTTCCATGTCTATAGGGGTGACTCATTGCTCTATTGGAGCAGTGATGCCTTTGCCGCTCAAAACAATATCAATTTCGATTTGGGCAAAAATGTCTTTTTTAGGGTGGACAATGTCTATATGGTGGCCACGCAATCTTACTACCGTGATTATCGCTGTGTGGCGCTTATCAAGATCAAGGAGGTGCTTGGTGTATCGAATAGCAGCAAGTGGGATGTCTTCGCCAAATCATTTGGATTGCCTGGTAGTGTCGCCATTTCGGAGATGCAGTTGGAATCTTTTGCTCCTATCTTTTCCCGATCGGGTAACTACCTCTTTTCAGTCCATCAAAAGCCGTTGCGAGAGGGTAGCACCATCCTTTTCGTGGTAAGTGTTCTCTTTTGGTTGCTGGGTGTCGCGTTTTTATTCGTTTTCGCGGATAGAATGTTGCGATGGAGCGAATTGTATGATAAGAGGAAAAGATTATATGTCTGGTTGGGAATCGTCTTGTTCTTTCCTTCGCTTTTGACCTGTTTTTTGTTGTGCCGTTTCCCTCCGATTCTTTTTTATAGGCCGTGGAATCCATTGTCGTATTCTTCAGTGTTCGCGCCGACAGCGGAGCACCTTTTTGTCTACGCGCTCTTCTTCACAGGATTCCTTACCCTTTTGAGACGTAACTTGTCGCTCTCTTTACGGGTATATTCCATGCCGTGGGTGAAGTCCTTTTTTAGGATTTTATTTATGAAGTTTTTTGTCTTCGCGGCCTTCATCGTGCTCTATCGCTATTTGATTAGTTTGGTCTATGACTCTAATGTGAATGTTGCGGTCTCTTCTATCCAAGAGGTGAACCAAATGACGGTATGCGCGGTTTTGCTGATGATGCTGTGGGCCTATCTGCTGTATGGTTGCGCCAGCAAATTTAAATTGATGTATGTCTCGAAGGAGAACGCGTCTGCCATGGTCTGCTCTCATCTGCTCTTGACGGTGGCTTCTTGTTTCTTGTTTGGCTATTATGGATCAAGTGTGGATGTCTTGCTTCTTTGCCTATTCTCCGCGGTCTTCCTTTTTGAAGATCTGGATTGTATATATATCCGCACAAACATGTTTGTTCGGACCGTTATCTCTTCTTTTGTCCTCATCAATATGATTGTGGTGTTCACCTATTGGCACAGTGAGAAAAAATGTGTTCGGAACTATGCCGATAAAGCTCGGGAAGTGGCGGAGAATAACAGTGTGCGTGAGGACAAGGTGGCGGAGATCCTTTTACGGGATTATGATCCACTTATCGCGTCGGATACCACTTTGAGCAACTTGGTGCAGGGCAGCTTGCCAAAGCGGGATACGATGACATCGACCTATTTGATCAATTCCTATCTTCGTGTCTTCAGGGATTTTTACACCATACGCCTGCAGTTTAGCGATAAAGAGAACCCTTCGTTCCATGTGTGGCAAACGGGAAAGGGATCTGTCTCGTATGATTCGTTCGATGAGATTATGCCCTTCTTTCAACAGGTGCCGCAAGCACCTCATTTCTACGCATGTAAGAGCGAGGCCTACTCGGTCTCTTTCATCGGCATCTTCCCGTATGGAGGCAAGATGTTGTATGTGAAACTCTATCCTAAACTATCACGTAATGTGCAGGGTTTGACCTCTTCGCCAAGGAAAGGGGATATCGGAGAGGAGTGTTCTCTAGCCAAATATTGCGGAGGATCATTGTGTTATTCGGATGGTGTATATCGTTATTCGGCCAGTTCAAATTGGTTGCCTCTTCCTGTGGATGCGGATGGCGTCGATCCAAGTAGTGTGATTGAATGCAATGGATATACCCATTATATCTATTATTTGAAGGAGAGTGATGTTTATGGAGTGACCAGTGTGCCTGATCGACAGAGTTACACCTATGTGATCTTCATCACCTTTATGTTCTCCATTTACCTGTTTATCGCGGTTTGTTATTTCTTGTACAACAACGTGAAGAAGGCGAGAGAGGATGGACGACGGTCATTCGTCGCGACGCTACAGACTATATTTGTAGTTCCGATGGTGGCTTCATTCTTCATCTTGTCTGCGGTGACCTTCCCGTTCTTCTCGGATCAGTATGAGCGTGCCCACCATTCCGAAATGAAGGACAAATCCTATGTGGTGCAGCACCGTTTGCAGGATATTTTGGGTTTCTCGAAGAGTTTGGGGAAACATCAGAAATCGTTGGATGAGTTTGTCCGCATGGTAAGTGATTATTACCAAATGAATGTGGAACTGTATGATGTGGAGGGTAGACTCTTCTCCACTTCTAAAACGCTACTGGCTTCCAAGGAGTTTTTGAACTTAAATCTAATGAATCCGAAAATGAAGTTCTTCGGATACCAGGATTTTTATGTGTTGGAAAAAATAGGCAGAAGAAACTGCTATGCCAATTATGTCGCTGTTTACAACAATAGGAACGAATGTGTAGGTTATCTGAAATTGACCTCCATATTGGGTTATTACAATGTGAAGACCCAGTTGATCAATATCATGGTGGTAATTGCGGATATCTATCTTTTTGTGATGGTCTTTTCCATTATTGTGATTTGGTTGCTGAATAAACGTACCGCCAAACCGTTGTCTCTTTTGGCGCAAAGATTCACGGAGGTGAGTCTGACGGGAGAGAACTCCGCGATTGATTACCATTCGAAGGATGAGTTGGGCGACTTGGTGCAACAATACAATAAGATGGTGGCGCAGTTGGAGGAGAGTGCCAAGAAGTTGGTGCAGTCGGAGCGTGATTTCGCTTGGCGTGATATGGCGCGTCGTATCGCGCATGAGGTGAAGAACCCGTTGACGCCTATGAAGCTTTGTGTACAACAGTGCCAGCGCAAGAAAATGAACGGCTCTTCCGATTTCGACGCCTATTTTGATAAAACATGTAATGTGTTGATCGAGCAAATTGACACGTTGGCGGAGATTGCCACCTCATTCTCCTCCTTCGCCAAGGCGACGCAATCCAACCTGGAACGTGTCGATATTTTGAAGAATTTGCGTCAGTCTGTCTCTTTGTTTGAGAACAATGAGGATGGGGTACACTTCACTTTGGAAGATAATGGTTTCGAGTCCGCCTATGTGATGATTGACGACAAGCACTCCATGCAGATGTTTTCCAATCTATTCAACAATGCGATTCAGGCGATACCGGAGGAGACTTTCGGCGTGGTGAATGTCACCTTCGACAAACGGGAAGGCTATGCCATTATCTCTATTGAGGACAATGGATGCGGTATTTCCGAGGAGGTGCAAGAGAAGATGTTTATTCCTAATTTCACGACCAAGACAAGTGGCATGGGATTGGGTATGGCCATCGTGAAGAGTGTCTTGGACGCGGCGAGTGCTGAGATAACTTTTGATACGGAAATGAATGTCGGCACAACATTTTATATTAAAATTCCGTTATGTGAAGAGAGTGTGAATTGAAATCACTATCTTTGAAATCTGAAAATTGAATATGGTAAATAAGAAAATAATAGTTCGATTACTGAATATTGTCTCTATCTTCTCCTTGCTTGCTTTGCCGATGGGCACGTATGCGGAGGCGGGAAAGGGAGTGTATCGCTTTTTGAATTCATCGTATGATGCGAGATTGTCCGGTTTAGGAGGAGAGAATGTCTCTATCCAATCCGCGGATGTCAATATGTCCTATGTGAACCCAGCCTTGATGAATGGTGATGTCCACAACAAAGTCTCCGCCACCTTCCTGAGTTATCTGGATGACGCGAAAGCGGGTGCGATTTCCTACTCCTATTCAATGGACTCCTTGAATAGTTTCGGCGCGAATTTCATTTACCAAGGTTATGGTAAATTCCAAGGCTATGACGAGTTTGGAACACCAACCTCAGACTTCAAGGCGGGAGACCTTGCCATTAGTTTGATTTATTCCAGATTTTTGGGTTATGGCATGCGTTTGGGACTTGCCGTAAAGCCTATTTATTCGCATATCGAAGATTATTCCAGTTTTGGATTGGGCTTTGATGTGGGTTTCAACTACTATAACAGAGAGAAGAAGTTCTCCGTGGGAATTGTCGCCCGCAACTTCGGTGTGCAGTGCAAGACCTACTATGGATCCGATAAACGTGAGAAGTTGCCGTTAAATGTTCAGCTTGGATTCTCGCAAGGATTCCACCATGCTCCTTTCCGTATTTCGGTGACCTATGATCGCCTGAATGATTGGAATTTGGATTATTACCGTGAGCTTGAGTTGAAGCAGGTCATCGGAGAAGAACCTAAGAAGAATGACATCAAAGGGGTGGATATGTTCTTCCGCCATTTGATATTTGGATTGGATATAAATTTAGGCAAGAACTTCTATATTGAAGCGGCCTATAATCATAGAAGGAAACGTGAGTTTGAATTGACTGATGCGAGGTCCATCAACGGATTCTCATTCGGCGCGGGATTGAAAGTGTACGCGTTTAGTTTGGACGCGGCCTTCTCTCAATATGCGCCTGCCGCGAATACCTTCACATTGACATTGACCGCGGATATTGAAAAATTTAAGAAGAAATGAAAAGGATAATTGTAGCGATAGATGGTTTCTCATCTTGCGGAAAGAGTACGATGGCCAAGGACTTGGCAAAGAGTGTTGGGTATGCCTATGTGGATAGCGGCGCGATGTATCGTTCCGTGACGCTTTACTGTCAACGCAATGGTTTGATTACGGATGGCGTGGTGGATGAGGCTGCTCTTCAAGCGTGTATCGATGATATCCGCATTGAGTTTAAATTCAACGAGGAGAAACAACGCAATGAGACCTGTCTGAATGGTGATAATGTTGAGGATGAGATCCGTACTTTGGCGGTGTCCAATCAGGTGAGCATTGTCAGTTCTATTGGATTTGTCCGTCGTGCCATGGTCGCCATCCAACAGTCATACAGCAAGGATCGGGGAATCGTCATGGACGGACGAGATATTGGTACAGTCGTCTTCCCTGACGCCGAATTGAAGATATTTTTGACCGCTTCTCCTGAAATCCGCGCGCGGCGTAGATACGACGAGTTGAAGCAAAAGGGAATGGAAGAGCCTTTTGAGGAGATCTTGGAGAATGTGAAGAAGCGTGACTACCTGGACCAAACTCGTGCGGAGAGTCCGTTGCGAAAGGCTGAGGATGCCGTTGAGTTGGATAATGGCGAAATGACGATTGCCGAACAACGGGAATGGTTGTTAAACATCTTCAACGAGAGAACAAAATGATTATAGAGATCGACGATAACTCAGGATTTTGCAATGGGGTAGTCTCCGCTATAAAAAAGGCGGAGGAGGAGCTCTCCCGCACTTCCCGTCTCTATTGTTTAGGTGATATAGTCCATAATAGCATGGAGGTGGAAAGGCTATCCACCAAGGGACTTATATCCATCGACCGTGAGACCTATTTTAGCCTTCGTGGTCAGAAGGTCCTTTTTCGCGCGCATGGAGAGCCTCCTGTGACTTACGAGTATGCTAAGGCGAATAAATTGGAGATCATAGATGCTACGTGCCCCGTTGTTTTGAACCTTCAGAAGAAGATCAAGCAAGCTTATGAATCGTCTGACCCTTCTGATACGCAAATCGTTATTTATGGAAAAAATGGCCATGCTGAGGTGAATGGTCTGGTGGGACAGACCGATGGAACCGCGGTGGTGGTCGAGGGCCTTCCCGATATCGACAAGATCGATTTCAACAAAAACATTAGGATGTTTTCCCAAACTACCAAGTCCATTGATGGATTCAATAAAATGGTGGAGGCGATATCTTCCAGGATTAAGGAGGGACACTCTTTTGAACATAACGATACCATTTGTCGTCAGGTGGCGAATAGAATACCGAAGATTGTCGATTTTGTCTCCCGCCATGAACTGGTCCTTTTCGTGAGTGGCAAGAAGAGTTCCAATGGTAAAGTGTTGTTTGATGAGTGCAAGAAAGTGAACCCGAATATCTACATGGTGAGCGATTTGGAGGATGTTGATTATACGATTTTCAGGAATGTGAAATCTGTGGGCATCTGCGGAGCGACTTCCACACCTAAGTGGTTGATGGAGGCTTTGAAGCGAAAAATAGAACAGTATGATGAATATTACACATCATTTTGATAGTCTGTGAAAGGGTAGTATGGAGAACAAATTACTTAAAATATCTGTTGCGTTGAATGTCGTTTTGGCTGTTGTTGTCGCCTTTTTGTTGTTAAAGGGAAACAAAGTAGAGAATGCGACTTTGACGCAGGGAGTGGGACCTTCTGCCTATTCTGTCAGTGTGGAAGATGGCGATGTGGTCTTTATGGGTGCGGATCGCTTGGCGGAATGTAAATGGTCGTTCTTTTTGGCCAATGAAAAGGTGAAGAGTTTGGCGATCAACCGCAATACCATCGCGGATGATATCAAGCGTTTGGATATGGTTTTCAATGGGGTGACTCCATCGCAATTTTTTTTGATGTATGGCGAAGAGGAGTTGCTGCAAAATGAGACGGTTGGCAAAATCGTTTCAGACTATTCTTCCCTTTTGTCTGCGCTCAAAGAGCGTTTCCCCGCTACGGAAGTGGTGGTGATGTCCACCTTGCCTATTTCTAAGCCAACGGACCACGAATTTAATGTGAAGATGGCTGCCAACGTGCAGAATTTGAATATGTTAGTGAAGTCGCTGGTCTATCAGAAAGGGTATTCTTTCATTGATATGGAGAAGGATTTTTCTGATGACGAGGGTGGCTTGGCTTTGGATTACGGTGGTGCCGATGGCTTCTATTTATCCAGAGTTGGTTATGTGGTGATGAAGTCAAGAATCAAGGACTATTTGAAATGATTTTTCTCGGGATTGCCCCTTAATGTGATGATATGAAGGTCGCTCAATTTTTGGGCGACCTTTTTTGCTTTTTTTTTCTTTCAAAATTGATTTCTATTGTCTATTTTTGTTGTTTGAATGTGTAGAGTGACTTCGAATGCCTAAAAACACGCACAGAATTTGCCTACATTGGGGGTGTTACTCTATTGGTTTGCCTAGGAAGAATGGTATGCCAGTATATATTGTTTGTTGATTAGAATAGTAAAATTATATGAGCAGAATGGGATTTTTACTAATTGACAGTTTGAAACGTTGGGGAGCAAACGCTGTATGTCGTTGCTGCGGACATGTGTTCGCTGTGATGGCGATGGTTATGGGTGCCTCTTCCTTGAGTGCGCAAACACTCAATGTGGATGGATCATCATCGGGTAGTGCTTGCGAGGGAGAACCTGTTGTCTTGTCCGGTACCGGGTTCCCAAGTGGTGCGGCCGATTTGTATGTTTCCGAAGATGGCGGTCCTTGGAGAAAAGCGAATGTGACTGCGGTGGAGGATCCTTCCAACCACATCATCAAGTGTGTGCTGGATATGGGTGGTAAACCCGTCAAGTACTACATGGTGGACCAACGCGATATTACTAAAATGAGTAATGAGGTCTCAGTCAGTGTCAGCACTGATTGTGAGGCGGTTTGCCATACCACCTCTACGGGTGACTACTACTTGGGAACCGACTTTAACCCTTCCAATGGTAACCCAGGTTCAATTAACTGGTCTTCTACACCTCCAGGTAATTTGGAGTCCTATTTCGGCGATAACAATATCCAATTCTGGAGAAGTTGTGCTAATGGAGGCGTTGAGAAAAATTGGTACTTTGATCTTGTTCAAAAGAAGGATAAGGATGGTAACCCTATGGTAGAGAACGGTAAACCCATATATGATACCATTTTTCCTTCATTGGACCGCGGCCAAACTGCGGATCCATACAACAACTACTATTATGTCTTCAATCCAAACGATGATTGCCCAATTCCTTTTAAGTTAGGTTTCCCTAAGCAATATTACGCAAACAAATATTATCGTTTTGTGATGCGTATGTACGTCGATTTGTCAGATTGTAGTAATCGTGGTGGCTTGTCGGATGCAATGATGAATATCCGTACTGACTTCGGTAACGATTCCTATAATGCCATAGATATCGATGTCTTTAATGACGCTAATAATCAGAAGTTGACTACTGTGTCGGTGAGTAAAAAGGGACATTTGGATAATACGACACTTAAAAATCCTGGCAAATGGGAGTCTGTATTCCAAGAGTATAGCAATGTTAAATACTTTAGATTGGATGTCACTTTCTACGGACAATTCTTAGGAACTCAGAGTAGGTATGACTTGTATCCACAATTCCAGCAATGGTCCAACCCTTGCGTAAAGGTAGCGATCGACTATATCTCTGCCGAGGTAGAGAGTGTTTGTATGGACCATGGAGCGGTTTGTATAGGAGAAAGTACAACAATAAACGCAACTGGTTTCCCGAAAAATGCTGTGTATAGGTGGGAGATGAAAAATCCTCAAACGGGTGCATGGGGCCCTGTTACTGATGAAAGGAATGTTTCGGCTGGTCAGCGCCCTCCTGTTGTTATATTAGAAGGTAATAAGGTCTCTATCCCTGTGGGATTTATTGGTAAGAGAGAGTATAGAGTGAGTGCTAGTGGTAGCAATGGAGATGGAAGTGTGTATAACATTGAGATTCCATTTGTGGTGACTGGTAAGGATTGTAAACCTGTTCAGCCAACTAAGATCAATATGCCGGATCATTTCTGTGCGCCTAATAAACGCGAGGATGGTATGTTCTCCGTCTTCCCATTGGATGCCAATACGCTTGTCCACTATTCTTGGAAGTTCATCTCTCCAAGGGGCGAGGAGTTTGGTAGTGATATGGTTTCGTTCACGGGTGGTGATTTGATAGAGGATGCCAGAGGAGGTCAGGTTAACTTGGTGTTGAACGGTGATGCGGAAGAGGGTAAATATACCGTTATTGTCCAACCGGTTCAATATTTGCCAAAGGATGATGGAACAGGTTATTACCCAAAGAATGTGGGTAACCCTATTACGGATAATTTCACTGTATATAAAACCCCACAAATCCAAATCATCAAGGAGGGTACTGATCCTTTGCATCAAGCGGAGGTTGAACTCTGCCCGACTGACCACAATCAGAAGGTGGTGGCGATAGCGGATGTGAAGAGTGGCTTCCAATCCATTTACCAAAACAAGTATGTCTATACCTGGTATTCCGGTGCGACAGGTCAGCGGGATGAGGCTATTGTCGATTTGCCAGGAATGGGCGCTTGTGATGGAAGTTATAAGCAACATTCGGTCTCTGTAGAGGTGGAAATCGATGGGGTAGGTTGTCCAAATACGGCTTCTCAAGAGTGGAATGTCGGTAGAGTGGTGGCGCCAACCATCAATTGTGACAATATCAAGGATTTTGACATCAAGTTAGGTGCTAAGGAGAAAACGACTAAGCTATCCTTTACCTTCCCTGAGTTCACCGCTGGTTGTGAGACGGACCCAATGCAAAAGATAGAGGTGAACTTCACCCCAGTGGATGGCGCTCCGATTACCAAGACTTTTGAAGGAAAGAAGTCTGAAATGGATAGAATGGATAAATCCATCAATCTTCCTGCCGGAACAGGTACGGTGACCTACACGGTCACCGATGGTTGTGGCAACTCAGCTCCTTGTAGCAAAAACATCAAGGTGAGTGATGTGACTCCTCCGGATATCGATTGCGCGAAGATTGAGGATTATACCACTAAGTTGACATTGCAAGATGGCTGTGACGCGGCGACTGATCACCATGCTTCATTGCCACTGTTAACCGCTCCTGTCTTGTCCGACAAGAATGGTGTGGATGGAGACATCACTGGTACTTATATGGGTCGTAACGACAAGTTGGTAAGTAAACCTAGTACCTCAAACCCTAGCTTGTCATTGTTCGATAAGAGCATTGATTTGAACGCTAATTATGGTGTTGGTACTACCTACATCTTGTGGCAGTTTGCTGATAAATCAGGCAACAAGACCTATTGTATCCAAACTATCGAGGTAATCGACGACCGCAAACCGGTCGTGAAGTGTCCTGAATCCGCATTGGGCGATGTCTCCAATCTTCCGGGCGCTTGCGGACTCTCTGTAAACGGATTGATATCCCAAATGAAGGAGTTCCCTGAGGCACATGATACTTGTACCGTTGGTTCCAAGTTGGTTCCAGTTGTATTGTATCGAAACGTAAGTGACGATGATTTGGTCTACGTGACAGAGGATAATTATGATTTGATCATCTTCCATGTGAACGAGACGTACGAGATCGTTTGGCGTTTCTACAAATTGAACGACATGAACAATGTCTATGAAGATTGTGCCCAAACCTTTAGGGTGGTGGATACCGAGGAGCCATTCTTTGATTGTAGCACCTTGCATTCTATCCGTGTCACTGCGAATACTTACAAGCCAAAAAATAAGGGTTACGAGTATTTGAAATATGCTTCTAAAAACGATGTGACTGTAGGCCCTGGTGCTAACGTTTACACAGGTACATTGAAAGAGGCTTTCGCAAGTGGAGAAATCCGAATCATCAAGCCTACCGAGGTGAAGGACAACTGTAGTGGTGACATTATTGTTGAAGCCGAATTAGAGGGTCCTGATGAGACGGGTAAGATGGTGACAAAGCATATTACCAAGTTGTCTGATTTGGAGAACCATAAGTTTGGTATTGGTATGACCACCATTACTTTCTCCTTTATCGACGAGAGCAATAATGAGTATTCTTGTACGCAAAACATTATTGTTACTGCTGGTACCACTCCAATTCCAAACTGTCCTGCTACTTCATCCATAGATGTCTATGCGGATGAGAATTGCGAGTACGTATTCAATTTGAAAAAGGAGGAGATTCCAACTGCTATTATCCCAGTCAACCAAGAGGGATTGTGGTTGGAGTTGCGCTATAATTTGATCCAAGGCAAGCATTTCGATGCCAAGTGTGAGGTGGCCGCAAACTACTTCCCTGACAATTTGACCTCCTTGAATGGTATGCGCCAAGGAAAGGTGGATGGCGTGAATGTCGACTTCTCTTTGGATGTCGTCTGTGAACAATTGACCAAGAACATGGATGCTTTCTTGGGTGCGGGTCCTGGTGGTGAAATGAATCGTTGGTCATATTGGTCAACCGCATATCCTGGTGGTCCTGCGGGCAATAATATGACTGTCCTTTCCAGAAGTGATAGGTTGACCACTGTGACCGAGTACACTGGTTATCCTTACGAGGTGGAGTTGCGTGATTCGACAGGTAAGTCTTTGAAAGTTGTTTCCAATGATTATACTGCTGAGGACCAAGTGCCATCCCGTGTGATTGTTCCAAGATCCTATGGTAATGGTGAGGTCGGTATTACCGAGTGTGTTGATGAGAATGGCAAACCGCTTATGCAATATGGTTGTGTTTACACGCCTGTTAAGGTGAAGAACAACTTTGATGATCTTGCATTGAGCCAAACTTTGACCAAAGGTACTTATACCTTGATCTATCGTTTCCAAAACGAGAAGGATGGTTTGCAGAAAGATAGTTGTGTGGTAACCATTACCGTGAAGGATACCATCGCTCCGATCTTGGTGTGTGGAGAATGGAACAACACAGGAACATTCTATGCGAATGGTCAATGCGTGGTAGCTGTTGATTCTATCGATTGGTTCAAAAAACCTACTTTGGCTGATTTGAAAGTTAAGGATAACTGTAGTACCGATCCTTCTGAGTTTACCATTACTTGGAATAGAAAACATGGTGTCATCACCAATACAACGGAGTCTGCGTTGACAGATCCGCTTGATTTGGGTCTTACTACAATGACATGGTATGTGACTGACGCATCTGGCAACACTAGCCAATGTCAACAAAGTATCGTTGTTGTGGATACGACGGGTCCAGTGTTCGATTGTTCGACGTTGGCTGATATACACGCAGAGACAGGTGCTGGTTGTGAGGCTTCTGCGGAGGATGTGATCAAGGCTGGTTTGTCTACACCAGTCGCACCAGATGACGCATGTTCGCCAACTGGCGCGCCAATTCCTGCGACCGGTGTCAGAAGTGATGGTAAGGATCTATTCACGGATCCTTATAAGAGAGGCACTACGGTCATCACATGGACCTTCGAGGATGCTTTGGGCAACAAGACAGTTTGTCAACAAAATGTGATTGTTTCAGATAGCACCGCTCCGGTCTTCGATGATTGTGATAAGTTACCGGAGGTTGTGATCGAGTTGGCGGCAGACCAATGTACCGCTTCCAAGGATTTAGTGGAGGCAAACTTGGGCACTCATACCGCTGTCGATGATTGTGACGGTGAAATTCCTGGTGTGCCACATGTGATGTTGCCGAACGGAGTGGATTATGTGCCACTGTATGCCGAGTTTAAAAAGGATACCACCTACAAGGTCGTATGGGTATTTACGGATGCCACCGGCAATATTACGGAGTGTTATCAAAAGTTGACAATTGCGGATACCACCGCTCCGGATCCTTCCGGCGTTTGCCCTCCTCCGACCAAGACGGTTACTGCCCATACGGTATGTTCCGTAGAGTATGACGAATTAGGTTTGCCAACTTTGGAGGAGATGAAGATTACCGATCTTTGCGACGGAGACCTCTATCCGACAGTTGTCGCCAAGGTATATGCTCCTGATGGAACTTATAAGGTTTATTATGATGACGACGTGAAGAGTGTCACCTATCCGGTGGGTACGCATACATTCCTCTGGATTTATGAGGACAAGGCGGGTAACAAGGATACTTGTACCATGTTGTTGACCGTGGATGATGACATTCCACCTGTCTTGGAGGATTGTGACATTGAACCGGAGATTAGTTTGACCGTTGATGGTGACATTTGTGCGATGGATCCTGCTAATGTGAAGGCATTTATCCGTGAACCTAAGGCTTACGATGAGTGTGATGATTATAGCAATGGATTGGGTCTTACATGGATGACTCCGGTGGTCGAGAGATATTTTATCGACACTACGATCGTCAAGGATAGTGAAGGAAATGTTATTGGTGTGACGCGAGATACGACTCTTACCGCAGATGGTATAACCAAGATGTGGGACGAGGATGTGTTTGAAAAGGGTAGGACGCTTTTGAAGTGGATATTTACTGACAGCAAGGGTAATTCAGTATTCTGTGAGAAGACAATCCATATTTACGACTTTACCGCTCCATACTTCAATTGCGATGATATCGATCCAGACACTTTGCGACCTGAGGCTTATGTGGGTGACTGCGAGGTTGAGTTTGGCGACTTGAAACGTGACGTTTTGGATAAATTGGCTTACAAGGCATGGGATGCTTGTGAGAACGATTCTGTTCCGGGGGTTCTTACCTTGAACGGCGATATGGAGCTTCCTGATGAGTACACCATGCAGGTGGGTATCACCTACAAACTTTTGTGGTTGTTCCAAGATAAGGATGGTAATAAGACAACTTGTCCGCAATACATTTTGCCATCTCATTTGAACCCTGTGAACTTCGATTGTGAGACGATTAAGGACACGGTGGTTGTGGCTGTGGAGGGTACTTGTGCTATCTCTTCCGATAGTTTGAGTTTGCCTATTCCGGTTGCCATCGACTCTTGCGCGGTGTTGTCTGGATTTGGTGGAGAGTTTGAGGCGGTCGGTGTTCGTTCGGATAGTCTCCCTATGAGTGCGGACTTCCCAACCGGTCATACAACAGTCAACTGGATGTTCGTCAGCCCATGGAACTTGCACGACACGTTGTGGTGCGACCAAGATGTCTTTGTTCGCGGTAACAAGCGGTTCGACTTGGATTGTGATGTTTTGACTCCGACACGCAAAGACACATTGGAGGATTGTGGTCCTACCGATCCGTTGACCTTTGTGATCGACACGCCACGCGTGGCAGACCCATGTATCGTTGATACGGAGGATCCTGAATATTGGCGAGTAGGAGAGGGTACTCGTTCCGATGACAAGGCGTTGACTGACCCATATCCATTAGGTATTACCACAATTGAGTGGGTATTCAAAGACTTTACTGAGACTATTTCCGACACATGTCGTCAAACAATTGATGTCAAGACCAATTTGGAGATGGTATTTGATTGTGACTCTTTGAACCATGACACGATTAAAGTGGATGTTGCTCCGGGAGAATGTACCGTGGATGCCTCTATTGTCAAGGATAAGATTGTTACGCCGTTCGCGCTTCATCCTTGTCCTGATCAATCTGGCATGGATACCATCTGGGGTGTTCCTTCCAGAAAGTTCGGTATGTCTATGGATTCATCTTTCTATGTTGGTGTTTCGGAGATTGTTTGGACCTTCGTTGATACCACTCACACTTTGATGAAGGATACCATGACTTGCTCTCAATTTGTTCAAGTCGGTGATGTGAATGAGATGCCGGTTAATTGTGAAAACTATCCAGACTTGGTATATCGTTTGAGCCCTGATGACTGCGAGATCTCTTGGAAGGAGATGGAAATCAAGGTGCCAGGTGTGGTGGATCTCTGTTCACACAAGATCATTGATCCGGTTGTTACCAGATCTTCAGGAAAGTCTTTGACCGCCGTTACCACGGTAGCGGATGGTGACACCATTGTGACGATTACCGCGGATGACTTCACTGTCGGCGTGGATACGGTTACATGGAGTTACTCTTTCCAAGGTCAGTTGTTCGTCTGTGAGCAGGTGATCACCGTGAAGGATAGCATGGCTCCGATTTTTGATTGCGAAAGCTTGACACCTATTGTCGTTCCTTCCGAGGAGGGCAAGTGTTTCGTCAATGCGACCGCTGTCTTCGACTCGCTTCCTAATCCTTGGCCACAAGCAGAGGAGGCATGTACGGGAGATAAAATCGACGGACGTGTCTTCTTGGAGGATGGTAGAGAGTTGACTAATAGTTCTTCTTATGAAATCTCCGTAGGTCAACATACATTGACTTGGATCTTTATCGATCCTGTCATCAACGAGATAGGTGATACTTGTGAACAAAGTTTGGTGGTGATGGGCGACCAAGCGCCAATCTTTGATTGTGAATCGTTGAAGAGCGAACCTATCTTGATCGAGGGTTGTGATACGACACTTTCAGAGAAGACAATTCCTACGCCTTACGCTTTGGACGCTTGTACTAAAGATTCTGTAGCGGGTGTTGGAACACGTTTGGATGGCGGTTCGCTCTACGGAGTTTATCCGGTGGGTACCACTACCATTCAATGGGTATTCTTCAGTCCATTCTCTTCGTTGTCCGATACTTGTTTGCAAGATGTGACGATTTTGACCAAGCAAGAGCTTGATCTTCACTGTTTGGATGTGAATGAGGATACAGTGAGCGTAGATGTGGAGGAGGGTGAATGCTTCGCCAAGGTGGATTTGAAGACGCCGTTCGCGCTTCATCCATGTCCGGATCAATCAGGTGTCGACACCATTATGGGTGTTCCTTATCGTTCCGATAATTTGGCGATCACCGATTCTTTCAGAACGGGTATTGTTGTTGTCACTTGGGTATTCACGGATACCTCCGGAACCATGTTGAAGCCAATTGATACTTGCTTCACTGTAGTGAAGGTAGGCGATGTTAATAAGATGCCGGTTGATTGTAGCAATATGCCTGATACGACGATTGTTCTTTCTCCAGAGGATTGTGAGATCTCTTGGGGCGCGATAAATATTCATGTGCCAGAAGTAAGAGATCTTTGCTCCGACTCTTTGATTACACCGACATTGACCCGTTGGTCAACCAAGAGCATGGAGGAGAATTTCACCGTTGGTCCTGATACGGTTTACTGGAATTACAACTTCTTTGGACAGGTGGTTACTTGTAAACAAGGCATCTTGGTATTGGATTCAGTCGCACCATCATTTGATTGTAGCACATTGAAGGATACGACGTTGATTGCTAAGGATGGCTTCTGTGATGTCTCTGCTGAGGAGATCGAAGCATTCTTAGGCGAGCATGCGGCTATCGATTCTTGTACCGGCAAAGAGGTGCCAGGTAGAGCATATATCTGTGATACTTACTCTCCTTCCGACTTGTCTGGTTGCACTCCGGTCAACAAGGTTTCCGCAAAGGTGGGTGATACTTTATTCGTACACTGGATCTTCCAAGACAGTTTGTTGAATGCGGTTCCTAAGATTTGCGACCAAACTGTTCTGGTGAAGGGTACAGCGTTACCTCAATTCGATTGTAAGACATTGACCGATACGATTGTTTACCTTGCCGCTGACGAGTGTGAGTTGCCTGCGGGCAAATTAGTTCTTGAAACTCCTTATGCAACCGATTCTTGTACGGGAGCCGCTTATCCAGGTGTTCCTACTCGTGCGGACGGAAAGGAGATGACAGATCTCTATCCAAAGGGTGAGACGGTTGTGGAGTGGACCTTTACCTCTCCTCATAGCATCAACTCGAAGAGCTGTTCGATGAAGGTGATCGTAAAGGATAGCATTGCGCCTTATTTCGATTGTAGCACGTTGAAGGATACCGTTAAAGTTCGTATCACCATGAATTCCGTTTCCGATACTGAGGTCTCATACGACGAGGTTGTGGAGGCTGGTTTGGAGACTCCATCCGTGGATGATCCTTGTGATGGCGTATTGGTGGCACTTGGTTCTCGAAGCGACGGTAAGACCTTGGAGTCTAACTTCTCATTGGGTGATCCTATCGTTGTCACTTGGACCTTCCGTGACTCTTCCGGCAATGAGAAAGAATGTTCTCAAGTGGTTGTTGTGGAAGACTGGTTGTTGGAGGAGTTGATTTGTCCTGGCGATTTGGATGGTAAGGTATTCGCTTGTGTGGATGAAGTCCCTGCTCCATACGCTGATTACGCTGCTTTCAAAGCCGCTGGCGGTTCATTCTCTAATGAGGCGAAATTGCTGGAGAATACTTTCTCATTCGAAAATAGATTTGAGGGTGACTCTTGTGAGATGGTTTATACTAGAACTTACCATGTGGAGGATTTCCGCCACAACGACATCACTTGTCAAGAAGTCTTCAAGGTGAAGGATACCATCGCTCCTGAAATTATTTTCCAAGGAAGTTCATCCAACATCATCTTGTCATGTACGGATACAATTCCAGAATACCTTTCATGCAAGGTAGTTGACAACTGTGATCCTAATCCTTCTATCAAGGTGGTGGATAATGTGTTGAACAGAGGAACTGATCCTTCTTCTTGCGATTACTACAACTACGATATTTTGAGAACCTACACCGCTTATGACCGATGTGGTAATAGCAGTGTCGTGGAACAAACTATCTCCATCCGAGATACGACTGGACCAGTCTTTAATTTGAAGGGTTGGAGAGATACCATCCTTGCTTCTAACTTGAAGTCTTGCGTCTTCGGAGCGCCTGATCTTGAAGTGAAGGCGGGTGATATTGTTTATGACGATTGTTCTCAGTATGACATCGATATCAAGCAAGTTCCTGCTCCTGGCACGCACTTGAATGAGTCCACTCGCGTTTGGATTTACGCGTACGACCGATGCGGAAATGTGGATAGTATCTCAACATTTGTGAAGGTACAAGAGCCAGAATCCATTGTTTCCATCGAAGCGTTCAGTGTGGATACTTGTAACACCAACGGCAAGTTGCCTTTGTCTAGCAACAGTGTCCGTTTCGCACAAGGACATGTCTTGATTGAACGTAGCAATGGTACGATGCGTGAGATTCCGAGTGTGTTTAACTACGATTACTATCGCGGCACGTCAGTAGATGTGAACAAACTAGTATTTAGTGACAACCCGCTCACTTATCGTTATATGTATGATCATTTGGTAAGCAGCGGACAATACGCAACCATCGATGAGGCTTTGGCCGCTTATACCAGTCTGTCAAAGCATAGCCAAAGCGGTTACTATACATTCGTTGCGATGGATACCATGACTGGATGTTCCGATACAGCCACTGCTTATGTGAACATAGTGGAGAAACCGCGCGTTAGAATTGAAAGTGCTCTTCGCTCTGAGTGTGAGTACAATATGATTGATTTGGATTCTCATGTTCGTTGTGAGGACGGTATGGGTGATACCATCCGTGATTCTTATTGGACATTGAATGGCAAACGTTTCGAGTACGAGGATACATTGGCTGGTAAGTTGTTGTACGATTACAACAATGCGACGCTCGCTTATGTGGATTCTAACCGATGCGGTTCAACCTCTTCTCTCAATTCATTGTTCTTGTTATGTTCTTCTGATCAAATTGGAGAAACAAAGAACGATAGTATCAACTTCTTCGGTTCCGCTGAAAATTATGCGCTTTACTTGAAAGAAGAGTTGTCCTCCCATGATTCTGTGGTGTTGGATATCCACAGAAGATATGCGCCTGACAGTCTTCTTGTCGAGACGGAACCTCATGATCCTACCCGTATTTGGAAGGGTGAGATCGTTGTGTTGAGATTGAAGACGAAGTATCCATACCTCAACTCGTCTTGGTACAAGGTAGTTGGACGTTATGACCGTGAGTTCTATGATATCAATACGGCTCAATCTAACTACGATTATAGTTCTGATCCGACTCGATTTGAGTTGGAGGACGAGGAGGATGAATTGTTGTTGTCATCCACTTCAAAGGATTCTTACATTGAGGATATCCCAGCGGATACGGCTTATTACTATGTCACTATCGACGATGGTGTTTGTCCTGCCTCCGCAAGTTCTTTGATCCGTGTAGATGTCCTTACCCAGTTGCCTACTGCCTTCACGCCATACGAGAAGGATGGTTTGAACGATATCTTCATGGAGCGTCACCCAGTGACCATCTTTGATAGATACGGACAAAAGGTATTTACTGGCGAGAATGGTTGGGATGGTACCCACAAGGGTGTCCTTGTTGATCCAGGTGTATACTTCTATACAGTTACTATGATTGATGGTACTGTGATGAAGGGAACCATCGAGGTGGTTTATGAAAGGTTCTAATCCCTTGGGTGACCAAGGTGCAATATAAGAAAGAGGGTGTATCGTATCAATAAAACTATTGTGAGATACATCCTCTTTTTATGCTTTTATATGCTGTGTTAGTGATCCAAAGTGTGCAAGTTGTTTTTATGCTTCCTCGAAATTGTGTTGAAATATAGCAAGAATTTCAATCTTTGTTCATTATTGTGAGTTTCAGTAAAATCATTTAATTTTGTCGGAAGTTCTGAAATCAGTGTTTACTTAAAAAACTAATATAAAAGGAATAGAAAGAAAAAACTGAATTAATTACATACACATATAAAAGCATTTTAGCTTAGATTCTTCTATCATTAAAATTTGGCGATTTTACGTATCTGAAGAAATAAGTTGAAGTTGCTCACGTCTATGCGTGGGCTTAACTTTACTTTTTCGTAGATACAAGGTTACGCCAAATACCTAATGATAGCGGGAAACGTAGTTAAGTTTCACGCTTTTTTTTGTTTGTAAGGCAACATGTTGATCTGTTTTTCAGTATTGCAAGAAAGTTAATTAAATATAATCATATTTTATCATGAAGAAAGTTTTTATAACAGCGACTGTGCTATTGTGTGCTATGGTTGCGAATGCACAGAAGACAACAACGTATCGTTATGAGGATACGCAGGCACGTGCCATGGATGTTGTGTCGTCAGGCTACGTAAAGCCATTGACAGTAGAGTTAAAGGTGGATGATGCGAAAGGAAGACAACGTTTTTCTTACGACATGGACAAGGATTTTGTGGAGAATGATATGAAGGGTGATGTGGCGAATATCCGTTCATACGGTCTGTTTAAGGCGTCTGCCGATGCGAATTGTGATGTAATCGTGGCACCAACCTTCCATTTGTACACCAATAACAAGGGTGGTTATACATTGGAAGTGGTGGGTTTTGCGGCCAACTTTGTTAATTGGAAGACCATTACCAATGAGGATATGAGTTGGATTGACAAAGCGACAACGACTGGCAACCGTGGTCAAATCGATGCGAAACTAAAACCTGGTAAATGATAATTCTTATAATGAGATTTATGAAGTTTAAATATTTACTACTGCTATGTGCCATGGCTTTCTTCTCCATGACAACATACGGACAGATTTACTCCTCCTCGAATAGTAGAATTACAACAACGAAAGAGAAGAAGAAAAGGAATTTTGTGAATGATACGGCAAGCTATAATAGAGTGTATGCTGGATTTATGAAAAACTTTTTAGTTGTATCGTGGGAACATGGACCAAGAATCTCTAATGGAGCCGAATTGGGATATCTTAGAGGTGTCAGCCTGACAAAAAAATGTCCGATTTTTTTAGACCTTGGTGCTAGAATTTCGTTAGATACAGAACATCAGGAAGAATCAGATCCTTTTTTAGTCTCCTCACGCCGTAGGGTCTTACTCGCTGCATCTGTTCCTGTTAGTTTAACTTTTAAAAGGACGTTTGTAAACAGATTTTATTTGGCGCCCTATTTGGGACCTCATTTAAGGGTGGATATGTTGGGCATTGACAAGGTGAAAATTCATTGGGAACAAGGAAGCTATTCTTTCGATGATGAATCAAAATATAGTCTGTTCAATGAGGATGAGACTGAATACGCTATGAAGCGAGTTCAGTTTGGATTTCAATTTGGTCTGAATTTTGGCTATAAGGCATTGAGTTTTGGGGTAGGTTGTAATACGGACGTGTTAAAGCTCCATAAAATGGGAGTTCTCGGATTGTCAGGCTCTGTTGGCATAAATTTTTAAAATGTTAAAAGTATGTTTAAGTCTATAAAATGTTTAATGGCTGCATCATTGTCTGTGATGTCGCTATTGGTATCGTGCACGGGTTATGTTTTAGATTCTGATTTTTCTCAAATAATTATGTCAGGTGAAGGAGAGTCCAGAATAGTCACTGAAATTACAACTAGTGGAGGAGGATCCTACAGTGTTTCTCTCTCTGATTGGAATGTTAAATCGTCAGCGGAATGGTGTGTGGTTTTTAAAAATCCAGAGAAGGGAGGAGGTTTTACTGTGATGGTGGAAAAAAATCCAAGTACAAAGGAAAGCAGAATAGCTAATGTGGTTATGGTGACAAAGACATATCCGAAGAGGAGATCTTGCGTATTGTCAGTTTTACAGTCGCCGGCAGAATCTAACAGTGCAGTGCAATGACATTCTGAACCGTCTTTTACATGGTGATTGCTATCGTAAGATAATTAATCAGGGTGTGTCGTAAACTTACTAAGTTTTGACACACCCTTTCGTTTTCTTGCATTTCTATTGTTGAAACGATTTCTAATTAATTCCTAGCTCATTCTTCTGAATGAATCTTAACTGCTGTTCCACCGCCTCTACCTTCCTCATGTAGTAGCCATTCTCCTTCGCCTTCTGAATGGGATTGGAATAGATGGCTTCGATCTCCAATTTCCTACCATTGTCATAGTCTAGTCGCATGCTTGGTGCGTAAGGCTCCATTCTGTCCGTGCTTTCCAACATTTTACCCACGAAATCATCCTTGATGTTCGCGCCGCAAGCCCTAGCGCCCTCTACTGTCTCCTGCATCAAATCCGTGATCAGTTGTCGGGAGGCGGGATCTTGCATCATTTTATCGGTGGTGGTGTGGAGGATAATGGAGAGTCCATTGTATGGAATGTTCCAAACCAGTTTCCGCCAACGGAATAGGTTGAGATCCTCGCATTGTCTGAAGGGAACATTCGAATCGTTGAAATCCTGTGCTATCTGCTCCGCCACAGCTGGGTTGTATTGGTTGTCTAAGAAGCCAATGGTCAATTCTCCATAATCCGCATGGGAAATATGGCCAGGACTCACCCTGGAGGTGCAGATGAAGGCCATGCCACCCGCGATGTGGCATTGCGGAAAATGTTTCGCCAACTCCTCCTCCGCACCCAATCCGTTTTGGATCAGGACGATGGTGGTGCCCTCCTTTGCCAATGGCCGCAATATCTCAGGCAAGAGACCGTTCTGCGTTGCCTTCATACAGACCAAAACCACATCGCATATAGGCATCTCCGCACTGTTTCGGTAAACATTCATCTGGTCAAGGTGAAAGTCGCCCTTTACCGATTTTACCTCCAATCCATGCGCCTTGATATACTCGTATTCGTTATGGTAAAGGAAGTGTACCTCTTTGCCGTTGAGGGCCAATCGGCCGCCATAGTAACCACCGACGGCGCCCGTTCCAATGACTGCATATTTCAAATCCATACGATCTCTTATTTGTTGAATTTCGCGATGTTAATTCTCTCCCAAATGCAATCAGGAATCATCTTCCAAAATCTCACCAAGAGTCTGTATCGCCAATCCACTGTGATGATCCTTCTCCGCTTCATGACGCCTTTGACGACCTTCCCAGCCACATATTCAGCGCTCATCAGCATAGGGTAGTTGTGTTTCAATAATTCTGTAGCGACAAATCCTGGACGGATCTCCGAGAAGTGTATCTTCGCCTTTTTGATGGTCGCCAATTGAGCCAATGCCTGCATATAGGTGCCTTGGAATTTCTTGGTGGCGGAGTAGGCGGGAGCCACGCCGATGCCTTTGGTGCGAGCGACGGAGGTAATGACTGCGATCTGTCCCTCTCGCTTCTGTTCCACAAAGTAGTTGAACACATAGTCCAACATGCGTGTCATTCCTTCACAGTTGGTGCGGACCGTATTCAGTTCTATGGTGTCATCCAACGCTTGGTTTTGGTATCCGATGCCGGAGCTGTGGAAATAGAGGTCCATGCCCCCTAAATCGTCGATTAGTTGTTGGAGTGGTTGGGTGGCCTCCGCTTGGGTGATGTCTATCGAGGCTGTCGCCTTCACGTTGGGCAGCTCTTCCTTGATGCGTTCAAGGTTCTCCGATCGACGTCCGGCGATACCGACTTCGTGGCCTTGTTGACTCATGATTTTAGCGACTTCCAAGCCGATGCCTGATGTCGCCCCCATTATGATAACTTTCATAAAAATCTTGTTTTTTCGGTTTGATGGGCCGTTTGTTACGAACCCAATTATTTTATTGATGGCTTCAATGTATGAATATACGAGAATGCCGAATATTATCGGTCGCAAAGGTGGCAAAAAGAAAAAAAATATCCTAATTTCGCGTCAAAATCATAGGGAGGAGATATTTTGTCTTGTTGATTGGATAAAAAGGTATAATTTTTTAGTGATATGGATAATTGGTTGGTGAATTTATTTACGCACACGAGCGTGGCACAATCCATTATTTTGGTGGCGGCCACCATCTTTGGCGGATTAGCGTTGGCGAAGTTGAAATTCAAGGGATTGTCATTGGGCGTGACATGGATTTTGTTCGTCGGTATCTTGATTGGTCAATTCGAATTTATTCCTTTGGATGATGAAGTGCTCCATTTCGTGAAGGAGTTTGGATTGATTTTGTTCGTCTATTCAATTGGTCTTCAAGTGGGACCTGGTTTCTTCTCCTCTTTCAAGAGTGGAGGTGTCACCTTGAATATGTTGGCGGTGGGTATTGTTGCCTTGGGTGGTATTACGGCCGCATTGATCGGAATCTTCTGCGATGATATGGATTTGGCCTCTATGGCTGGTATCATGTCAGGTGCGGTGACCAACACCCCTGGATTGGGTGCTGCTCAACAAACCTACTACGATCTGTACCGCGAGTCTCCCTCTATTCTTTCCGCTGGTTACGCCATTGCCTATCCAATGGGTGTGATTGGCGTGATCCTTACTTGTTTGGCTATTTCAAAGTTGTGCAAGGACAATGAGAAGGTGGAGCAGGTGATGGACCAGAAGAATATGGATATGTTCACCATAGAGATTCGTAACAATGCTTGCGACAATATCACCATTGGAAAGTTGAAGGAGATTTTAGGCGTAAAATTCGTGGTGACACGTTTGTATCATCCGGAGAAACAATTCATGGAGGTGCCGAACGACTCTTCAGTTTTGTCTCTTGGCGATAGAATCTATGTCGTTTGCGATAAGTCATCTTCCCAAAACGTTGAAATGTGCACGGGTAACCGTATCGAGATGGATTTGGATGAGTGGGATTTGTTGGACAACCGTTTGATCTCCAAGAAACTGAAGGTGACTCGTGCTGAGGTAGAGGGTAAGACTATTGCCGAGATGAATTTCCGAGGCAATTATAATTTGAATATCTCCCGTGTCATCCGTGGTGATGTCAGCATCTTCCCATCCACTGGTTTGCGTGTCGCTTTGGGCGATATCATTGTAGTGGTTGGTAATGAACAAGGTATCCAGCAGGCGGCCACCTATGTGGGTAACGCCAAGGCTAAATTGAACGAGCCGTTCTTGATGCCTATCTTTTTGGGTATTATGTTGGGTGTGATCTTGGGATGTGTGCCTTTGGCCATCCCTGGTGTGCCTATCCCTGTGAAGTTGGGTTTGGCGGGAGGTCCGTTGGTGGTAGCTATCTTGATGAGCCGTTTCGGTACCCGTATGGGTATTGTCACCTATGCTACCCATAGTGCGAAGAAGATGTTGCAAGAGGTGGGTATCACCCTCTTTATGGCGGCGGTCGGTTTAAGTTCAGGAAAGATATTCTTCACCACTTTGATGGAGCACGGTTTGTCTTGGTTCTTGATGGGTGCTATGATTACCCTCATTCCTGTGGTGATCATCTCCTTGATTGGTCGATTCTTCTGCAAGTTGGAGGTGCCGCAATTGCTTGGCCTTCTCTCAGGTGGTATGACAGATCCTGCGGCATTGGCCTTCTCCAATACAATCACGGAGGGTAAGGCCTCCTTGTCATACGCGACAGTCTATCCGTTGACGATGTTCTGTCGTATCCTTTGCGCGCAGGTGATTATCCTGCTTTCGGTGGGATAGTAGGAGAGAGCCTGCCATGAAATAAGCAAAAAGGGATGTGCCGTTAGCGCATCCCTTTTTTTGTGCCCACTCGTAGGGGCGTATTGCGTACGCCCTGATGTAGCAGGTGTTTTGTCGTGAAATGGTGAGGTGGTTAAGCCTCCGTGCAGTGCCTGTAAGGCACTATCTGGGTAACCGGGGGCATCGCCCTCGGATGAAGACGCACCACTACCATCTATCAGCCTAGAAGGCTCTACCTCCTGTACTATACCACTTGCCCCATGATCAACGCCTTGGGCAGATGGATGACATCAAAGGCGAAGAGCCTTTTGCCGAGGTCTTTAAGAGAGGCTCCAAAGTGATAGACGATATCATCAACGATTAAGAATCGGTCGTGGAAATTGGTGCGGTAAGGGAAGATTTCTATGTGTCGTTTCGTGCCATATTCGGTGTCGTGACTCTTTTGCAACGCTTGTATGTTCTGTCCTATCCGTTCTGTATAGATGGTGGCAGATACATTGGGTTGGCGTGCTTCCAATATGTGCAGTGTCTCCGCTCCCACATAGGCGTCAATCAGTATCACCTCGTGTCGTGCCGTTCGGATGATTCTTTCTGCCACTTCTCTGCCTTCGAGCAGGTGCCCCTCGAAAACGCAACCTTCGTGAGGCGGTAGGTTCGTTTTTACAAAAAAGTCTATTTGTTTTTGATGCTCGTCTAATCTCTGCTCCACCTTTTGAAATCGTTCGTTAGTACGCTCTTGTAGCGCCACCAGTTGGCGATTGATGGAATAACCACGGAGTAGATGGTCTTTGAGAACGGAGTTTGCCCAAATGCGGAACTGTGTGGCGTTCTTGCTGTTAACTCTATAACCGATGGAGAGAATCATGTCAAGGCTGTAATACTCAACTTGGTAGCGTTTCCCGTCTGAGGCAGTTGTTTCCAAAACGGAAACAACTCGATTCTTCTCTAATTCACCACACATAAATATATTCTTAGTGTGTTTGGAAATGGCTGCTTTCTTTACGCCAAATAGTTCTGCTATTTGTTGTTGTGATAGCCAAACGGTTTCGTTTTCGATTTGTACTTCCAGTTTTAAACTTTCGTTGGGTTGGTAGAGGATGATCTCCCCTTGGGTAGTCTCTTTTTGCATAATGCTGGTAATTAATTATTTGACAGATAGACATCGTGCTTGAGGCAGATGTTTAAAGCTCACAAAGATAATGTGTTTTGACGAATTATAAAAACATATACATATTAGTGGTTTTAACCAGACAAATTTCCGTTGACGAATCTCCTCGGGGCGTATTGCATACGCCCTGATGTGGCAGGTGTTTTGTCGTGAAATGGTGAGGTAGTTAAGCCTCCGTGCAGTGCCTGAAAGGCACCATCTGAGTAACCGGGGGCAACGCCCTCGGACAAAGATGTACCACACCTACCTATCACCCTGAAAGACTGTACCTGCTGAGTAAACAACTACAAACGAGCCAATAACTCATCGGCTGTATGCTCTGTGATGATGTCTACCGAGAACCATCGTTTCCCTAAATCTTTTAGTGATGCGCCAAAATGGTAGATGGTGTCATCTATAATAAGCCATCGGTCGTGGGACGACTCAAATGTGTGGAGAGTAGTCGGCTCGTTAGGATATTGAGTGTTGTATTGTAGTATGGCTTGCGATAGGTCATTTGTGGCGAACCGACTTTTGACATAACAATCGAGCGACACACCTGGATTTCTCCGGTGAAAACGCTGTAATAGCGAAGCGGAAAGATAATCGTCTATAAGAATTATACGACGTTTGGCTTTCTGAATCAACTCTTCGACTAACACAAAAGCGTCAAACATTTGTCCATCAAAGAATACGCCTAATTTCTGTTTGAGAGAACCATCGTCAAGACGGTCGAGGATTTGGTTTATTTTCTCTTCTACAGAAATCTGTTTGAGTTCTACGGTTTCAAGCCTTTGGAAGATGCTGGCGTTGGCCAATATGAATTTTCTCATGGCGTGAAATGCGTCATTGATGCGAATGGACATCTCAATAGCTGTGTCTGAATGTAGAACGGCAGATAGTTGTGTTACTCCTTGTTCTGTAAACGCATAAGGAAGATAGGATGAGTGTTTTAGCGTTTTGAACCTATCACATTTTGTGATAAGTTCCTCTTTTTCTATTGTGGTCAATTGAAACCGATATCGTTCAGGGAAGCGAGCTTCGTTTCGTTTGACTGCTTGGTTTAGTGCAATAGTTTTAACTTGATAGAAATCTGCAAGGTCTGCGTCCATGATGAATTATAAAAACATGCATAAATTCGATTTTAGTCAGGTAGATTTCCTTTGCTATAATAGCGAATCTCCCCGTAGAAGGGGCGTATCGCATACGCCCTGATGGATACGCCCCTACAGGATATGTCTTATTCCTCCTTCTTTCCAAATGAGGGGTCTATCTTCAGTATCATGGCGAGAATAATGCCTGGGATGGTGCAGAGGCATACCCAGACAAAGAAGTGGCTGTATCCTAAAAATTCTTCGATTTGTCCTGCCACTCTGCCAGGGAGCATCATGCCCAAGGCCATGAATCCCGTACAGATCGCGTAGTGCGAAGTGGCGTATTCTCCTCTGGAGATGTAGATGAGGTAGAGCATGAAAGCGGTGAATCCAAATCCATAACCAAACTGTTCGATTGCTACGAATGCGCAGATGAGACTGTAACTCTCTGGCTGCGCGTAGGCCATGAATACATATAGAAGGTTCGGCACATTCATTGCGAGCGCCATCGGTAGGAGCCATTTGCGTAACCCATCCTTGGCAGCCATAATGCCGCCTAGAATGCCGCCTAATGTCAGCGCGACGACACCGACGGTGCCGTAGGCGAAACCAATCTCTTTGGTGGAGAGTCCCAGTCCGCCAGCCTCCAGACTATCCAAAAGGAAAGGGGTGGCTATCTTCGTGAGTTGGGCTTCTCCTAAACGGAACAGCAGGATGAATGCCAATGAGAGCAGAATGCCCTTCTTGGAGAAGAAACTGCCGAAAGAGGAGAAGAACGATTTGATTGGCTCCTTTCCTTGTACGCTTTGGTCGTTGTTTGGCTTGGGCAATACAAAAAAGTGGTAAACCGCGAGGGCCAGAAAGATACCCGCGCTAGTCAAGAAGGTGATGCTCCATGAAATAGGTATGTTATTGGTCTTCTCCTCCAAATATCCGGCCAACATCACTAAGGCTCCCTGTCCCACAATCATGGAAATCCGGTAGAAGGTGCTGCGGATACCTACGAAGAGCGACTGTTGGTTGTCGTTCAGGGCCAACGTGTAGAATCCGTCCGCCGAGATGTCGTGTGTGGCGGAGCAGAAGGCTACCAACCAGAGGATAGCTAAGGTGCTTTGGATCCAAAAGTCTGTCGGTATGCAGAACGCGACGCCAGCAAGTCCGGCTCCAATCAAGAACTGCATGGTGATGATCCACCACCGTTTGGTCTTCATAACATCGACGAATGGACTCCAGAAGGGTTTGATGACCCATGGTAGGTAAAGCCAACTGGTGTACATCGCCGCATCCGCATTGGACATGCCTAACCTTTTGTACATAATGAGGGCGAAGGTGGTCGCTGCGATGACATAGGGGATGCCCTCCGCGAAGTAGAGGGTGGGAATCCATGCCCAAGGAGATTTAGATTGTCCTTTCATAAACTATCTCTTATATATCTTTTGTCTCTCTTTTTTCTTGATTATTCAAAGATACGCTTTTCAATGAAACTATGAGTGATGATTGGCTATTTAATGTGAGCCTACCAAGAAATTAACAGCCCATTAGTACGTTTATGGATGAAAGACTGCTCTAAAACATATCTCCAAAACTCTTCGGAAATGTTGGCGCGGAAATAGATGTTTTCCAACATTGATTTTGTCCCAATAAATTGTCAATTGTGGCTTTCAGATAGTTCGGGAGCCTGTATATGCCTATAAAATTGGGTTCATTTATTATCCGATAAATAGTGCGTTCCATGGGAGAAATAGTGGCTCGCGGATTTGGAAATACAGAGAATCTGATGTAAGTTTGAATTGTCGGGTTGATGATAACGTCACTCGCATCAGTGTTAATAATGGTAGGTCAAACTAAAATTTTACGGCCATGAAAAAAGGAATCGCAATTTTCTCAGTGTTGGGTATTTGTGCTATCGCAGCAGTAGTTTATCAAAATCACTTGAATAATACTTGTGAGGTTAGTGCGGCAAACGCGGAGCCAGAGCCAGACATGATTCTTCAAGAGCCAGTAGAAGAGACTTTGGGTGGAGATCAATTGTTCTCATCCATTACGAATTCATCATCATCCGCGTTGGATGCGCAAATTTTATTCTTTGAGTAATCTTTGCCCCGTGGATAAGTAA
>JAZRZA010000075.1:0-22730 GCA_045601045.1 Paludibacteraceae bacterium
CACAAAGAAGAGTAAAAATAAAAAATTACAAAAAAGAAGATTGTTGCAGGACTAGTCCTGCAACAATCTTCTAAAAAGTACTATTTTTGTCCTAAATAAATTATGTCTAAAACTGTAACGGTTATTTAGGACTAGTCAAACACTTCTTTAAACCTAAACGGATTGCTTATGATAAAATTTTTTACGCAGAATTCTATTATGACAGATTGGTCGGAAGATCTCAACGACGCATTCCAATATGAGGGAGCCTCTTTGGATTTGACAATGGGGGTTTCTCCTTTTGCTCCATCAGAGGAGTCGGTCTCCTTCCTACGGAATTTCGCCCGCTCTTTTATGGTCGATTTGAGTGCTGACGCGGAGTCTTCTTTCCCTATGGCTTAGGGGAAATCTTGTCGGGGAAATGCGAGGGGAAAGCAAACTTTCTTCACGCATTTTTTTTGCTATTGTCTGTTTGGATTAGGCGATTTCAAGACTCAACTCTTTGGCGAGTTTCTTTAAGATTGGATTTTCTTCCATCATTTTGAGGAAAAGCTCTTTCTTGGTCAGTGATTGGGCGTTTTCGTTTACCTCGTAAATACGGATCTCTAAACTGATGGCTCCGTTGCGGAGTTCTTTTCGAAGATAGTTGGTGATTTTCACTCTCTCTTGGAGCATAAGACCTTCTTGTGCGGAGTTATAGACCGCTAGCATGATTCTGAAATCCGTTCCCAATACAGGTTTGCACTGCTGGATGGTCTGCTGCAAAACGGGTTGGTCAGAGGTGAATTGAACATAGTTGTTCCACGTTTTGATTAAATCGTCTTGTGTGAATTGGTTGCGTTCTGTGCTCTCCGAGAATACCTCCTCATCACCTCCTTGCTTTTCCTGCACATTTTTTTGCTCCATGGATTCCTTGATGGAGAAGGATGTGGCACGAGGAATAGTCGGCTGTGGTTGCTTGGCCGCTGCGTTATTTTGTTGTGGAATAGGGGCTCCGTTGGTTGTCCTTTGAGGTGTGGCGGGGCCTCCTTGTCTCAATGCTTGGGTGCTTGGCAAAAAAATGTCTATAGGGAGCCAATTTTCATCCCATTCATCTACCCAATTATTTTTTTTTTTTCATCCGACAATTGGCATAGTCGGATAAGCGTCAATTCAACGAGTAAACGTTTGTTTTTGCTGATTCTGTAATTGAGGTCGCACTGGTTGCAGACCATCAGCGCTTTGTAGAGAAATTCGTTGTTGCATGCTTCGCTTAACGCCTGCTTTTGGTATTGCTCCTTGACGTTGGCCCCCACGTCCAATAGTTGAACGGTTTGCGCGTCTTTGCAGACCATCAGGTTTCGTAAGTGCGAACTCAATCCGTTCACGAAGTTTTGTGCTTCGAATCCTTTGTTGAGTATCTCGTTGAAAATCAATAGCGATTCAGAAACTTTTCCTTCGAAAAAGTAGTTGACCAATTTGAAATAGTAGTCATAGTCCAAAACGTTCAGATTCTCCAATACGCCTTGGTAGGTGATGTTGCCATCTGTACTGGCTGCTATTTGGTCGAAGATGGAGAGCGCGTCGCGCATACCGCCATCCGCCTTCTGCGCGATGATGCCTAATGCTTCTGGCTCTGCTTGGATGCCCTCTTTCTCTGCCACCATTTGCAAGTGCTTGATAGTATCCTCGATGCCCATACGGTTGAAGTCGTAGATTTGGCATCTGGAAAGAATGGTTGGCAAAATTTTATGCTTTTCGGTGGTCGCAAGGATGAAGATGGCGTGAGCGGGTGGCTCTTCCAAGGTCTTCAAGAATGCGTTGAACGCCGCTTGGGACAACATGTGTACCTCGTCGATGATGTAGACGCTGTATTGTCCGATTTGAGGTGGTATTCTGACTTGTTCGATAAGGGAACGGATGTCCTCCACCGAGTTGTTGGAGGCGGCATCCAATTCGTGGATGTTGTAGGAGCGTTGCTCGTTGAAAGCCTTGCAGGATTCACATTCGTTGCAAGCGTCTCCGTCTGCGGTAGGAGTGAGACAGTTGATGGTCTTGGCGAAAATTCTCGCGCAAGTGGTCTTTCCTACACCGCGTGGTCCACAGAAAAGGTAGGCGTGGGCCAAGTGTTTGTTGGAAATGGCTTTCTTTAACGTATTGGTCAATGCACTTTGTCCGACTACCGAAAGGAAGGTGGACGGGCGATATTTTCTGGCTGATACGATAAAGTCTTCCATTGTTTTCTTCTTTGTTGTTTCTCGGTTATTTCTCGCGAATATAGGAAAAGTTTGTGAAATAACTATATATCCGCTCCATCATTTATTCGTAATATTGATAGGCTACATCGTACTCTTCGAAGATGCGTGAGGCTTGGACCCGTTTCTCAATTCTTTGACGGACGACATTGCCGTATCGGTCGTATTGAGTCGTGGTGAGCGTGGCTTGCTCTTTGTCTGTACGCTTCTCGGTAGATTGGTCGCCCTCTCGTTTGTATTGGGCGATGATCTTCCCGTTGCCGTCAACCTCTTCCCGCAGGATCAGTTCGTTGGTGGAGTCGTATTGGTAGGTGATGCGGGAGACTAGAACGGGCTGCTCCTCCTCCAAAAATTCCCAACGCCACAAATAGTGGTGGAGTGGTGCGCCCGTGCGGGTGTAGTCGAAGCTCTCCATCTCCTCTCTCAGATGATTCCACCGTGAAATTTGGGTAGGTTGCCCCGCCTCGTCATAGGTGTAACGGTCGTTCTCGATGATTGTACCCTCTAGGTCTTTCAGGTACCGTTCCAGTAACAGATTCCCCTGGTTAAAGAGACGTGTCTCTATCGAAAGGGTGTCGCCTGGCATGGAGAGGTTGATCGACTCCTCTTTGTACCCCGCGCCTTCGATGGCGACTCTGCGCGATCGGTTGATGGTGGCGCCAAAACGGTTGGTGGTGGATGAGGATATCATATTGCCGCTCTTGTCCAGAATTCGGGTAATGCTATTCCTCCCTTCGTAGATGATGAGGGTGTCGCCTGTTCGCTTTTCGTAATAGTATCTATAGTGAATGTTGGAGGTGCGCTCCTTCCTGCTTCCGTCGGGTAGATATTTTTCGGCAACTTCCGCTGACACACCGCTATAGTGGACGGAATCTTTTCTCATCCCTGGATAGAATTGGAAGAGGGAGGTGAATTTAACCGTGTCTTCTGATGCGGGGGAGAGCGTCGTGTCGTTTTGAGTACGGATGGTGTGGCTGACCTGCGCGGATCTCACCTTTTGTCTGAAAAAGGCCGAAACGTCATCGAAAGGCTCTGCGGAAACGAGTGTGGCGCATGCCAATAGAAGTGTAAGTGTAATAATGCGAAGGTTGTCCATGTCTTAAGTTTTTTTGCAAATATAAATGTTTTGGGATGAAATGTATCGCATGAATTGTTTGAAAATATGGTCGTATTTATGGTCTAAATTGTATCTTTGCAAAAAATGTATCATACAATATGAAGAAACATATTTTGGATTTAAATGTTGTCTCCAATGAAAAGTTGGGCGACAAACATATATTGATGAAGTTGACTTCGTCAGCTGCGCTTCCGGAGATGCGTCCCGGACAGTTCGCGGAGGTCCGTGTGGATAACTCGTCCACCACGTTTTTACGCCGTCCTATCTCTATCCACTTTGTGGACAGAAGTAAGAACGAGCTTTGGTTGTTGATCCAATTGGTAGGCGACGGAACCAAGAAGTTGGCCTCCTTGAAGGCAGGCGATTTGTTGAATTTGGTGTTGCCTTTGGGCAATGGATTCTCCGATCCTCAACCTGCGCAGAAATCTGTGCTTTTAGTGGGTGGTGGTGTCGGCATCGCTCCGTTGTTGGATTTGGGCAACTATTTGAAGGGGAAGGGGTATCAACCTACATTCCTATTGGGTGCCCGTTCCGGCAAGGATCTTTTGCAACAGCAAGCGTTTGAGCAGGTGGGTAGGGTATTGGTCACCACCGAGGATGGTTCGTTGGGTGAGAAGGGTTTTGTCACCAACCACTCCGTATTGGTCAATGAGAAGTTCGACAAGATCTACTCTTGCGGACCGACCCCTATGATGAAGGCGGTGGCTGCCTTCGCGTCGAAAAACAATATTGATTGTGAGGTTTCATTGGAGAACAAGATGGCTTGCGGTTTGGGCGCTTGCCTCTGCTGCGTGACTGAGACGCAAAAGGGTCACAAGTGTGTCTGTTCAGATGGACCGGTATTTAATATAAAGGATTTGACATGGCAGATTTAAGTGTAAAGATAGGCGGGTTACAAATGAAGAACCCGGTGATGACTGCATCCGGAACATTCGGTTATGGTGAGGAGTACGCTGATTTCATTGACATCAGTAAGATTGGTGGCATCATTGTGAAGGGTACTACGCTCGCGCATCGTGAGGGTAATCCATATCCCCGTATGGCGGAGACCCCTTCGGGCATGTTGAACTGCGTGGGATTGCAGAACAAGGGTGTCGATTATTTTATCGAGAACATCTATCCGCGAATCCAATCCGTGGACACCAATATGATTGTGAACGTTTCCGGATCTTGCATTGATGATTATGTGGCGACCGCGGAGAAGATCAATGCGTTGGATAAGATTCCGGCTATCGAGTTGAATATCTCTTGCCCTAATGTGAAGCAGGGCGGTATGGCTTTCGGTACCACTTGCAGCGGTGCCGCTTCTGTGGTGGAGGCTGTTAGGAAGGCTTACAAGAAGACCTTGATCGTGAAGCTCTCTCCCAATGTGACCAACATCGCGGAGATCGCCCAGGCGG
This sequence comes from Paludibacteraceae bacterium, assembly GCA_045601045.1. Lineage (GTDB taxonomy): Bacteria > Bacteroidota > Bacteroidia > Bacteroidales > Paludibacteraceae > UBA1181. The sequence continues at coordinate 4,731 of JAZRZA010000075.1, forward strand.
CGGAAGGCGCGGGTGCGGATAGCGTCTCGTTGATCAACACTTTGATGGGTATGGCCATCGACGCGGAGCGTATGACGCCAGTTCTGTCCACTGTGACAGGTGGCCTTTCGGGCCCTTGCGTGAAACCAGTCGCTTTGCGTATGGTTTGGCAGGTGGCGAAGGCGGTGAAGATTCCAGTGATCGGATTGGGTGGCATCATGAATGCGACTGATGCGGTGGAATTCTTCTTGGCTGGAGCGTCCGCTATCGAGATTGGAACCGCCAACTTTATTGATCCCGCCGTTACCTTGAAAGTGGTGGAGGGTATCAATGATTACTTGGAGAGACACGGTTGCAAATCCGTGTCCGAGATTGTTGGCGCATTGAAGGTGTAATGATAGATCGGGTCATGAAGAAATATGTTTTGCTGTTGATATTGGCGCTTTGCGCGATTTCTGCGTTGGCCGTCGCATTTTTGGGAGATAAGCAGGAACAACCTGTCGCTCAAAACCTCTCATGGAGGTACGTCTCAATGCGTAGCGTGTGCTATATGTCGGTGGAGTGCGTGACAGCGGATTTCTCTCCGGTCCAAGAGTCCATCTATGCCAACCGTTTAGCGTATGGAGAGTTGCCGATGTCCTTTTTGCTGACGTTCGAAACACCTGAACAAGGAACGGATAGTCTTGCTTCGCTGACTTGCCTTGTCGAATGTTCCGGTGTGAAGATGGAGGCCGAATTGGTCGATTTGCAGAAAGAACGTGTCGATGGCAAATTGGTATGTTCCGGCATATTTGTCAAGAATCTATCGGAGGTGGCCAAAGAGATAGGGGAGCCTGCGGTGATGGAGATGATGCGGAATTTCCCGAAGGATGTGAAAATATCCATCAAGCATGAGTTGACGGATGGTATCTCATCTGATTATGTCGTTGTGAAGCCATGATCAAGAATATTATATTTGATTTCGGAGGAGTTTTGATCGACGCTGATCTGGAGGGGGCGATCCGCAACTTCCAGTCGTTGGGAATGGTCAATATCTCCGAGTATCTGAATCTCTACCGCCAGAACGGTATCTTTTTGGATTTGGAGGATGGGTCGAAAAACCGCGCCGAATTCAATGACGCGTTCCGTTCGTTGACCGGAAAGGATGTGTCGGATGAGTCGATCGCGGCTGCGTGGCTATCGATTGTGGAGCGGGTGGATTTGGATAAGTTAGCCTATTTGGAGGAGTTGCGTAAGCACTATAAATTGTATTTGCTCAGCAACATCAATCCGCATGTTTACGAGTGGGCGGACTCTTCGGAATTCACGCCGCAAGGCAAACCATTGCCTGCTTACTTCGACAGGACGTTTGCCTCCTATAAGTTGAGGTTGACCAAACCCTCTCCTGAAATTTTCCAATATGTGATAGACCAAACGGGTATTCTTCCCGAAGAGACGCTCTTTGTGGATGATGGCGCCCGAAATGTGGAGACGGCCCGTTCGATGGGCTTCCATGTCTATCAACCTCAAAACAGGGAAGATTGGCGGGCGGTGGTGAAGCGCATGCTCGCTGAATTGTAGAGGATAATTGAAACGGACTCCTAATATACGATCCCCCTTCGCTTATGGCGTTGGGGGATTTTTATTTGGCGAGAAAAGATCCCGATTCGTCGGTAAAAATGGCCGATTCGTCGATAACTTTCCTTGTAAGTGGCTCTGTATTACTATTTTTGCTGATTATATTTCGGGAATATTATTATGGATAAAAAGAAAATCATTCTGATTGTGGTTTTGCTGCTGCTTGCGGTAATCCTCTATTTCGCGTTTTCAGGAAAGAAGAAAGCTCCTCAACATGTTGTGAAGACAGAACAGGTGGAGATGGGCTGTATCTCGAATTCCATTACCGCCACGGGTAAAGTGGAGCCGGTGACGGAGGTCGAGGTAGGTACGCAGGTATCTGGAAAGATCGATAAAATTCACGTGGATTACAATGAAAAGGTGAAGAAAGGACAACTGCTCGCTGAGTTGGACCGTTCCACTTTGTCCACCTCTTTGGAATCCGCTAAGACAGATTATGCCAATGCGTTGAACGAGTATGGCTACTACAAGAAGGTTTTCGATAGGAATCAGGCTTTGCACGAGAAGAAGTTGATCAGCGACGCCGAGTTTGAGGAGGTCGAGTTCCAGTTTATGAAGGTGACCAACTCATTACGCAAAGCGAAGTATGAGGTGGACCGCGCCAAGACCAATTTGGGCTATGCGACCATTACCTCTCCGATCAATGGTGTCGTGATCTCCGTAGAGGTGGAGGAGGGCCAAACCGTGGCTGCCAGCATGACCACCCCGACGCTCTTTATCATTGCCGAGAATTTGGTGGATATGCAGGTGGTGGCCAATATCGACGAGGCCGATATCGGTCAGGTGGCCGAAGGACAGAAGGTGGAATTCACCGTCGACGCCTATCCGAATGATAAGTTCAGCGGTGTGGTGCGTCAGGTCCGTTTGGAGCCAACCACCACCTCCAATGTGGTCACTTACGAGGTGATTGTGGATGCCAAGAATCCAGATTTGAAATTGAAGCCGGGATTGACTGCCAATATTGCGGTTATGACGCTGTATAAAGATAGTATCATCACCATTCCAAGCAAGGCGTTGAAGTTCCAGATGGACGAGAAACTATTGCCTCCGGGTATGAAATGCGCCGCATTGGATCCCGACGAGATCGAAGGAGCTACCGTTTGGGTAGTCAAGGATAACAACTGGGCGGAACAGCGAAATGTGAAGACTGGTGTCACAAATGGATCGCGCATTGAGGTGTTGTCTGGCTTGAATGAGGGTGAGCGTGTCATCGTCTCCTCCGTTGAGGCTTCTGAAATGGATCCGAGTCGTATGGCGGGTGGCGCTGACCAAAAGAGCAGTCCGTTTATGCCGAAACGTCCGGGCGGCGGACCTCGTAAATAATCGTATCCTATGGAGAATCAGGGTAAAAGAAAACCGATCATTGAATTGCGCGATGTGAAGCGTGATTTCGTCGTGGGTGAGGAGGTGGTGCACGCCTTGCGTGGAGTCTCCTTCTCCATTTACGAAGGGGAGTTCGTGACCATTATGGGTACGTCAGGTTCCGGAAAATCCACCTTGTTGAATGCGTTGGGATGTCTGGATACGCCAACTTCCGGCGAATACTACCTCGACGGCGTGGAGGTGCGTACCATGAACAAGAATGAACGGGCCGTGCTTCGTAACCGTAAGATCGGTTTTGTTTTCCAAAATTATAATTTGTTGGCCAAAACCACCTCTGTGGAGAATGTGGAGTTGCCGTTGATGTATAACTCGGCCATATCGGCGGAGGAGCGTCACGAGAGAGCGGTGGCGGCGTTGCAGGCGGTCGGTTTGGGTGAACGTCTCAACCACAAGTCCAACCAGATGTCTGGTGGTCAGCAGCAGCGTGTGGCGATCGCCCGTGCGTTGGTCAACGACCCCGTCATCATCTTGGCGGATGAGGCTACCGGTAATTTGGATACCCGCACCTCTTTTGAAATCTTGGTTCTCTTCCAAGAACTGCATGCGAAGGGAAGAACGATCATCTTTGTGACACACAACCCTGAGTTGGCGGAGTATAGTAGCCGCAACATCCGTCTGCGAGACGGTCAGGTGGTGGAGGATACGGTCAATGACCATATTTCATCGGCAAGGGAGGCTTTGGACGCGCTGCCTCCTGTAAAAGATTAATGGCGTATGAATATCTCGAATCTATTGAAAATCGCCCTCCGAGCGATCAGCAACAATAAACTGAGATCGTTTTTGACGATGCTCGGCATCATCATTGGTGTGGCCTCCGTCATCACCATGTTGGCCATCGGTCAGGGCTCCAAGAGAAGCATCCAGGAGCAAATTTCCGAGATGGGTTCCAATATGATCATGGTTCATCCGGGAAACAATGACCGTAGAGGCGGCGGTGTCCGAATGAATGCCTCCGATATGCAGACGTTGAAGAATGCCGATTATGAGGAGATCGTAAAAAAATGTACCCGTTACCTCTCCAGTGTCTCTCCGTTGGTGAACAGCAGCGGACAGATGATTTATGGTAATAATAACTATCCCGCTTCTGTGACGGGTGTCTCCCAGGATTATTTGGATATCAGGAAGTTGAATGTGTCGCAAGGGGATATGTTCACGGATCAGGATATCGCCACCTCCGCGAAGGTTTGTGTGATCGGTAAGACCATTGTGGATAATCTTTTCACCAATCAGGAGGATCCGATTGGCAAGGTGGTCCGTTTCGGCAAGGTGCCCTTCACAGTGGTGGGTGTTTTGGAACCGAAGGGTTACAATAGCATGGGGCAAGATCAGGACGCTGTGGTTTTGGCGCCCTTTACGACCATTCAGAAACGTGTCTCGAACATCACCTACCTCAATGGTATCTACGCTTCCGCCAAGGAGGAGCGTCTGACGTCAAAAGCGATTGACGACATTGTGGAGGTATTGAGGCAAACGCATAAGATCAAGGAGGAGGGCGAGTTGGATTTTTCGGTGCGTTCGCAAGAGGAGTTGAGCTCTATGATGACCTCCACGACCGATATGTTGACGGTGCTATTGGCCTGTATCGCCAGTATCTCACTTTTGGTGGGTGGAATTGGAATCATGAATATCATGTATGTGTCGGTGACGGAACGTACCCGTGAGATAGGTTTGCGTATGTCGGTTGGCGCGCGTGGAATCGATATTTTGGCGCAGTTCCTCATCGAAGCGATCTTGATCAGTGTGACGGGTGGTTTGATTGGCGTTCTATTTGGTGTCGGCGCCTCGTACGGCCTCTCCGCGCTTTTGGGATGGCCCGTCTATGTGCAGCCCTACTCGGTGATTCTCTCCTTCCTGGTATGTACCATTACCGGTGTCTTTTTTGGTTGGTATCCCGCTAAGAGGGCTTCGGAGTTGGATCCGATTGAGGCGATCCGTTATGAGTGATCTTTTAATGAAGAAATAATGAAGGTGAATTTTACGAAAATATACTATCTATTGTTCCTCGTCATCTCTTTGGTACTATTTACGTCATGCGAAAAAACGAGGAATGACCTCTTCGAGATGTCCTTGAAGGGAAATGTGAAGAGTTTGGTCTATTATTCAGGTTATTTGGAAGCGGGAGAGCTTGCCCAAGGAGCTATGAAGGAGAAAATCTCCTTTAATGAGGCGGGAAATATCACGGAGTTGTTGGTTTATAACAATAAGGGAGAGGTGGTTAGACGTGAAACGACTTTTTTCAACGAAAAAGGAGAGAAGGTGAAAACCGACTACTATGATGATTATGCCATGTTGTATCAAACATGCTTTTATAATTATCAGAATGGTAAAATCACATCTTGTAGTTATCGAAACGAAGGGGGCGAGTTGATCGAACGTGTGGAGTATAGTCGGGATGATTATGGGTACGACACATTAAGGACCTCCTATGATCGGGAGGGTAATGTGAAGATGTTCTGCAGTTCCATATATGGCAAAAATGGCAAGGTGTTGTTGGAGGAGGTCTACAATAGCCAGCGTGCGCTAACCAGGAGAGAGTGTTGCCAGTACAATAGCGACAATGCCATATCGCGGTATTATATCTATTCCGTGGCGGATGTTTCGGATTATGAGATGAACTACAAATATGAGGATTATGACCGAAAGGGGAATAGCCGTGTGATAAAGTTGTATGACAAGGAGAACAATTTGTTGGGCGGTTCATTCCAGACCTACGAGTATTATTGAAAAATTTGGCCGATAATTTTGTTGTTTGATTGAAATAATTCTATATTTGCACTGTTTGTTTGCGAAAAATTAGGAATGCCTGTTTTTCGTGGAGTTTACTTGTTTTAAAAATTCAGAAAATGTTAGTGAAGACATTTGGTGCGGCTGTGCAAGGCATTGACGCTACTATTATTACGATTGAGGTGAACGTATCGCAGGGAATCCGTTTTATGTTGGTGGGATTGCCCGACAACGCGATCAAGGAGAGTCATGAACGTATCATCTCCGCTATTCAGTTTTGTGGAATGAAATTTCCTCATTTCCAAGTGGTTATTAATATGGCTCCTGCGGATATCCGAAAGGAGGGGGCCGCCTACGACCTGCCGTTGGCCATTGGTGTATTAGCCGGTGCGGGGGATATTTTGGCGGATGATCTGGACCAGTATGTAATCATGGGAGAACTCTCCCTTGATGGTACCTTGCAACCCGTGAAGGGGGCCTTGCCGATGGCAATCAAAGCGCGTGAGGAGGGGTACAAAGGGTTGATCCTTCCCTATGAAAACGCCAATGAGGCTGCCGTCGTGAACAATTTGGAGGTCTATGGGGCGAAGACCTTGATGGAGGTGGTGGACTTTTTGAACAAGAAGTCTGAATTGACCAAGGTGGAGATCGATACCCGTAAGGAGTTCTTCTCGCATTTGGGGCAGTTCGACATTGATTTTTCCGATGTGAAGGGGCAGGAGAATGTGAAGCGCGCCTTCGAAGTGGCGGCCGCGGGCGGACACAACCTGATTTTGGTGGGACCTCCTGGTGCGGGTAAATCGATGTTGGCGAAGCGTATCCCTACGATTTTGCCTCCTTTCTCTCTCTTTGAGGCATTGGAGACCACGAAGATCCACTCGGTGGCTGGTTTGATCAGCAAGGAGACTTCGTTGATGACGGCTCGCCCTTTCCGTTCGCCGCACCATACCATTTCGGATGTCGCCCTTGTGGGCGGAGGTGGAAATCCCCAGCCGGGAGAGATATCGCTCTCCCACAACGGCGTGCTCTTTTTGGACGAATTGCCGGAGTTTAAACGCACCGTGTTAGAGGTGATGCGACAACCGTTGGAGGATCGTAAAATCACCATATCGAGGGCTCGCCAGACGGTGGAGTATCCGGCCAGTTTTATGTTGGTGGCGGCAATGAATCCATGTCCGTGCGGTTATTACAACCACCCGACAAGGGAGTGTGTCTGCGGACCGGGTGTGGTGCAAAAGTATATGAGCAAGATATCGGGGCCTTTGTTGGACCGTATCGACATCCATATCGAGGTGGTGCCAGTCCCTTTCGAGAAACTTTCGGAGTGTGGCCCCTCGGAGACGAGTGAGATGATCCGTCAGCGTGTGATAGCGGCGAGAAATATTCAGTTGGAGCGTTTCAAAGAGGAGAAGGGGGTGCATTGCAATGCGCAGATGACCTCTCGTTTGCTCCACAAGTACGCGCAGTTAGGGGAGGAGGCCTCCGAACGGTTGAAGTCGGCTATGTTGAAGTTGAATCTATCCGCCCGTGCTTACGATCGTATCTTGAAGGTGGCACGCACGATTGCTGATTTGGACCAAAGCGAAAATGTGGAGACTCGCCATATCAGCGAGGCGATCAATTACCGGAATCTGGATAGAGAGGGGTGGGCGGGGTAGTGCTAATTAAGAGTTAAGAATTAAGAGTTAAGAATTTGTCCTTCTTTCCTTTGCTCTCGTTTTTTTGCATTAAGAAAATAATCAAGAAGATAAGAGAAGAGTTAATTCATTTTACCCTATCTTTGTCCTTTGGCCGTTGCTGGCGAGTGTGTATGAAGAAGTGGCGGTTCAACAATAGTACAGATAATAGAGAAATCGCATGAGGAAATATTTAACGTTGCTCCTTTGTGTTGGCTTGTCGTGGGTGACCGCGCTCAAAGCGACTCCTAATTTTTACGCAAATTACAAAAGTCCCGTTTGTGTGTTCCGTCTCAATAATCAGTTGACGGATGAATTGTTCACGAACACTTCGAATGTCGAGAATGTATCTGATGAATTTTTTTCGAAAGTCGTGGCGGGTAATCTGCTTGTCTCCCAGATTCACACCTCTATGGATTACACGTCATATGCTTTTCAAGATGCGAAGCGTCAGTTAGATACCATGGCGTATGGCAACTATCTTTTGGCCCGACTGCATGGAAAGGATATCTCTTATGACTATTATTCGTCCGTTCCATACAAAACTGCTATCGCAGGAAAAGACTATGAGCATTTTTCTCTCTTTTTGTATGATAGTTTGGGGCATGTTTTACCGGATGCGGAGGTCTCTATCGAGGGGGAGCCTCTTCCTTTCAATGAGGCGACGCAACGTTATGAGGCAAAAAAACATTACGATCGGGCGAAGGTACGTATTCTTTACCATGGCCATTTGTCCTATTGGGGCATAGAAAAAAGTGAGAGTACAACCTCGAAGAAAAAGAAGAGGCCATTTTCTAAATTCTTCCAGACCATCGGTCGCGTCGTGAAGGATCCTGTGGTATCCATCCTAGAGGGGGAACCAGTCGGGTATATAGCAAAATTCGCTAGGTGGGGATGCGATGCCGATAAAGAAGAGAGTGAGTATAGTTGTCGAGAATACTACGAGGAATACTATGACTACGAGACGGGGGAGTATATGGACTTACATGAATTGAGATATCATGATTGGTCCCGCTATTGTAAAGTGATGGAAAAATGTGTGCGTCGTGATCAACGACACAATCGTGAACTCACAAGCGAGGAGGAGGATTTTGTGATGCGCCACCCTAATTTTTCTCGTAAAGTTGGTGCTAGGTTGGTCACCAGCCTACCTAAGTATAAACCGAACGACACTTTACGGGTGAAGGCATTTGTTCGTACCAGAAAAGGCCGTCCATACAACCGCCCTATCCAAGTCTTTCTTTTGCCCAATACGAATGGCGAGAACCGCAAAGTGTTGTTAGATCATTTGGCCCCCTATGCTGCTGGTCACTATACCTGCGATATTGCTCTGACTGACTCTTTAAAACTACTATTGGACCGAAAGTATCAATTGGGCGTGGGGAATAAGCGGGGAGGAGTTATGGGCCACACCAGTTTTAAGTACGAGGACTATGTTTTGCGAGATGCGTCTTTGACATGTTCGTATGACAAGTCTGCCTATTACAAGGGGGATAGTATCCGTGTGAAGGTCGTGGCGAGAGATGCCAATGGTCTCCCATTTAAGGGCGTCTCGGCGAAGGTCTCCCTTCAATTCCGGTCTGTTGATTCGTTATTAGCGGGTCGAGCTATCTACTCGCCTATATTAGCCTCTCAAACGAAGGTGACCAATGGTGAGGATGAGTTGGTTTTTGTTTTCCCTCCCTCTTTCGATGCGGGAAACAACATTCTGTTCAGGGCAAATGTTTCCCTCTTCTTGCCAGATGGGAAGGTGGAGAAGAGGGATTTATCGACTGTCGGTTATTATGTAGCGCAACATAGTGTTTCCATCCAACTCGACAAAGACTCGCTTCTGGTGAGCGCTCGATACAATCAGAAAGACACTGTCGAGCGGGCATCTATCTATGTCGAGGATCAACTGGGCAACCGTGCGCATTTGATGGACACCTTGCTGCCTTGCACATTGCGGACAGAGCCATCCTATGCCCAATACATTGTCAAGACGCCGCATGCTAGGAGTGCTTATGCCTTCGATGCCTCCTCTTCGATGGCCTCTGTTCAATGGCGTACGTCAGGAGACTCCCTTTTCCCGATGGTTGCCAATGCTTTGCATCTTCCGATGGCTTGTTATGTAGTACAGGATGGGGAGGTGATTTTTTCCGGCAGCGACAAGGAACTTCCCGCATTCTTCCCTTGGGACCGTGAAAAATCCTACATTTTGAGGGCCAAGGTTCTTTGGGCGGGCTCTGTCATTGATCTGGAAGACTTCGTTCGTCAGGTGCCTAAGGACGTTTTGCGCATAGCGGTGAACGAACCTTCCGTGATCGTGCCGGGAATGAGTTGTGAGATGGAGGTGCAGGTGACTGATGGGGAGGACAAACCGGTGAAAGGTGCCGATGTGACTGCCTATGCCATCAATAGTCAGTTCAAAACAGCCTCCCCTAACTGGAACCTCTTGGGCCGATTGAGGGATGCGCCAACCGAGGCATACCAGAGTCGCCGTATGAGTTTTCAATGGGCCTCATTGAATAGTAAGAATTATCCATTATGGGCGGGGTTGGAACCGATTGATACGATAGTCTACTATCATCTCCATTATCCCGCAAGAGATGCCATTCATCGGTACAGTTACTATCCAGAGGATTCGCTCACACAAATTTCACCGATTATATGTGGAGGAGGAACCCGAAAGGATGTTGTTGTTGCCTATATTGATGATGTGCCATCTTTCATCGCATCGGGGATGGTGCCTTATTCATTTGCTATCACACCGAATGAGTACCATCGCATTAGGATAAGAACTAAAACAGCGGAATACACCATTGATTCTGTCATGGTGGAGCCATATAAGCGTACGATTTTGAGTGTCGATGTCAATAGCACTTCCAACCTTGTGAAGCGAAAGAAAATGGCTGATGGATTGACTCGCAAGGAGATAGAGCGTTTGATGCCCTATATAATGATGTTTGAGAACACAGAATCTTATGCGTATGATTGGTTGGTAAGAGAAGACGGAACGCTGCTTCGTGATAAGAGAAGGAATTCTACCCAATCTTTTATGGGACCTATATTGGATTCTGTTCGTTGGATGACTGATCGTTTCGATGAGAAGACGAAGGTGGACCACCGTCTTGTTTACTCGTATGATTCCGACGATCATTGTTTGAAGAGTCGTGAGGTTTCGAAAAAGAAATTTCCACAACTCGATTTCTATATGGGGAACTGGCGTTTGGACGCTGAGTTAGAGACTTTGGATCGTCTCTTGAGGGAAATGTATGTCAAGAATAGAAACGAATTATCGAAGGAGGCGAATAAGCGTCATTTGTGGTTGGATTATCCAAGAGAGAAGGAGTCCGCCAATTCGTTGGAAATTACATTGGATTATCAGGCGTCTCGTTACGTAGTGGTTCCTCATAAGAGTGAATTGAAGCCATCGGTGCGATATGTCTATGGGAAAACCCAAAAATTCGAGGAATTAGAGGCTGGCCTTTATCGTATTTATATTCTGAATAAGGATACGTCATGCTACCGGATGGATTCTGTGGTTGTGGAATCAGGGAAATGCTCGGTTGTGAGGTTTGACCCTAATAGAGATCGCGTGATGGATGAGTCGTTTGGTCGTCAATTGATAAAAAAATTATCGTACTCGTGTACGGACACGGAGGAGGAGGAACTTCGACGCAACTTGGCGGAGGCACGTTTGGTAAGGTTCCTTTTGTGTAATGACACGTTCCCTTTTGTGACTGTATTGGACTCGCTTTCCCCCGAAGAGAAAGACTTGTTTGATTCGTTCGAAGATGAACTATATGAGATTGAGTATGGTGTAATGAAAAAAAGTGATTTGACTGGTACTGTCTCCATAGACCAAGCCCTCGAAGGCCGTGTCTCTGGCGTACAGGCATCTTCTCAGCCTGGTGCATCCCCCACGATTATGATCCATGGCGTCTCTTCGTTGTCGGGTGCTTCATCACCGCTCTATGTGGTGGATGGAATGCCAGTGCTGGCGGATGCGTCTAATTCGGCCCTGTCTCTAATAGACCCAGCTGATATTCTCTCCATGGAGATTTTGAAGGAACCTTCGGCTACGGCCATCTATGGTAGCCGCGCGACTAGTGGCGTGGTGATCGTTAAGACCAGGAAAGGAAGCAACGATAAGGGAATAGCTATGGAACCAGCAGGAGCCACGCTTCGCACCCACTTCTCGGACTTGGGCTTTTGGCAGCCGAAGTTGATGACCGATAAGGAGGGTAAGGCGCGTTATACGGTTACCTTCCCGGATAATATCACCCGTTGGCAGACCATCTATTTGGCGGATGCCCCAGCAAAGAGAGGCTTCGCTATGGGGTCGTCTGAGGGATCAATTAAATCCTTTGTGCCGCTCTCCGCAAGGTTGTACTTACCTGAATTCTTGGCGCGAGGGGATGCTTGTTGGGTGCACGGCACGTTGACGAGCTATCTGCAAGACACGGTTCAGTTGACCAGTTCCTTCTCTGTGAATGATTCCTTGAAGGTCACTCATCCACATCGTTGTGCGGCGGCGTTGACGGACTCTCTCTTGTTGCATGCCCCAACAAATAACCTTTCCGATACCATCTCTGTGACTTATCAATTCGTTTCGGAGAATCATTTCGGGGATGGAGAGCGAAGAAAGGTGAAGTTGTTGCCTCAGGGAACCTCTTGTACGGAGGGGCACTTCGCGGTGTTGCATGATACGTTGCAAATCTCCCTGCAATCGGAGAAGGCGGATAGTGTGACGATTCGGATTATGGATACGGAGCATGATTTGTTGCAGGATGAGGTTGCTATGTTGAAGCGTTACCCATACGGATGCAATGAACAGACCACCTCGAAATTGATTGGATTCTTAACCGCTAATCAAAATCCCGAGATCACGAACCATCAACGCAGGGAGAATGAGCGACGGATAGATGGTTTTGTGAAGACATTGAAGGAGAGGCAGTTGTCTAATGGACTTTGGGGCTGGTGGGGTTCCGACAGTCCAAGCGTTTGGATCAGTCGCTACATTGTGGAGACCCTCCAAAAATATCAGATTGACTTTCCAAAAGGTAATGTGAAATATACTTGCAATGATTGGTTGAAGGATGAGCATTCTACCCTCTCCGAAAAGGTGACGGCTTTGACCATTCTCCGCTCGTTAGGGGAGAAATTGGATTATAAAACCTGGGTGGATAGTTTGGATATGGCGCCAAATTTGACGCTCCATGACCGTTTGGAGTTGGCGGAACTCAAGACTAAATGTGGATTGCCTGCTGATCATGCGTGGTTGAACCAGTATCGGAGAGAGACGATGAAGGGTGGCCTCTATTATCAATTCGGAGATGATCGCTCTGCGGATCAAAATGAGGTGATGAACACCTTGCAGGTGTATCGTATCTTCCAAGCGGATTCTCTCCAGGATCACCGGGACGATCTGCGGAAGATGCGTGACTATTTCTTCTACAAGAAATCGCTTAGCCGTACCTCTTATTGGCGCAATACTTACGAGTCGGCGATGATTGTCCGCACTTTGTCTGACGCCATCGATCATCCATCAAGAGGGGAGAAAAATAGCCTCCAACTCGATGGCGCATTGCGCGAGAAGATACAACAATTCCCTTATGAGCGGAAGGTGGCTGCGGAGGGCAGCCTCTCCCTCTCCAAGCAGGGGGATGCGCCTGTCTATGTCTCTGTATCTTCCTCTTATTGGGATCGCCCCGTTGAGGCGAAGGGGAATGGATTCTCCATCCGAACCCACTTCTCGGATTCGGTTCTGAAGGTTGGCGAGCAAGTGAAAATGCGTGTGGTGGTGACGGTTGAGAAGGATGCGGAGTATGTTCTCCTTCATGTGCCTATCCCTGCAGGTTGCACCTATGCGAGCAAGGAGACGAGTAGGCGGAACAATGAGGTGTATCGGGAACATTACAAAGAGCATACCAATATTTTCTGCTCCTATCTGAAAACTGGCACTTATGAGTTCACCATTGAATTGGCCCCTTATTGCGCGGGCGATTATATACTCAATCCTGCCAAGGTGGAGCAGATGTATTCCCCTGAGTTCAATGGATGCGAGGCGATGAAGCGTGTGAGCATAAGGTGAAATTTTATAATTTTGTGACAAAATTTATTTTATGATAGCAGTTGAAAGAGAAACCTTAAGGGGGTATTCATTTATAGATTTGTTCGCAGGTCTAGGTGGTTTCCGTTTGGCTTTGGAGTCGTTGGGCGCGAATTGTGTCTATTCGAACGAATGGAACCTTGCTGCCCAGCAGGTCTATGAGTCTAACTTCGGAGAAAAGCCTGAGGGTGATATCACGAAAGTGGACGAGAAAAACATTCCGGACCATGACATCCTGTGTGCGGGATTCCCTTGCCAAGCCTTCTCTATCAGCGGTAAAAAAAGAGGCTTTCAAGATAGCCGAGGTACATTGTTCTTTGATGTCGCCCGAATTGTAAAGGCGAAAAAGCCCCGGGTGGTTTTCTTGGAGAATGTGAAGAATTTCGCTTCTCACGACAATGGCAATACGATTGCTGTGGTCAAGGCGACGATGAATGAGTTGGGCTACACATTTGATTACCGAGTTTTGAATGCGGTGGATTATGGTATTCCCCAAAAAAGGGAGAGGGTCTATATGGTTTGTTTTAGGAAGGATGTTTATGATCAAACGTTCCACTATCCTCAACCGATGCCTTTGACAAGACATGTTGAGGACTTTCTGCTCCCATCTAGTGAAATTCCCGAAAAATTATATGTGATCAGGAAGGATATGCAACTTTCTGGCGTGGTTGACAATCGTTATAGCGATAAAACCATTCGATTGGGTATTGTCAATAAGGGTGGACAAGGTGAAAGAATTTATAGCACGAAGGGAATAGCGATTACCTTCTCCGCCTACGGAGGTGGCGCTTTTGCGAAAACGGGTGGCTATATGGTGGATGGAAAACCACGTAAACTTCATCCGAGGGAGTGCGCGAGATTGATGGGATACCCTGATTCATATCAGTTGAGCAGTAGTTCCTCTCAAGCGTACAAGCAGTTCGGAAACTCCGTTGTGGTGGATGTTTTGCAGTATATCGCGGCGGAAATAGGTAATGTCTTGGGAAATTTGGGAGCGTAGTGCTCTTCAATTGAACGATCCAGCGCGGTTAGAACCAGTTTAGCTTTCTGATTAGCAACAACATCCATGTCGGGATGAAGTTTACCAGGTTGAGGAATTTGGCCGCAAAACCTGGCGTCGTTTCGCATTTGCCTTTGAACATCGCTTTAACTCCTTTTCTTGCTAATTTCTCTGGGGTGATGATCGCTCCAACAGCGAGTCCCAATTTCAAGGCTTTCTCCGAGATGTTATAAAGCGGGGTAGCAACCGCGCCGGGTCTGACGCAGGTGACATAGACGCCTTTGTGTTTTAACTCGATATGGGTGGAGCGGGAGAATAGTCTGACAAACCCCTTGGTGGAGGAGTAGGTGGACATGCGTTGCAATCCATAATTGGAGGTGACGGAACTCATGTTGAGAATATATCCTTTGCCTTTTTTTACCATCTCTTGCGCGAAGTGATAGGTGAGCAAAGCGGTGGTATGGACATGGAGGTTGAGGATGAGGCTGTTGAAAGATTCGGAGTCCGACAGGAAGTCTCGGTCGTGATAGACGCCCGCATTGTTGATGAGGACTTCCACTTCGATGCCCTCTTGTTTGCACCAGTCGAATACTTCTTTGGCTGCCGTTTGTTGCCCCAAGTCTTTGTATAACGCTTTAACGGTGATGTTAGGAAAGTCTTTGGCGAGGATGGCTCTCTTCTCTTCAAGTTCCTGCTCTACGTTGCTGATGATGAGTAGGTCGTAACCATATTCTGCGATTACCCTGGCATAGGCATATCCGATGCCTGAGCTGGCTCCTGTGACTAGTGCGTACATGTTCCTTTGTAATTCTATTTGGTTGCAAATATAATAAAATAACAAAGGCGTGCAATCTTTTTAATATGTCAACGCGTGTTGTGGAGTATGGTAATGGGTGCGTTAAAAAGTGTGCTTGTGTTGATGATTTTTTGTTTGAATTATTCGTAAATAACTATAAATCATCTATTTTTGCGGTCGAATTAGAACTAAAATTGAGAGAATGTTTTTTGACAAAGAACTAAACTTCATATTCTGTTCATTGTTGTTTTCTTTCACGGGATTTGCCCAAACTGCGATTGTGGCAGGAGGTGGTGATGTGTTTGCGGGAAGTGGTAGTGCATCTTGTTCGATAGGACAATTGGATTATCTTACTGCATCTTCTTCGAAGGGTGTTGTGGCTGCTGGTATGCAACAGGCTTTCGTGCAGGTAAGTCAAGAGGAGGAGACTGGAAGTGTCGTGACAAAGCAGGTCAGGATCGTTGTTTTCCCAAATCCTACAAGTGATTATTGTTATGTTTCCATAGACGAACCAGGTGTGACGTTCCATTGTGAAATCTGGGATTTGAATGGAAGGTTCTATTGGGCGGGTGATGTTTCAGATGGATCCGCTCTGCCATTTGAGAATTTGTTGTATGGTACTTACTTGTTGAAGATCATTCAAGAGAATAAGGTTACTGTTACTTTTAAAATTATTAAGGAATAAGGCGAATGAAAAAGTTCTTTTTGTCTCTTTTTTTTATCTGTTTATGTATTGTCTGCTTTGGCTGAGGTGCCGCAAGGTATTACCTATCAGTCGGTTATTCGCAATGCTTATGGCGCGTTGTTGCCGAATAGCAATATTGGTATTCGTGTGAATATTTTGCGCGATGATAGGGATGGACAAAGTGTCTATTCTGAAGTTCGTCGCATCACGACCAATGAGAATGGTGTTTTGACTTTTGTGATTGGTGAGATGCCTTCCTCGGGTCAATCCATTCATGATATTGATTGGTCGTCTGGCGTCTTTTATATCCAGTGTGATTTTGATTTGACGGGCGGCGAGAATTATACGCTGACATTGAAGAGCAGGGTGATGAGCGTGCCTTATGCGTTGTATGCGGAGCGTGTCTCTCCGAATGCGTTGCCTTCTTGGATCAGTCAGGACGCTAAGCCTTCCTATTCTTATGATGAGCTTTCCAATACGCCTTATATTCCCACGAGGGTGAGTGATTTGGAGAATGACAAACAGTTCCTTACGAGCAGTGATTTGCCTCGTACGGATTCCACTTTTTATTATTCTGCGGCTTATACGATCACTTCGGATGATGTGAAGCGTTGGAATGAGGGAGTGTCCAAGTCGGATTTGGAAGGTTACGCAAAAACAACTGATATTCCTAGCTTGGAAGGTTACGCTAAAACTACTGATATCCCTAGTTTGGTGGGTTATGCAAAGACAACTGATATCCCAAGCCTAGAAGGTTACGCAAGAACCGAGGATTTGGCTGAATACGCTAAGGCAGAGAATCTGCCAAATATGGGTGAGTACGCTAAGAAGAGCGAGGTGCCTAGCTTAGAGGGTTATGCAAAGACATCGGACATTCCTAGCTTAGACGGTTACGCAAGAACCGAGGATTTAGCAGAATACGCCAAGGCGGAGAATTTGCCAGATATGGGTGAGTATGCTAAGAAGAGCGAGGTGCCTAGCTTGGATGGTTATGCAAAGACTTCAGAGATTCCTAGCTTAGAAGGTTATGCAAGAACCGAGGATCTGGCTGAATACGCCAAGGTGGAGAATTTGCCAGATATGGGTGAATATGCTAAGAAGAGCGAGTTGCCTAGCTTGGAGGGTTATGCAAGAACCGAAGATTTGGCAGAATACGCTAAGACGGAGAATTTGCCAGACATGGGTGAATATGCTAAGAAGAGCGAGGTGCCAAGTTTAGAGGGCTATGCAAAGACAACTGACATTCCTAGTCTAGATGGTTACGCAAAAACAACTGACATTCCAAGTTTGGAAGGTTATGCAAAGGCTTCAGAGATTCCAAGCCTGGAAGGTTACGCAAGAACCGAGGATTTAGCAGAATACGCTAAGGCGGAGAATCTGCCAGACATGGGTGAGTATGCTAAGAAGAGTGAGGTTCCTAGCTTAGAGGGTTATGCGAAGACTTCAGAGATTCCTAGTTTGGATGGTTACGCAAGAACCGAAGATTTGGCAGTTTACGCTAAGACAGAGAATCTGCCAGACATGGGTGAGTACGCGAAGAAGAGCGAGGTGCCTAGTTTGGAAGGATATGCAAAGACAGCTGATATTCCTAGCTTAGATGGTTACGCTAAAACCACTGATATTCCAAACCTGGATGGTTACGCAAAGACAGAAGATTTAGCAGAATACGCTAAGACAGAGAATCTGCCAGACATGGGTGAGTATGCGAAGAAGAGTGAGGTGCCTAGTTTGGAAGGTTATGCGAAAACAACTGATATCCCTAGTTTGGATGGTTACGCAAAGACAGCTGATATCCCAAGCCTAGACGGTTACGCAAGAACCGAGGATTTGGCGGAATACGCTAAAACGGAGAATCTGCCAAATATGGGTGAGTATGCTAAGAAGAGCGAGGTGCCTAGTTTGGATGGTTATGCAAAGACTTCAGAGATTCCTAGTTTGGATGGTTACGCAAGAACCGAAGATTTGGCAGTTTACGCTAAGACAGAGAATCTGCCAGACATGGGTGAGTACGCTAAGAAGAGCGAGTTGCCTAGTTTGGAAGGTTAC
>JAZRZA010000076.1:0-54225 GCA_045601045.1 Paludibacteraceae bacterium
CGTGAACGTCTTGCCGTCCGCGCTAACCTCAGTCACAGCCTTGCCACCGTAGGTTACAGTATAGGTCTCGTCCTTATGGTTCGAGCAGTCGTACTCCCATGTATTGCTTGCGGACGCGATGGCGATCGCATCGTCGTTAGCTGTCACCTCCATCGCCCCTGTTTCCTTCACCACATTATAATAGCAAGTCACATCCTCACCACCTCTCATAATTTTAGCAGAAGTGATTTCGGTTGGCAATGTTCCTACATTGGTGATTGTTCCAACTGTAGCAGTTGCCTCAAGGACATCACCTGTCATCAACGTTCCTGAAGTAGTATAATCTGTTGCAGTTGTGGTCAAAGGTGTACCATCGTAAGATTTACTATCAGACTTAGGTGTTATTGTTATTGTTGGTTTTACCGGAACGGTTACACTAATTATTGTCGATGAATTAGCATTACCACACTTGTCCGTCACTGTAACGGTGACATTCCCTGTAGCAGTAATAACAGATCCTGCATCTGGAGATTGGGTAATAATCAAATCTGCATTATTTGTCGTACATTCATCAGATGCTTTTGCACGTACAATTCCGGTCAAATCTGGTACTAGATAGTTACAACCGGCGACATTCACAATAGCAGGAACTGGATCAAACGTTCCCGTAACAGTAGGTGCCACCTTATCCTCTACAGTCAACGTCTTTGTATCAGTTGCGGAACATCCCTTTGCATCTGTAACCGTAACCTTTGCAGTATAAGTTTTCTCCTTGTCAAAAGATGATGTTATAGTTGCGGAAGATTCTGAACCAGTAGCATCGCCGCTCCATGCATAGGTGTATAGTTGAGTGCCTCCAGTTACAGTAGTAGTAAATAGATAATCATCGCCAGGGCAAGCAGCTGCAGGTACATTTACCGTAACTGAAAGAGCAGCCTCTGGTTGTGTGATAGCAACAGGTGTAGCCGCAGAAACGCAACCATTACCATCCTTCACAACAATACTATAAGTTTCTGGGGACAATCCACTGAACATATTACCAGTTTGGTAATTAGCTCCATTATCTTTAGAATAACTAATCGGTGTTGGCGTAGCATCAGCCGCTGTCACTGTAATGGTTCCGTTTGCAGATCCATAACATGTCACATCAATTTTTTCGGTAGTGAAGGTAGGTAACGGATTAACCGTCACCGTCACATCTCCTGACATTTCACATCCATTCGCATCAGAAACGGTCAATGTATAGGTAGTGGTTGCCGTTGGTGCAGCAAGTACAGATGCCTCATTCGTCTTATTCAAACCAGCTGCAGGCACCCAAGAGAAAGTGGTCGCACTGGTAGTGGTTGCTTCCAACTCTACAGAATTTCCCTTACAAATCGTACGAGCGGTTGGCATGGTCAACGTAAGGGTCTTCGCAGGAATAATCACATTGACAGTAGCCGTTTGAGTCAAGTCACACGAACCCTTCACGGTGACTATCACTGGTATCGTTTGCGTCTCGGGAGTTTGGTCATAGACCTGATCTGCCGCCACGCTTTGAGAGACAAATGTCGGAGTTGCGCCACAACCATCTGTAGTAGAGGCAAGTGTCACTGATGACAAATCTGGCATCTTGTATTTACATTCACCCATAGCGGTCGCCTGGACATCCGCAATGGCTGCTATAGTTGGAGCAGTAGCCTCCTTCCAAGTATAAGTCACTGGAACAGCAATTGCCGGCGTGCCACAAACATTAGTATAATTCGCCGTCCATGTTTGTGTCTTATCACATCCTGTTCCCTGAGGGCCTGTGGTTGACACATTAGCGGCTGGTAAATCAATTGTTCCACCCGCACACTCGTCAGTGACAGTAAATGTAGGTGCAACAATAGACGTTGGATTACATAAACCAGCAGGATTATTTTGAGTCTTGACCTCAATCACAGGCGTCGCCGGCGTCTTCACTTTAATCGTCTGAGTCGCCAAAGCACTCTCACACCCATTACCATCAGTGATCTGTACACTTACATTATAAGTTTTTCCACAAGATGTTGGAGCGGCTGGAATTGTAACTGACGTTGTCGGCAAATTCTTTTGGTCAACATTGTCGCCACCCCATACATAGGTATAAGTTCCCAGATTACCAGGCGTCGCCGTCACATCCACCGTACCCACATTAGGGCAGACATCTGCAACCGGAGTGATCGCTACGGTTGGAAGATCATTGACGGTGATGGTTTTAGCAATACGAGATTTGCAACCTGTTGTTTTATTGGTAATCACCAAAGAGACCTTCTTTGATCCGATAGTTGACCAATTAGCAGTCAATTGTGCAGTACCTTGTCCTCCGGCAATTGTTCCACCCTCTACGCTCCATTCATAAGTATAATCGGTAGCATTGCCTACAGTTTCGTTTATCACCAAGTCGGCATTCTTACAAACGGCATCGTCAGAAGACAAGGCTGGTACGATGGTGTCGTTTACGTGGATGATGACATCCACTGAATTGGAGGCACAACCAGCATCCGCAATTGAAACTACCGTATAAGTCTTATCACCTGCAAATTCAGGCGTTCCTGTCAACTGGAAGAACTTCTTGCCATCAGAAGAAGAAGCTCCCGTATATCCTTGTTCCTTTGAGAAGGCACTTGAGCAAACCAACGGTTTCACGGTCTCAGCATCAGTACCAAGTTCGTGGATATAAATCTTGATGGTGTACTCATAAGAAAAATCCAATTGTTGGGACACTTGACACAGATAACCCTTGCCCGGCACAAAATTGTCTTGATCAGATCCATGTGTTTGAGAAGTGGATGCTACTAGAGTAGCATCATCGCCAGGTCTATCATAAATTTTGATATCATATACTGCAATGCCAGTTGAGAAGTCATACTCGTCGCGCAAAATTTCAGGATGAACATAATAATACAATCCCCAGTCATACTCAGAGTGGGCAAAGATATTCACACCATACTGATCACAAGAGGCAACCACCAACGCATCCTCATCAGGACTTCTCGTCACAACCGCATCTAAACCATCAGTATTACCGACAGCAGAATAGCCCAAAGTTCCCGTGCTGGTTTTCAACTGTACCTCTTGGATAGATTCGCCCAAACAAATCGTCTGTTCCAACAAATCGTTGTCATTGGCAGAAATCTCAACACCTGTTATATCAGACTTCTTAAAGCAAGCCTCCAAAGTCGCCTCTTTTTTTATTGAAGTACGGATAGTTTTTGAATACTCTTTTCCGTCTATGCTCCAATGGTCAAACTTACTACAATTGGTCGGTTCCGCCACCAAGACAACATCGGAACACCAGCCAGTAGTATAAGGACTTGATACCTCTTGATTATTGAAGAACATGACAACATTACCAGAACCGTTACATTCAGGGTCAGAGGAGACAGAAGAGGCGACAGTGAAACTTTGGCTTTCTTCAAAAATCGCCTTAATATCAATGGGACCTTCGACTGTCACCTTATGCGGATTATCTGTACTCTCATCCGACCATTTCACAAAACGGTTACACTCTTGAGCGGTGGCCTTCAACACCAACTGGTTTCCACAATCGTAAGGTTTTCTGAAATAATATTTATCGTTAACATCCGTACTCAATAGAGTTGTACCATCCGACTCGTACACAGCAATAGTGCCACTTCCTTGAGGTTGAACCGTAACGTCATACCGTTTCCTTCTAAACTCCGCTGTCAAATTAACATCACTAGTCACCGTGATAGGACTATGCACTGCAGATGTTTCCCCATCGCTCCACCGAACAAATTCACCACATGGATCCAATGGCACGGCAGTTAGATTTCTAACTATGGTACCATAATCTACCGTCGCGGAACCTGTACATTTACCCAATTCGGCATCATTAGGCGTTCCCGTAACCTTATAAGTTTTTATATTAAAATAAGCAATGAGTGTTTGATCGGACGTAACGGTAATAGTTCTCTCCGCATTGGTATCATCATCACTCCACTTATAAAACTCGTATCCCTCTAAAGGTGTCGCTACAATATCGACCTGTGTACCATAGTCATACAGACACCCCGTCTCACATCCCGTAGGCGTCACTGTTCCCATCCCCGTATTGGCAGACTTGACTATCAATTTGTTTTGACCTAATTTAATGGCCGCACAATAGCAGACATCACTCTGAGCCGTGAATGTATATGGATTAGATGTAGAAATCTGTGTGTTGGCACCACACTTTTTCCATTGGTCAAAAACATAACCCGTAGGGAATCCACTCGCTGAAATTGTCACACTTTCACCATGGTCATATTCTCCCGAACCTGTCAATTCAAAACTTTTACTTTGATCGCATTTTTGTAAAGTAACCGTTCTTTTTTTGGGTCTGAACACAGCAGTTACATTCCATACGCCAGATGCTCCAACTTGTAACTTTAAGGTCGCATTGGTTCCATAATTTTTACCCCTCTCTTTATACACACCATTTTCAATATAATCCACTTCCCAATGATCAAACACGCCATTTTCTGTTGGTGTAGCCACTATAGTAACTTCATATTTCTGACCACATTCCGGCCATTTCGTCACCTTAGCACTACCCCACTCTGGATTATTAGTATAAGCGTAAACATCTGCCAAAAAAACCTCCTGGAAAGTCACCTTTTTTATAATATCTTTCCAATATTGTGGATTTCTATAATTATTCCGACAACCACACGGAACATAAATTGTAGTTAATTTTGGAGATCTTTCAAAAGCCTTTTCTAGTACAGGTGGCTGACATCTTTTCAATGTAAAGGAAACCAATTCAGGACAACCATCAAACGTACCATAACCAATTGCACTAAGAGAATTGGGCAAAACCACATTTTGTATATGTTTCTGCTGGTATATTGCATCAGTCGCCATATGCTCCACACCCTCAGGAATATTATACTCCGTTGTTGGATTATTATCGGGCATTCTGACAATAGTCGCCCCATCCTTAGTATATATAATTCCTTGAATATCTTTATAGTGTGTATTCCCTTCATCAACATAAATATACTTTAGATTATCACAATCAGTGACCCACCTATCTTTGATGTCGGTCACACCCGCAGGAATTTTAAGTTCTTCCAAACTAGTACAACCACGAAATGCTTCATAATTTATCTTTTGAACAGAGCTAGGGATCTGAACTTGAGTAAGATTCGTGCAGTTGTAAAATGAAGCAGCACCCACCGAAGTGACACCATCCTCGATAATAACAGTTCTAATGGACGTTCTTAAATTATAATATCTGTATTCAACACATGCTCCTAATATACGACGCGTACACTCTCCTCTAGATCGCTCATCTAACCATGGCGCTGTTCCCGTATAGGTGTAATCCCAATTACCTTTATAATTACCCATTTCGCCAGAGCCATAGACACGCAAAACACCTGTTTCCGTATCCAAAGTCCAAGACACATCACCAGTCGTACCACTAAAATAATACGCAGACGCATATTGAGTTCCACCTACCAGCATCACCAAAAGAAATGCCTTGAGCAGTACCCAATTCTTCACACTAAAAATCTCTTTTACAGAATACTTTATATCTTTCATATTCATACAATGTTTCATTTCAACAAAAACAGAAGAGCGAATACACTTTTTACCCTATTCTTGCATACCATTAGCCCCAAAGGGCCATTTGTAGTTCAAATAATACCAAGACGCACCATTTACGTCTCGTCCTAAAAAGCTTTCCTTTTATGGAAGTCCGTCGTATAATATTGACAATCAATCAATTATCAAACACCACAACAAAGACTTACCGATCAATACTTCTGTTTCATACCAAAGTGCAAATTTATATAAAATGCAACAATCAACAACTCGAATATTCATTTATATGACATCTGATAAAATCTTTTTGATTATAAACAATAAACTTATCGATATATTCTAAAAAGAAATGCATAAAGAGAAAAATGGCACAGGGGCAATTTTTCATCTTCCGAAACACAAATTCACCCACCATCACGCACCTAAAGAAACCCACAACACCCATATTTCACCCCCAAACACCACATTCCGCAATTATTTTATTACATTTGCATAAAACACAAATAGTATGATCAAAAGAACCATATTATCCCTTTTGCTGCTGCTCACCACCTTTGGATGGGCCAATGCGGAGAACATCCTCTGTTTCACAGCCAAGAAAGCAGAGTCATCCATCGACATAGAGAACAAAGAGGGGAACAACCCCAACGTCGAATACGCCCTGAACGACACCAAGAAGTGGAAACCCATGACGGCAGGGAAGCCTATCCCCCTCAACGCGGGAGACAAGATCTTTTTCAGGGGAAACAACCCACAAGGTTTCTCACAAGAGGGAGGAAGAGCACGCAGCAGCTTCGTCATGACAGGAGTCTTCACCGCCAAAGGAAGCGTGATGAGCCTTATCGATGGCAAGGGAGAGAGCAAAGAGATTCCCAACAGCGAATGTTTCTACCAACTCTTCATCAACTGCGCCAGCCTCACCCAAGCGCCGGAGCTGACCGCCACCACGTTGAAACCAGGATGTTACCAAGAGATGTTCAAGGGATGCGACAAACTGACGCAAGCACCTACCCTACCCGCCACCGCCTTGGAAGAACGTTGCTACGCAGGCATGTTCTGGGGATGCTCTTCCCTTGCCACCGCGCCCGAATTGCCAGGCCAATATATGGAGAAGAGTTGCTACGAGAGCATGTTCTACGGATGCACACGATTGGTGAAAGCACCGAAACTTCCCTCCAAGAAAATCGACGAGAGCTGCTACGCCTATATGTTCAGGAACTGCATCAACTTAAGAGAAATCCCAGACCTCCCCGCCGAGGAACTAGCACCGATGTGCTACTCCAGAATGTTCGACCAATGTCATAAGATCAACCGCATCAAAGTCGCCTTCACAGATTGGGGAGACGGAAGCATAGAGGAGCGTTATACCACCGTATGGCTAGGCGATGTCGCACAAGAGGGAACCTTCATCAGTTCAGGGAAGCTACCCGCCCAATACGGCAGCAGCAACATTCCAGAAGGCTGGGAGGTGATCCACGAAGACCAAGCAGGCGGAGAGAAGAAAATCCTCTGCTTCACCACGCTGAAGCCAGGTGGATACATCGGCATGGAATCAACAGGCGAAAACGACCCCGAAGTGCTCTTCTCAAAAGACGGAGAGAGATGGGACACCCTCTCTTTCGGCGACACCATCCCGATGAGATTCAAGGGCGACAAAATATACTTCAAAGGGAAAAACCCAGGAGGACTCTCGCAAAAGAACAACGACCAAGACTGCCACTTCTTCATGGGTGGTAGCATCGCCGTCAGCGGCAGCATCATGAGCTTAATCGACGGCAAGGGAGAGACAAGCGCCATCCCAGGAAACGGATGTTTCGCCTCCCTCTTCAAGGATTGCAAGTCGTTGACCAACGCGCCAGCATTGCCCTTCACCTCATTGGGCACCGCCTGCTACCAAGAGATGTTCTACGGATGCGACGGCATCACCCAAGCACCCGAACTACCAGCGTTGGTCTTGGCACCAAGTTGCTACGACGGCATGTTCTATGGATGTATGGGCATCACAGAGACGCCACAACTACCGGCCACCAAGTTGGCGGAAGATTGTTACGACAAAATGTTCAGTGGGTGCAAGAATCTAAAACAGGTGGCCCAACTTCCAGCCAACAAGATGGCGAAAGGATGTTACCAATACATGTTCTGCAACTGCACCAGTTTGTCGCAAGCACCCGAATTGGCAGCTACAGAGTTAGCGGAAGGATGTTACCAATACATGTTCTCCGGATGCACAGCGCTCACCGCGGCACCTAAATTACCAGCCACGCAATTGGCTGCCTCATGCTACGAAGGCATGTTCCAATATTGCAAACGTCTCACCACGACACCGGAGCTACCAGCGACCGAACTGGAAGAGGCATGTTACAAAGAGATGTTTTACGACTGCGCGAACATAGCACGATGCGCTACGCTCCCCGCCTTGACCATGGCGAAGCACTGCTATCGATCCATGTTCCACGACTGCGTCAACCTCACCCAAGCCCCTGAATTGCCAGCTAAGAAATTGGCCAAATATTGCTACGAGGAGATGTTCTACGGTTGTAAGAAACTCACCCAAGCACCCACCTTGCCAGCCGACACATTGGCGGAGGGATGTTACGAATCAATGTTCAATGAATGTGAGGGGTTGACCGCTACCCCAACCTTGCCAGCCATGAAACTCAACGACTACTGCTACAAAAACATGTTCAAGAGTTGTTCGGGCCTTACCCAAGTAACCGACCTGCCAGCCAAGGAGTTGGCCAACAACTGCTATGAAGGCATGTTCGCAGGGTGCAAGAAGATCACCCAATCCCCTGCCATCGCAGGAACAAGCCTCAACGAGGATTGCGTGAAAGACATGTTCTACAATTGCGGCAAACTAAGCAAAATAGAGGTACGCTTCACTAGTTGGAAAGGGAAGGCGACAAAGACTGCCAGCGCCAATACAAACAACAAGGCAAAAAGCAAAGCACCCGTAAAGAAGGAGTACACATCCAACTGGGTGAGCGGCGTCGCCAAAGAGGGTACCTTCATCTGTCCGCCCTCTCTAGTGACAGAATTCAATGAGAATAAGATTCCGAAAGGTTGGAAGGTGACCAAGAGATAAGAGAGAAGCGATTGAATTCGCCCTACACTACCCAGCCAACCATTCCATAAAAACAAAAAAGTCCTGAGCGAACGCCCAGGACTTTTTTTATGAAGAATGAATTGATTACAAATTCAAAGACTTCTTGATAGCCTCGATCTTAGCCGCAGCCTTCTCATTTTGATCCGCGTAGTCTGCAGCGGACTTCATGGTACCCTTCACCTCACAGTAGAACTTAATCTTAGGCTCAGTACCGGAAGGACGAACAGAAACCTTTGTTCCATCCTCACAGAACCATTGAAGCACATTGCTGGTCTCTGGCATATCAAGCTTTTGCTTACCAGCCGCAGTAGTCATCTCAAGGGTCTTGAAATCCTTTACGACAGAAACCTTGCTGCCACCAAGATCCTTAGGAGGATTAGCGCGGAAGCCTTCCATCATCGCCTTGATCTCGTCAGCGCCGCTCTTACCTGGCTTAGTCACATTGATAGTGAACTCCTTAGAGAAACCATACTCTTGGTAGATTTGCATCAACAAATCGTAAAGCGTCTTTCCTTGATCCTTCGCCCAAGCGGCGATCTCACAAATCAAACAGATGGAAGCAGGAGCATCCTTATCACGAACCTTGTCGAATGGCAAGAATCCGAAGCTCTCCTCACCACCGCCGATGTACTTCTTCTTACCCTCAGAGATAGCGATCTCACGGGCGATCCACTTAAATCCAGTATAGCAGTCGCGAAGCTCGATGTTGTTCTTCTTAGCGATCTCAGCGATAACCTCAGTCGTAACGATTGTCTTAACAAGGAACTCATTACCAGTCATCTTGCCAAGCTTCTTCATATTGGTGATGATGTAGTAGCAGAACATCATGGCGGTTTGGTTACCGTTGATGATCATCCACTCACCCTTGTTGTCGCG
Source organism: Paludibacteraceae bacterium (assembly GCA_045601045.1). Taxonomy (GTDB): domain Bacteria; phylum Bacteroidota; class Bacteroidia; order Bacteroidales; family Paludibacteraceae; genus UBA1181. The sequence goes on from JAZRZA010000076.1 coordinate 9,518, forward strand.
GCATACGATAGCCAAACGGTCCGCATCTGGATCTGTTGCTACAACTAGGTCTGCATTAAGCTTAGTACCGAGCTTCATACCAAGTGTCATAGCCTCGGCATTCTCTGGATTAGGGCTAACCACTGTTGGGAAGTTACCATCCACGATCATTTGCTCAGGAACCACATTGATGTTTTGGAAGCCCCAAGAACGCAAGCAGAGAGGAACAATCACACGACCAGTTCCATGCATGGCCGAATATACGATGTTAAGATCCTTCTGACGGTTGATCACATCCTGATCGATCAACGCCTCATGAACAGCTGTCATGTAGTCGAAGTCCATCTCACCACCGATGATCTTGATCAAATCCTTGTTGCCATCGAACTTAACATCCTCTACCTTCACCTTGTTCACCTCATCGATGATACCCTTATCATGTGGAGCCAATACTTGAGCGCCATCTTCCCAATAAGCCTTGTATCCATTGTACTCGCGAGGATTGTGACTTGCCGTCACATTCACACCAGCTTGTGCCTTCAACTGACGAATAGCGAATGAGATCTCTGGTGTTGGGCGCAACGCCTCAAATAGATACACCTGAATTCCGTTAGCGGAGAAAATGTCGGCAACTGTCTCTGCGAAAAGGCGTGAGTTGTTACGACAATCATGGCCTACCACAACTGAAATCTCCTTACGTCCGGCGAAATTCTTCTTCAAATAGTTGGCGAAACCTTGAGTTGCCATACCAACCACATACTTGTTCATACGATTGGTTCCGACACCCATGATACCACGCAAACCACCAGTACCGAACTCAAGGTTCTGATAGAAAGCATCGACCAAATCCGTCTTGTCGGAATTATCCAATAAACGTTTTACCTCACTCTTAGTCTCAGCGTCAAAGTTACCATTCAACCAAGCGTTTGCTTTTGCGGTAACCTCTTGCAACAAAGCGTTATCCATTAAAAACACAAATTAGGTTATACAACTATAATAAAAGGGATGGCCCACAAGAGACTCATTCACCTCAAATTCACAAGATGTTTTCCTTCTCCATATCCTTGAAGTAACGATATGTGGAAACCTTCAAATCAAAGGTAGACAACTCGTCACATACAATGATACCTTTCGGATGTAGTTGCAAAGCGCTCAAAGTGCACATTTGGCAGACACCACCCTCGATGGCTTGCTGCAATGCACGCGCCTTGTTGTAACCACTTACCAAGATCATCACCTCCTTCGCGTCCATGATCGTACCTACACCTACCGTCAACGCGGAAGTAGGCACCTTGCTCATATCGTTATCGAAGAAGCGCGAGTTAGCGATAATCGTGTCTGTGGTCAAATGTTTCAATCGGGTGCGGGAAGTCAAAGAAGAACCTGGTTCGTTGAAAGCGATATGGCCATCAGGGCCAATACCTCCGACAAACAACTGGATTCCACCAGCTTGCTTGATGCGAGCCTCATAATCCGCGCACTCCTTCTCCAAATCAGGAGCGTTTCCGTTGAGAATATTTACCTGCTCGGCAGGAATATCGATATGTTTGAAGAAGTTATTCCACATAAATGAGTAATAACTCTCCGGATGCTCTTTCGGCAAATTAACATACTCATCCATGTTGAATGTGATGACATTCTTGAATGAGACAACACCGAATTGATTCAACTTGATCAACTCACGGTACATTCCAATCGGAGAAGAACCGGTAGGAAGGCCCAAGACGAACTTTCGATCAGCTGTTGGCTGAAATTTATTAATTGTGTCAGCCACGTGACGCGCTGCCCACTTTGATATGGATTCATAATCCGATTGAATAAGAACTCTCATCTGTATTAGATATTACGGTTAAAAACTATAAATATATTTCTCCTCTATTTTACTCTCTATATTACTCTTTCGTCAATCTTAAACCCTCTCCTTTTCTCATCGCCACAAAAGATTTGCCCAATAAATAGAGCCCCCAGATCACCAATGGAAGACTTAAAATCTGACCCATATTTAGAATCATATCATCCTCGAAAGACTCCTGACTGTTCTTGATGAACTCCAAAAAGGAGCGAGTCAAAAAGACGCCGATCAAGAATACGCCATATATGAATCCCTCAAACTTTCTCGCATTGGTTTTCCAATATAAGAACAAGACCGCCCCCAAGGTGACCAAACAGTAGAGCACCTCGTAGATTTGGGTAGGATGGCTAGGCGCGGAGAAAATAGGTTCCGCACCACGCTGCCATTGATGGATATTTTTGATGAATTCGAAAGCCCAAGGCACATCGGTCGGATGACCATAAATCTCATGATTCATCAAATTTCCGAATCGGATACAAGCACCACAAAAAGCCACCGGAATCACGATTCGATCCATGACCCAAATGAAATTCTTCTTGACAACGAACTTACTGAAAATCCACAAAGACAACAAGATACCACAGGCACCTCCATGGCTGGACAAACCACCCTTCCACACCTGTAGTACCTCCGACAAATGAGAGAAGTAATAAGCAGGGTCGTAAAAGAAGCAATGTCCAATTCGGGCGCCGATAATCGTTCCGAACATCATATAGAAGAACAACGACTCCAAATGTTCATCCGGCACCTGCTCCCGTTCATAAATTTTAGACTCAATATAATAACCGACGAAGAAACCTAGGGCCCACATCAATCCGTACCAACGCACCTCTACCGATCCGAAGGATATCAAAACAGGGTCAACGGTCCATGTAATGTATGAAAGCATAACGGTCTTCGATTATTAAATTTGACTATTCATTATTTTCCGTGGCAATTCTTGTACTTTAAACCAGAACCGCAAGGGCATGGGTCATTTCGGCCAATAGTAGGCTCCGCACGAACGGGTTCCGGTCTTCTTGGCGCTTGCGACTCCCTATCCTCCTTATCACTGCGGCTCTCCACATATCGTTGCTTTGGAGCCTCTTGTTCAGGAGCGGCCTCTTGGACCTCCTCCGGATTACGTTGTTGCACCGGGATCTGCGCGCGCATCAAAACAGACACCGTACTATAATTGGTGTCGTTCTGCATCTTCTCATACAAGTTGTAAGATTCTATCTTATAAATCAAGAGCGGATCTTTCTGCTCGTAAGTCGCATTTTGAACGGATTGACGCAACTCATCCATCTGACGAAGGTGACGTTTCCAATACTCATCGATGGAGTGCAACATCACGCCACGCTCAAACGACTTCACGATGGCTTGTCCGTCAGACTCATACGCCTCCTTCAAATTGACTGGAATATTATACATCAATCTACCATCGGTGATAGGGATAATGATGTTCTCAAAGTGTTGGCCTTGCTCCTCATAGACACGCTTGATGACAGGCATCGCCACATTCGCGATACCATCCATTTTACGCTTGAAGGACTCCATAGCCGCCTTGAACAAGACCTCCGCTACCGTCTCGACACTCATATTCTTAAATTTCTCTTCGGTGATAGGCGCGTCGATGGCGAATATTCTGAACGCCTCGCTCACGAAGTAATCGTACGCGTAGTTAGGACGTGAGTTCTTCGCGATCAAGAAGGCAGCTCCATATATCATATTCATGGTATTCACACCCAAACGCTCACCCATCAAAGTTTGACGACGACGGCGATATACACCCTCACGTTGCTTGTTCATCACATCATCGAACTCCAACAAACGCTTACGAACTCCGAAGTGGTTCTCCTCCACCTTCTTTTGCGCACGCTCGATAGACTTGGAGATCATGTTGTGTTCGATCATCTCGCCCTCCTTGAAACCTAATTTATCCATCACACCAGCGATTCGCTCGGAACCGAACAGACGCATCAAGTTATCCTCCAAAGAGACATAGAAGACAGATGAACCTGGGTCACCTTGACGTCCCGCACGACCTCTCAACTGACGGTCCACACGACGTGACTCATGACGCTCTGTACCGATGATGGCCAAACCACCAGCAGCCTTCACCTCATCTGACAACTTAATATCGGTACCACGACCCGCCATGTTGGTGGCGATGGTCACAATGCTACTGCGACCCGCTTGGGCAACAATTTCCGCCTCCTTTTGGTGCAACTTGGCGTTCAAGACATTGTGCTCAATCTTTCTCATGGTCAACATCTTACTCAACTGCTCTGAAATATCCACCGAAGTGGTTCCCACCAAGACTGGGCGACCTTCTCCCACCAAACGGACTATCTCCTCGATAACAGCCTTATACTTCTCACGCTTGGTACGGTAGATACGATCCTCCATATCTATACGGGCGATTGGACGGTTGGTTGGGATCACCACCACATCCAACTTATAGATGTTCCAGAACTCGCCTGCCTCGGTCTCGGCCGTACCGGTCATACCAGCAAGCTTGTCATACATTCTGAAATAGTTCTGCAAAGTAATGGTCGCGAACGTTTGGGTGGCAGCCTCCACCTTCACACCCTCTTTCGCCTCAATGGCTTGATGCAAACCATCCGAGTAACGACGACCCTCCATGATACGACCAGTCTGCTCGTCGACGATCTTCACTTGACCATTTTCGGTCACCACATACTCCTGGTCTTTCTCAAACAAAGTATAGGCCTTCAACAATTGGTTGACGGTATGAACACGGTCCGACTTGATCGCATAGTTCTGCAAAGCCTCATCCTTCTTCATTTGAATCTCCTCCGGAGACGCGCCGCTGTTCTCGATATCGTACAACTCGGATCCCACATCCGGCAAAATAAAGAAGTTAGGATCCTCCGAAGCGCCCGTCAAGGCATCGATACCCTTATCGGTCAAATCAATGGAACGGTTTTTCTCATCGATGACGAAATACAAAGGATCCGTCGCGATGTGCATATTTTTATTCTGCTCAGCAATGTAATACTCCTCCGTCTTCAACAAGATGGACTTGTTACCTTGCTCCGACAAGAATTTGATAAGCGGGGTATTCTTTGGCAACGCCTTATAAGAACGGAACAAAGCCAATGCGCCAGCCTCTTGATCCTCTTTGCTATCCGATTTCAACAAGCGCTTAGCCTCGGTCAAATATCCAGTCGCCAATGTTCTTTGCTTAGCGACCAACTGCTCCACTCTTGGACACAACTGATCAAATAGTTGGTCTTCGCCCTTTGGAACAGGACCAGATATGATCAATGGCGTACGAGCATCGTCAATCAAGACGGAATCGACCTCATCGACAATCGCATAGTGATGTTTGCGTTGCACCAATTCCACAGGATTGGTAGCCATATTATCACGAAGGTAATCGAAACCGAACTCGTTATTGGTACCGAATGTGATATCCGCTTGATAAGCCTTACGACGTTCAGGAGAGTTAGGACGATGCTTGTCAATGCAATCCACGCTCAATCCGTGGAATTGATACAATGGGCCCATCCACTCGGAGTCACGTTTTGAAAGGTAGTCGTTTACGGTGATCACATGGACACCCGCACCCGTCAAAGCATTCAAGAATACCGGCAAGGTACCCACCAAGGTCTTACCCTCACCCGTTGCCATCTCGGCGATCTTTCCTTTATGTAGAACAACACCACCAAACAATTGCACATCGTAGTGGACCATGTTCCATAATATCTCGTTACCACCGGCGATCCAATGGTTGCGATACAATGCCTTGTCTCCTTCTATCTCAACAAAATCCTTGGTAACGGACAATTCACGGTCCATATCGGTAGCAGTCACCTCCACCACCTCGTTCTCCGTGAAACGGCGAGCCGTATCCTTCACGATCGCGAACACTTCAGGCAAAACCTCATCCAATACCTTCTCATATTTCTCAACGATGGTCTTGTCCAACTGGTCGATCTCCTCATACATCTTCTCGCGCTGCTCGACATCTTGGGCGTCTATCTCCGCCCGAAGTTCGGCGATCCTGGTCACCTCGGCAGCCACATATTGTTTTATTCTTTCACGAATATCTTGTGTACGAGCACGCAACTCATCATTAGTCAACAACTTAATCGAAGGATAAATCTCATTTACTTTATCAACGATAGGCTGAATCTGACGCATATCTCGCTGCGCCTTATTCCCAAAAAATTTGGATAGCAGATCAAAGAATCCCATAACAAATCTATATTTACTTATCAAAGTACAAAAATAAGAAAAAAAAAGAGTGTAGATACCACTTTTTTCTATTAAAGTTAACAAACTTTTATTATACCTTTGTGATGTAAGTATCGGTAGATTCCATCAAGACTCGAATAAAAACGAACTCTTCCCACGGAATCGCCAACAAATAAGGGAGTTATCCTAATTGCAGAGTCAATGAGAAACAAGAAAACGCAGCAGCAACATGCAAGCACCATCAAGTTTTTGGTCGGTCTAGGCGACTTTATCTTGGTGAACTTGATCTTCATAGCCGTGTTGCACCTATATCGTTCACACTTAGCCGACGCTATCCATTACGCCGACTTCAAATACCACATGGTGTTCGTCAACATGACCTACGCCATCAGCCTTTTCAGCACAGGTATCATCTTGGATAGGCGTATCGTCAATTCAGAGAACATTGTGGCCTTGGTATTCAAGACAACCGCCATCTTCGGAGGGTTGCTCATTGTGGTCTCCACCATTCTGAACAGCGTGATATTCTCGCCTCTATACTGGCTCTTCTTTATCGTATCCGTTTTCTTGTGCATCTCTATTTGGCGTGTCTGCTCACGACTCTTATTGAAGAGCTACAGATCGCACGGAGGAAACCACAGACAACTGATCATCTTGGGCGCCGGTAGCGTTGCTCAAAGAGTCTATCGTTCCACCGTGGCCAATTTGGAGTACGGATACAGATTCATCGGATTTTTCGACGACAGAGCGCCGGAAGATTACAAAGTAGACCCTTCCCTCGTAAAAGGAACGCTAGCGGATGTCGAGAAATTCGCGGAAGAGTATGGAGCCGACGAGATCATCTGCGCATTGCCAGCCGGAGACGACAGAAAAGCTGTACCGATCCTTCGTTACGCGGAGAACAACCTAATCAGATTCTACATCGTACCTGATTTCATGCGATTCATCCGCAAATCGGTTTCGTTAACAACGCTTGCGGACTCCATTCCAATCATCTCTTTAAGAGAAGAGCCGCTCAAAGGCGGTTTCAACCGTTTCATCAAGAGGAGTTTCGACATTATCGTATCGGCACTGTTTACCATCTGCATATTCCCTATCCTATTCATCGTATTAGGCACAATCATCAAATTAACCTCCAAAGGACCTATTTTCTTCAGGCAAAAGCGAACCGGAGAGAACGGAGAGGATTTCACCTGCCTAAAATTCAGAACCATGACGGTGAACGAAGACGCGGATGAAAAACAAGCGACCAAGGGAGATGCCCGCATCACCAAGATCGGAGCATTCATGAGGAAGACCAACTTAGACGAAATGCCGCAATTCCTCAATGTATTAATCGGCAACATGTCTATCGTGGGACCTCGCCCTCACATGTTGAAGCACACAGAAATCTACTCTCACTTGATAGATAAATATATGGTTCGACACTTTGCGAAACCAGGCATCACAGGATGGGCGCAAGTTACCGGATTCAGAGGAGAGACCAAAGACCTTTCCGAGATGGAGGGTCGTATCAGACAAGATGTATGGTACATTGAAAACTGGACCTTCTGGCTCGATGTGAAGATCATTATCAAGACCGTCACCAATATGATCAGAGGAGAGGAAAAAGCCTATTGATAATTAAGATTTGGCAATGATATAGAACTTGTCCCGTAACATTCAAAAACAAACGCCAGTCAGTGGTTTTATACCAATAGACTGGCGTTTCTCTTTTATCCTGTAGTGTCAAATCCTACATAGTTCCCTTTTTTTATTATGAATTGTGAATTGATGTCGAGCGTTAATGAAGGCGGATGTAAAAAAAGAGCCGACATGTTGAACATGGCAGCTCCCTGATACTCGTTTGTCTGTACTAAATCTTAGGCAACGATATAGAACTTGACCCGGTCAAAACAAAAAATGGGCCCATAACAGGATCGGGTCCGACTGACTGGTGTTTTCTTATTACACTTCTTTGCCAATGATGTCTAGGACGACTCCAATTGCCGTCGAAGGCCACAGCCAATTCCCTGTATTTTAATTCATCAAAATGTTTGTCTGTGTGATTTCTATAAACTTCAAAATCAGACAAATTCCCAATCAATTCCTCCGCAACCTCATTGCACGTCTGTTCCATGAACTTATTTAACGGTGTCATATTCTACTGCCTTCCTTTTTCCCTTGTCAATTCAATTCCTATTATAGTAGAGATTACAATAATTCATTCATGTCCACCATCTTCCCGAATCTTCCCCAGACAGGATGTTTGCTGTAGGCTTCCATCAACTGGTGAGGTACAATCAGGGCACAATCATCCGTGGGAACGCCCCCAAGGTCTTCCTCTTTGATGTCGATGATACGCTTGCTATGAATATTCCCCAACTCGATCTCCTTAAGATTGACACATCCGTTAAGGCATTCAAATCCCAAGTTTCTCAGCGAATCGGGCAATTTTATCTCCCTCAAAGTGCCGCAACCCCAAAACGCCTGGTTGCCGATTGATTTGACACCATCGGGCAAAAAGAGGTATTCAAGTCTATCCGCCGAGGAGAATGCTTCGGCTCCTATCTCCTCGAGACTATCGGGAAGATCCACGTATGTCGTTCGGGTGTTGCCTAGGAAGCATAGCGGAGAGAGCTTTTTCACGCCCATAGGCACCTCATAGTAGTGCTTGTTGTACAGCGACGCCAAAACCTCCGTTCCATCCTTACTCAGGACCAGATTATCCTGTACCCTCATGTGGGGGTTCTCCTTGTCTATGACGACGCTATTGCCATAACCGAGGAAAAACTGCCTCATGGGCATGAGACCTTTCCCAATATAGAGGCTTCTGAGATTAGGGAAGGATAATAGGAGGTCTTCGTCGACGTAGGTGATACTGTCAGGGATGACCAGTTTTCTTAACCTAACCGCACGATTGAAGCAGAATGCCTCCAAACTGGTGATACGATAGGTTGCGCCTTCAATCTCCACGCTATCAGGAACATGGTACTTCCTACAATGCCCTATGTGGCCTTTCCCGATCCATGCAGTATGGTCGTTCTCGTCGATCAGATAAGTGAAACGGCCCTTCTTTACTGTTTTTCTATCCATAGTCTATTTCCTTTCCTTTTTATGCGCTTACTTGATTGTCCAATACAAGATTTCATGGTAATTTTCTCCCTTGCGGGCGACGATCACCTCGTCTTCCTCATCATCCATACGGTAAATCTCCTCGATGGGTTGGATGAATATCTCATCGTACTGTGGCTCGCTGTGGTTCTTGTAGATGTTATCGGAATTGTCCCACCACCAACCCCATTTGCCTTCTTTCTCGAACAGCAACAGGTCCCATCCTGGGACTTGGTGGATGACATCCATCTCGCAGGAGACAACCATTTCGACACTCGATCCCTTTGTATTGACGATGCCTGATTTGCCATCCTTGGTGACGATGTAATATCTTCTATGATTCGGACATCGGAACACCATGTCATATTCGAAGGGCAATAGTATGTTCTCCTCAGTGTCTATGATGCCCCATTTGCCGTCCCTCTTGGCTGGGTAGTACGAAGCGAAGAAGAACTCGTCCCCGTCGTATGTGAAGTTGAAATCCTCATATTCAGGATGGATCACTGACCCGCTTATCAACGACAGCCCGACCTTGCCCTCCTTATGGATTAGGAAGTCGCTGTATCCGTGATTCTCCCAAAAATCTTGGATTTTCTTCATCATAGGGAAAAGTTTCTCCGTGAGGAGTGAACGATACTTTGGGAGATTATGTCGTCGTTCCTCCATTCCCAAAGAATGAATATTCTTATCTATGAGTTTATACTCCATGATAAGATTGTTCACCTCTTGCTCCTCTTCGGTGGAGAGCCGTTTGGACAGAGCCCTCTTGTTCAGCTCTTTCCATACCGCTATGCATGGCTTGAATTTGTTCTGCCATGTCTGAAGCCAGTTTGGTATTTCTCCATTCCCCATATACTTCTATTGTTTCATGAATCAATTGTTTTCTATACTTTGTTCTATCAGTTTGCTATTCATATGGCTAATTTTCACATCAATTTGTTCCATTTGCATGTCCAGTCCATTGAATCCGTTAAATTCGGCGAACCCGTATTTCATGAATTCGGTGCTGTTTTCCCTTTCCCACGCATCGTAGTCTATGTAGGAAACCGTTTCACCTTTGTCGTTGGTCTTTGTTCTTCTATAAGGCTTCTGCTTTTCCTCTAAGTTACGTTTGAATCGGATATAGGCATCGCAGGCCGTTTTATGACACATAATCAGTTCCTTCAATGACTCCTTGGGCTCTTCCTGTTTCAAGTAGTATTCCGTGTCGGAATCGTCGCCGTCCATTAGTTTCATCTTGATGGGGCCTTCGCCTTCGAAGTCGCTTGCTACCTCAATAAACTCATCAGGGAGATATTGGGCGATCTTATCCCTCATCTGGTCTGACAACCCGTAGTAGGCGGCCGCTACCGAACCTGCGATGGCCGCCGCAGTGTCCGTGTCCATATTAGTAAGCATGGCCTTGCGGACACACTCTTCGTAGCTTTCACTCTCGAAGAAACAGATGAGAGCCTCAGGTACAGTGTTCTGACATAGCACATTGAAGGTGTACTCCTTGTTGAAGAGGTCGTTGTATGATCGTCTCAAATTATATCCGAAGAGTGATGACAGATAGTCTCGGATGTCTCTCTTGTCCCAGTTTTTGCGGGCTAAGAAGATGGCTACCGCTATCGCTTGTGCTCCCTTGATTCCTTCGGGGTGGTTATGGGTGGGGGTAGCGCTCTTTTCCGCTAGATCCAGAGCCTCCTCAACGCTTCCCGCCGCACAGCCGATGGCACTGACGCGCATGGCGGACCCGTTGCCGCAACTGAGGTAGGGTAGCGGTTCATCGCTCTGTACCCATCGCACGAAGCTTGGGCCATATCCTATGTTGTTGAATTTCTTTGCGTATTTCAGTAGATACTCTTGGGGGGAGTTGTATCTATGAAGATACCAGTCGGCGATGGCGATGGTAAGTACACTGTCGTCCGTAAACCGACAACCTTGCTTGAAGTTCTCTATCTCCTCTGACCTTGCTCCTCTGAATTCATAAATGGAGCCGATGATATCACCTCCGAGAGCTCCGTAAATAGCATCGTTTCTATGTTTCATATTCTCTGTTTTTTTTAATCATTTGGTTCCATACAATTTCTTCTTGTATAATCTTTCTTATAATTTTCGTGTCGATAAAACTCTCGTTTGTGACATCTTTTGAACTTACGCCACCAATTATATCTTCAGTTCCCCATGATTTTTTATTGTTTTTAAAATCAATAATTTTAGATATGATTTGATTCAGCATTGCTTTGTTATTTCTATTGACTTTTTTAACATACTCATATATATGAATTTGACGTCCTGGTGTATTTACAATATTATTACCAATTAGTTCGCTGTCGTTTTCGTAAAGCACAATGCTAATACCAAAATCCAAGTCACACTGCATCGCCCACTTGCCAAGGTCAACTTCATGATTGGATATGCGAACAGAACCATAAACCGTATTCTCGTTAATTGTCATTTGTATTGTGTGAGTATTATCATAAAAAGACTTCCCAGACTTGGCACTCTTCTGATTTCCATCATTATGCGCAACATATTCAGAAGGTGACAATCCGGTGTTTTCTGAGGCGTATTTCTTTTGTTTTGTCCTCGTATGTCTTCCTTCGGTTAACCCATTCGGTGCCGAGTGAATGCTAATGAATTGCGAAGCATTCCTCAATATAGCGTCTATATCAAATCCATCAGATTCACTAAGTATAATATCATTTTCAAAAACATTTCCGTTCGAAACCCAAGTTGAATCGATGTAATTCATATTAATATCAATATGTTCCATATTCACAAATTTATCTTATAAATAAACCAAATTTCATTTCGATTATCGTTTACAACGTAAAGTCACGAAAAAAGCGTGGCCCCGGCAAGCGTAATCTTCAGTAAATCACCCGATTAGTGCATTTCTTGATGGATGTCTGCGTTTTGACGGTGTCAAACCCTACATAATTCCCTAAAAAAAAGGCCCGAGGATCACTCCGGGGGCCTTCCACTGCAAATCAAAAAAACATATTAATTATGAAACAAAGTATTTTATAAAAGAAATAAAATATTCAAATTAATAATATATCAAACACATATCACTATCCTCCACACTTGGAGAATCCGCAATTGGTGCAGATCAAACATCCCTCTTGATAACGAATGGACTTCTGTCCACACTTCTCACAAACCATGCCATTGGCCTCGGTGCCATTCGGTATGTACTTCTTCAAAGCACGCTCCACACCGTTCTTCCAATTGTTGATGGTCTCGCTGTTCAACTGCAAGCCGCCCACCAACTTAATTACCTGATCGATTGGCATGCCATAACGGAGCACACCGGATATCAATTTCGCGTAATTCCAATATTCAGGATTGAACTTATAGGACAACCCTTCAATGGTGGTCTTATATCCTCTTCTGTTTGAGAATTGGAAGTCATAACGGCTCAAGCCCGTTTCCTCATCCACATTACGGATAATCTTACCGGCGTTGACGGTCTTAGGAATCAACAATCCATCCTCGTCATCCGCCAAACCTGTAAATATCTCATACGGACGACCATCAATCAAACCGACAAAGGCAATCCACTTCTCTTTGTTATTTTGGAAACGAACCACATCGGCATCCAATGCTTTCGGACGAGGTTCTGTCGCCCAAGATGGTCCATTTTGACTGGTTGTCTTAGAAGATTCCTTTTTATTAGAGACCAAGACACCCGAACGAGAACCCTCGCGATAAACCGTGACACCCTTGCATCCCGAACGCCAAGCCTCTTCGTAAAGCGAAGCGACCAACTCTTCGGTCGCCGTCTCCGGCACATTGATCGTCACGCTGATGGAGTGATCCACCCAACGTTGAATCCTACCTTGCATACGAACCTTCGCCATCCAATCCACATCCTGGGCAGTAGCCTTCGCATAAGGCGACTCAACCACCATCTTATCGATTTCCGCCTGGGTATATTGTCTGGAGGTATCGTACCCCTTGGCTTGCATCCACACTTTGAATTTTGGATGGAACACCACGAACTCCTCAAAAGAGTCGCCCATCTCATCCACATAATCCACATGTGCCTCCGCATCACTCGGATTCACCTTTCTTCTACGTTTGTAAACCGGCATGAACACAGGTTCTATGCCCGATGTGGTACGAGTCATCAAACTCGTTGTACCCGTAGGTGCGATGGTCAAACATGCAATATTGCGGCGGCCACACGCCACCATCTCGTCATACAAAGCGCTATCCGCATCTTTCAACCGAAGAATGAAAGGATTTTGTGCCTCCTTCTTCGCATCATAGATTTCAAACGCGCCACGTTCCTTCGCCATCACAACGGAAGAGCGATAAGCCTCAACCGCGATCGTTTTGTGAACTTGTTCCGAGAAGTAAACAGCCTCCGGAGTACCATACGTAAGTCCCATCGCTGCTAGCATATCACCCTCAGCCGTGGTTCCAACACCTGTACGTCTTCCTTTCGCTGTTTTATTTTTTATCTTTATCCAAAGATCCAATTCCGTTCGCTTCACCTCATCGTTTTCAGGATCCTTGTTCACTTTATCAATGATCTTATCAATCATCTCCAGCTCCAAGTCAATGATATCATCCATGATGCGTTGCGCCAACCGTGCGTGCTTCATCAAAAGATCGAAATCAAACTGAGCGCCCTCCTCAAACGGATGCTGCACATAGGAGTAGAGATTAATGGCCAATAGGCGGCAACTATCATAAGGGCAGAGAGGAATCTCTCCACATGGATTCGTAGAGACCGTCTTGAAGCCCTCGCTGGCATAACAATCTGGCACAGACTCGCGCAAGATCGTATCCCAAAAGAGAATTCCCGGCTCAGCGGATTTCCACGCATTGTGGACAATTTTCTGCCAAAGACTCCTTGCGGAAATCTCCCTTTTCTCTATCGGGTTGGTTGAATCAACCGGATATTGCTGTGTATAGAGACCGTCCTCGACCACCGCACGCATAAACGCGTCGTCAACTTTCACCGAAACGTTGGCTCCCGTCACCTTCCCCTCCGTCATCTTCGCATCAATGAAAGACTCAGCTTCCGGATGTTTGATAGAGACACTCAACATCAAGGCGCCACGTCTGCCATCTTGCGCCACTTCACGAGTGGAGTTGGAGTAACGCTCCATAAAAGGAACCAAACCAGTAGAGGTCAGCGCGGAATTGCGGACAGGGAAACCTTTGGGACGCAAATGGGACAAATCGTGCCCCACACCGCCACGACGCTTCATCAGTTGCACCTGCTCTTCGTCCATCTTCATAATGGCTCCGTAAGAGTCGGCAGCACCTTCCGCGCCAATCACAAAGCAATTGGACAAAGAGGCGATTTGATATGGATTTCCGATACCGGACATCGGACTACCTTGCGGTACAATATACTTAAAGTGGCTAAACAAATCATACAAATCCTGGGCTTTCAACGGATTAGGATACTTCGCTTCTACCCTAGCGATTTCGTTGGCCAAACGCCAATGCATCTCATCAGGGTTTTGCTCGTAGATGTTTCCATAAGAATCCTTTAAGGCATATTTATTCACCCATACGCGGGCAGCCAATTCATCGCCCTCAAAATAGAGCAACGAAGATTGATACGCCTCCTCGAATGAATAAACTTTTGTCCCCATTAAATTTGTTTCTTTGATTATTGGGTTAATCACTTCATTTCACATCTCCATCTCTGACCTATCACAGTCGTGAATGGTATTGCAATATTAATGCTCTTTAATAGAATCACAAAAAAGTGCAACAAATAGTTATCAACAACCACCCAAAGTTGCCCGTTTTTAATACCTATATATTTATGTATCAACGAAATAAAGTTTTCAACAATTTAAAAAGTTTTCCGTTTTGGGAAACTACATAGGCCCTCATGCCACCCTAAAATTCTCCCAAAAGTTCATCTTGGACAGGCAAAACATCATCACAAATTATCCGAAAAAGGAAATTCAAGGCATGAAAATTCCTCCCAAAGTTCCACAACCAAGCGCTAATATTTCCAAAAAGATTAACGACCGAGCACTCGCTTCTCCACCAAATGCCAAGAGAGGAACGCCACCGACAAAACAGCCAATAATGTCACAAAGAAATTCGGCCAAGACTGAGTCCATCCCATACATATCGTCAAATAGACTATCGGCCCATGATAGAGATAGATGCCATAGGAAAGGTCACCCAACCGTTTTATTGGTTTGAAACAAGGCACCGAAAAAGCCACGACATAAAGAAGAACGCCCAACGCGAAGGGACGGAAGAGATCCACCCAGTAGCCGTCAAACAAGAAAAGCGCGACAGAAGGAAGCAGCAAGAACCACTTGTACCGGTCCAACCAACCACGATACAGGTAAAGGGCAACACCCATCAAAAAACAAACCACCAAAGAAGTCCACTTACCCACCAGATCATAAACCGCCACACCAGAAATATCAGCGTGTCTGCGTAGCATCACAGAGGAAAAGGAGACAATCGCAAGCGTTATCCAAAGCACCCAACGACGCTTCTGAACATTCGTCCAAATTAAGATAGGCGTTATAAAATAGAGGAACAACTCAATTTTGATGGTCCACAAGGATGGATTTACCGATTTACCCTCCATCACACCAGGAAGCCCTGGATGCAGAAAATTCAGCGTAGTTAAATTGGCCGCATAGTACTTCAACATATCCCAAGAGAGGAAGTAATCCGACATTGGCAAGCCAGAATAGGCGAAGAAAAGCACAGGCACAAGCAAAACCACCAATAAATAGGCAGGCAATATTCGCTTGGCACGCTTTACCCAATAACTTTTCAAGGAAGAACTGCGCAAACAACTTCTATAGATCAGGAAACCGCTGATCACGAAAAATGCAGAGACCGAAGTGGAGATAGTGATAGGGAAATTGATCATCCTCTCTCCAAAAATACGATCGTAATGGGTACAGAAAACCGACAACGCCAAGATAAGGCGCAACAGGTCGAAATTATTTTCGACCGGGATATCCTGTTCCAACATCATTCTTCGGTCACTCATAAGTCGCTCAAATCGTGTATAGGACAAAGATAGTTCATTTCAGACAAAACAACAAAATGCCCGACAGGAGTCGAGCACTCCTTCTATTGATTGAACTTCACCTTTCTTCCCTCTTTCTTGCAAATCAACTGCATCGCCCATTTACCCGAATGAACAGATGGCGGCACACCACCGCCCGGGAAGAGCCAATGTCCGACCATATAAAAACCATCCAGTCCAGGAAGTGTTTGGTTCAATTGCGCCGTAATATTACGGTTGGAGACCTTGAATCCTTCATAGGATCCTCGCCAAGCGCCTGTGTAACGCACCGTTGTAAGCGGGGTGGCAACATCACACACCTCCACATCGTCAGAATGTCCCGGATAATTCTCCTCCAACAACTGCAACGCATAGCGTTTAATGTTCTCCTTCTCCGCATCATAGGTCTCCTTATCCATCCCTTTCCACAAATCGTAAGGGCTTTCGAAGCGAATTACGATGCAAGTTTTGCCTTCAGGGGCCATCGTATGGTCAAAACTATAGTTAAGAATACGATAGTTGTGCTTAATCAACACACGATCACTGATTTTACGTTCTCCCAAGACAACCTGCACAGGATACTGCGTCTCCAACTTGGCATTGACGCCAAGCGATATCTGGACAATAGCTGGATAGGGTTCCCAATGCTCATAGGCATGCTTCACCTCCTCCGACAAATACTTGCCCTTCAAGAATTCGAATATCGTCGTATAACCATCCGCGGCACTGATCACATAATCGGCACGGATCTCCGTTCCGTCATCCAATCGCACACCCACCGCCTTGTTGTTCTCCACAATGATATCAGAAACATTGCTCTTGAAACGCACCTCACCACCCAGTTCCTTGTAACGCTGATGCATACGTTCCGCAACACCCAAAGAACCGCCAATCGGATAGCCCGCATTCTTGCGTGTGTACCAACTCAATATGAAAAGGAAGGCCAAGGCGGAGAACTTCTCATCCGCATAATTACGCATCAAGGCATTACGTAGCCACTCGTTCTTGAAGCCCAATCCATCAATGTATTCCTTGTAAGTTTTTCCACCAAAACGGAAGACGGCCCACAACAGTTTATAGACACGAGGCAACAAGCCCAAATACATCCACACGGTACGGAGAGGCGGGGCGGCATCAAAAGGCGTCAACTGAGTGCTCCAACGCATATGTCTGCGCAACTTCTTGATACTACGCTCATCCTCAGGCGCACGGCTAATCAAATAGTCACACCATTTATCAATATCGGTATAGACCACCATATCATCTCCATCAGGGAGCACCACACGGGTATGGTAGTCCGCATTCAGAATCTTCACATCATCGTTAATGACATTGGTATCCTTGAAAGTTTGATGAAATGCACCTTCACGCGTGCCAACTAACCACTGAATGCTATAATCGAACCGATACCCTTTACGGTACCACGCCGTGCAGACACCGCCAGCAATGGAATGTTTCTCGAGAATCAGCGTGTCGAATCCGTTCATACGGGCATATATACCCGCCGATAGACCAGCCACACCGCCGCCTATGATAATTATTTTCTTAGCCATGAATATATCGTCACATAAATACTTCGTAAAAGTACGTAAAAAATCAATAACACCAACACTCAATCATCATTCTATTCTACCCTGACGGGCGGTGCAACACATTGTTGAAATTTTGTTCATTCTTCACGGTTCCAAAAACATGCGGAAGGCAAGCAAAATACCTAACTTTGCAAAACAAGAATTAATCGTATGGCAGAAAACACAGAGAACAAACGTAGATATCGTTCGAAAGAGGAGACATCCAACACATTGAGCGAAATAGGTAAGATACCACCCCAGGCGCTAGAGCTTGAAGAGGCGGTACTGGGATCCCTGATGATTGAGAAGGACGCTTTCAGCGTGGTTTGCGACGTGCTCAAAGACCACTGCTTCTACAAAGAGGCCAACCGTACCATTTTCAATGCGATCAATACATTAGCTCAACTCCAACTACCCGTCGACATGCTCACGGTTTGCGAACAACTCAAAAAGGAGAAAAAGCTACAGGAAGTGGGAGGTGAATATTACATCGCTCATCTGACCTCCAAAGTCAATTCCGCCGTACACTTGGAATACCACGCCCGTATCTTGGCGCAGAAATCATTGGCGAGACAGATGATCTCCTTCGCCACAGACATCTGCAAGGATGCCTATGACGCCAACACCGATATCGACGCCTTGGTTCAGCGGGCGGAGGGTATGCTTTTCGAAATCGCCACCAGCAGCGCCAAGCGCGACTTCTCGGAGATCCAACCCGTCATCAAAGAGGCCATCAAACGTATCGAGGACGCATCCAAACGTTCCGACGGTATGAGTGGTATCCCAAGCGGATTCACTGAGTTGGACAAGATGACCTCCGGATGGCAACGTTCCGACTTGGTCATCATCGCCGCTCGTCCGGCCATGGGTAAGACCGCCTTTGTCTTGTCTATGGCTAGAAACATGGCGGAAGCGGGAAACGCGATCGCTGTATTCTCCCTAGAAATGGCGAACGTGCAGTTGGTCAACCGTCTGCTCGTGAACGTATGCGAAATCGCCGGAGAGAAAATCAAGAACGGAAAATTGAGTTCGGAAGATTGGAATAACCTGATGCAACGCTCCCGAAAACTGGAGGAGATGCCTATCTACCTCGACGATTCCGCAGGACTTTCCGTCATGGAATTGAACACCAAAGCACGACGATTGGTGAAGGAACACAATGTGAAGTGCATCATCATCGACTACTTGCAGTTGATGAACGCGAGCGGCATGAAATTCGGAAGCCGTGAGCAGGAGGTGAGTATGATCTCCCGTTCCTTAAAACAATTGGCCAAGGAGTTGGACATTCCTATCATCGCGCTATCCCAGTTGAACCGTTCCGTGGAAAAGAAAGATGCAGGAGACAAGCGTCCGCAACTATCCGACTTGCGTGAGTCTGGAGCCATTGAGCAAGACGCGGATATGGTACTCTTCATCCACCGTCCTGAATATTACAAAATCGATGTAGACCCTGTCTCTGGCGATTCTCTCAAAGGAATTGCCGAGATCATCATCGCCAAGCACCGTAACGGTGCGACAGGAGATGTTAGATTACGATTCCGCAACGAGTTGGCTAGATTCCAAAATTTGGATGACGGCTACATGGGCGAAACTGTCGCGCCTCGCGACACCTTCGAATCCAAAATGAACGGCACTGGCGGCAGCACGCCAGCGGCATCCTTCGCCGACAACGAAGAATTATTCGGCGGCATGCCACCATTGGCAGGAAGTGGAGAAATGAATGTGCCATACTAGAATTGAATGGTCAATACCACATAACACAACGCAAGTCCGTCATGGTTAAATGGCGGACTTTTTTTCATGAACATTTATGATATACGCAAAAAAAAGAGAGCCTTTCGACTCTCTTTTTCTCGTATAGGGAAGTATTTATCACTTACTCAAATACTCATCCATAGATTTAGCGGCTGCACGTCCGTCGCCCATCGCCAAAATAACAGTAGCACCACCTCGAACAATGTCACCGCCCGCAAAGATGGTAGGAATAGACGATTGCATGCTCTCGTTCACCACAATGGTTCCCTTTGGACTCACATCCAAGCCCTCAACGCTATTAGGAACGATTGGATTTGGAGAGACACCGATGCTTACGATGACAACATCCACATCGACATCAATAATTTTTCCTTCAACAGGGACTGGGCTACGACGGCCAGACGCATCAGGCTCACCCAACTCCATCACTTGAAGACGCATGCTTTTCACTCTACCCTTCTCATCACCGACATACTCGATTGGGTTATGAAGCGTCATGAACTCAACGCCCTCCTCTTTGGCATGTTTCACCTCCTCCAAACGAGCAGGCATCTCCTCCTCGGAACGACGGTAAACAATCATGGCACGGTTAGCACCCATACGGAGCGCGGTACGAACAGAGTCCATAGCGGTGTTACCACCACCCACAACAGCCACATTCATACCGTTCAAAACTGGTGTATCGCTCTCCTCGTTAGAGGCATCCATCAAATTCACACGAGTCAAATACTCATTGGAAGACATCACACCGATTAAGTTCTCACCTGGGATGTTCATAAAACGAGGAAGACCAGCTCCACTTGCCACGAATACTCCCTGGAAGCCCTCCGCCTTCAAATCCTCCATAGAGATCGTCTTGCCGACGATACAATCCTTCACAAACTCAACGCCCATGCCACGCAAGCCCTCTATCTCAACATCAACAATGTTATTAGGCAAACGGAACTCTGGGATACCATACTTCAACACACCACCGATTTCGTGCAATGCCTCGAAAACGGTCACGGAGTAACCCTTCTTAGCCATATCGCCAGCGAAAGATAATCCAGCAGGTCCTGATCCTACGACAGCAACCTTCTTGCCATTCTTAGCCGCAATTTCCGGAACAGAGACATGGCCGCTTTCTCGCTCATAATCGGCAGCGAAACGCTCCAAATAACCAATGGCAACTGGCTCCTTTTGGAATTTAACCTTATAAATGCATTGAGACTCGCACTGTTTCTCTTGCGGACAAACGCGTCCACAAACAGCAGGCAAAGCACTGGTTTGTTTCAAAACCTTAGCCGCCTCCAAAACTTCACCTCTCTCAATGTTCTTGATAAATCCTGGAATATTGATAGAGACTGGACAACCGGTCATACAAGAAGGATTAGGGCAGTCCAAGCATCTTCTAGACTCTTGAGATGCCTGTTCCAAAGTAAGACCTTGGTTTACCTCATCACGAGTTCTCGCGCGGAAATGCGCGTTCAACTCATTCATGTGTATACGAGGAATCTGTAATCTCTCGCTATTTTTTGTCGCCTTGCGCAATTCTTCACGCCAAGCCTCGTTTCTATCTTCTGCCATAATCTACTACTTCTTTAAAATTTTATTAGCGAAATCAGCTTGCTCCAACTCCTTATAGGCTCCCATACGCATCAACATCTCATCAAAATCGACTTGGTGAGCATCAAACTCAGGTCCATCTACACAGACGAACTTGGTTTTACCTCCAACAGTCAAACGACAAGCGCCACACATACCAGTTCCATCCACCATAATGGTGTTGAGCGAAGCAACAGTTGGCAATTCATATTTTTTTGTGAGTAGAGAGACGAACTTCATCATGATAGCAGGACCGATGGTAACACAAAGATTCACCTTCTCACGGTTGATGACCTCTTCCACACCTTGGGTAACAAGTCCTTTCTTTCCAGCGGAACCGTCATCCGTCATAATAATCACCTCATCAGAGAATTGTCTCATCTCATCCTCCAAGATAATCAAATCCTTGTTACGAGCGGCCAAAACGGTAACGACACGGTTGCCAGCTGCCTTCAACGCCTTAACGATAGGAAGAAGCGGAGCGACTCCAACGCCACCACCTGCACAGACAACTGTACCGAAATTCTCAATATGGGTAGCCTTACCCAATGGGCCGACAACATCGGTAATCTCATCACCAACATTCAAAGCACACAGTTTATGGGTAGAGACACCAATTTTTTGCGCCACAAGCGTAATGGTTCCCTTTTCTACATCCGCATCCGCGATTGTCAACGGAATACGTTCACCCTTTTCTCCGACACGGACAATCACAAAATGTCCTGCCTTACGAGACTTCGCGATCAATGGGGCTTCCACCACCAACTTCACGACATTCTCAGAAAAGTGTTCCTTAGCGACTATCTTATTCATTTAGTATAACATTTAGTTAATGCAAATTTACTTTTAAAATTTCACAAAGTGAAACATTAAATTATTGTTTTAATCAGAATTTTTACTTGCCACATGAAGAAACGGGAGATACAGTAACAAAAAGAAATGGGTTTGCCCCAATAGAGCAAACCCATTCGCTATAAAATCAAGTTTAATTACTTGCCAATTTTATCGCTGATGATAAACTTAACCACCGCACGTCTGTTCAACTCACGACCAGTTTCCGCAACGTTAGAAGCGACTGGCTCATGGTATGACTTAGATGTGGTGACGATGTTATCCTTAGGAGCACCTGCCTTGATCAACGGATCAATCAAACTGTTCGCACGAGCGATACCCAATTTGTTGTTAGTTTGTTCAGATCCCAAGATACAAGTGTGTCCGTCAACCTCCAACTTAACGGTTGGATACTTCTGCATAAACTCAGCCACTTGGTTGATACCAGATTGCAAAGTCTTAGACTTGATCAACTTAGCGGATCCAAGCTTGAAGTGAACGGTATTGTTGATATCACCCAACGCACTCAAAGCACGTCTGTAGTCGTCTGGATCGATCTCGATGCTTGCAGCAACCGTGCTATCCAAAATAGCGGATGTGTCAGCAGGCTCAACCAAAGCAGTCAACGGCATAGGTTCCTCTAACAAAGTGGAATCAATAGGCTCCTCAACTCTCTTACCGAATGGCAATGTCACACCTATCTTCAAACCGGCAGCCATATAATTGGCTTGGTCGACAGCGGTAGAGTTCAAAAGACCTTGGTATCCACCCCTGAAATCATCCTTAATCACATTGGCGATCACCTCATGAGTCTTAGCCATATCGGTGATACCATAGTTGAAATAAGCTCCTACATAACCATAAACCTTCTCCGTGAACTTGATATTCAATCCAGCTTCCACATAAGCGGCAAATACTGGTCTAGTGGAGATACCATCCTTGAAACGTGGACTATTGTCATAGAATCCATGGTGCTCAAGATGTTCAAAGGTAACATTATCACCTGGATAGTAACCAGTGATTTCATAAGTACCCTCCTTGATCTCGAAGCGAGAACGCAACGGCATGATGAACTTTGGTCCGAGACCGACCACAAAGCCTAACTTCTCTGTGAAATCAGTACGGAAATAGACACCCAACGGAATCTCCAAAGTCAAAGAACGTTGACGCTCCTCCCAACCAATGAACTCAAAACTATTCTCATAGTTCTCACTGTTGAATTGGTCGAAAATGGTGTTTTTATCAATACCATCCAAGCATGATGTAGCCGTGTAATACGAAACGTCAGCACCTGTTCCCAATCCCCAATGCTTATCCTTGAAAAAGTGTTGATAACGGACACTGAATGTTCCTCCAGCAGATAGCTTACCCTTGCCAAAACATTCTCCCAACTCATTCTTGTCAGGGAACTTTGGGTCGTGCTTCAATGAGTGTAGGCCTCCGCCCACACTCAATGTAAGAAGCTCACTCTGTCCGAATAGGAAACCACTCAAAGAGAGTCCCAACAGAATCAAACTAATTCTTTTCATATCTTTATGTTTTTATTTTCTTACGTTTATACTACAACTAACGATTAAGGTCTAACCAAGATCTTGCAGTTTGCGCTAAGACCATTATCAACAGTCACAACCGCTACATAATCTCCGATTGGCAAGGTGAGAACATTCTTCTCATACAAACCGTCGAAGTCTCTGTACATCACTGTACCGTCGATTGAATAAACAACCAACTTAGCACGGCTCAACTGATCCTTAGAAAGACCAATCACTTGGATAGTGAGTTCCTCATTAGCGATAGCAGGAACTGGATAAGCAGTGATTGAGAACTCAGGCATCAACATCTCGAAGTCCTTACCGCAGACGTGGAGAGTATCACCCTTGATCGTCACAACATCCAAAGAGTAAGTTCCCTCAACACCAGTCAAATCGTTGTAGTATTGACCAGTTGCTCCATCAATCTTCTCGTTGTTCTTGTACCATTGGTAAGCAACAAACATACTGTCAGAATTGTTGCAGACAACCACATCATTCCACTTACGCTTGATGATGTTTCCGTTCAAACTTACATTGAACTTCACCTTCACAACATCGCTAGACATTCCCTCACCGAAGAGTTGGAGATAAGCGACATAACTTCCAGGTTTAGTATTCTCAGGAATGAAGAACTGAACAGAACCGTCAGACTCCAATGTGCTGTTCACTGGAACGAATCCAGCAGCAGTAGTCAACGAATCGTAAGTCAAAGAGACTTGGGATGGAGCGCCAGACGCATAAAGTTTAACATTTGCGTAGTCACCTGAACAGAACCAAAGGCCACCATTTACAATCACCTTAGGATCAGAAGAACCGTTTCCGTTTCCACCGTTTCCATTACCACCATTTCCATTGTCTCCATTTCCATTGTCTCCGTTTCCGCCGTTTCCGTTTCCACCATTTCCATTGCCTCCGTTTCCATTGTTATCGTCACCGTAACCAGGCTCACCACCTGAAACTAACACGCTATCGATAACAATTGCACGGCCCATCGCAGTGACAGTGAATTGGATCAAAGTATCACAACCAGATGCGGCAACGATTGTCGTATCGTAGTTGTAAACTCCATAAGCGGCGTTTTCAATGGAGTAACCATATCTGCTGTAAGAGCTACCCGCCAAGATCGTATCGTTGATAACAATCGTATCTGGAAGAGAGATAGTCAATTGAAGGAATGCCACTGAATCACATCCTGTAATGCTTGTTACAGTATCACTGTAAAGGCCACTCTCTGTGAAGGTAATTCCGTTCCAATCGTAAGACTCACAAGCGACCACCTTAACCGTATCACCAGCGAATGCAGGTGTTACGTGAAGTGTCACATTGTAAACGACGTCACAACCATCATTCTCATCAGGAACTACGAACGTAGTGTCTTGAGTGAATTGAACACCCTTGTAAACCGCAGCTAATCCTTGGCAAGTAGTCAACTCAATGTTGAATACGCGAGGCTCGTTAACTAGGTTGAGTGTCACGATAGAGTCGCAACCATAAGTTGCGGAAACCAAGGTATCATTATAAAGACCTGTCTCTGAATACTCTTTTCCGTTCCAAACAAGAGAACCGCAGTAGATGCGCATTGCCACTGTATCGTAAACCACAGGAGCAAGGGTCAAATCCAATGTGACGATTGAGTCACAACCGAAGAGTGTTTGAAGCGTATCGTTGTAGATACCAGTTTGGTTGTAAACAACACCATTCATTTCGTATGCGTGGCATACATTCTTCGCAACGATGGTATCGTATGCAGGAAGAGCGATGGTCAAATTCAATGTCGCGATGGAATCACATCCAGCGGCAGAAGTCAACGTATCGGAATATGTACCGCTTACACTCAATGTTTGGTTGTTCCATACATAAGATCCACAAGCAACCTCAGTTGCAGTGTCTCTCAAAGTAGGAACTACATTCAACTTAACTGTCACCACAGAATCACAACCTGCCGCATTAACCAATGTGAAGGTTGAGTCAGAAGAGATGGTTGAACCACCCAAAGCGATAGGCAATTGGCTTTCGCAAACTGTCATCACTGTATCCAACTTAGTTGAGTTCAAGATGGTCAAGTTCAAAGTATAAACTGAATCACAAGAACCAGCGTTAGCGGCATTGAAGATAGCTGTATTGTTGCTAGCGGTGTAAGTTACACCATCACGCCATACATAACTATCGCAAGCTACAACCGTATCAGTCACAAAGAATGACTTATCCACGTGAACATTCAACAAAGTAGTTCCGACATGAGCGGTGTCACCGTCGTTGTTAAATGTAGCGCCGTGCCAAGAGAATGGCATCTCGTTAGAGCAAACCACTGTATCACGGATGATTGAGTACTTCTCACCATCCTCGCCAGTAGTATCACGATCGATCTCATAAACCTTCTCACAAATAGCGCTCTCATTTCCTGATGCGTCAACAACCTTCCAAGAGATTGAGACTGAGTCACCCTTGTAAGCGTTCAAAGTAAAGGTTGAATCCTTCTTTACTGAGACGTATCCCGCGCCATTGATATCCCATTGAACATCAAGGGATGCATTGTCGCTACAGTTATCTTTCACCTTGCTAAGGATAGCCTCAGTGCCAAGCGTGAAGGAGACATTACCAGTAATGGTATCGGTCACCTTATAAACGCTTACCCAAGCGGAGCAATCCTCCAAGAATTGAGGCTCCGTAGAATCGACCACAGAAACAATCTGCTTCATGACAACGCTATCCAACTTACCAACTTGATCGGAAAGATCAACACGCCAGTAAATGGTGTCGCCATTCTCAACAGTAGCAGTTCCGTTTGGAGTGACTACAGACCAAACGAGAGAATCCATACTGTAAGAGTAGTCTGCCGCAGCAGTTGGATCACAGAAGTTAAGAGTAGGCTTCATTTGATCCAAATTAACCTCAGACTTACAATCCTCACCAGCCAATACCTTCACAGTATCAGGAGCGACAAGCTCCATCTTGGTCACTGTAAGATCGACGATGACGATAGAGTCACAACCGTGAACAGAAGTGAAGGTATCTTTTACAATACCGGATTCTGTATAGTACTTACCATTCAATTCATAACGTCCGCAAGCTGTCTCTGTGAGATTAACAACTGGAGAAGGATTGATTGTAAGATTCAAAGTAACGACAGAGTCGCAATCGCAAGCCTTCGTCTTAAGTGTCTTGGTATAAGAACCAGTAGCCGTGTAAATCTCGCCCAACCACTCAACCACTGTATCGCAAGTGACGATAGAGACAGTAGTATCGTAAACTGGGAAGGTTTGAACAGTTACATTAATGATAGAGTCGCATCCTGCGGCATTAGCGATCACGAATGTAGTGTCACCCTCGATGCTCTTTCCATCGAATACCATAGGTTTGTTCTCACATACCTTCAAGACAGTATCAAGATATGTTGACTTCAAGATAGTCAAATCAAGGTATGCGACAGAGTCACAGTTTGAGAGATGTGAAGTGGTTCTAGCCTCATACCTACCAGACTCAGTGTATTTACCGTCTAAATGATCATCATTTGACAACCATTGGAAGGCGTCGCATGAGGTCTCGTATTTTAAGTCACCATAGACGGTCTTCGTAACAGTCAAGTTGAGGATCACAACAGAATCACAACCTGCTTGGTTAGGTTTTGGCTCCACATAGTAAGGAAGCGTCTCACCTGTCTCATCGCCTATAGCCACCTTGAAGGTCTTCTCGATCAACTCAGCGGTAGCGATGTGGGACTCTTTGTACCATACACCGTTCCACAACATAGAGTCACATACTGAATGATCCTCTACTAAATAGGTAGGCTTACGAAGCGTCAAATACAAATTGACAGTCGAGTCGCAACCCGCAGCGTTTAACGTGTGGTAAACATCAGTTGTACTCTCGGTATAAGTCTTACCATTCCATTCGTAACTCAAACCACAAATATCAACTTTCTCGGTATAAGTGCTAGCCTCGTTGATAGTCAACGCAAGTGTCACGATGCTATCGCCGCCGATCTTATTCTTTGTCATCACCGTCGTGTCACCATATACATGATAGTTTACACCATCAACGGTCAAAGCGTAAGGAAGATCCGCACGACAGATATTATCGTTCAACTTAGTTGTGTCAGAAGATTGCAACAAAGTGATATGAACATTAACTGTTGAATCACAAAATGCGCTATTCTTAATTCTTGACAAGAAACTGTTCTTGGCACTCTCTTCAGGAGTAAGGGTAAGCGCAACCACTGAGCCATCCTCCTTCTTGACAGCCTCTGGGACAAATCCCTTATGGCCCTCTACACTATAATTAGCCAATTCCGATTGAGGAAGAGAGACATTCACATCTCCCTCTGAGGATTTGTTGACTGTCAAATTCAAGTTGTAGATAATAGAATCACACTTGCCGTCGCTGTAAGGGACATGTACCGCATCGATAGCTGAAGCAGTGTACTTCACACCATTCTTGTTCCAAGTAAACTCATCGCAGACAACAACTGTCGTATCGATAACATTTGTGTATCTAACACGGAAGATCGCTTTTGTAGTAGAGTCACATCCTGTTACCGTAGATTGGGTTATGTATTCGTATTGTCCAGGTTTTGTGATAGAGATGCCGTTCCATACGGTATCGTTACAAACCACAAATGGAGTAGGAATGACAACCAACTTTGGTTTATTTACCTTCACGTGTAGAGTCAACATAGAGTCACCCTTCACCGTGACCTTCTTACCATTATCGAAGGTAAAGGTGGTGTCATAATCGTATCTGAAATTCCAATTAGCATCCTCTTCTGTCGTTCTCTCCTCTGTACCATAACGGTATGCGTACTTCACGCAAGCGGTGTCATACTTCTCCGCAGTTTTGGTTGGGATGATGCGCAAAACAAGGCTTGCGGAGCTATCACATCCAAGCGCGTTAGTCGTAGGATCAACATTATAAACGCCAGATGCTGTATATTCCAAACCAGTCACTGGCCAAGTGTATGAGTCCTTCGCAAACACCGTATCGTGAATATCGATACTATTATCAACCACGATGGACAAAGCCACGATTGAGTCACAGCCCTTCACCGTAGTGGTCTTGAAGGTATCTGTAAACACAGCAGGGATAGTCGCAGGCAACTCAAACACCTTGCCCCATTGTGGAGCGGCAAACTTGCCTTCGGCATCGAATTGACTCGTACAAAGGTGCAATCTGTCGGTATTCTTAACGGAGTGGTTCACCACAACATTCAGAGTAACGATTGAGTCACAACCTGTCACATTTGAAGAAGCCGTGTAGGTAGCGATGTTATTAGTCTCATAGTACCAATTACCATGCCACTCGACAGAGTCGCAAACCTCGCCCAAATTCTCGATAGTAAACAAGGTGTGGTTGATGGTCAATTGAACATCCACAACAGAGTCGCATCCCGCAACATTTTGCAATGTAACAACGAAAGCGGTATCCTTTGTGAACTTCTCTCCTCTGTAGAAATAAGAATCACAAGAGGTCTCCTTCACGAATGTGATTGGAGAAGCCTCCAAGATATCGATATGCAAATTGATTGTGCTATCACAACCCGCACGGTTCTCGATAACAAACGCTGTGTCGCTTTGTGGCTCATATACCACCAAGTTTCTAGCTGCATCGAATGTGTAAGGGAACTCAGCTCTACAAAGTGAGGTAGTGAAATCAGCGGAAGTCTCTTTCAACACATTTACATTGAATGTGATGATAGAGTCTCCCATATTCTCACGAGCATAAGTGATTACAGTATCCTTAACAAGAGACTTCTCCTCGGCATCCAAAACGCCAGGGAATTTCGCAGTGTACTTGAAAGGCAACTCCTTTTGACAGATATAGATCGTAGTGTCACCACGAGTTGGCTCGTAAATGGTCAAATCCAAGACATAAATGCTATCGCACATGCTTGCATCCGAAGTAGTCATCTTATGTTCGTAACGACCAGATCTTGTATAGGTCTCATTGGTCTCGCTCCAAGTGTACTGGTTAGCGACAGCCACCGTAACGGTGTCATAGAATGAATAGCCAATCGTCAAATCCAATTGAGCGATTGAGTCGCAACCATTCTTCGCTGCAAGATTTGCAGTGTAGACACCAGTAGTCTTATAGGTATTTCCATTCCATACGAAAGAGTCGCACGCAGCTACCTTCTCCAATGATTCAAATACCGGCAAAATAGTCAAATCCAAAGTGATGACGCTATCACAAGCACCATCGTTCTCCATCGTTACAGTATAAACACCCGTATTTTCATACTCCACACCGTTGAACTCGAACAAGCCACAAGCGGTAGTCTTGAGTGTTCTAAAATAAGAGTCATCAGCAGATACCTTCAAGAGCGCGTATCCCACCTTAGCAGTCTCGCCACTCTTCGCGAAAGTATGTCCATACCATGTGAATGGGAAGTCACCCGCACAGATAGTGGTATCACGGATCACTGCGTATGGTCCGTCAGTTCCATCATACTTATCCCTTTTCACCTCATAAGTGGCGATGCAAGGAGCGCTGTTGTTACCAGCCTCATCGACAACACCCCAGATGATTTCTCTCCTAGGATCTGTATAAACGTTCAAATCGACAGACTCATCACCGTCTCCGAAAGAGTACAAATCAGAACCAAAATAATTATTCCAGTTGACAATCAAATTAGTCGACTCCGTACAGTTGTCTGTTGACGCATTCTTGATATCCGCTGCGGAAACAGAGAATGAAACATCACCGGAAATCTCCTTGTCAGCAGGCAATTCAACCGCTTGCGACAAAGTAGCGCAATCGATGACTGGAGCACTCTTATCAGAGATGTGCGCTGGTTGCTTCAAGGTAACGGTATCAAGCGCTACCGCATCACCCTTCACGAAGAGGATCGCGCGCCATGTCACTGTATCTTGGTCTGCAAGCTCGGCCTTCGCGTCATCCGCATAGTCGACCCAAGCGCCACCATTTACATTGTATGAGTAAAGCACCTTGTCCTCATCAGGAGCACAATAACTGTATTGTGGCTTGTAGCTCTTCAATTCGACACTCGCCTTGCAGTTATCCGCCGCATTGGCGTTGATGTCCTCAACCTCCTCGAAGGCCAATGAGTGGTTCAAACGAGCCTCGAAAGTCGTCGTGTCAGGACAAGCGCCACCCTCACCTGCTACTACGAAGTAATAGGTGTCGATCTCATTAGAAGACTTCTTGGCGGAGAATGAGGTTCCGGTGCCGACCTTCTCCTTAGTGGCATCCAACCAAGTTCTCTCCTTCCAAACCTCACCTGGATCATACTCGAAGGTAAAGGTTTGGTCAGGACAAGCCACTTTGATCTTATCGGCATCCAAAGAGGCCAAATCAGGATAGTAGCTGATGGAATATCCGTAAGCGACACCATAGATACCCTCCTCGCAATTAACGACTGGGTAGCGTTGCTCCTCATTCCAATCAGGATATTTCAATGTAGCATTGTAGTGTTCCAAAATCTGCACAATACGTTGGGTGCTACGCGCCAAGATGACACGGCACTCACTTCCAGAAGGGAAGGTGGTCAAGTCGATGGTGTACTTGTTGTCAGTCACATAAGGATTATCTCCCTCGACCAAGTTCTTCCAGAACATCTCACCCTTCTTACGGTATTGGTACAAATAGTAGTATGGATTGACAAAGTAGTCGGTCGCTACCGTACCATCCCTCATGATCGCGTAGATGGAATAGGTAGAGGAATCAGAACCACAAATCTCCACATTTTGGTTTTCATTCACAAACGAAGGGTTATCAGAGATCGCCATATCCGGACAGCAAGCGGTGATGGTGATATCATCAAACATCATATCATTTCCTTGACCACCATTTCGGTTGTTAAACAAAACAATACGATAGGTCTCTCCCGAGTTTGCCAAGAACTTAGCCGAAAGATTAGACCAATAAGTATCTACTCCGTCAACAGCATCGTAATCATGCATACGGCTCTTCATATCACCAGAGTAGGCACTCTGCAAAAATTCAGGCTCTCCACCAGGCACGAGGCGGAAAATATCCAAACGGACATTCGCATCTGTCAAAACACTTGAATTATTCTTATCCGTCGTGTTCAAATTACAAATATATGCCGAGAAGATAACCAAGGAAGAGTCACATTGAACAGAAAAATCACGTTGGTAAATAGGCGTATCCTTAGAATTCGTAGCACAGTTCACAGCCAACATACCACCCGTACCATCGCCTGTGGTGTGGTCAAAATAATTTCCGAAGGATGTATGGCCCGGCCATGCATCTTGAGTCGTAGGCACAACTGCATAATATCCGTCATTCAAAGAGAAACTGTTGGCACTGATAAAATTATGTGCTACGACAGCATTACGAAAATCAGGCACCGAATAAGAAACTTGGTTTCCTGAAACATATTGCGTGGTACCAGTGCGTCTTATATATCTAGTAGTAGCACCGTCTCTATAATTGAGAATCACAGTATCACCTGTTACAGCATGATACTGATATGTTCCATTTCCGTCGTTCGCGCTCTTATCAAACGTACCGAAATCATCATGCCAAACCACCTCATTATTCTTACCCGTACACTTGTAAAGTGGACGAACGATAAAAGTGGTATCCTTGGTAGTAGTTTCGGTTCCAATTCTATATTTATAGGTCAACTTATATTCATAAGCGTCATCAACCACTTTACTGTACATATAGTTTTCCACCTCACTGGCGTCATAACTCCAAGAATTTGTACGTTCAAGCAACTTCTCCGACAATTGGAAATCGATGATTTGCGCATGGTTAATCGCCTCCAAACCAAACTTAAGCGTACTTCCAAAAGGCACCTCAAATGCATAGTGGGTAACGACACGGTCGTAACCAGAAGCGACAAAACGCACATAAGGATCAGCGAAACGAAGCACTGGGGCGTATGCGGTACAGATCACATCACGGCTACCACCCTTTCTCACAAGGTTTACTCTATAGTAAGGGATCTCGTCGGTAACAGGATCGACAATGTAACGAGCCTCGTTAGCATCACGACCGATGTTGCTCCAAGTGGATCCATCACGGCTACTCTGCCATTGGAACTCATAAGCCAAAGACGCGTACTCGGAACTTACACTCTTCACCTCCAAGACAACACGCTCACCAATGATCAAGTTCTCGCTCTTAGAGGCAGTGATGTGCGCGCAACTTTGGAACTCATAAGCACCTTGGTCGATGGTTCCACCAGAGATACGGTCCAAACCAGCCAAGTCCTTTGATTCGCTGTTGTAAGAGTTGGTTCCCTTGTCTGTGCATTTTGAACCTGGTGCCAAAGTATAGTTGTTATCCGCAACTGAGACGAAACCAGGATCAGTTGTACCCACATAAGAGGTGATGATTTGAGAAGCTGCGAGATTGTTATCACTTTCTAAATTCAAATCACCATTAACCTGCGTATTGGTATTCAAGGCGACAATAGAATTAATCACCCTACTATTGGTGCTGGAAGAAGTAACCGCATAAGAGTATGAAGTTGAGTTGTTTCTTGAACCACTCAACTTATTATCGACAATGGTAGCATTGATCAAACGACCTCCATTTAAAAGAACGACATATCCATAACCAGTATATCTACTGCCCGTCACCTCATTCGCATACATCAATGTATTAATAATGTTACCATTGGTCGCGATAGTTACAATATTTGTATTACTAGCTTTATTGGCAGTGAACACACCGCCCACCAAGGTACCATTGACAATAACCGAAGTTCCAGAAGCGTTCGTAACAATCGTATTTTGATCCATGGAGACCTTTTTATTAGCATCCACAAGGATAAAGGATTTACTACCAGAATTGGTACCGCTACCATTAAGTACTAAATTTTCAACGGATGCATCCGCGCTAAATGTAATACGTCTGTTAGTAGTACTCCTTGAGATGGTATTACCATTACCCAAGATCGTCACTCTCTTTGACACTGTGACATCACCGGAAAGAGTGAATCCGCTCGTAATCGAGACGGTATCACCATCTTGGCCAGAGGCGCCAACAGCATTCGCGAACTCGGCCGCTGTCGAGACTTCCACCTTCCTAGCGAAGGTTTCCATCGTCCAACAAAGGGAGAACGCTACAATCATTAAGATTGCTCTTGACATTCGTTTTTTTGCTGTCATGATTAATGTATAAAAATTATTAATATTTGTTCCTAGTTCTACATTGTGCAATTTTTCCACACTCTCGACATACTCATCAAAACAAATCACACCCAAAGTGACATTGTTGCTAAGCATAAAAATTCGGGTTCAAAATTACTACTTTTTAATCAAACAGCAACACAAATCTCTAAAAATTATCAACTACACCCAGGAATAAGAAAAATATCAATTTTTACGACACGAAATTAAATAATCAGGGAATAAGGTCACAAACACAGATTTCAAATAGAAACCCATCAGACTAATATTTATGCGCAAATATGCGCAATTTAATAGTTTACATACAAAAAAAGCGGAGCAAAACTGCTCCGCTTTTAGATTGAAATTATCTATGAAAGATTATTTCTTGATAAACTTACCAGAGATAGCGTTGTTAACGATGATTACGTACTCGCCAGCAGCCAAGTTGGAAACGTTAACCTTTCCATCAACTACTGAAGCAGCAACTGAAGCACCGTTCAAAGAAACGATCTTTACAGACTCAACCTCAACACCCTCGATAGAGATAGCCTCATCAACTGGGTTAGGATAGATAGTCAATGACTTGCTATCACCGTTAACCTTAGCAACAGAAGTAGGATAGTTAGCAGCAAGAACCAAGTTATCAACGATGTAAGTGAAAGTTGGGTTAGCCTTGAAACGAACTGATACGCTCTTTGCACCTGCAGGAATTACAACGTCCTCAGACTCTTGAGTGTATTGACCGTTGATGATAGACTTAGAGTACAATTGGTACTCAGTCTCATCGTTGTCGAACTTCACGAACATTGGGATGAACTCTTTAGCAGCGTCACCTTCCAACAATGCAGACTTAGGATCCTCGCAGATAAGACAGCTTACGTTGATCTTACCGTCCTCGATCTTAGCTGGCAAAGCGATATCCTCGATAGAAACTACGATATCTTGACCCAAGAACTCCTTAGGGAAATCAGCTGGGCTCTTTACCAACAAACCGTGGTACAACTCAGATGCAAGGAATCCAGAACCATCAGAACCAGTCCAGTTGTCTGCACCATTTTGGTACAACATCTTGAAGTCTGCAGTGTACTCCCACTCATCGTCACCAGAGATGGTAAGACCCTTCTTATCTTGGAAGAATCCAAGGCCAGCGAAGTGCTCTGTTCCATCCTCACCTGCAGCGGCGACGTTGATAGTCTCTGTCCAAGTATCCTTACCGTCGAATGCGCAAGAGTAGAAAGGCTTAACCTCTGGCTCTGCGTAGTAAAGATTCTTGATCTTAATAGCTGGAGTTCCACCCTCAACATAAGAGTTCTCACGGATGAATGAAACGAATACAGTTGCTACAGCTGCATTGCTCTTTGCGAATGCGCAACCCTCATACTTAACGAATCCCTTCTCAGCCTCTGGGTTGAACTTACCATCTACATTAACGAAAGAGATGTTGTTCTTGTCAGTAAGCTCGAACTTTGCATCCTCACCAGCACCCTTAGATGCGGAAATGATCAAAGTTGGCTTATCCTTACCAGCAGCAGTCTTAGCCTCGAGGTTAGCTGCACCCTTTACCTCATCGTACATCATTGCCTCAGCTGGCAATTGATACTCAACAACCAAGTTCTTACCCATCAAGTTGAAGTTCAAAACTGATTGGTCGATTACCAAGCTTGCATCGTAGTATTGACCCTCGTGGTTAAGAGTAGCGAAACCTTCACCCTCAGTCAACTTACCGCAAGGAATGCCCTCAGCATCTTCCCATTGCTCGTAAGAAACACCGGCTTGCAACTTACCATCCTTGATAAGGTAAACATCTCCTGCAAATGCGCTTGCGCAAAGAGATGCAGATAAAAGAAGTAAACTTACTTTTTTCATACAGTAAAATTATTTAGTTAAACATTAAAAAATATTCGTTGTGAAAAACGATGCTAAAATAGGCATTCGCAAACAAACGACAAAGAAAAACGCTTATTTTTTTTGAACAGAGCAAAAGTTTTAAGATATAAGAAGCACTACGCTCTCCAAAAATAAAAAAAAGTCAATTCCGGCTCATCAAAAAGAGCTCATCAAAAAGAGAAGGGATGCGCTCCAACGCATCCCTTACTATATGATAATGGAAGAACGAATCAATCCACCTCCAAATCTTCATTCAACACCTCGTGCCAAGGCAGGCCATGTTTATTCAACTCCGCCATGAATGGATCTGGATCGAAATCCTCCACGTTCCAAACGCCTGGGCGTCTCCATTGTCCGGTGCAGAACATCATCGCGCCGATCATGGCAGGAACACCAGTGGTGTAACTTACACCCTGCATGCCGGTCTCTTTGAATGCCTCTTGGTGGCTGCAGTTGTTGTAGACGTAGTAGGTAAGTTCCTTGCCATCCTTGCCTATACCCTTGATACGACAGCCGATCGAAGTCTCGCCCTCGTAGTTCTCTCCAAGATCTTGAGGGTTAGGAAGCACCGCCTTCAAGAATTGGAGCGGCACAATCTTCACACCGTTGTACTCCACCTCATCGATTCGAGCCATACCGATATTTTGAATCACACGCAAGTGTGTAAGATACTCTTGTCCAAAAGTCATCCAGAAACGAGCACGCTTGATCGTCGGGAAGTTCTTCACCAAAGACTCCAACTCCTCGTGGTACATCAAATAGGACTCGCGAGGACCGATATTTGGATAAGTAAGCGCCTTGTGTACCTCCAACGCGCCAGTCTCTACCCACTTTCCGTCTTGATAGAAACGTCCCTTTTGGGTGATCTCACGGATGTTGATTTCCGGATTAAAGTTAGTGGCGAACGCCTTGTGGTGATTACCCGCATTGCAGTCCACGATATCCAAATATTGCATCTCCTTGAAATGATGTTTAGCCGCATAAGCGGTATAGACACCTGAGACACCTGGATCAAATCCACAACCTAGGATGGCAGTCAAACCAGCCTTCTCGAACTTATCTTTATAAGCCCATTGCCAACTATACTCGAAATGAGCCTCATCTTTAGGCTCATAGTTCGCCGTATCCAAGTAGTTAACTCCGCACTCCAAGCATGCGTCCATGATGTTAAGATCTTGGTAAGGAAGGGCTACGTTGATCACCAACTCTGGCTGATGTTTCTTGAACAATGCCACAATTTGGTCGGTGTAATCAGCATCCACTTTGTCGGTTGTCACAGAGACGCCATAGCGTTCCTTCAAAATGGCAGCCACCGCATCGCATTTAGACTTGGTTCTGCTAGCGATCACGATATCCGTAAAGATATTCGCGTTTTGCGCTACCTTGTGACATACTACGGTTCCGACACCGCCTACTCCGATAATAAGTACTTTAGACATTTTTCGTATCCTTTTTTAAGTTAATTACCCAATGGCTTGCTATTGATCGCAATCCTAATACAAATGTATAAATTTCTACAAATCCAGAAAGATAATGTTGTTAATAAATGTTAGCGGCACCCATAAATCGTCTGAAAGGAGCCACACACCTTAAAAGCGGCAAAAAAAATGGCGAGAAACATTCACCACGAATGCCTCTCGCCGAACAAAACTTACTATGTAAAATTACGGATGCTCTATTTATTAGTTGTATGCGCTCTCTCCGTGCTCGTATACATCCAATCCCTCCTCCTCGATTCGTGGATCGACTCTCAAACCGTGGATTTTCTTGATTGCGAAGAATACTAGCAAACCAATCGCGAACGACCAACCTGCGATGACAAGTTCACCCAACAACTGAGTTCCAAGTGAAATGCCACACTCCTCGTATGCGAAGACACCAGTCAAGATTGTACCAGTGAAGCCAGCCATACCATGGACAGAAACCGCACCAACCGGATCATCAATCTTAAGTTTGGTATCCAAGAAGTTTACGAAGAAACACATAACAACGGATGCGATAAGACCGATTACAGCGGCCGCGCCGATTGAAACAACATCACAACCTGCTGTGATACCTACCAATCCGGCCAAGATACCGTTGCACACCATTGACAATGATGGTTTGCCATACGCGATCCAAGTGTAAACCAAGGCTGTGATCGCACCTACAGCGGCTGCGATATTGGTAGTCACGAAGATATGCGCCATAGCGGACATGTTATCCAAGATACCACCACCGAAAACGTCCGCGTCCACAGAACCTGTAGCGGCTACAGTTGATCCAGGGTTGAAACCGAACCATCCCATCCAAAGGATCCATACACCCAATGCAGCCAATGTCAAGCTGTGGCCAGGGATAGCGCGAGCTTTTCCATCTTTGCCATACTTGCCTCTACGAGGACCAAGCACGATTGCGCCTGCCAAGGCTAGGAATCCACCACATGAGTGAACGACTGCGGAACCGGCGAAGTCATGGAAGCCAAGATCGCTCAACCATCCTCCACCCCATGACCAGTGCGCTTGGATCGGATAGATGAATGCGGAGATAATCACAGAGTAAATAAGATACATGGAGAACTTAGTACGTTCAGCCATCGCACCAGAGACGATTGTCGCCGCAGTGGCACAGAATACTGTTTGGAAGATGAAATAGCACTCTTTAGGCAAGTTTGGACAAGGGTTTTCCACACCAGCGATACCGAAGCCGTCCCATCCCAAGAAAGAACCAGCGCCGAACATGATGGAAAAACCACAGACCCAATACAACACTGAACCAGCAGCGAAATCGCAGAAGTTTTTCATCAAGATGTTAGCCGTGTTCTTCGCACGAGTCAAACCAGCCTCCACCAAGGCGAAACCAGGCTGCATGAAGAACACCAACATGGCTGCCAACAACACCCAAATGGTATCTACCGCATTGAAGGGAGACTCCTCAGATGCCTCCGAAGCCTCTACAGCAGCAGTTGAAATCGAATCCGCAACGGGTGCAATCACCTCTTCGGCAGCAGCCGCCAACTTCACGGCGCTATCTGCCACAGCCGCGCTATCTTGCGCCATGGCTGACGTCGCCATCAAAAGGCAACCTGCGAATCCAAGCCATGCTGCTGTTTTTGTTATATGTCTAAAAATCGAATCCATATTATTTAATCTAACTAATCAATTAATACTCAAGAGAACTGCATCATTTACCGGTTTCCGCGTTGTAAAGTGCGGTATCTCCACGGTCATTGGTTCTAATTCTAATAGCGTCTTCCACATTGATCACAAAGATTCTTCCATCTCCGACCTCGCCTGTGTAAGCAGCATTACGAATCGCCTCCACGGTCTTTTCAACATTCATATCGCGGACAATGATAGAAATCAACGTACGTTCAATGATACTTGTGTCATACACGACACCACGATAAATACGACCCTGGCGGGACTTTCCCACACCACGAACATCATAGTAGGAGAACCACTCAATGTCCGCCTCGTTCAACGCATCTTTCACATCGTCGAACTTGGTCTTTCTGATAATCGCCTCAATCTTTTTCATATTCTCAAATATTATGATTGTTTATTCTATCAAATTCAAAAGCTAATTCCGAATACAGCCGCAACCTTCTCCGTGTTAGGGTTCAACACAAGTTGTGTGAAGATCGGCAAAGAGTAACGATCTGTGATAGGAATCTCCTTAGAAGCTGTCACCGAAATGTTCACCACATTGAACCCTGTAGAGTACATGCCCTCCCAAGGGGTGAAGCCAAGGGCGAAATCCAAGTCAAGTGGCTTCAAGTGAACAGGGTAACCTAATTCCACATAGGTAGAGAAGCGCTCCTTACCATCTTCCTTCTCATCGTTCAAGAAGTTGGTGTTCCATGTGACATTCAAAGCGAATTTCTTACATACTGCCGAGAAGTCAAACCCAACTGTTCCTTCCAAAATATGAGACTTCGACGCGAAATATCTTGGTGTTTCACCATCTTCATAAGGTCCGAAGTAATCAGTGATCGCCAACGACAAACCGCCAACCTCATAACCCAATATCCAGTCAAACTCATTCACAACATTCTTAAAATCCGAAGATGCCCAGCAGGTCAAAGAGAGACCTTTGTAAGAGACACCCAATGTAGGTTGTAAACTAATTCCAGTCACTCGGGTACCACGCCATACGTAAGAACTTACCAAATCGGCTCCCACAGTAAACCCAACTTTCGATTCAGTGCTATCCGCCTCCTCAGCCATTAGAGGACAAGTCAACAACAATGCCAACAACGCTGTCAAAACTCTTTTTCCAAATCTTTCCATAACACTACGATTTTAATTATTACACATCGCTATCATTATGATAGCATTTTCTTGTTTTTGCTATCTTTTTGGCATTACAAAATTATACACAGATACATTTTATCACAAAACAATAGGGTATGTTTTACAAAAGAAAGTTCACAACAATTAAAACCTTTAAGAAATCAGGCGGAATAAATTACAAATCGAAACTCCATTGAGCCATACACTTACAAATGAAAGAGGTCCCAACCATCGGCTAGGACCTCCATCACAACACGAAATATATAGAGACTACTCCACTACAACCAGTTTCTTGAAGCATTCAGTCTCTGATTGAACCATCAAGAGGTAGCATCCTTTCGGCAAATCCACATCGGCAACGACTTCACACCATCCAGCCGACACAGTGGCCATCTCTCGGAGGCATATCACACCACCCATATT
Organism: Paludibacteraceae bacterium; assembly: GCA_045601045.1. Lineage (GTDB taxonomy): Bacteria > Bacteroidota > Bacteroidia > Bacteroidales > Paludibacteraceae > UBA1181. The sequence continues at coordinate 49,611 of JAZRZA010000076.1, forward strand.
AATAAGAGAAATGGTTACGTATCCTTCCGTCGGAGCATAAAGTCGCAAAGACAACTCACCACGGAGCGGATTCCGCAAAAGCAAGAGGCTCTCTTCTAACTGTTCAGATGGCAAGTCAGTCGTACTCTCCCCTATTTCCATCAGATAACTGCAAGCATTCTTAATGATGGACAAGCCTTCCTGGGTGATATTCGCGTAAGAACTACTATTCAAACCAATCTGGACATAACGTTCCGTCAGAATTGTTCCCGCAATAGAAGTCCCAGGTTGAATTTCCAAGATAGAGACAGCAGATTCGCCCTTGATGGAGGCTAGCGGCGTGATGGTTCCAACCGCATCTTTGAAATATTGAGGGTTCATATAGGTCAATGCTTTCGCATCCACCGAAGAGACCATCGCCACTTCATTGCCGTTCACAAAATCCACATCCTTGAATATAGGATGATTCTTCTGGGATTCCTCGACCACCACAGTGGTAGCGGTGGCATTGTCACCATAGCCGCTGCCAGCCCAGTCCCAAGCTCCCGCCGCAGATTTATACCCATGCACCTTCATGCTCAACATCGGTTTGGCGATTCCCTCCAACTCGGACATGATAGGAGAAGTGGAGGGAGTCGTCTCGCTAATCAACACCATATCGAACAAACTATAGTCGTTACCAGTCGTAGAAGAAGCGAACTCACGCACATAAAATCTGTCATCCTCCCGCAACGCCTTCAGAACATGGTCACGATCCTTGGAATAGTTGGCTCCGTCAGGATCGGTTACATAAGCGATCGCCTTCAACGAAGCGGGAACATGCGTGATGGTCACCTCTTTCGTAATAAGATTCTCTCCGCCCACAGTGGAGATTGTAAAAATGGCATCCTCCTCCACAGCGCCAGAGATCGTAACTACCCCATCCTTCTTTTGAACCGTCAGACCTTGAGGCAACCCTTCTACCCGCAAATCCGTGGCGGCGCCGCCGAATGTGAAGTTGATCGGCGAGAAAGATTCTCCCGGCAACAACGCTTGGTTCAAATCACCGGCCACCTCCATGGTCGCCTTGGTCGGAACAAATGGAAGAGATTCGTGGCCAGGTGTATAGATATCTGGCATCTCGACATTATCCAATCCATCTCCGATATAGAATCCCAAATGAGGCGGCTGATTGTACGCTGTATTCTGCCAAGCCACTCCGCAACGATATACCGGATCATGCATGGGTGTGAAGAGTCTGTACTTGGACTCTATCGTGGTGGTATAGATATGGATTTTATCACCTTCCTGCAAAATCACCTCCTCTCGCCAGTCGCCTATAATATCGGCTGACAAACAAGGCGTCGCCTTCGTTCCGTTACAAGAGTTCCCTTGGAATTGAATCAGCTGGTCCACACCATTACCATTCCACTTGGAGCAGACATTTCCGTCCAACAACTCATCTTGCAAATCACCATCCCAATAGATACGGAAATTGACGCTTGGCTTCACATCGGAAATCTTATTGCCCTTGCAATCAAAAACACCCGGAGCGGAACTCCACATCTCAAATCCGCGATGACGCGCGTCGATATCAGCCGCCAATCCACGGCCATTGTCCTTGTCCATATCAAGGCCAAACAAGATCTTTCCCGTACGCAAGTCACGCAATTCGTATCCATAAGGCAATGTCTTTTCCTCGTGGACGAACCACCCTTCCAAGCCCGGATTATCAGGATTCAAATCGGAGACATGCATGGCATCCCCATGGCCCAAGCCCGTACGATACATCAAACGACCATCATGGTCTATCAGCGCGGAACCGTAGACAATCTCATCGTACCCATCCCCATCGACATCCGCCACAGAGAGATTATGAAACCCCTCCCCATAGGCACCCTGTCCAGCGGTGGGCGAATCATGGTACCAACGCTCTACCAATTGTCCATTCTTGAAGTCATAGGCGGCCAATGTGGAACGGGTATAGTAGCCGCGGCACATCACCACACTTGGATGCACGCCATCTAGATAGGCCGTACATGCCAAGAAACGATCGACGCGGTTGCCATATTTGTCACCCCAACCGGACACTGATCCTCTCGCAGGCTTATAGGCCACCGTATGAATCTCCTCGCCCGTAGCTCCCTTGAAAATAGTTAGATACTCTGGGCCACTCAAAATATAGCCATCACTATTGCGATAATCGGCATTCGGATTATCTCCGCCCATCAAGACAAACTTTCCCTTACCATCTTTGGTACCGGGAGCCGTTTTGCAAACCAACTCACATTTGCCGTCACCATCATAATCAAAGACTTGGTACTGCGTGTAATGAGCACCTGCCCTAATGTTCACGCCCAAGTCGATTCGCCACAAAAAAGTACCATCCAAACGATAGCAGTCTATGTAGACTTTATCGGTGACGCCCGACTTGGAATTATCTTGTGAATTATTCGGATCCCACTTAACAAATAGTTCATACTGGCCGTCTCCATCGACATCTCCCACACTCATATCGTTGGGCGAATAGATAGAACCAGGACGTTTCAATGTCAAAGTTTTGCATTGACTGCTCCAGGGAGCGACCGATCCAGAAGTTTCAATCTCCGATCCCGCCACCACTGTTTTGACAACATACTTGGAATTCACAACGCCGGATCCATCCAGATAGTTGGTTTTAGACGAGATAGGGAATTCATTAATTTTCACCCCATCACGATAGAGATTAAACGAGACGTCGGATCGATCTGTTCCTAAATACCTCCAACTTACATATACGCCATTATTCACTTTAACAGCGACCAACCCGCGATCCAAATATTCCATTTGGCGAGAAGCGGCGAACGACAACGAGAAGATCGACCCAAGGGCTGCGATCAAGAAACATATTAGCTTACGATTTTTCATGGTATGACAATTAACAGCAACAAATATAGTTAATGGCAGCGTGAAGGCTCATAAAATTCAGTTCAACAAGATGTAAAAAAGTAGCAAAACAAAAAAAAACGCTATGGCATGGAGCCATAGCGCAAATTTGCAAACACACTTAAATTTTTAACACTGCAAACATTAATTAACCATTATGAGTTTATTAGAAATTAGAATTACCAAGATCACGTTCACGCCTTCGATAATAGAGTGTCAGTCCTGTCATAATCAGTGCAAGACACCATATATAGAGAAACGAAACACGCATCGAATAGTGGTCGCCCAACATACCTATCACGAAGGGACCAAACAAGAAACCCGTACCACTGATGGTATTCACCATCGCGATACCCATCGCAGGCGTAACATTCTTCTGTCTTCCAGCCAAACTATAAATGATAGGGACAAGACAAGAGATACCCAATCCAGCCACAAAAAGGCCAACGAAGGCGAAATAGAAAGAGCTATCGGCGATAATGATCAAAACACCATCCACAGCTAAGATACAGCATCCCAGCAGAATAGTGGACTCCTTAAATCTGGCACGAATAGCATCGCAAAAGAAACGGCCAACTGACATAAAGGCGGAATAGATCACCAGACCCAAAGGAGCCAAATGGTCAGGAAACTGAACCACCGTCTTCATATAGAATGTACTCCAATCAGAGATACTGCCTTCCACTACCCTACCACACAAGGCGACAAAAGACAAAATCAACAGAATACCAGTAGGGAACATAATCTTTCTGTGGGCAGTTACCTTGCTTCCCACAATCGTCTCTTGAAAAAAGAAACGTCTCAAATAGAGAAATAATGAGACAGAGAAGAGGGAGACGCCCACATAATGAGCGGTGATCGAAACGCCTTTCGTCATCAAGAGAATACTCAACAAAGCACCTGAGAAAACCCCGACATAAAAAAGGGCGTGGAACAACGATATGATAGGACGTTTATAAGCATTTTCAACAATAATAGAATTGCCATTGATTGAGACATCCAACAAAGTGACAAAAGCGCCATAAAAGGCACACAATCCATATAAAGAGATCAGATTAGGCATAAGGGTAAGAAGAGGGAGCAGCGCCATATAAACGAAACCGACGATGGAGAGTTTCTTGCTACCATATCTTCCGACAAGATGGACACACAATGGCATCGTGATAAGAGAGCCAATGGACATAGACAACAACACAAGACTGAGTTCCGAAACACTCATTCCGTACAAATCCTTCAAAGCGGGGAACCGAGAAAGCAAAGCGGAAAAGATAAAACCGCTCAAGAAATACTGGCATAACAATGCAAAACGAGCCCTACGCCTGGTACGCACAAAAAAATTCGAATCCATAAATATCATTGTCAGAAAACGATGCAAAATTAGGAAAGTTTTATCATAACACAAAAAAACACCCATGAGAAAATTCCCATGGGTGTTTAATGTATAAGATATTACTATTATCGACAGAAGTGCTTGGTCACACACCAAGTATAACCCAACATAATCTCGTGCGCACCGCCATTCTTACGTTGGAAGTCGGTCAAACCGAGTTGGTATGCGTAACCGATATGGAATCCCATGTAACGGATACCACCCATCACGTAGAGGGCCAACGGTGCAGGGTTGTAATCGCTCTTATCCAAAGTATGGCGATAAGAGGCTTGCAACCAATAGGAGAAATCCTTGTTGTCTGGAATAGTTTGCATGAACTTGAAGTTGACATCCAACTGTCTG
>JAZRZA010000077.1:0-34966 GCA_045601045.1 Paludibacteraceae bacterium
CACTAGATGTTGCTTCCGACCTTTGATTTTCTTGTTGCCGTCAATGCCTCTGCATCTATCAACGTGGTGCGAAGTTTTGACGCTTCTGGAATCAATCAAGCCTAAACTAGGGCACTCGGCACGCCCCAATATGATGCGTAACCAGATGTGTAGTTTGATGAACAAATCCTCAAAAACACCTTCGTTCTTCCATTTGGAGAAATAGTAGTAAGAAGCTGTTTAAATTTCACTAAAATATTTTGTTAAGCATCAGAAAACAGAAGGCTAATTGAATCTAGCCACAGCGGTTTCCGCATGAAACTCGTAGTCGATACTAAGCTTGGGCATTCCACGCGCCCCAATATGATGCGTAACCAGATGTGTAGTTTGATGAACAAATCCTCAAAACACCTTCGTTCTTCCATTTGGAGAAATAGTAGTAAACAAGGTTGTAAGGAGGGAAATCCTTGGGGAGCATCCTCCACTGACATCCTGTTTTGAGAAGACAATTGATTGCGTTTGCAATGTTTCTGAGGGGTATTTGTGCTTTCGTGAAAAAGTGCTTAATTTTGCGTCGAATAATAAATTGGGTTTATTATGGGCATATACCTCAATCCGAATGCAGATGCATTCAAAATGGATAAGAATACGGACATATACGTAGATAAATCACTCGTGTTGACAGAGTTAAACAGACTACTTGGCACAAGGCAAAACTTTGTCTGCATGTCTCGTGCCCGCCGTTTTGGTAAGAGCATGGTTGGTAATATGATTTCCGCTTATTATTCAAAGGGATGCGACACCAAGGAAATCTTCTCGAAGATGAAGATTGGCGATGTGCCCGGCTATGAGGACAACCTGAACAAGTTCAACGTGATCAAGTTGGATTTGAACGGTTGGTTTGCAAATACGAGAAAGAAAAATGAAGAGGATAAGCTTATTTCCTATATTGACAAAAGTGTAACTGAGGAATTTCAAGAGCAGTTTGAAGACATTGATTTTTCGGGAATGGACAACTCCATAGACAAATGTATCCTTAAAGTTTACAAGAAGAAAGGAGAAAAGTTCATTATCATCATCGATGAATATGATGTTCTGGTGCGAGAGAAGGTTTCAGACGATTTGTTCCAAAAATACTTGGATTTCTTGAATGGACTTTTCAAAGACGCAACCCTTCGCCCTGCCATCGCCTTGGCCTACATCACAGGTATTCTGCCGATTGTTAGAGACAATGTTCAATCCAAGCTCAACGAGTTTACAGAGTATTCCATGGTGGATGCGCAACAATTTGCAGGTCTTATTGGCTTCACCCATGAAGAGGTTGATGATCTCTGCAACACACATGGCATCGACAAGGATGAGTGTGCTCGATGGTATGATGGTTATAAACTGTCAGAATCTGTTGGCGTCTTCAATCCATTGTCAGTTGTAAATGCAGTAAGAAGAAAAGAATTCGGAAGTTACTGGTCTGCCACGAGCACTTTTGAGGTTCTAAAGGACTATATAAGCATGAACTTTGATGGCATAAGGGAAGACATCATCAGTATGATGTCAGGTACGCCCGTGCCTGTTAAAGTCAAGGATTTCCGTAACAAATTAGATGACATCACAAACAAAGACAATGTCTTCACCTACCTCATTCATCTAGGATATTTGTCATACAACCGGAAGACCAAGACTTGTAAAATCCCTAATGAGGAAGTCCGTGAGGAGTGGGTGAGTGCCATTGATTATGACGACAATTATGTCAAGGTTATAGGAATAGTCAATGCCTCAAGGAAAATACTCGACGACACCATCAATGGCAACGAGGAGGCCGTTGCCCAAGCTCTTGACGCTGCCCACACCGAAGTGACCAGCAACCTGACTTACAATGACGAGCACTGTTTCCAGAGTGCCATCTGTCTGGCCTATTTCTACGCCAACACACGCTATACGCTGGTGAAGGAACTGCCAACTGGCAAGGGCTATGCAGACTTGGCGCTGATTCCGTTCTTACCGAATATCCCAGCCATGGTGATAGAGTTGAAGCACAACAAGAGCACTGAAAGTGCCTTGCAGCAGATAAAAGACAAGCAATATGACGAAGCGCTGAAACACTACCGTGGAGACATGCTGTTCGTGGGCATTAACTACGATGAAAAGACTAAAAAGCATGAATGCAAGATAGAAAAGCTGGTGCTTTGAGATTAAAAATATGGTTACCCCGTACATGGAACGAAGAGACATGTGCGGGGTTATGCACCACGAGTGGGACACACTCGTCTGTAAGACGATACAATACACGCCGCAGAGTAACGTCTTTCAGACGCACAATGACTTCACATATCACGCGTATAACCCTGTACATCCCCTTCACTTCGTATCAGGGCATGTACAGGGTTATTGAGGTAACGTCTTTCAGACGTCACCTGCCTAATTTGGTATCGAATTCCACATGGTAGCCCAAACGTCGAGGGTGTTTTCATTCCTTGGGTCAAATAGTATATAATTCCCAAACTTTTTCCATAACTTACCACTGATTGGATAACGGTCTCTCAAACTAGTTTGGAGTTAATTTTAAACAATTTGTCAGTATACGGAAGAGGTTAAGACGCAGGCGCTCTCTATCTTGCTGAGCGAAAGAGGATTTGACGAAGACTACTTAAGGAATAATGGTTTTCTGAATAATGATGTTCGGGAGAGTGCGCAGTCTTATTTTAAGCGGTATAAGAAGAAAAATATCATAGCGCTATCTCTTTTCATCAGTGTGCCGCTGCTTACGATTATCTCTTCAATCACGGATTTAACTGTTTTGGCTATCTTGGCTTGGATCGCGTTTTTCGCTTTCGTATATGAAGTCGTTTCATCCTTCTTCTTGCTGCAAAAATGTTATGGGCTTATGCCTGACAAGGAGTGCCCGATATCTTCCGCTTTCTATTTCCTTATGAGTGTTCTTCTCTACTTTGTCATATTCTTTTACTACAACAAAGAGATAGAAAAGGATCTCAACGATATAAGTTGATGCTTCGTTAAACCTTCTGATGTGCCGATAGAATCTGTTGCCGCTTAGGGTGTGATTTCAGTGGTTTGTTGTTTGTATTGGGTATGGTTTGGGATAAATTATTAACTTTGTGGGAAATTTGTCAGCTGATGAGAACATACAGACTATTATTGATTTTATGTATTCTCCCATTCCTGAATGTGGGAGCGCAAAATAGCAACTACTATGTCACTCCCAAGGGAACGGGCGATGGCTCAACTTGGGAGAAGGCTCTTAATACCCGATCTTTTATAGGCGAATTCTCCAAGGAAGCCCATCAGAAGGACACTTTCCATTTGGCTGAAGGTGCCTATCTCCTAAAATCAGCGGATGTGCTTGGTTCGTTGATGGTCAACCTGAAAGGAGGCTATGTCGCTGCCGAGGAATATTCGGTGCGTGATCCATTCTCCAATCAGAGTGTGATCAGCGGTTCTGTATCCACCAAGGAGAGCGAGTGTTTGACGGTACAGGTGAAGGCACCTGAGAAGAACGAAATCACGTTGGACGGTGTGGTTTTGGAGTCCGCAGCGGATGAATCCGTTGTCGTCACCTCATCAGGCGAGGGCTCTTCTGTTGTCTTGAAGGGCTGTATCTTGCGGAAAGCGGCTCCGAATGTGTGCGACGATCAGCTGGAGATAATCGACACCGCCATTTATTTAGGCATGGCGCTCAAAGAGTTGCCGGATGCCACATTTGAAAAGATCGGACGTTTCATCAAGGAAGTTACGACAGAGGGAGAGGATGGTTGTAATCAGACAACTCGGTATGTGGTGAGCGTATTGCCCAAACCTGCGACTGGAACACTTAATTATTACGTGAAGCAAAATGGTACGGGGGATGGATCCTCTTGGGAGAATGCTATGAGTGACACCGCTTTCGCCTATGCCTTCGGCAGAGTGGAAGAGGGCGCGACCTTCCATTTGGCGGCAGGAAATTATTTCCCTTACTGCGACAGTTGCTATACCAATCCCTATTGGGACAGTGATTTGATCTGCCGTAGATTCTACTCCAACAAATTGGTGAACCTGGTGGGTGGTTATCCAGAAGATGCCACGGGTGCCGCGGTGGCGGACACCTCCAACCATACAATCTTCTGCACGAGAATCAAAGAGGGTAGTGCTGAATACAATACCATCAGATTGCTCTATGTAGAGCCTGCCAACCCAGGCGATATGAAGATATCCGGCGTGGATTTCATGCCTATCCAACAATTCCGAGGTATGTCTGCCGATAATTGCGCATTGCGCGTGAATGCCCAAGCGAAGGGCGTAACCCTAACATTGAACCAATGCAGATTCTCGGGTACCGGTCAGGCGATATACACCAATTCGTGTGCGGTCCGTATGGAGGTCTGCGAGTTCGGTAACTCTATGGTAGGCATCTATGGCGCTGACAAGGATGAAGTGGAAATCAGTGGATGTTCTGGAAAGAATTGTGAATTGACGGGAGGGAAGATTACGATTTCTAACACTACGTTCAATGACATGACCATCATCAGCGCGTCTGTTGCCAATGTGGTGAATGCCACTTTTGTGGATCTAACCTGTTCCGAGACTGTCAATGCGGCCTATTTGGTAGGAAACATCGTTCGAAACCTGACGATCCGATCGGAAGAGAGAAGCCCAGTGGTAACCTCTTCATACAACCTTTTCGGAAAAGCGGAGGACGATACGAATCTGGAGAAAATCACCTCTTCAAGAGGGGATATCATCGTGGATCCGATGGCACTTGATTCTATCTTAGATAGTGATGAGGATGGCATCCGTATGGCCTACAACAGGGGTGCGTTCACAAGAACCATCGCGCTGGTAAGCGACCAATTGCCAGATGGCCGATCCATCCGATATAGCCGTCAGAATGTCTCTGAATATGAGGTTGACCAATGTGGTTCCGATCGTCCGGAGACGACTTGTCCAGGAGCCTATGAATTCCAACATGACGCGACTGCCTTGCCAATGGTTCAAGTCGACGAAGCTATGACGCTTTCAGAGGTCATGCGTGCGGGCTCTACCACCCGTTTCTATGACGCATTGGGCAGATGTGTGGCGCAAACCCAAGCGGGATGGGACGACTTCCGCGCCAATTGTCCATTGTCCAAGGGACTCTACCTCTATGTTGTCATCACAACGGAGGAGAAAATCTATGGTGGCAAAGTGTCCATCGAATAAGGGCACTATAAATTCATAATAGATTAATATCATCTTGGACAATAGTAAAAAAAAGGTTATTTTTGCGTCATAAAAAGCCCAAGTGGTGGAATGGTAGACACGCCAGTTTCAGGGACTGGTGGCCGTAGGCTGTGTGAGTTCGAGTCTCATCTTGGGTACAAATTCTATGGAGCAAGTGAAAGCGTATATATTATCCATTATCACCGTCATATTCAGTTGTTTAACGGTCTATTCCCAAAAAAACAACGACGTTGACAATGCGTTAGCGCCTGTTTATGCCTTCTTGCAAAAACAATATCCTCATTTAAAAAACAATCGTCTGAACAACGATAGCTCATTTGTCAACAACGACAAGAAGAGCATCGCCGTTTATCTCTCTAAGCATGTGGAGGGAATTGCGTTGAGGGAGCAAATCGTGGATGACATTTACGACTCGGTTCGTGCCAATCTGCCGAAAACCTACAAGAATTACACGTTGAAACTATATGCCAATCGTTATGAACTACACGATTTGGTGCCCAATTGGACTCGGTCCAAATTGAAGGAGGATAAGGGTCGTCTCGAGCAAGAGTCATACAAAGGCTCTCCATTGGTCCACAATCTCAGCAAACCCTATGAGGTGGAGAAGGGTCTTTCCAACCGTCACATCGCCCTTTGGCCGAGCCATGGTTGGTATTTGGAGGCCAATTCGAAGGGGAGTCAGTGGCAATGGCAACGTCCTTGCATCTTCCAAATTGCGGAGGATACCTATACTTTGGGCTATGTCTTGCCCTATTTGGTGCCGATGTTAGAGAATGCGGGCGCGAATGTTTTGATCCCCCGCGAACGAGACCACCAGTACCACGAGGTGGTGGTGGATAACGACACACCGGGCGACTATCTCTACGAGGAGATCAACGGAGAGGAGAGTAGTTGGATGAGTGGCGACTCCGTGGGATTCGCCAACAAGAAGAAGATCTATGTGGAGGGCGACCATCCGTTCCGCATGGGAACCTATCGTCAAATCAAGGTGGAGAAGGAGAAAACAGCGGAAGCTCGTTGGGTACCTGAGATTCCAGCGGATGGAGAGTATGCGGTCTATGTCTCCTACCACACGTTGCCAGAAAGCACTACCGCCGCGCATTATATAGTCAATCACATGGGAGGTTCCACCGAGTTCGTGGTGAACCAAAAGATGGGTGGTGGCACGTGGATTTACCTCGGCACCTTCCGCTTTCGGGAAGGCTTGCATCCATCTTCGGGTATGGTGGTCTTGACCAACCAGTCGCGCAACGGAAAGTATGTTACAGCCGATGCGGTGAAATTCGGCGGCGGTATGGGTAATATCGGTCGCCCTACGGTGACCGCTGAGGGGGATACGATGGTAGCTGTCAGCGAGAGGCTCCGTTATTTGGAAGGCTCCCGATACTGGTTGCAATGGGCGGGCTATCCCGATTCCATCTTCTCCCGCAATGGCGGATTGAATGATTACAAGGACGATTACATGTCCCGCGGTGAGTGGGTGAACAATTTGATTGGCGGTTCGGTGAAGGCATCGGGCCATCCCGGCAAGAATATTCCGATTGACCTCGCCATGGGCTTCCATACCGATGCGGGCCAACTCTTTAACGACAGCATAGTCGGTACTTTGGCCATCTACATGTCGGAGAGTGTCGGCAGACGCAATTATTGGAACGGGCAGCGCCGCTTGGCGGGACGTGACCTCACCGATATGATCCAAACGCAGGTGGTGGAAGATATCCAACGGGTCTATCGCAGTGATTGGACTCGCCGCAAAATGGTGGATGCCTCCTATTATGAGGCCCGTGTGCCGGAGGTGCCGACGATGTTGTTGGAGTTGCTTTCCCACCAGAACTTCACCGATATGCGATATGGTTTGGATCCCAATTTCCGATTCTTTGTCAGCCGTTCTATCTACAAGGCGATGTTGAAATTCATCGCGACCCAGAACAAGACAGAATATGTGGTGCAACCATTGCCAGTCGAGCATTTTAGCGTGGAATTCTACGATAAGGGCCGTAACCAAGCCTTCTTGAATTGGGAGGCGCAGGAGGATAGTTTGGAACCATTGGCCACTCCGACCAAATATGTGGTCTATACCTCCCGCAATGAGAGCGGTTGGGACAACGGTAAGGTGGTGGAGACGCCACACTGTATCGTGCCGATTGATTCCGGCGCGGTTTACAATTTCAAGGTGACAGCCTTGAATGAGGGCGGAGAGAGTTTCCCTTCCGAGGTACTCTCCATCTACAAAGGTCCAAACGCGAAGACCGCCTTGATCATCAATGGATTTGACCGAGTTTCCGCTCCGGAATATTTTGATACGGGAGAGTATTCAGGTTTCTTGGACGACGCCGACCAAGGAGTGCCAGACCGTTATGATTTGAGTTACGTCGGCAAACAAGTAGGTTTCCGCAAACATCAGAAGTTCCGTAGCAACGCGGATCCGGGTCATGGTGCCTGCCGTACAGATTACGAAGGAGTAGTCATTGCGGGCAATACCTTCGACTATCCTACGCTGCATGGACAATCAATCAGAAAAGCGGGCTACTCCTACGTCTCTTGTTCCAGGTCAGCCATTACCGACGCCAACTACAACATCCGTAAATATGCCTTTATCGATTTGATTTTAGGTGAGCAAAAGGAGACCACGGTTGGGATGGAGAATCGTTTCAAAATCTTCCCGAAACCTTTGCAAGAGGAGCTGCGCAACTATCTTTTCCATGGAGGCAGACTCTATGTGAGCGGCGCCTATATTGCCTCCGATGTTTTCGAGCGCGATTCATGCGACGAGAATGACATCTATTTTGCGGAGAAGGTCTTGAAGTATAGTTTGATGCGAGGTGATGTCGATACAGATGGCCTTATTTCCAACTATTTCTCTGTCAATAAGGAATTTAAGCAGAAATATCTCAATTTTAATACGACATTAGGAAAATCACAGTATGCGGTGGAGTCGCCCGATGCGATCGACTGTGTGAATGGCTCTACGATTGTCCACTCGTTCGAGGGAAGCAATCTGCCATGCGCGGTGGCCTATAAGGGACGCTACAGGACCTTTGTCTCCACGGTGCCTTTCGAATCCATCACCACCCAGGCGGAACGTGACGCTTTGATGAAGGATATTGTGAACTTTCTGATGAATAAATAGTTTGTTATGGTGGATTTTTTCTTACTGTCCGCGCCAGGCATGGCATCACTTGCGGAGCAACTCTCTTCTCTAGAGGAGGTGAAGTGCGTCACGATGCTCTATTCAGGTTCAAAGCCGAATACCTCTTTGGCGACACTCTCTGTTGATCGTCTTGATTCAACGGCCGCTTTGCGAAGCATCGCCGCTGTAAGCACGGCCCCATACATCGCCCTTCTGACGGGTACGACTCCTGTGGCGTTGGGGCAAAATGCCTTGAAGCGACTCACGCAGGCGATCTCCTTTTCGGGTGCCCCGATGGTATATGCCGACTTCTCCGTCAGCGAGGCGGGTAAGGTGCAGCCGCATCCTTTGATTGACTATCAGTTGGGCAGTGTGCGTGATGACTTTGATTTCGGACCGTTGCTCATCTTCCAAGCATCCGCTTTCAAAAAGTGTGTGGAGGAGATGGATGCGAATGTTCAATTCTCCGCCCTGTATGATCTGAGGTTGAGGCTCTCGGAGCAGGCGTTGCCTTTCCATCTGAATGAGACGCTCTATTGTCTCTTGGAGGCGGATAAGACCTCTTCCGAGGAGAAGCAGTTCGCCTATGTGGATCCCCGTAACCGAGAGGTGCAGGTGGAGCGTGAGCGTGTCTTCACAGAGTACCTGAAGCGAGTAGGGGCCTATTTGTCGCCCCGTTTTTCCACTTTTGATTTCAACGAGGAGTCTTTTGAAACAGAGGCTTCCGTCATCATACCGGTCCGAAACCGTGTCAAGACGGTGGTGGATGCCATGCGTTCCGTATTGGCGCAGAAATGTTCCTTCCCTTTCAATCTTATTGTAGTGGACAACCACTCCACCGATGGAACGACCGAGGCGATCGCGGCGTTGGCGAAGCAAGACAACCGAATTGTGCATGTCATCCCTGAGCGGGGCGATTTGGGCATCGGAGGCTGCTGGAACGAGGGTGTGAACCATCCGAAGTGCGGTAAGTTCGCCATTCAGTTGGACAGCGACGATGTTTATAGCGACGAAAATACCATACGCAAGGTGGTGGAGGCCTTCTACGCGCAGCAATGCGCCATGGTGATCGGTTCCTACGCCATCACCAACTTCAAGATGGAAACCATTCCGCCGGGTGTGATCGACCACAAAGAGTGGACACCCGAAAACGGAAGGAACAATGCGTTGCGTATCAATGGATTAGGAGCTCCAAGAGCTTTTTACACACCGTTGCTCAGAAAGTTGCAGTTGCCTAATACCAGTTATGGCGAGGATTATGCGATGGGACTCACCATTTCGCACGATTATCAAATTGGCAGAATATACGATGTCTTATACCTCTGCCGTCGTTGGGAGGGCAATTCAGACGCCAATTTGGACATCGAGAAGATTAACAAGAACAATTTATACAAAGATAAACTGCGTACCATGGAGATGATGCGTAGAATCAATGAGAAGAGAGAGGCATGAAATACAAGAAATTTTTCGAGGAGCAATTAGCCGAGTGGCCTGACTTCAAGGAGCGGGTAGCGCAGTTGGATGGCGTGGAGACACGCGAGTTCAGTTTGGAGGGCCACACATTGATCGCGCAACACAATCCTGCCCGCGTGGTCTCCACAGGTGCCAAGTTGGATAAGGATTCAATTGCGAAGCGAGCTTGCTTTTTGTGTGGAGAGAATCGTCCCGCTCAGCAACGTGGATTGAAGATGAATGAACGGTTCACCCTGTTGGTCAATCCGTTCCCTATTTTGAAGGAGCATTTCACGATTGTCTGTGAAGAGCATGCTCCACAACAGATCAAGGATTCCATCGGAGATTTGTTGGATTTCGCGCAAATGATGCCGAACCATATCGTTTTCTACAATGGTCCTCGTTGCGGTGCCTCGGCGCCCGACCATCTGCACTTTCAGGCGGTAGCCAAGGGGCAATTGCCTTTGGAGCGCGAGTGGCGTAAGGTGGAGAAGCTGGAACTTTCCGAGTGGGGAGGCAACAAGATGGAGCAGCTGATGAACTATGGCCGTCGTTGCCTGCACATCGAGTCAAAGAGACGGGACGCGGTGATTTCGCATTTCAACCAACTCTATACCCAATACCAGATGCGTGAGGGCGGCGATGAGGAGCCTCGAATGAATGTTTTCGTCTCATACGATGATGAGACATGGCATCTCTTCCTCTTCCCGCGCAAGGAGCATCGTCCTAAACAGTATTACGCGGAGGATGGAACAAACCGTATGATCAGTCCTGGCGCCATTGATATGGCGGGTGTCGTGGTTTTGCCTCGCAAAGAGGATTATGAGGCATTGACGGTCGCGGAGTTGAAGGATATCCTCGAGCAGGTCTCTTTGTAAGATTCTCTCTGAAGGGAGAGATTTGCGGCGAAGGATTCCTTTAATGAAAGTATTCGATAAGGATTATATTGTGGTTAATTTTTAATAATTATTTATGGGTTTAAGAAAAATTATGTTGCTGTGTTCCTTGCTGCTGTCGTGGTGGGCTGGGACAATGGCCCAGAGTTCCCAAGGAACTGATTTCTGGGTGGCATTTATGCAGAACAATGATGGAATCAATGAATCGGAGTGGGATAAATACTTCTTCGATCTGGATTTGGTATTATCTGCAAAGAGAGCGTGTGAAGTTCAAATCAGTTGTGATTCGAGTGGCTTTTTTCGTAGTTACAGTTTGGAAGATAACGCTTCCCAAACAGTTTCCATTCCATTTGTGAATTTTAACATAGACGTATATGGAAAGGCGATAAAGAGGACGTTGCACATCACCTCTACTGATACGATATCCGTTTATGCGGCGAATTCCCAGTTCTGCTCTATGGAGGCGACCTTGATTTTGCCTACATCGGCTTGTGGATCCTATTACGTCACGCAGACGAATACGGTAAGAAGGAATGGGTACAAGTATAAGTATTCTCCCGTGATTTTCTCGGTTTTGGCATTTGAGGATGACACGGAAGTGGAGATTGTGCCAGCTTTGTTGACCGGTGCGGGACAGCCAGGAGGCCAGCCCTTCACGATAACGCTAAACAAGGGCGAGGTTTATGCTGTGGAGACAGACGAGAGTGATGCGGGATTGGATTTCTCAGGTTCTCAGATTCGCGCGAAAGGTGGCAAGAAGGTGGCGGTCTATGTGGGAAGCCGTAGCGCTTGTGTCCCAGAGTCCAATCTTGATGGTGATTCGGATAACCTTTGGGATGTCGCCTATCCAGTTTCCTCTTGGGGTAAACGTTTTTTGGTGGTTCCGATGAAATATAGTTATTATGAAGTAATCAAAATCACCGCTGCGGATAATGGTGCGGTCGTCACCAAGGATGGAGAGACTTTGAAAACCCTCCTGCCTTATCAATCTTATGAATTTATCCATGATGAAAACGACGGAGCTTTCACGTTAGAGAGTAGCGAACCTGTTGAGGTGTACCAATATATGTCAAGTAATCAATATAAGAGAGTTGATAATTATAGAGGACCCTCTTATCAATATGTCGCACCTTTGGAACAGGCGATAGAAGAGGTGACCTTCTCGACCTTCAACACGAAGGGCATCTCCTACCATTACTTGAATTTCTTGATTAAAAAAGAGGATAAGAGCTCCGTCACATTGGACGGTAAGAACGATGAGTTCTTCTTCACAAGTGTAGAGGGCGCTCCAGAATATCTGTTCACATCCATGCAGATAGAGAAGGGCTCGCATGTGTTGAAGGCACCTCATGGTGTGGTGGCCAATGTCTATGGAAGGGGAAAGGATATCTCCTACGCTTATTCTGCGGGTTCCAGCATGACTGAGATCAACCCAGTGGAGGATGATGAGGATGTATGTACCAATGGTACCATCCTTTTCCGAGAGGATTTCGGCGGTAATTACGAGAGTGATCCCAAGGTACAATCCGGGGATTTGCCATCAGGTGTCACAACGTTGACTCATCAACCGAATTTCCCGTTGGCTACTAACCTAGGAGGGTATAATAGTGGTCGATCTGGTTGCTACGATATTCGAAAAACCGGATATCATCGTGTGAATAACTACGGCGGTGCTTATGCAGACTGGTACTTAGACTTCGATGACCACACATCTCCGGATGACGAGGAGAGAGGTTATATCATGCAGGTCGACATGGCAAGCAGCGCGACAACTTTCTACAATGTTCAGATAGATGGTTTGTGTGCTAATACCCAACTGTATCTCTCAATGTGGGGACATCCGGTCAATAAATACTCCGATGCGGAAATTCAACTGATTGTCGAGGATTTGGAGGGAAATCAGTTGACTGCCGAGAAAGCGGTGATCTCATGTCGTTTGAATGAATGGCAACAGGTGGGTACCTATTTCACTGTGCCTGAGAAAAACACTTCAGTGGTTTACAGAATTTTCTCGGAAGGTGGATTGAATGGCAACGATTTTGCCTTGGATGATATCGAGGTACGCTTGTGTAAACCAGGCGTGGAGGTGAACAAACCTACTGATACACTTTGTGTAGGAAGTGATTTCACTATGAAGGCGGCCTTTGTGAATAAGGGCAATGTCTATGTGGAGCCGGTGAACTACACATGGTTCAAGAATGAGAAGAGTGGCTATGCGGCTGATGGTTGGGAACAGGTGGCGACTGGAGATTCATTGGAATTGAAAGATTTGAAAATTTCCGACAATGGTTTCTACAAAGTGATTGTCTCTTCCAAGGGTGTGGAAGGCGTGATGGACAAATGCAACTCCTCTTCAGATGCGGTGGAGTTGAGAGTAGCGACTTGCTCACCGGAACCTACTTGTCTGCCGTTGAGTTCGACCCAAGGCAAGGACTTTTGGGTGGCGATTCCGCGAGGCAGCGACGCCTATGTGAAGGCAGGCGAAAGCTATTACATGAATCTGATCTTGACGTCTAGCCTTCCTTGCAAAGTCCAATTGGATGCGGATGAGTTGGATTATCATAAGGAGGTAGAGTTGACCGGCAATGTTTCAGTCACATTGGAACTTCCTTTTGAGAAGTTTAACATCACACAAAACGATGTGGCCAAGAAGATGGCTTTGCATGTGACAAGTGATGAGGATATCTCCGTCTATATCTCAAATTATCAGAAGTGTTCGTTGGATGCTTCGGAAATTTTGCCTACTACGGCTACGGGATCCTATTACATTGTCCAAACATACAACTCTATGGACAATAATGGCAACTACACTTTCACACCGACAGAGTTTGTGGTTGTGGGCGAGCAGGATAGTACGAAGATTGAGATTACCCCGACGATCAATACTTCAGGTGGCCAAGAAGGTGGTAAGCCGTATGTTATCACATTGAATCAAGGAGAGGTTTATCAGGTGAGAAGCACGAAGGAGCAGGAAGGCCTTGACTTCTCCGGAACAGTGGTCAAGTCGTTGAATGGAGAGCATTTCTCTGTCATCTCCGGACATGCGGCAGGACGCGTGCCAATGGAGACTTCCGGTGATGCGGATCTGATGATTGAAACCTTGTATCCTGTAGACTCTTGGGGCAGCAAGTTTGTGATTAAGGCCGAAAAGGGAGGCTATTATGATTTTATTAGATGTACGGCTGAGAAGGATAGTACGAAGATCTTCGTGGATGGAGAATTGAAAACGACGATTAACGCCTTGGAGACTTATGAGTTTGAAATTCAAGAGGGTGATCCTGCCATTTATATGGAGTCTTCTTTCCCTGTGGAGGTTTATCAATATATGTCAGGTAATAATTGGCGTACCCACAGAAACGATGGAGGACCTTCGTCCATGTACGTCGCTCCAGTAGATCAGGCGATTAAAAAAGTCACATTTGTGGCATACGACAAGGGAACCGTTACGAAGAACTACTTGAATGTGGTAGCGAAAACAGATGAGGTGGATCAAGTACTGTTGGATGGCAAGGGTGATTTCGCGACATTTGAAGCCGTTGCCTATAATCCGGATTATTCGGTTGCCGTTCTTGACATCGAGAAGGGATCCCACACCTTGGAGGCTCCTTCTGGTGTGATTGCCAATGTTTATGGTTTAGGTTACAGTTTGTCTTACGCATACTTAGTGGGTTCAAGCATGAATAAGATCAATGGATCTGAAGTAGTGAAGGACACTATTTGTGTGGGCGATGAATATTTGTTCGCTGGCAAAACATATAACAAGACAGGTTTCTATACCGATACAGTTGTGTCTGCAATGGGTTGTGATAGTCTGGTCTTTTTGGACTTGACGGTGGCGAATTGTGTGGTATGCGTTCCGAGTGAGGCGCATATTACGGAAACCATCTGTAATGGCGCGGAGTATGTTAGTTTGACAGGAAAGCATTACACCAGGTCTGGCGTTTACTGTGATACCATTCAGAACAAGGCGGGTTGCGACAGTTTGGTCTACTTGTCTTTGAAGGTGCTCGCCGCGAAGAATGAGGTGCTACTTGACTCGGCTGAGTACGGAAGCTATTACAAAAAGTATGGTTTTGAAGTGGATTTTGTTTCTTGGGGTTCACATGAATATTCCCGCGTTGAAAAAAGTGTAGATGGTTGCGACAGTGTGGTCACCTTGATTCTCACCGGATACTACGATTTGTCTTCTTGCGAAACGGTGGAGCTCTTGACGAAGGAGACCATCTGTCAGGGAGAAAGTTATGTATTCTATGACAGAACATTGACGGAATCAGGTCGATACAAAGAGACCTTCCAAGTGAAATGCACGCCGGTTGAGGCAGTGGACGGTGTACGCTTTAAAGATAGTGTCATTGTGCTTGACTTGACCGTCCTTCCTAACCAGTTGGTGGAAATTTCAGACGTCGCTTATTGGAATGAATCCTATGCGGGCCATGGCTTCTCTGTGGAGAAGTTGGAAGAGATGGGCGATTTCAAATATACCGCCACATATCCTGCGGAGAATGGTTGCGACAGCACTGTGATTTTGACGCTTACCGTTAAGGAACGTCCGATGTTTATTCCAACCGCCTTCACGCCTCACTTCGAGGATGACATGAACGACCACTTCATGCCAGGTTACGAGGTCTTCATCTACGACCGCTATGGCAATTTGGTCTGCCATTCGGAGGATGGCTGGGATGGAACCTACCGAGGCAAAGTGGCTACCGCGGGCATCTATGTTTATTCGTTAATTATGAAGGATGGGCAAATCCGAAAAGGAACCATCGAAGTTGTGAAGTCTAAATGATGAATGATATGAAAAAGATAATATGTATACTTTGCTGCCTATGGGCGGCGAGCGCTTATGCCGTTGAAAGGCAATATCAAGAGGGCTTTACGGTGGAGCCTTCCCGAATCAACACGAGTGAGGCGGAGTCGGGCCTCTCCTTGTTGAAGAATAAACTGGCCTTCTCCCGTGGCGGAAAGGTCTATGTGGCGACGCTCAATGATAGTTTCGACATCAAGAGTTTCAAGGAGCAAGCCGATCTAAGCGTCCTCGGTCTGGAGGGACAGTTCGCCCAATACAACAATCAGCTCTTCTACTCTTCGAAGGGAGTCCTTTATTGCGTGACCTTGAAGAACAACGTATGGGGCAGTCCGGAGAAGCTAAAAATCGACGGGTTTAACTCATCTCGTGAGCAGGAGGAGGGTACCACCTTCATCTCTCGTCGCTGGACCTACAAAAAGAAACCTGTGGCGGGTATGTATAACCCAGCCATCAGCAACCGCGGTAAGCGACTCTATTTCTCCTCGCAATTGGAGGGAGGAAAAGGTGGTTCCGATATCTGGTATATCGAGCGTAAGCCCGACAACAAGAGTTGGACCGCTCCGAAGAACATGGAGGGTGTGAACAGCGAGTCGAACGAGGATTTCCCGCAAATGATAGGGGATACGATGTTCTACTTCTCTTCCGACAGGGCGGATTCGCTCAAAGGAAGCAATCTTTATAAGAAGTTGATGAAGGGAAAGACATCCGAAGCTCCGCAAATGGTGTTGGGCAAGTTCAATAGTGACGCTGACGACAAGAACTTCGTGGTGGCGGAGAAGGTCCCATTCTTGATCTCCAACCGTGCCGGCGGGGATGATATCTATCGCCCAGCCATCTATGTGCCGGTGGTTGAGACAGTGGATACGGTCGCTGTGGACACCACGCCGCAGTTGAAGGTGGTGCGCAAGGATTTCCGTACATGCATCTTCTACTTCGAGTATGACAAGACCTCTATGATCGATTCGTACGAGGCGGAATTCAAGTATATCTATGACTTCATCAACGAAGACTCCACTTCTACTGTGAAGATCACGGGACATACGGATGAGCGCGGTGCGGTGGATTACAACCTGAAGCTCTCAAAAGACCGTGCCAATGTGGTGTTTGACAGATTGGTGAAAATGGGTATCGATGCGAAGCGGATGAGTTTTGAGGGCGCTGGAAAATCCAATCCAGTGGTAGTGGGCGCCCAGACGGAGACGGAGCACCAACAGAACCGCCGTGTGGAGATTGTTAAACAAGAGAGCGAAGAAACAGAGAAGATGAAAGGAGGCAAAAAATGATTACCGGATATAATAATTTAAAGCGACTTATCCTTGCGATAGGCGTTGTGATGTTGGCGCTATCTTCGTATGCCCAACAAGATTTGATGTTGACGCAAGAAGTCTTCTCCCGTGTCAATAAGAACCCTGCCGCGACGGGTAACACCAACGACATTGATATCTTCTTACATGGCCGAATTCAGTGGGCGGGCGTGGATAATGGTCCCAAGACGACTGTGCTCAATGTGACCAATTATGTGGAGAAGATCCATTCGGGCATGGGTTTCACCATGTCCTACGACCACATGGGTATCGGACATAACACCACCAATATGAAATTGGTTTATGCCTATCAAATTGATTTCAACGAGCGCTATCTGCTCTCCATGGGATTGGGCGCGGGCGTTCAGATTGGCGGATTTGACTATACGGCCAATACGATGGTCGACGAGAATGAGTATGGAAACGACACCTACCCTTACGAGAAGGATGTACGCGTCTCTCCGGATTTCGACCTCGGATTCGAGTTCTCCCATCCGAATTGGACCGTCGGTCTCTCCATGACCCACTTGCTCAACAAGGAGTCCACCACTTTCAAGAACGGCCGACACTTGTATGTTTATGGCATCGGAGATTTCCACGTGGGAGAGCAGGTGATTCTAGCTCCAGTGGTGAGTTACTTCCACCATAATAGGACAGATGTTTTTGAAATTGGTTCTTTGGTCTATTTCAAAAGAATGTTCTGGGGAGGCCTCTCATGGCGACCAGACTTGCATGACAAGGTGAACCCATCCATGTTGGCCATCACCTTGGGCTTCGAGTTGAAGAAGTTCCGTTTCGGTTACTCCTATGATTTAGGCTTGGGCTCTAACGACAAATTGCCTTCTAACACCCACGAGGTTATCCTCTCTTATGGTATCGGGAAGAAGGGAAAGAGAAAGTAGTGGACCATCCCTCTGGGTATTTGTAACGAAGGGAAGAGACTAGGATAAAGTTCCTGGTCTTTTCTTTTTTTTCGGTTTAAAACAATTATTGTGGTCATAGAAATATTAAATTTGTAAAAACCACAAAAACAACAAAGAAATGAAAGACGAATTAAACAGACTGCAGGACGAGTATGTGATTGAAGTCTCCTTTTTCACGAAAATTATCATTTTGACGCTCTGTCTTATGCTGGCTTTTTTCCGATTATACGACAGTTATAGGAATTCTGACGTGATTGAGTTTGTCATTTTCGGTATCTATTTGGGAATCGCAATAGGGGTGTATCTTTTTATGCAGAATCAGAAAGTGATTCTAAGGCCGTCTGGCATCGTGCAACGCCGTCTGTTTTCAACAAAGGAAACCTCGTGGAAGAACGTGATGGGATGCAAGCAATCTCGCTATTTGTATGTGACAGCAAGGAATGATGACGGTGCTGACGAAGAAATCCGTATTGCCTCAAGGGGTTCAAATATCGATATGGAAGAAGCAAAAAAACTGGTGGAGATGTTTATGGAGAAATATGGTAAATTGTAGCCGAGCTGGGAATCGAACCCAGATCTAAGGTTTAGGAAACCCGTATTCTATCCGTTGAACTACTCAGCCAAACCGTTTAGAATCAATTTGTTATAAAATCAAACAAGATTGATATTCAACAATGCAAAATTACTTTTTTTTTCGGGACTAGCAAATAGTTCTGTGGTTTTATGTGGGTAAACGTCCGATAGGATAACGGATGAGATGTATTGGTGATTACGCCGTCAATGTATGCGTTTGTTTTAATAAAATATGTTGTTTGACATATTTCAAAATTTTAAGCAAAAAAACCGACCGAAAACTTGCATTTTAGCAAATATTAACTTAACTTTGGTTATACACATTAAGGAAATGAACATGAAGGAATTGATGTGTTATAAAAGCGAATACGAATGCAACATGATGCATAATCAATAAATGGTTGGATTTATTTGTGTGGTATGTGTTAAATTATAGGACTATGGTTTTTAGGAGTTGAGGGGAAGTTTCGTAGATGACGCGACTTCCCCATTTTTTTAGATTTATAGTTCAATGCCTAATCGAATGAATCCCATCACATCCTGCTTTCCCTTTTGCAAAAGGAGGTGAAACGCTGGTTGCAAATAGAGGAACTCCTTTAGCTGTACTTTGCAGGTCACCTCGTTGGCGCACTCCTCCGCGTCGTTGAATTTCGCGTAGTCG
The DNA here is from genome assembly GCA_045601045.1 of Paludibacteraceae bacterium. Taxonomy (GTDB): domain Bacteria; phylum Bacteroidota; class Bacteroidia; order Bacteroidales; family Paludibacteraceae; genus UBA1181. The sequence continues at coordinate 18,940 of JAZRZA010000077.1, forward strand.
CTGAAAATGCCTATCTCGGTTCGCTTCCAACTATATTTTCCACCCAATCCCACAAATTCTCTGCAGGGGCTCTTTGGGTGGAAGGCGTGCGAATAACCACCTATCAGACTGAAATGGTCGGTGACTTGCTGTTCTAAATAGAGCCAAAGGGTACTACGGAATCGTTTCCTCTCTTCCCCCATTGTCCCGTAATGGAAGGCTCCTCCGATGAAGTAGTGGCTACCTCTCCATCGGTACTCTCCTTGCGTGAGGGCGAACAGACCATCGCCCTTGGGACAGAAGCGGAAGATATTCTCCCTTCCTGTGAATCGGTTGTAGCCCCGTCCGTTGTAGAGAGAGGCTTGGATTGTGAAATTTTCTCGCTCGTGCGCGTAGTGGATACCTACCGATGCGAAGGGGAAATTTGCGATGGTGTAGTTGCAGGAGAGGGTAGGGTAGATGCCGCAACTGCTATTGGTGAAAAAGGATGTCACCTCACTGTTGAAGTAATCCTCGTTCATATTGCGGATACCCAAAAACAGGCTGTTGTGTTCGTTGATCCGCCAGTTGAAATCCATCACGCAGAGGGCGAAAGGAAGATTCTCCTCTTCGATGTTGGAGGGTGCCTGCAAAACATCGAGCACTCCCTCTTGCCGTGTTTTCACAATGCTGATTGAGCCTAACTCAAAGGCGAACCGCTTTTTAATAGGGATGTTCGCCGACAGCTCCAGTAGGTTGGCGAAATTGTAGTTGTTCTTGAAATCCGTTTGAATTTCGGAGGTGTATGTCACTCCGAACGGATTAGCTTGAAGCTGGCAGGCGTAGATAAAAGCCATCATCAAGATGATTGTTTTTCTCGATAACATAGGAGTAAATCTTTTTTGCAAAGGAATAGGATGGGAGAGCGTGTGGCAATTCCTATCAATGGCTATATTTCTTCGCTATATGCAAGATGTGGTTATACGTATGTTTATGCTTTGGGTTTTGCAATAAAATGCATCTCCATTCATGTCTTATTGAATTGTAAATTTTAGTATCTTTGTACCAAATTTATATGATTATGAAATATTATAGCACAAACAAGCAAGCCGCAAAGGCGACCCTCCAAGAGGCGGTCGTTAAGGGTTTGGCTTCCGATAAAGGTCTTTATATGCCCGAGGTGATTAAGCAATTGCCTGCCTCTTTCTTCGAGGAGATGAAGGACAAGTCTTTCCAAGAAATCGCTTATGTGGTGGCTGACGCCTTCTTTGGCGAGGATGTGGACGCTGCTTCCTTGAAGGAGATCGTTTACGATACGCTCAGTTTTGACGTGCCTCTTGTGCATGTGAACGATAATATTTACAGTTTGGAACTCTTCCATGGCCCAACATTGGCCTTTAAGGATGTGGGCGCGCGCTTCATGTCCCGCCTTTTGGGATATTTCATCAAGAAGGAGGGTCAAAAAAATGTGAATGTCTTGGTGGCTACCTCTGGTGATACCGGTTCGGCTGTTGCCAATGGCTTCTTGGGCGTTGAGGGCATCCACGTTTATGTGCTCTATCCAAAGGGAAAGGTGAGCCCGATCCAAGAGTGCCAATTCACCACTTTGGGCAAGAACATCACCGCTTTGGAGGTGGATGGTGTATTCGATGATTGCCAAGCTTTGGTGAAATCGGCCTTTATGGATAAGGAGTTGAACGACCACATGAAGTTGACATCCGCCAACTCCATCAATGTGGCTCGCTTCTTGCCGCAAGCCTTCTACTACTTCTATGCGGTAGCCCAATTGCACAAGATGGGTATCAAGAAGGATATCGTCATCTGCGTGCCATCCGGAAACTTCGGAAATATCACCGCTGGATTGTTCGGCAAGCACATGGGATTGCCAGTGAAGCGTTTCATCGCCGCGAACAACCGCAACGATATCTTCTTCAAATATTTGCAGACAGGTGTCTATTCACCTAAACCATCTGTACAAACCATCGCCAACGCCATGGATGTGGGTGATCCAAGCAACTTTGCGCGTATCCTTGATTTGTACAAGGAGTCACATGAGGCGATCGCCGCGGAGATTGGTGGATGTACCTATACCGACGAGCAGATCCGCGAGACCTTGAAGAATTGCTTCGACAAGACTCAATACTTGTTGGATCCTCATGGTGCGGTGGGCTACAGAGCACTCTGCGAACATTTGCAACCTGGCGAGACCGGTGTCTTCTTGGAGACTGCCCATCCTGCCAAGTTTAAGGAGACCGTTGAGAGCATCATCGGTAAAGAGGTCGAGATCCCTGCTAAGCTCCAAGCCTTTATGAAGGGGGAGAAGCAAAGCATCCAGATGACGAAGGATTTCGCTTCGTTCAAGTCATTCCTTTTGAAAGAATAAAAGAGTCTTATGAATGTAGTCATTGTCAAATATAATGCGGGTAACATCTTCTCCGTGGATTATGCGATGCGCCGTTTGGGTGTTGAGGCGGAGATCACGGGAGATGTTGAAAAGATCCAATCCGCGGACAAGGTGATATTCCCAGGTGTGGGAGAGGCGGAAACCACGATGGAGTACCTCAAGGCGCATCGTCTGGATGAGGTGATCAAGGGGTTGAAGCAGCCAACATTGGGTATCTGTATCGGCATGCAGCTCATGTGTCAATCCTCCGAGGAGGCGAACAGTGGCCATGTGGATTGCTTGGGCATCTTCGAGGAGAGGGTGCGGAAATTCATCCCTACCGAGCAGGTCATCAAAGTGCCTCACATGGGATGGAACACCATTACCGATTTGCAATCTCCGCTCTTTGCCGGATTGCCCAAGGATCCTTACTTCTACTATGTGCATAGCTACTATGCGACCGTAGGAGCGGACACTATCGCGCAGACAGACTACATCCATCCCTACAGTGCCGCTTTGCACAAGGATAATTTTTACGCCGTGCAGTTCCACCCCGAAAAGAGTGGCGCGATGGGTGAAATCGTTTTAAAGAATTTCTTAAACCTCTAATAGGCCTATGTTAGCAAAACGTATTATCCCTTGCTTGGATATCAAGGACGGACAGACCGTAAAGGGTATCAATTTCGTCAATATACGCAACGTGGGCGACCCAGTGGAGTTGGGTGCGGAGTATAGCCGCCAAGGAGCCGACGAATTGGTCTTCTTGGACATCACCGCCTCCCATGAGGGCAGAAAGACCTTCGTGGATTTGGTGAAACGTATCGCGCAGAACATCAGTATTCCTTTCACTGTGGGTGGAGGTATCCACGAGTTGAGCGATGTGGATAAACTCTTGGGCGCGGGTGCGGACAAGGTCTCTATCAACTCCGCCTCCATCAAGAACCCTGATTTGATCACCGAGGTGGCCAAGAATTTTGGTTCCCAGGTTTGTACCGTGGCCATCGACGCCAAGTTGGACGAGAGTGGCGAGTGGACCTGCTACCTGAATGGTGGACGTATTCCTACCGACAAGAAACTCTTCTCTTGGGCCAAGGAGGCGCAGGAGCGTGGTGCGGGCGAGATTCTCTTCACCAGCATGAACCACGATGGTGTGAAGCAGGGCTTCGCGAACGAGGCTTTGGCGGTTCTCTCCGAGTCTTTGTCCATCCCAGTCATCGCATCAGGCGGTGCGGGCAATATGGCGCATTTCAAGGATGTCTTTGAGACAGGTAAGGCGGATGCCGCGTTGGCAGCCTCCATTTTCCACTTCCACGAGATTGCCATTCCGGATTTAAAGAGTTACCTCGCTAACGAAGGTATACCAATGCGTTTGGTCTAATTGATAATGAGTAGGGGTGCCCTTTGTGGACACCCATTGATATAAAAAATATATGGTAGAATATTTCCCCGTCATCGATGAAGAGGGTAACGTGATCGATCGCGCCACCCGACAAGAGTGTCACAATGGTTCCAAGATATTGCATGCGGCGGTCCATTTGCATATCTTCAACTCCCAAGGCGATTTGTATCTTCAGAAGAGAGCCGATTGGAAGGATATCCAACCCGGCAAGTGGGACACTGCGGTTGGCGGCCACATCGATTTCGGCGAGGGGGTAGAGATGGCTATGATGCGTGAGGCCCGCGAAGAGTTGGGACTTACCGATATCAAGCCTGAACGTATCTTCAATTACATTTGGGAGAGCCCTGTGGAGCGAGAGATGATATACGCCCATAAAATCGTTTACGATCAGGAGCCTCAACCCGACCACTCCGAAGTGGTGGATGGTAAGTTCTGGAAGATTAGCGAGATTGAGGAGTCTTTGGGCAAGGAGGTTTTTACCCCTAATTTCGAATTGGATTTCAAAAAATTGAAAGAGGCTGGCATTGTAGCCGCTAACAAATAATCATTGAACAATGGCGTATAAAGTTTTGGTGTTGGACATTGACGGAACGTTGACCAACTCGAAGAAGGAGATTACCAAGGAGACGAAAAAGGCATTGCGCGCCGCACAGGAGAGTGGCGTGGTTGTCGTTTTGGCTTCCGGCCGCCCCACACCAGGCATTGAACCCATTGCCGATGAATTGGAACTAGATAAGTTTGGTGGTTACATTCTTTCGTTCAACGGAGCGGTGATTACCGACTATCAAAATAAGAAGATCGTTTATGAAACTGTCTTGCCGATGGAGGAGGTGGCGAAACTTTACCAATCTTCCAAAGATCACGGTGTGACCATTGTCTCCTACAAAGATGGCGCTATCGTCACAGAGGATGAGCAAGACCAATATGTGGCCATAGAGGCTAGGATCAATAAGATGCCTATCCGAAAGGTGGATAACTTCGTGGCACAATTCACCGAACCTGTCACCAAATGTTTGATGGTGGGCGATGGTGATTATTTGGCGAAGGTGGAGGTTGATATGCGGGATCTCTATGGAGACCGATTGAATGTCTATCGCTCAGAGCCTTTCTTTCTGGAAATCATGCCACAGAATATAGATAAGGCCTATTCGCTTGGCATATTGTTGGAACACATCGGGCTCTCCAAAGAGGAGATGATCGCTTGCGGTGATGGATTCAACGATCTTTCCATGATCAAATATGCGGGTTTGGGCGTGGCCATGGGTAACGCGCAGCCTGTTGTGAAAGAATCGGCTGATTTTATTGCGGCTACTAATGACGAGAATGGCGTAGCGCAGGTAGTAAACGAATTTATCTTGATATGAAAATATTTGTGAAATCATACGTCTCCATTTCGGACGATAAGGTCATGGTAAATGGCGTGGATTACCCTATTCAAACGGAGGAGGGCAAATCTTGGCTGGCGAGTATTTACTATACCGCTGGCATTCAGTATCCCAAATTTTTCAAGATGGATAATCTATGCAAGGCTGGATTTCTCGGCGCGGAATTGCTGATGTCGCGATTGGGTTTGCCGCAGGAGGAAAACAAACGGGATTGGTCGGTGATTTTAATGTCCCATTCCGGATCGTTGGATGATGACACGACCTACCAGCAGACCATCCAGACGGCGGATAATTATTTCCCAAGTCCCGCTGTTTTTGTCTATACCTTGTCGAATATTGTCACTGGCGAGATTGCGATTCGTCACAAAATGATGGGAGAATCCTCCTGTTTTATCGTGGAATCCTATTCACCCAATCGTGCTTATGAGTTGGCGTCAAATGGATTCCTTCCCGAAAAAGGCATTCAAAATCAAATATTTGGATGGTGTGAATATATGGATGGGCATGTGGATGTCCGTCTCTTTGCGCTCTCCTTGGAGGAGGCCGGATCGTTAGGTGAGTGGAGGGGTGTAGTTCTCTAGGGAACCGAAACAGGGTATTGCTTTTTGTTTGTAAATTTGTATCTTTGTAGTCTAGAATGTTATGCTCGAGGTTCCTAAGGAGTCTCAGAGCGATTTTTTATTTCATTTAACGAAAGTCGAAGAGGGACTTTATTAAGCAAATAAGAGGATGAGTGAGTTGATCGAAAATTTAAAGAATGAAATTATTGAGGCATTGAACCTCGAAGGTATGTCGCCAGCGGATATCGATGAGAACGCTGCGCTTTTCAATGGAGGCGACCCATCCGCTGCAGGTTTGGGGTTGGACTCAATTGATGCGTTGGAGTTGATTGTCTTGATGGAGCGTAACTACGGCATCAAGTTGAAGAACGCCAGTGAAGGAAAAGAGATCTTCCGCTCGGTAGCCACAATGGCCGAGTATATCTCAAAAAACAGAACAAAATAATTCGCATGGGCAGGATTGTCGTGACCGGTATGGGCATCGTCTGTAGTCTGGGCTGCGGAACCGATAAGGTTTTCTCGGCCCTTCAAAGGGGTGTGCCTTGTGTCGGGACGGTCCGTCATCTTCAGACCTCACATACAGAGCTTCCCGTAGGAGAAGTCTCCATGAGCAATGAGGAGATGATGACGATGCTCGACCTTCCATCCGACATGGTTGTCACCCGTACCCCTTTGTTGGGCATGGTGGCCTTCCGACAGGCGGTTCAGCAATCTGGACTGACGGATGATACCCGCACCGTTTTTGTCAATGGAACGACGGTGGGCGGTATGGAGAAGAGCGAACAATATTACCTCGAATTTTTCGAGGGAAAACATACGGAGTATATCGGCGCGCATGATTGTGGTGCTGGAACGGAACAGATAGGTCGTCTTTTCGGTCGTCTAGATTCGATGTTGACCATATCGACAGCTTGTTCCTCCGCTACCAATTCCATTATTGTGGGTGCCAATATGATTCGCAGCGGGCGCGCGAAGGCTGCTATCGTAGGCGGTACGGAGTCGCTCAGTAAATTTCACTTGAATGGATTTAACTCCCTGATGATATTGGATGGCGCGCCATGTAAACCTTTTGATAAAGATCGTAATGGTCTGAATTTAGGAGAGGGTGCAGCCTATTTGGTCATCGAGGAGGAGGAGAGTGCCCTTGCGAGGGGCGCTAAACCTATTTGCGTGTTGTCGGGATATGGTAATGCCTGCGACGCATTTCATCAGACCGCGACCTCTCCGGAGGGTGAGGGTGCCTATCTGGCGATGACAGGCGCCTTGAAATCTGCGGGCTTGACTCCGACGGATATTGATTACATCAATGCGCACGGAACAGGAACTGGCAACAATGATCAGTGCGAAAGCGTGGCGATCAAGCGTGTATTTGGTCCGAATGTGCCATGTTTCTCATCTACCAAGGCCTTTACGGGCCATACGACCAGCGCGGCTGGATCGGTGGAGGCGGTGATCTCCATCTTATCATTGATGAACAATTACATTCCCGCTAATCTGAATTTCAAGGCTCCCATCGAGGAGACGGGCTTGACTCCGGTCACCGAAGGAAGAAGCGATGTGTTGTTGCGTCATGTGATGAGCAACTCTTTTGGATTTGGTGGTAACGACTCCTCTTGTATATTCTCTAAAATAGAATAATATGGCGGTATACATACAGTCAGCGGCTCAAATCTCCATTCAGTCCCCTTTGTGCGACGATTGGTTCACGAATCCTATCCTTCGTGAGGGACGTTATTTCCGTTCCGAAGAACCTGATTTCAAGCAATTTGTGGATCCGATGAGTGCCCGTAGGATGGGTAGGTTGTTGAAGCGGGCCTTGGCCAGCGCGAAAAGCGCGTTGGTTGGATATACCACTCCGTTGGATGCCATTATCACGGGTACAGGTTTGGGTTGCATTGAGACAACAGAGAAGTTCCTCTTGGCTATGTTGAATGACGGAGAGCAGGCCTTACCTCCTTCGCATTTTATGCAGTCCACCCATAATACGATTGGATCTTTGATTGCCCAGCATTTGAAATGCCATGGGTACAATAATACATATACCCAAAGAGGCACCTCTTTTGATTGTGCCTTACAAGATGCGTTGATGCAGTTTGATTTGGGCGATCTATCTTCCGCTTTGGTTTGCGCCAACGATGAGATGACGGAACTATATTTCCAACTCTTCGACCAAATTGGTTATTGGAAAAAGGAGGATGTGAAGTCCGAGATGTTCCATCAAGCCACCAGCGAAGGCAGTTTCGCGGGTGAAGTCTCCGCCTCTTTCTTGTTGGGAAAAGAACAGACTGAAAAGAGTTTGTGTCGTTTGGATGGCCAAGTCTTGATGTATGAGCCAGACGAGGAGCGAGTTCGTGAAGCGGTGGATGAACTTTTGCGGAGAGGTGGTATCGCATGGTCCGATGTGGATGCGGTGGTGTGTGGTTACAACGCCGCGAAATCCAATGACGAGGTGTATGATCAATTGATGAATAGGCTCTTCCCAAGCGTCACCCAACTCTACTACAAACATCTATTTGGAGAATCCTTCTCCTCATCCGCCATGGGTTATTATGTGGCGGCTGTCTGTTTGAAACGAGGTGAAATTCCTGCTCATTTGATCTATAAGGCAGGCAGCTCCAGCAGACCTAAACATATCATCGTATATAATCATTTCCAAAACAAAGACCATTCTGTGGCGTTGTTGTCATGCTAAAACTACTGCTTCTCTCCGCTGTTCAGTCATTTTGCCTTGCCATGGGGCAAGTTTGTTTGAAATTTGCTGTGGTGAAGATGCAAAAATTTGCTTTTTCGTGGGAGTGGTTTAAGGATATATTGTTGAACTATTGGTTGGCGCTTACGGGTGTAACCATGGGTTTGGCAACTGTTTTATGGCTTTATATTCTCAGACATTATCCCTTGTCCGAGGCGCATCCGCTTACATGTTTTAGCTTCGTATTCGCATTGATTGCCTCTGCACTGATTTTGCATGAGCCCGTGCCGGTGACACGATGGATAGGGGTGGCGATCATCATGTTGGGAGTCTATTTTGTGGCTAAATAATCCTAGATAATATTGCAAAGTATGTATCAGATTCAATCCTATCAAATAGCTGAGGGGCAATCGGCGCATCATCTTCGATTCAATGATTCGCATGAGGTGTTCGCAGCCCATTTCCCTGGGAATCCCATTGTTCCGGGTGCGGTACTAATTGATGTGATCCGCACTGTGGCATCTGATGTGCTCGGCAAGGAGATGCAAGTTTCCCTAGTGAAGAATGCGAAGTTCATCACGGTGATTGTGCCTGATTCCAGTGTGACGTTGGATATTGTATCCCATTATTCTGAAGTGGAGGAGGGGATCCTGTTCAAATCCGTGATTTCAGACGGAGAACGAATCTTTGCGAAGTTTGATGTGATTCTAAAGGAGGCATGACCATGACAGCGGAAGAGACCAAACAGATTTTTTCTGAAAGAAGGGTAGGTGTTTTGATTCCTGCCTATAACAATGAGAAGACGGTTGTCCATGTAGTGGAGTCCGTTTTGCCCTATTGCGCGGATGTGATTGTGGTGAATGATGGTTCTACCGACCACACCAGTGAATTGTTGGTTGGATTGCCTCCTACCGTCACGGTAGTCTCTTATTTGCCGAACCGAGGCAAAGGACATGCGCTGAAAGCGGGTTTTAAGAGAGCGGTTGAGTTAGGACTCAATGCTGTGGTGACGATGGATTCCGATGGACAACATTATGCGACAGATCTCCCGCTATTCGCTGCGGCTTGCAAGGATAATCCAGGGGCTTTGATCGTTGGAAGTAGATCTTTCCTCAATCCCAATATGCCGCAGAAAAATAGTTTTGCCAATAAATTCTCCAATTTCTGGTTTGCTTTGCAGACTGCTCACCGATTGCCCGATACCCAGACGGGCTATCGTCTCTATCCCCTGAAGCAGATGAAGGGAATGAGGCCGCTCTGCAACCGTTATGAGGGTGAGTTGGAGTTGTTGGTCCGTTCTGCTTGGCGCGCCATCCCTTTGAAAAGTATCTCTATCAATGTTTTTTATCCAGCGCCCGAAGAGCGTGTCACTCATTTCCGCCCGACGATAGATTTCGCCCGAATCAGTCTTCTGAATACGGTGCTTTGCATCTTGGCGCTGGTCTATGGCTATCCTTCTATGTTGATTAGGAAAGTGTTGAAGTAAGGGTGAATTGAATTCTTCCATTCCAAACGACGAATACAATTAAGAGTTTTGTATATGAAACGTTTTTTCCGTGTGTTGTATTGGGGCTGTTTCGCCTTTTTCCTTTCGTGGTTTCTCTATTTGCTGCTTTTCCCTACCCCAGAAATAGATCTTCTCAATGAGCGAATCGCGGAATATGAGTATGTGGGTGACTTCAGCGAGGGTCTTGCTGTCGTGCAAAAAGAGGGCAAAATTGGTTTTGTCGACAAGTCGGGAGAATTGGTGATTCCTTTGAAGTGGGACTGGGATGGATTAGGTTGGTTAAGTAGTGTGATGTTTGCCAATGGACGATGCCACATACCTCGTACGAAAAATGAAAAGGGACATCTAATAGATAAGGAGGGTAACGAATTATCTCCGGAGATGGGTGATTCCCGTGGTTCTTCTGTGATAGAGGTCAATTGGTGTTACAATGGTGCGGAGGAGGAAAAAGAGTATGTTTTCACTTTGGAGAATTTGTGCGATGGGAACCGTGTTAGTGAGGAGGATTTAAAAGAGAAGTATGGTTATGAATTCGTACTAAGCATGAATTGTACAAATGATGGCGTTGGTTTGATTACCTTGTTGAACACGAAGACAAAGAAATATGGAATTGTAGACCAAAAAGGTAACATAGTGGTGCCTTTCCAGTATGATAACAATATCTGCTTGTGCTATGGATTGTTAGTGGAGGTTTTCTCTGTCTCCAAATTTTCTGATGTTGGATTGCAGAAATATCCCATACATTGCAGTGTTCACAAGGACGGACGCTTGCTACATGAGAAAATAGCCTATATCGAAGGAAACTTGGCGACAATGGGCATCTTCTTGTTCCGTTACTACGGTGATGATTGGTGCGAGATGATGGAGAATGAGTTGGATTGCGAAATTCCAGCCTCTGCCAAGGTGACTAAGTTGTTGGATATGGAAGGAAAGGAAGTTGCCAGAATTCCTTTGGGAAAAAATTTTTTGCGACTAGTGGAGGAGAGATTTTGGCTATTGGAGGACAAGGATGGGAAACTTGTGTTCCCCAAAAGATTTCAAATCTATTCCCGTTATCTAAATATCATCGAAGTGGAACCGGAAGATGGCGAGGGTAGCCTTTGTCTTGCGGATGATGGAGAGAAGGCGTCGAGTGGTTATGGAGGATATTTGAGGGCTGGCATTGTTGATATGGCGGATGATTTCCCGCATGATGGTTATCCGCTCTGTGGCTATAAGAAGAATCTGAGTGAAGAGGATAACCGTCTGAACTGCCACTATACCAAGATAGGCGATTGGGACAACCCCGTTAATGTGCGTCAACCCAATGGGTCGAAGCTCCTGCCTTATGATGTGGACGAAGTCAGCTATTTCTCGGACGGCTTGCTCCGCTTGAGAGTGGGCAAACGTTATTTCTTCGTTGATAAGGAGGGGGAGGGAATTAAGAAACGTTAGTTTGACGAAGCCAATTAGAGTCTTTTGCAGTGCCAGGAAGGCACTATCTGAGTAGCCGGGGGCAACGTCCTCGGTTAACGATGCTCCACGGATACACCAGCCTGTAAGGCTTTGGTTTAATACGTTTCTATATTTTTGTGATCTCTTCCAATGGGATTTTAGTCATCTCGGCGATGCTTTCATCAGAAAAACCAGCTTGGCGCAGGTTGGAGATGATTAGTTGGCGTTCTTCAGTTTTGCCTTCTGCTTTGCCTCTTTTGTACCCATGCTCCTCCATGTCGATCTCGTCTTCAAGCAACTTCATGCTGGCGTCGTAGAGCTTTTGCTCCTCTTCCGAGAGGGCGGCGACCTTGGCCTTGTCGATCAAACGAAGCAAACCTTCGTCGGCACGCTCATATACGGATGGGTCTATATTTTCCATTTTGCCTAAGTTTTTAAAGGTTTCGAGCCAAAGATTCTTTAGGTTGTTATTGTTGCTATCCCATTGAAATTTAGGCAAAGATACAAAATATTTTCGTTGTCGATCCCAAAATTCTTTGCCCGTGTCGAGGTTACACTCTGCCGTTCGGGTGATGACCGTCTCCAGTTCCGCCATCTTCTCGCCCATGATGAAGATGCCGATGACACGAGGAATGTCTCTCTTCATCTTCTCCCATTTGAGGCCTCTTTTGATCTGCTTATGTATGAGGCTTTGGATGTAATAATTGGCGCGGGTTTTGAAAAATAGCTGCGAAGAGTTCTGCATCTCGATAAGAATGGTGTCGCCCATCTGGGTTGTGCAGAGCAGGTCAAAAGTGACACCTCTTTGTCCCTTGTTCGACCGAGGCACCTCCACATTTTCGAATTTCACACTTGTTATCTTGTCGAAATCGCCGTCCAAGATAGCGTTTAGGAATGATTTCATAATGACTTCGTCGTTCATACAGAACTTAAAACCGAAGTCGCAGCGTAAGTCTATGTACTTAGCCATAGTTATAAATTTATAATTAAACAAAAAGGAAGAATTCTTGCAAAACAAGCGATTCTGGATGCAAAGATAGAAAAAATATTTATGTGTAATTATTACGTTAGAAAATCCTCGAAAAATAATACATTGATGATGTCGATTTGTTGATGCAGCCTCTGATGTGGCAGGTGATACGTCTTGAAATCGACATTATACAAACAATGGCGTGCCACGGAAATGACACGCCATCGTTTTTTATAGGTTCTGTAATTTTAGAACGCCCAACCGATGCGGATAGCAGGAACTGCTAATGGAGCGAACTCCACTTCATGGTTGTTGGTATCCTCCTTGGTGGTGGTACCGTTTTCCTCGGTAGTGATCTTCTTGTCGGTTGTCATCTCAACGCCCAACTTAACCTCAGCACCTATGAATAGGTTCTTGGCTACGAAGAAGTTGAAACCTGCGTTACCGGCAAGACCGAAGGTGTTGAATCCAGTCTCGTTCTTTACTACGCGTTTTTGATTTTGAGTCTCGTGTACCTCCTTGGTGGAAGTGATGCCAAATGCCAACTCAGCACCGATGTATGGCTCCAATCTGTTGGTGCCTTCGAAGCAGTAGTTGAAACCTGGTTCGATAGCGAATACAGCAGTACGTTCGCTGTTCTTTACCCACGCGTCACCTGCCTTCGCGTTGTCTTCTATCTCTTTCTCGATGCCGATGTTGAGACCCATCTTCAACTCGATCTTCTCAGAAAGGACATAAACGCCTCTGATCATACCGCCAGGAAGGTTGACTGAACCAGCTGCTACTGGAACGTATCCGATTTCCATCATGAACTTGCCTTCGTCAACTTTGTATTGGTTGACTTCCTTAGCTTCTTTGGTCTCAACTGCGGTGTTCTCTTCCGCTTGCGCATTCATTGACAATGCTGATAGGAGAGCTGCTACTCCCAAAAATAACTTTTTCATTTAATGATTTTTAGTGGATCCATTTCAATCTATTTCTTCATGGAGTGTGGATCCGTCCATTCCCGAAGAAAGTATTACGCAAAAGTAGGTAAAAAATCGAAGAAATGACTATCTTTGCAAACTAAACATATTAAATGTAATTTTTCAAAAGCATGAAAGTATTGAAATTTGGTGGAGCGTCCGTAGGCTCCATAAAAAACTTGCAGCAAGTTAAGCAGATAGTGGAGGGTGTGAATGAGCCCGTTGTGATTGTTGTTTCTGCAGTGGAGAATGTCACCGACATGTTGGTTGAGGCTACCACATTGGCTGCGCAAGGAAATGCTTCATATACAGAGAAACTCAATGCCATAGTTTCTACTCACAAGCAATTGGTGGAGGGAATCCTTGGTTCATCCGCAAAGGTGATGGAGGAGATCGACGCTTTGCATGAAGAGTTGAAGAATATCCTCAAGGGTGTATACTTGATCAAGGATTTGACTGCGAAAACAGAGGATGTGATCCTTTCGTATGGTGAGCGTATTGTCTCTTTGTTCGTCAGCAAGTTTTTGGATGCCAAGAATTTGGATGCCCGTAATCTGATCAAGACCAATGATTCGCTCGGTAATGCGAATGTTGATTTTGAGTTGACCTATAAGTTGATCAAGGAGCAGTTCTCCTCGTCTAATGATAAACGTGTGGTAGTGGCTGGATTCGTCGCTTCGGATGCCGAGTCTGCCGATGTCACCACATTGGGCCGCGGCGGTTCGGACTACACGGCTGCTTTGATCGCAGCCGCTTTGGGCGCATCCAAGATTGAGATCTGGAACACCAATGACGGTTTCATGACCGCCGATCCTTCCGTAACCCGCAAGGCATACAAGATTGAACATTTGAGCTATTCAGAGGCGATGGAGCTTTGTAACTTCGGCGCCACTGTGATATTCCCGCCTACCATCTATCCGGCATGCGTGGCGAATATTCCAATTCAAATCATGAACATCGAAAAACCAGAGGTGTGCGGCACCTTGATTTCCACGGATGTGAAGGATGAGAAGACGATCAAGGGTATCTCTTCTATCGAGAACTCCGCTTTGGTGACGATCCAGGGAATGGGTATGATGAATGTCCACAATGTGAATGGACGTATCTTCATGTCTTTGGATTACAACGATGTCCACACATTCTTTGTCTCTCAAGCCTCTTCCGGCAGCTCTATCTCCATTGGTGTCCAAGCGGACGACGCCGAGACGGTAATCGATCTTTTGAACGATGAGTTCGCGGAGGAGATGGCGATGGGTGCGATCAGCTCCATTACCGCCGAGAAGGATTTGTCCACAATCGCGATTGTGGGCGACAATATGAAGCAAAACACAGGAACTGCGGGCAAACTTTTCAATGCGCTTGGCCGCAACAACATCAATATCATCGCTTTGGCGCAGGGCTCAGCCGAGACCAATATCTCTTGCGTGGTGAAACGCGCGGATTTGCGTAAGGCTTTGAACTCAGTCCACGAGTCGTTCTTCCTTTCCGAGTACCAACAATTGAACCTCTTCGTAGTAGGTACAGGTACAGTGGGTGGAAGCTTGTTGGAGCAACTCCATACACAAAAGGAGTTGTTGATGAAGCAAAACAATTTGATGGTGAAGGTGATCGGTATCGCCGATGTCAGCAACTATATTTTGGACCGCGACGGTGTGGACTTGACCAAGTACCAAGAGTTGTTGAAGAGCGGAATGACCTCTACCCCGGAGATCATCAAGCAAGCGTTGATCGACTTGAACGTTTACAACTGCGTGTTTGTCGATTGTACCGCCTCTGGCGCGATCGCCAACATCTACAAAGACCTCTTGTTGCACAACATCTCCGTGGTGGCTGCCAATAAGATCGCCGCGTCCGGCGACTACGACAACTATATGGAGCTCAAGAATATCGCCCGTCAACGTGGCATCAAGTATCTATACGAGACCAATGTAGGTGCGGGACTTCCAATCATCAACACCATCAACGACTTGATCTTCAGTGGTGATAGAATCGTGAAGTTGGAGGCTGTCCTTTCAGGTACTTTGAACTTCATCTTCAATACCATCAGCAAGGATATCCCATTGAGCAAGGCGATCCGTATGGCGATGGAGGCACGCTTCGCGGAGCCAGACCCTCGTATCGACTTGAGCGGTAAGGATGTGATCCGTAAGTTGGTGATTTTGGCTCGTGAGTCAGGTATCCGTGTGGAGCAAGACGATGTGGAGAAGAACCTCTTCATCCCTAACGACTTCTTCGAAGGCTCATTGGATGAATTCTGGAAGAAGGTGGAGGGATACGACGCCGTGTTCGAGGAGAAGCGCAAGGCTGTTGAGGCGGAGGGCAAGCACTTCTGTTTCGTGGCAAAATTGGAGAACGGCAAGACCAGCGTAGGTTTGCGTGCGGTTGCTCCGTCTGATCCATTCTTTGATTTGAAGGGAAGCAACAACTTGATCATCATCAACACCGCCCGTTACCAAGATCCTATGATGATCCGTGGTTATGGCGCAGGTGCTGCGGTGACCGCTGCGGGTGTCTTCGCCGACATCATCAGCATCGCGAACATTCGATAATTCGAAGAATATCAAACCATATTGGAGGGTGGGCCGAATTTTTACGGCTCACCCTTTTTTTTGTGTCTGGTATTTGAATGTACGACGCACGGCTCTTTCATTTACCCCTATAATAAAGCGCACAACTCCCCCTACCCATAATTAATGGGAAACTACGATTTTCAAGTATTTGAAACACAACAAGTTGATATTTCAAGAAAAGGCTATTTTTTTTCTATTTTAGGGTTA
>JAZRZA010000078.1:0-33630 GCA_045601045.1 Paludibacteraceae bacterium
ACTCCAAAATCTTTATATCTTTGTGCTGGCGAGTTGCCCAAGGTGGCTTGATTGGATTTTTCGGTCGTTTCCCCCTAGGGGGAAAGGTTATTGTTTAACTAAAACATCAAGGTAACTGGTCTGATAAGTGATAGTATTATAATGCAAAATAGAATAATTTTAATATTTTCCCCATAATTTATAAACTTACATTATACTTAACACACAATAATAATCACTTCCGCAAAGATACGAATAATTTGTAAAAAAAACGGACGCACCTCCTATCACAGGCAGTGCGTCCCCTCACTTTGTTTCAAAATATGTTATTTTTGATCAATTAGTCTTTCGTAACCTCCGCGAAGAGTTCTATATTCTCATCCACGAATTGCGCGATGAGATCGGTGGTCTCCTCCTCAATCAAGAAGAATTTCTCCTCCAACTCATCAAAGATTTCAAAATCGACATACATGGCAAGGAACTCCTCGTCGGAACACTCACGCTCCAACGCTGCTTGGTTCTCCTGGTAAATATCCTTTGCCTCATAAACCAACTTCGCCAACTGCTTCGCGCCGAACAATTTGATGGCCTTGGCAAACGGATTGCGGAAAAAATAGCCTCCATAACCATTTTGGATCAATTGGACAAATCCGCCATCGTTCATCTCGTCTCGGAAGATGGAATAAGCCAACAGCGTATTCTGGTGTCCATTCAATTTCTCCATACCCTCCGCTGTGAGCTCTCCGCCCATCTCCTTCCAATAGCGTTCTATGAAAAGGGCTAAGAACGCATCCACACCCGCCTCCGCAGCCTTGCGCAAATCTTTATCGGAAATCTTTATCATTTCAAATCCTCATTAAATTTCGATACGGACAACACATAACCATTCGCCTGCGTCAAAGCGGGGAAAGAGTCGCAGAAAGCGGTGACTTCCTCTTTCGTCTTTGCCGAATAAGCCGTCACATAATAACGTTGCTTGATGCGAAGAAGCGAAAGGGATCGATTCTCCGAACGCTGAATAAAGGCATAGGCGGCATCCTCATCGTCAAATTCCGCTGTTATCCAATAATAGTCCACATCCGCATCCTTGTAAGCGGTCAGCTCGGAACGCAACTGGCGCAATTCATTCTTTTGGGTCTCCAATTCATGCGTCAAAGAAGATTGACTCACCATCATAGGTGCCATAGAAGCCATGTTGGAAACAGAGGTATCTTTCACAGGTTGACCAATCAACAAGAAAGCGACCACCGCGGCGGCGCCAATCAAAAAGTTCTTGGTGGAGCTATTCGACTCAGGGACCAAGCCATTCTTCTTCAACAACTTCTTGTCCAATTGCGGATAATAGAACTCCTCCAAACCGAAGGTATCATCGAAGTCCACCTTCAAATCCTTCTGCTGGAAGGCGACCTTATTGGATTTCAACGTGAAAACACCGAAACCTGGCGCCACATAAATACCATCGTTCTTCAAAGAGAAGAAGACCGCATCCACCGTTTGGTCAATGGTTCGGTTCGCCTCTTCAAAGGAACATCCATCTCGTCTCATGATGGCGTGAGCCAGATCTCCGTCGTTGTGAATCAATTTAGGATTGAACACCAGCTCCTTACGTGGCGGGAAGAACCGTCCCTTCTCGCTTTTCGCCGCACAATCGTTCACCACGAATCCTCCCAACCTTGGGATGATCACGCATGTCTGATTCGCCAACAATTCTATTATGATATTAAACATATCTCTCACTATTTAGGACAACAAAGTTAACGATTCCAACGGATTCCGAACAAAATCCGACAAATGCAATATCAACAGATGAATCAACAGGTTATTAACAAGTTATCAACAAGCGATGCGGAAGATTCCTCGACACGACTTCACCATGGGCAGAATGCCGCTGAAAGGAAATTAAAAATCCAGCAACTTCGCCTACGTCACAGACCATGCGCAAAAAAAAGAGCCGCTCCCTTTCGGGAACGGCTCTGTCCTAACTAAGAGACAAATTACTTAGCACGAACGACCAACTTTCTTGAGTTAGACCAGAACGCCTTGTAATTAGTGATCTTCAAGATCAAATCCTTGTTCTCATCAGAAGTCTTAACCAAAGTGTAAGAATTAGCAGGGTGGCTAGTCAAGATATCAGCCTTCTTGCAACCCAATGGCAACTCTGTGAACTCACGGATGTCAACCTTGGTACACATACCCTCGTTGATAGTAGCACCTTGCAAAGTCTTCAAACCTTTCTCCTTCAAAGTCTTCTTGTTAGCCAAGAAATAGTAAGCAGTGTTCAACTCTGCATCTTGTGCCTCCATAGCAGCCATACGAACTGCAGCTACCTCGTTGATAGAGTCGTTAACAGCGTTAGCGCGAACGATTGTGCTATCCAAAGCAGCGATCTTGATATTCTTTTGATCCAATTGAGACTTCAAATCCTTAATAGTCTTCTCATTCTCCTTCAAGTCCTTTTGCAAGTTTGCAACCAAACCACGCAAATATGGAAGCTTACCCTCAGCCTTCTTCAAAGCTTGCTCCATAGAATCAAGCTTCATACGGCTGTCTTGGAAAGCGTTGTGAATTGTCTCGAAATCTTGTTGGATCTTTTGTCTGCTGTCAGCTGACACATTCTCCGAACCTTGAGCCTCATCCAAGATACCCAACTCTGTTTGTTTGATGTTTCTGAAGTTTGCTTGTACCTCAGAGATAAGAGCCAAATAACCGTTAAGTCTCTCGTCCTTAAGGCTATCCTCTACTTGAAGCGTTCTCACTTGTTGCTCCAATGCGTCAATCTTGTCTTGGTTACAAGACACTGCGAACAATGCAACCAATGCACCTAAAACTACCTTTTTCATTTTTGTTTGAAATTTAAATTACACTTATAAAAATTATATTTATTTACTCTTCAATATTCATTTCACTATTTCTTCTCTTCTCATCCGGCTTTCCCGCCAGAATCATAACAATCTCGCCTTTCGGCGTGTGTTGTTCAAAATAGGAACGGACCTCCGAGACAGAGCCTCTTACGGTCTCTTCATGCAGTTTGGATATCTCCCTGGAGACAGAAACTTGCCTCTCGCCGCCCATATACTCCTCAAACTGAGTCAATGTCTTCACCAAACGGAAAGGCGACTCATAGATAATCATGGTACGATGCTCCTCCGCCAACTCCTTCAACTTCGTCTGACGGCCCTTCTTCTGCGGCAAAAATCCCTCAAAACAGAATCGGTCATTCGGCAATCCCGAATCCACCAAGGCAGGGACAAACGCCGTCGGACCCGGCAGACACTCCACCTCAATATCCGCTTCGACGCAAGCGCGCACCAAGAAGAAACCAGGATCTGAAATCGCAGGCGTTCCCGCGTCGGAAACCAAGGCGATCGTCTCACCACTCTTCAAACGATTCACCACATTTTCAGTAGTCTGATGTTCGTTGAATTTATGATGAGAAAGCATCTTATTCTCTATTTCAAAGTGCTTGAGCAACACGCTTGTTGTTCTAGTATCTTCCGCAAGGATCAAATCCACCTCCTTCAACACCCTAATTGCCCTAAATGTCATATCCTCCAAGTTTCCTACGGGCGTAGGAACGAGGTATAATTTTCCAGCGTTTTTCATGAGAACCTATCCTCCAACAAACGCAAGAAATCCGCGGCGGCACCCTCGCTCTCATCCCAGGAGAAGTTCCACTTCACATAGTCCTTCGCCTCTTGGAGAGATGTCATGCCATCCAATTGTTCGATGGTTGCGGACATCAATTGCGCGTCGCCACCAAACAACTCGTTCATATAACGAATACGGTCATTCAAGGTAATCGCCTTTTTGATGGACTGAACGAAACGACTCTCCACTCGTTTAGCGGAACGATTAGCATCCAATACCGTACGCACGCTACCATATTCGTGAGCCAGAGGTTTCGTCTCTTGATGATTTATCGGTTCGTGTTTTTCTTGCGACGCGTCATTAGGACCCGCTACAGGTTCAACCGGCGCGACGATCTCTTCATTCGATAAACTCTTCTCTTGATGATATTCAACTTTATCCACCACTTCCACAGGCTCTTCCACTGCGGCCGCTGCCACAGGGACTTCTTCTACAGATTCGGGTTGGGCGGTCACAGACAGTTCAGGCTCGACATCCACGGAAACGGGACGACTCTCTTGAACGATTGGTTGTCCGATCGATTCGTTATCACATTTCGGTGCCGCAGACTGCGCTTTTTGGTAGCAATCGAGTTGATCGATTCGTTGCAGCAGCAAAGTGGCCTTGCTCTTAGCAAGACTTAAGACCGCAGACGGAACACTCTCCATCTCCGACATTCCTCCGCAAAGCAAAGAAAGTTCACTGATCTCTTCCGATATTAGACTCATCAAATCCTTGCCATCCATACGCCAAGTCTATAACTTTTTTCTATTACCTACCCAAAATCTCATATTTATAATGAGAATCTCTGTATATTTGCAAATAATGCGTAAAGGTATAAAAAAACTTTACCAAACTAACACATTTGCATTTTTTTTTACGATGAACACTTTTTTTTCAAGACCTTTCACCCTGGACAACACCGTCAGGCTCGTTTTAGGAATCGTGGCATTCGTCTGTGTTATTCTACTGATTAAATACCTCAGCCCCGTCCTCTTTCCATTCTGTTTGGCGTGGCTCTTGGCCTATATGATATACCCATTCGTCTCTTTCGTGAGAACCAAACTAAGGGTGAAGAGCCATAGCGTCTCAGCGCTCATTGTCATGGCCGTGATACTCGTTCTCATCGGCACATTCATTTACATACTCACCCCGCGTTTTATGGACGAGGCGATCAAACTTAAAAATTTTGTGGCCAACTATACCGTGACCGAGGGAGAGATCCCCCTATCGCACAAGTGGGAGATTTTTCTCCAAAATTTCATCAAAGATTACAACATCGCGGATTTGCTGACCAGACAAAACATCATGGAGCTCATTCAGAGCGGCGCGCCACATTTATGGTCCCTCATCACCAGTTCATTCAATCTGACAATCAGCCTATTCACAGCGTTCATCACGCTAATTTACATCTTCTTCATCTTGAGGGACTATAAAAAAATCACCCACCATTTCGGCATGATGGTCCCTCCTAAATACAGAAACTTCATCCTTACGCTCTACAAAGACATGGAAGAGGGCATGAAACAATATTATAGAGGGCAAGTCTTGGTGGCGCTTACGGTAACCCTACTCTACACCACAGGATTTCTGATCATCGACCTTCCGATGGCCGTGACCATGGGACTGCTCGTCGGCACATTGAACCTGATACCGTACCTACAGGTCGTGGGCATCCCGCCCTGCATTCTCCTCTCGTTGGTACATGCGGCAGAGAGTGGCACATCGCCTTGGGTACATCTCCTTTTGCTCTTCATCGTATTCGCCGTGGTGCAAATCATCCAAGATGGATACCTCGTTCCGAAAATCATGGGACAACGGATGGGGCTCAACGCAGCGGTCATCTTACTCTCGCTCTCTATTTTTGGTATGATATTCGGATTTATCGGTGTGATCATCGCCCTTCCGACCACTACCCTGCTCTTCTCCTATTACAGAAGATATTTCTTGGCACGCTATAACGAGCCTGTGAACGAGACGCAGGAAATCATAGAGGAGGAGGATCAATGAATCCGTGGGTAATCAAATTCCAACAGGAACTCGCTCCGCTCTACGAAGCAAGAGAGGCGAAAAACATCGCCTACTGGGCCCTACAAGCCATCTGTCAGTGTGAGACGACCGACATTCTGTTGGGCAGATGCGACCACCTAAACGAATCGCAAGAGGAGAGGATGACGGATTTCCTACGCAGGCTCTCCCAAGGAGAACCGCTCCAATACATCTTGGGCGAGACCTCTTTTTTAGGGCTTCCCTTCCATGTGAATAAAAACGTACTGATTCCTCGTCCCGAAACGGAAGAGTTGGTGTCGTGGATCGGAGAGGATTTCCAAGGAAATAAGGCCCGTTTCATCGATATCGGGACGGGCAGCGGATGCATCGCCATCACCCTGAAGCACCTTCATCCTCAGATGACCGCGCTGGCGATGGATATCTCGGAAGAGGCCTTGTCGGTGGCGCGAGAGAATGCGGGAAAACAGTCGGCGGAAGTGACATTCCTCCACGACAATATCCTTGCCCCAAAATCGGCGTGCGGAGAGTTGGACTTCATTGTCAGCAACCCACCCTACATCACCCTCAAGGAGAAAACGCAGATGCGCAAAAACGTCTTGGACCACGAACCTCATTTGGCTCTTTTCGTAGCGGACGATCAACCGCTACTCTTCTACGAGGCGATCGCCGATTTCGGCCAAAAGCAATTGAAAGAGGGAGGAAACCTCTATTTCGAAATCAACGAACAATTCGGAGAAGAGACTAAGGAGATGTTGGAAAGGAAAGGATACGAAGAGGTGACGATCAGAAAAGACATGCAAGGAAAGGAGAGAATGATTCGATGCAGAAAAAAGAGATAACATACGACCAAGCGAAATCCAAAATCGAGGCTCTCTGCTCCCAAAGGGAACTTTGCGGCAAAGAGGTCCGCGACCGACTGCAACGGTGGGGACTGCCTTTGGAGGAGCACGACAGGCTCGTCAGCCACTTAGTCAAAGAACGATATGTGGACGAAAAGAGATTCGCCCTCTTCTTTGCGAAAGATAAACACGCCCTATCGCATTGGGGGAAGAGCAAAATCACCTTCGAACTACGCAACCGCCACATCCCCGCCGAGATCATAGAAGAGGCGATCTCACAGATTCCGGAGGAGGGATACGAAGAGCAGTTGGAGGAGATGCTGCGCAAAAAACTTAAAAGCGTCAAATCAGGCACCCCCTACGACGTCTGCGGCAAACTGATCCGATTCGGTCTCTCCCGTGGGTACGAGAGTGGCTTGGTGATCAAAACAGCAAAAAAAATCATTAATACAGAATACGACACATCAGATTATGGAGACGAAATGGATAACTATTAAAGGAATGTTCGCGGAGAGCCCCGCATGGAAGAAAATCTTCTTATTCCTCTTTTTACTTCTTTTCTGCGCATCAACCTTCTCCGTCCTCGCGACGTTGATTGTCAAAATCGCGCATTTGCCGATCCAAAGCACCTCCGCGCTGAAGATCATACAGTTGTTCGGATCGGCGGGCATATTCATCGCCACACCGTTGCTCACCATCTACCTGACGGAGAAATCGCCGTCCGACCTTTTGAAGTGGAAGATGGTCGATCCCCGCATTCTGGGATTAGGACTTCTCGCCATGTTTATCTTCGCGCCTTTCATCAATTCAATCAGCTACTTAAATGAGGGGATGCGACTTCCCGAATTCATAAAGGGTATAGAAGATTGGATGAGGGATTCCGAAAACAAAGCGGCGGACCTGACGCTCCAATTTTTAGACACGCACACCATAGGCGGTTTACTCTCCAACCTCTTCATCATCGCGCTTATCCCCGCTATCGGAGAGGAGTTAATGTTTAGAGGATACCTTCAGCAGCATCTACAAAGATCCACCAACGAACACGTGGCGATATGGGTGGCGGCGTTTCTTTTCAGCGCCATTCACCTACAATTCTTCGGATTCTTTCCTCGCTTGCTATTGGGGGCACTGTTAGGCTATCTCTTCTTTTACAGTAAAAGCATGATTGTCAACATTGTATGCCATTTTATGAACAATGCGATCGTCATCGTTTACGCTTACGTGTATGGTGCCAAAGAGGCGTTGAATACCGAGAGCGCCACGATAGAAGCTTTCGATACAAAAATAATGGTCATGGCAAGCGTCATTTCGCTCATCATGACCATAGGGGTGATCCATCTATTACGGAAGAAGGCCTCCGTTTGGCAAGGGAAATAATTACCTGCCCAACAGATTCATAAACTCCTCACGGGTTTTGGAGGTATTGAAAATACCTGTGAAATCAGAGGTGGTGGTAATGGAGTGCATCTTCTCGACACCTCGCATCTGCATGCACATGTGCTGTGCCTCAATCACAACCATGACACCCAACGGATCCAAAGTCTCCTGAATGCAATCTTTGATCTGGGTGGTCAAACGCTCCTGGATCTGTAGACGACGAGAGAGGATCTCCACAACACGGGCAATCTTACTCAAACCAGTAATCTTCTTATTCGGGATATAGGCTACATGCGCCTTGCCGAAGAATGGCAAGAGGTGATGTTCGCACAAGGAGTAGAAATCAATGTCCTTAACGATGACCATCTGCTTATACTCCTCCTCGAAGACAGCGGATTCCAAGATGTCGCGAGGATTGATTTTGTAGCCATAGGTCATGAATTGCATGGCTTTCGCCACACGTTCAGGGGTCTTCAACAAACCTTCACGGTTCACATCCTCACCGATCAAACTAATGGCCTCCGCATAGAGGGGAGCCAATTTTTCCGTCAACTCCTTACTTGGGTATTTGGCCAAGTCCCAAGGTTTTATTTGTATATCTTCGTTCATATTTTCCTAAACCAAACGAATTATTCCAAACGAGTATCTCTGATCACATCGTCCACGACAACTACCTCTCCCATCATTTCAGGGAAGTCGGACAATATCTTTTGCGCGAACACCATCGCATCCGTTTGCAAACGGAAGTCACCGAAACGCAACTTCCAAAACGGAGAAGCGAATGTCAAGTAAGAGGAGACATCCTCGTATTTATTCTTTATCTTCTTTTCTCGCTCCAACGCCTCCAACTTGGAGGTTTTAGGCAAATTACCCATATAGACCTGCACACGATAGCCTGAGAAGGTAACATAGGCCTTATCGTCATTGGCGGAAACCTTCGTATTCAACAACGACTTCAGCTTCGCGTCCTGCTTCACCACCACTTTGCCATTATTACCGGAGTTCTTTGAAAGACTTTCAAAGACATCCACATAGGGCTTTTTTCCAGCTGATTTCGCCGTCTGCGCTTGTGCTGTCACTGTACCCAAACAGAGTGTGATCAATATGAGAAATTTGTACCACATATACATTTATTTTAAATATCGTACAAAAATAAGTAATACAAACCAAAAACGCAACCTCCTAACGAATTAGAAAGTTGCGTTCTGATTGAAAATATACTTCACTTGCAATTAGAAGCTCAAAGCCGCGCCAGCCATGAAGTTCGCGCCTGGCAATGGATAGCCCGCATTGATTTCGTAAGTTTGGTTCAACAAGTTGTCTCCCCTCACCCAAAGTTTGATATAACGGTTGAATCGATAAGAGAGCATCGCATTGAGCAATGTGAAATTCTCCTTCTCCGCTTGTTCTCCCACAGCAGTGTATAGTCCACATACCTGTTGGATTCCCAAATCAGCGGACCATCCTTTGAGATGGAAGCCAGCACCCAAGTAACCCTTGTAGGTAGGCGCGCCCACCACTGGATTCTTCATATTCAAGTAGCTGTGGTTGGTGTTCAGACGCCAATGTTCATTGATTGTCCAAGCAATCTCCGCCTCGGCACCCTTGTTTGAAATCTCCCCCGTATTGATGTTTTTCTTATTCACTGTTTGGATGATATTATCCGCCTTGATCAAGAAGAGGTTGACACCATACTTCAAACGATCGTTCGCCACACGGTGTCCCCATGACAACTCATAGTTCCACATACGCTCAGGCAAAAGTTCCTCGTTTGAAGGGGGATAGAGATACATCTCGCGCATAGTCGGGTTTCTGAATCCTTTGCTGGCCACAAACTTCAACTCGCCCGTCTTGATAGGACGAACCACAAGACCCGCCTGCGGAATCCACTCGCCGCCAACCACAGAGTGGTGGTCGTAGCGCACACCCGCATCCAAAGTCAACCATCGGCAGACATCCTGATGGAAATCGATATAGCCCGCCACCTCATTGTTGTGGACATGCGCGGATTGTTTATTAGGGGTCTCCATCACTGCGCCCGTCTCGCGGTTGGTATAATAGGCACGACCATAAATATGCTGATAATCCAATCCTAACGTCAACCGATTACCCTTGAACATATTGATATTTTGCGTCACCGAAACGCCCGCCAAAGCATCCTTCGAGCGGAAGAGACGATTTTGAGGTGTGCCGCCATTCACCTTATAACCATCATTGATCTTATGTCTTCCAAAATTATCATAGACACTGATCGATCCGCTGGTCCTTTTGTAATGGTTGTCCACGCCAACAGAGACAACACCACGTGTAATCCACTGATCAGCCTCCAACAGCAAATCATTCACCGGACCAGGATTCGAGGCCTTGAAATGGGTGACATCCGCACTGGCGTAACTGTTCCAATGTTCATTAAAATCATATTTCAACTTCACATATCCGCCATATTGGGTAATACCCATATGCGGACGATGGTTGTCGCTTCTGCCAAACTGGGCAGCCACTGTACTGGAGAACTTTCCCTTTTTCACTTGATTAGCCACTTCGGCCTGTACCGTACCGTAACTTCCCGCACCCAAATCGACATTGGTCAGCACCGTGTCTTTTTTCATCTCGCGGGTAACGATATTGACCACACCACCCATCGCATTGGATCCATACAGCAGGGAGGCTGGGCCACGCAAGACCTCTACATGGTCGGTCATCATCGTCTGATAACTATCCGCGATGCTATGTCCGTAAATACCATTGTATTGAGGATGTCCATCCACCAAGACCATCAACTGTCCACTGGCGGAGGAGATACCGCGCAACATCATGCCGCCCGAACCACCCGTACTCACGCCATAGCCCATCATGCCACGGCTTGAGACCATAAGGTTAGGCACCTGTTCCATCAAGGTCGGTAGCACATTCTGACGCTCCAAATGGACCAACTGGTCACGATCGAGCACACTATACGACATAGGCAAATGGCGAACACTCGTCGGTTGTTGCGTTCCAGTCACCACCACACTCTCCAACTCTTCCTCAACGGCTTGCTCATCTTGGGCGTTGACACCCAAAGCGAAAGCGGAGAAAAAAGCTCCAAGAAGGATCTCCTTCTTATCTAAAAAATTTCTCATAAATAATTAAGTGATAAATCAAGAAACATTTATAGCCTCAATTTGGTTGCAAATATAACAAAAAAAATCGTTGCGGAATTGTGGCATTCACTCCCGTTTCAACTTTCCAGAAGGCAACCGTCGAAATTGAGGCATAAAACAGACCTGTTTAGGCATTTCATAAGGAGAAAGATACTTTTTCATGTCAACCAATAGAGAAGCGGCGTCAAACGGTTCAGACTCAATTTTCAACACCACCCGCTCGCCAAATTTAGGATCTGGCTCTCCAAGAAAATAGAAGGGACGGTCCATAAGCGCCTTGATCTTCTTCTCCATCTTTTCAGGGAAGACCTTCACACCACCCGTGTTGATCACATTATCCCACCGTCCAAGCCAATGGAAAGAGCGCTCTGACAATAGTTCCACCACATCATTCGTCACGAAAGGGGAACCCTTCAAATAGTCTGCATGAATCACCAAACATCCCCTGTCGTCGGCAGAGAAACGGACATCGGGCAAGGCTTGATATAGCGGTACGCCACACTTGGGCAACTCAGAGAGCGCCACATGAGAAACCGTCTCCGTCATGCCATAGGAGATGTAGGATTTCAGCGGCAACGAGGTGAGCCAATCCGACTCCTCCTTCATCAGTTGGCTGCCACCCACCAAGAGATGCTTGACATGAGCAAGCGCCGCTTCTCCCGCTCCACTCTCCATCAAGGAATGAACCTGCAACGGCACCATGGAGACCAAATCATACGACCTTTCCAATCGAGGCATAGAGGAGACTGGCTGGACATAGAGATCCAAGCCACCCACGATGGCGCGCACCACCATCATCTTTCCCGCGATATAGTTGGCGGAGAGGCACATCAACAGGGAATCGCCCGGATTTAATCCGAAAAAAGCATTCGTCCGCCTCGCAGACTCTCTCATGGATTGTTTGGAAAGTTCTATCCGTTTTGGTTCTCCCGTAGAGCCAGAGGTCTGGCCCCAAACAGAATCCGAATCATCCCACCACGCCAACATAAAATCCGCGAACGCCTCATCGCACCCCTCGATGGAGAGAAGAAGAGCTCGGTCACGCATCTGCGACTCATTCAAAAGGATTCCATTGATTCTGAGATTCATCATGCAATTGACTATGGTTGCGACCGCAAAATTACAAAAAAGCGGGTTACCTCAAAAACAAAAAAGCCCGAGCAAAAAGCCCGGGCTTTAAAAGCTATTATATTAAGATTAGCAGTTTTCTGCGAAGTACTTAATAGTTCTAACCATTTGAGAAGTGTAAGAGTTCTCGTTGTCGTACCAAGAAACAACTTGTACTTGATAAGTATCGTCGTCGATCTTAGAAACCATTGTTTGAGTTGCATCGAACAATGAACCGAACTTCATACCGATGATATCTGAAGAAACGATCTCATCCTCAGTGTATCCATAAGACTCAGTTTGAGCAGCCTTCATAGCAGCGTTGATGCCCTCCTTAGTAACGTCCTTACCCTTAACAACTGCAACCAAGATAGTAGTTGAACCAGTTGGAGTTGGGATACGTTGTGCAGAACCGATCAACTTACCGTTCAACTCAGGGATAACCAAACCGATAGCCTTAGCAGCACCAGTTGAGTTAGGAACGATGTTTTGAGCACCTGCACGAGAACGACGAAGGTCACCCTTACGTTGAGGTCCATCAAGGATCATTTGGTCACCAGTGTAAGCGTGGATAGTTGACATGATACCTGATTGGATAGCAGCGTACTTGTTCAAAGCTGCAGCCATAGGAGCCAAGCAGTTAGTTGTACAAGAAGCAGCAGAGATGATGTTATCGTTCTTAGTCAAAGTCTTGTGGTTAACGTTGTAAACGATAGTTGGAAGGTCGTTTCCTGCAGGAGCAGAGATAACAACTTTCTTAGCACCAGCAGCGATGTGAGCAGCAGCCTTCTCCTTTGAAGTGTAGAAACCAGTACACTCAAGAACAACGTCTACACCGTTTGCCTTCCAAGGACACTCAGCAGCGTTAGCGCATGCAGAGATCTTGATCTCCTTACCGTCAACGATGATTGAATCCTCAGTAGCCTCTACAGTGTGCTTACCCTCACCGAACTTGCCAGCGAAACCACCTTGTGCAGTATCGTACTTCAACAAGTGAGCCAACATCTTAGGAGAAGTCAAGTCGTTGATTGCAACTACCTCATAACCATCTGCCTCAAACATTTGACGGAATGCAAGACGACCAATACGTCCGAAACCATTAATAGCAACTTTTACCATTTTAAAATTATATTTATGTTAAACAAATAAATAATATCCTTTTTCTTATCTACACATCAACAATACACCATATTGAATAAAAAGCGAGGGAGAGCGATTAAAAACAACCGCACCCCGACTTACATGACGCCACAGCCAGAAGCACGATGAACGTCACGATTAATCTGATATATTTTCCGAATGACTTACGCATTTTGTTGAAGCTCAATCACCTCAGTGTGCATATTTCCATAACCAGGACAAAGTTGTTGCTTGCAAGCACTCATTGCCAATAGCAATAATGCAGCTGCGATAATCATCTTAATTGTTCTCATTGTGTATCAAATTATATAGTTATCATTCAGTTCTGCAAATTTACTTTTTTTATTTTATTTGTTGTTTATCCAAAAGCGTTTTTTTCTTGAAAAAATCTAAAAAAGAACGTCTTTCCGGCCACACAAACGCCAATATGCTAATAATCAAAGAGATAGATATCAAAAGAAATTCCCAACAAGTACTCTGTGGCAAGAATCCGATCAAAAGCAAATAGGCCGACAAAAGGAGGATGTCAAGAAGAAGCCAAACTTTTGAAAAAATACCGCGCGCGCCCAAGAAAAGAAGTACGGCGGAGACCAAATGCAGCGGATTCATCCACATCAAGTTGAAATTCGGAGACGTACACTCGTGGGTAGAGAAAAAGACCAAATAGAAGATCAACAACCCCAATACGCCAAAAGCGAGAAGCACCACGCCACCAAAGAATCGGGGGAAGAACATTTTTCCACTCTTACAAGAAAGGGCAAAAACCATCACCACAAGCAATAGCAAGCACAGGCTTGCGAAAAGTGGCGTCTCATAGAAAGAGACAACCTTCCGCTCCTCCTTGTAGGGCTTATAGATGCAAGTCTTCTGTTTCACCAAGGGGCGCCAGACGCCATCCTCGCCCTTCACCTCCGCGCCATCGAAGAACCCCATCAAGGAGACTGGCAGAAAAGTATACATCGAATCAGGGACCACCTCATCCGCTTCGCTGCCCAAGCACATGTCAATACCCAGACGCAACCACGGCTCACGTTCACACAGACGATGGATAATGCTTCTATAACTCTCCGCGCCATACGAAGAGACATATAGCTCCGGATAACGTACCTCTCCCACGACACGTTCAATCAACCGTTGCGGCCTTGTGGCGCAGTTGTCAGAAAAGAACTTGTATCGATAGTAGCGATTCTCTGGCTTAAGGTTCTCTTCCAACGCCGAACGCATCTGTTCCGCTTGCTCATCCGACAAGTTCAACACCTGCAGATAACCATAGGTTCTCTTCCAGGCGATCTCGTTGACCATGTCAATCGGATTGCCTTTGTCCAAGCAGTAATCGGTCTGACCGGAGACGAACTTGTATATGAAATCGTCGGAGAACTCAAACACGCCATAATTGTAGACGTCACTAGTGGAATCTGTCTGGACAAGCAACGCCGTATGGCCCCACAAAGTATAGACCTCCCGGTCGGAAGGGCAAGATGTCACCAGACCAATAGAGACCTTTGCACAGGCAACCATGGAGACCAATGCAAGAATAAGAAGCGATAGAAATCTACGCATTACAATAAAATCACTTGATTACAAAACGCTGAACAAGGTTATCGATTTTCACCACATAGAAGCCTTTTCGAAGGTTCAATGGAATCTTTTCGCTGTCGGAAGTCGTCTCAAAAGTCAAAACTGAGACACCCAACATATTCATCACCGTCACTTTCGTACCAGCTGGCACACCAGAAAGATAGAGGCAATTATCAGCGACGTTGATTGAAGAAGTCGTTCTCTCCACACTCTGATCATCACGCGAATCCTCACCTCTACCCTGTGCTTGGGCGAGACTCACAGTCATCTGCGTCAATGAAAACAATAATATGAAGAGTAACTTTCTCATAAAAACACCTAACTTTTGTTGCAAA
This sequence comes from Paludibacteraceae bacterium, assembly GCA_045601045.1. Lineage (GTDB taxonomy): Bacteria > Bacteroidota > Bacteroidia > Bacteroidales > Paludibacteraceae > UBA1181. Next base: position 15,136 of record JAZRZA010000078.1, read on the forward strand.
AATAACACCAACAAGCTTTAATACAAAATTTTTTCGCGATTATTTTGCGGCACACACAATAAAAGGAGTTTTTATCAGTTATGCCAAATCGGGCTCATAGTTGTGGATGCGGCAACGCCACTCCTCCGAGATTGGCAACGATGTATTGGTTTTAGGATCAAATCCGCACATGACGGTACGACACACACTCTTCACCTTTTGAGACTTCTTGTCGTATATCATTTGGATCAGTTTGACGCTCTTGTTTCCTATACTCGCGACCTTTGTCTTGACAACAATGTCGTCACCCATAAAGATCGGAACCATATAATCGACATTGATATTCACAATCACCAAATCAATATCTCCCGAGCCAATGCCTTTATAGCCCATGGCCTCAAAATAGGCGACCTTCCCTAAATCGTAATAGGACAAGGCGACCGAATTATTCACGTGGCCGATCACATCCACATCGTTGAATCGGATCTGAACGGGTTGCTCATGTCTGAAAGATATGCTATTGATATCTAATACGGTATTATCCATCTCAAATTTTTTCTATTGGGTTATAGGCCAAGCAGCCATCCTACAAACTACAAAAAGACGATCTCCTCTATCACATCGGCGCCCACCTTTTCATTCAGGCGTTTCACCAACTCTCCCCGCCGCATCATCAGATCATTTTTCAAAGGGGCCGCCGTCAGTTTCACAAAAAGTTTTCCCTCTTTCACATTGACGAAAGTGGTATAGCGCGTGATGTTGCCACCGCCCAGTTTTTTCCACTCCTCCTTCACTTGCTCCTCCGCGATGTGCTTGCCCAGCGCGCCACGACGCAAAAAATCACTGATCAAGCCACCCAAGGCTTCTGGTTTCTTCTCCTTCATAACATCTCCTTCGCCAAACCATTATTCGACAAATCACGCTTCAACAACTCGACCACGCCATCCTCTACCTTATATAACAAGTAATCACATCCCGAATCCGCCAAGATGGAGGAGATGTGCTCACGATCGGTGTCGGAAATAAAGACCTGCCCAAACCGGTCGTCCTTCAACAACTGAATGATTTGGCTCACGCGATGCGCGTCCAACTTATCGAAAATATCATCCAGCAGGAGGATCGGACGAACTCCGCCACACTCCTTTAAGAAGTTGAACTGAGCCAATTTCAGAGCGATCAGATAGGTTTTGTTTTGCCCTTGCGAGCCAATCTTCTTGATCGGATAACCATCCATCTCCATATCCAAATCATCCTTGTGGATGCCTTTGGTGGAGTAACCGATGACAAAGTCTCGATCTCGGGTCATTTTCAATTGCTCCTCGAAAGGGGTCGCATCCTGCAAATGCGAACGATAGGACAATCCTACCTGCTCCTTCCCGTTGGAGACAATTCGATGGAATTCGGAGAAATGGGGCAAAAAGCGTTCGATAAACTCGCAGCGCTTCGCATAGATATAGGAGCCATATTCCACCATCTGCATCTCCAAAACATCCAAGAGCAAATCATCCCGCGTCTCCGCTTTGATCATCGCATTGCGTTGCGAGAGGGCGTTGTTGTAGGAGAGCAAACACGCAAGGTACTTTTTGTCGTACTGAGAGATGAAGCCATCCATGAATTTGCGGCGTTCCTCGCTACCCTCCTGGATCAAGGCCCCGTCCGCCGGGGAGATCAGCACCAAAGGAAGCAGTCCGATATGGTCGGAGAGTTTTTCATACTCCTTCTTGTCGCATTTGAAATGTTTCTTTTGGCGTCGTTTCAAACCACAATAGATCTCCACGCTGCGTTCGCCTCTGCTGTATGCGCCCTCCAACATCAGAAACTCCTCGTCGTGGGTGATGTTTTGGCTATCGATCGCGTTGGAATGGCTCTTGCAGAACGAAAGGTAATAGACCGCATCCAGCAGATTGGTCTTGCCCATACCATTATTGCCCACAAAGCAATTGATCTTCGGAGAGAAGGTCAAATCCGCTTCACGGATGTTTTTATAATTAAGTATGCGAAGACGATTCAGATACATAAAGGCCTATTCTACAAGTTCAGCAAGAAAAAAGCCGCAGGAAACCCTTCAAAGATCTCCTGCGGCGTTATGGGGATTATTTATTCAAATAAGCCAATACGTTTTTCTCGATACGAGCGTTCAAGGCAGACATATCGGTCTCCTTTTGGAACTTCTCGCCTACGATGTTCTCGTACAACTCGATGTAACGCTCAGAGATGGACTTAACGATCTCATCGGTCATCTCAGGGACTTGTTGTCCAGCCTTTCCTTGGAAACCATTGTCCATCAACCACTCACGAACGAACTCCTTAGAGAGTTGCTTTTGAGCCTCGCCCTTGTCGAAACGCTCTTGGTAACCCTCCGCATAGAAGTAACGGGAAGAGTCTGGCGTGTGGATCTCATCCATCAAGTAGATCTTGCCATCCGCCTTACCGAACTCATATTTGGTATCCACCAAGATCAAACCACGCTTAGCGGCGATCTCCGAACCTCTTTGGAAGAGAGCCAATGTATATTTCTCCAACACAGCGTAATCCTCTGCGGAGATCAATCCTTGCTTCAAGATCTCCTCCTTGGAGATATCCTCATCGTGCATACCGATCTCAGCCTTGGTGGTTGGAGTGATGATTGGGGTTGGGAACTTTTGGTTCTCCTTCATTCCCTCTGGAATCTTCACGCCGCAAATCTCGCGGACACCGCTCTTATATGCTCTCCATGCGCTACCGCAAAGGTAACCGCGCACGATCATCTCAACAGGGAATCCCTCGCAACGGATACCGACAGTCACCATCGGATCTGGGGTAGCCAACTTCCAGTTAGGGCAGATATCCTTGGTGTCGTCCAAGAACTTAGCGGCGATTTGGTTCAACACTTGCCCCTTGAAAGGGATACCCTTAGGAAGGATCACGTCGAACGCGGAGATTCTATCCGTAGCGACCATCACCAACTTATCGTCACCGACGCTATACACGTCTCTTACCTTACCATTGTAAACAGACTTTTGTCCAGGGAAATTAAATCCCGTCTTAGTCAATGCGCTTTCCATATTGCTATTATTTGTTTAAATTTTTATTTTCTGAATCCTGGGCCGCCTTCTCCTCGGCAGCTTTTTTCTCCTCCAACCATTTCTTCCGCTCCTCAGTCGCCTTGTCATAAGCCTCAACAATGCGTTGCACCAACTGGTGGCGGACAATATCCTTCACGTCGAACTGCACCTTCGCCACACCCTCCACATCTTTCAAGACGTGCAAAGCGTCGATCAAACCGGAACGTTGGTTCGGCGGCAAATCGATCTGGGAGACGTCTCCCGTCACCACAATTTTACTATTCATACCCATACGGGTCAAGAGCATCTTGATCTGTTGGGTGGTGGTATTCTGCGCTTCATCCAAAATGATGAAGGAGTCGCTCAAGGTACGACCGCGCATAAAGGCAAGCGGAGCGATTTGAATGGTTCCATTCTCCATGAACTCGCGGAGTTTAGTGCCTGGTACCATATCCTGCAAGGCATCGTAAAGCGGTTGCAAATAGGGATCGATCTTCTCCTTCATATCGCCAGGGAGGAAGCCCAACTTCTCTCCCGCCTCCACCGCCGGACGGCTTAAGACAATTCTTCGCACCTCCTTATTTTTCAAGGCACGCACCGCAAGCGCGATGGCCGTATAGGTCTTACCCGAACCCGCAGGACCCGTAGCGAAGAGCAAATCGTTCTTCTCGTAGGCGGCCACCAACTTCTTCTGATTGGGTGTTCTCGCCACGATGGGCTTACCGTTCACACCAAAGATAATCAAGTTTTTGTCGGGCACATCCTGCTGCTTCGTCTTGCCGCTGATGAAATCGCAGACCACCTCTTCCGTCAACGAGTTGTAACGGGCGCAATGGCTCTCCATTTGTTGAAAGATCTCCTCGAAACGGGCAATCTCCTCCTCGTCTCCCATGCATTTCACAGCATTTCCGCGCGCCACAATCTTCATCTTAGGAAGCAAATTCCTAATCGCATGAATATTGCTGTTATTGGTACCGTAGAAGATTACGGGATCCGCATTTTCTATGAGAAATATCTTTTCAATCATCTAATCAGCCTTTCGGTTTGAATGTGCAAAGATAATAAAATTAAGAGTTAAGATTTATGAATTAAGATTTATTTAACGAAGGGGTCACCTCCTTTTATTTGAACCATTTACTTTCCTCTTTTTTTGCGTACATAGCATTCTCTTTACCAGCAGCGACCGATTTCATAAAAATTCTCCAGAAAAATTGTTTGCGTCATTTGTTTTTCATAGTTTTGAATATTGCGATTTATTAATACAATGTGAGCAACTATTCGCTTATGAAAAACAAATTAAGTGCATTATTATTCCTGTCACTATCATTTTTCATACTCCACTCCTGTCAAGTGGAAGAGTATGATCTATCCAACCTCACCCATGACATCATGGTGACCGAGACAGCCGTAGACGCGCCTATCGGGAAAGTGAGCATCAATATGGAGACTGTCTTTCTGCAAGAGCATGCGATTGGCGGCATCGTCACCCTCGACTCCACCTACAGCGTCGATAAATACAAAATCGGAGACACGATCCCCTTTCCGCTCATCGCCACAATGGTGAATATCTCCGCAGCCGACACCCTCTCCGGGCTAAACTTCAAAGATGTTTTCGGCAAATACACCTCAGCCATCGATTCCGTGGAAGAGGCCATTTTGAAATTCGACATAGTCAACCAGATCCCCATCAAGGCGGATTTGACCGTCTCTTTCCACAAGAGGGTTCATGATAAGGATTCGGGAAAATCTGTGATGCGGGAGATCACCGCCATGCGCAGAACAATCTCCGTAGAGCGATCCAAAACAGATCCTACGACACAGAAACTAGCCGCCGCCAACCACACCCAAACGGAGGTGGCACTCTCCGGCGCCGACTGCCTGGAGATGGGAGAGGTGACCGACATCGTCCTATCCTACCGTCTTCGGAGCGACACAGGAGATCAGTTCGTCATTGAGAAGAATTATTCGTTCGAAGTGGCCCTTAGCGCCTATTTGAAGGCGAAATTATATTTCGATTTAGATTAAGGAGGAGAGATCATGAAAATCAGACACATTCAACTCATCCTACTGGGATTGTGCAGCCTCATCTCCCCTACCCTGAGCCATGCGCAATTGAGCAACACGCTCTATTTCAGCAAACATAACCCACGCCAGCACTGGGTAAACCCCGCCGCGCAACCGGAAGGGAAATTCCATGTGGGCGTGCCCGCCCTGTCCACCATCGGTGTCAAAGCGGGGAATAGCCGGTTCTCTTTCCAAGATCTCTTCCAAAACATTGAGCTGGATGGAGAGAAACGCACCGTATTCATTTTGGATAAAAACGCGCAGGGTGTCGAAGATTTTTACAAGAAAATAAAATACAAGGAACGAATCTTCGCCTCATACGACATCAGCCTACTCGACTTTGGCTTCCGATTGAAGCACAACGACTACATAACGGTCGGCGTCAACAACAGAATGGAGACGATGGCCATCATCCCGCACCAGTTTCCCGATTGGTTTTTGCATGGCATGGAGAACCACGAAGAGTACAACTTCCGGTTGAACAAACTCTCCGCCAGCGTCCTCATCTTCACGGAGGTGGCCACGGGATACTCACGCGTATTCAACGAAGACTGGACACTCGGCGCTAAGGTGAAATTCCTTTTAGGGCACGGCAATATACATACCGATTTCTTTAACGCCGAGATGACCGGAAGCGAGAAAGAATGGGCCATTAAGGGAGATGCGGCCATTAGGGGTGCGCTTCCTGGCCTACAGATCATCACCGACGAAAACGGGAAGATAAAGGAGGTGGCCTTCGACGGGGGGCAATCCGTCTCCAGTTACACCAGGCCCAAGGGATTCGGCGCGGCGTTGGACTTAGGCGTGACCTACCAACTACTGCCGCAACTCCAGCTATCGGCCACTCTGCTCGACCTCGGCATCATCCGTTGGGGAAAGGATCTCGTATCCTTGGAGAAAAGCAGCAGCTTTATCTACAAAGGAGTCGAATACGATATCAACAACGATACCATCGACTATTATGGGGAGTATAAAAATCAAATTGACAATTTCTACACAGTCAACGAATCGCCCCACAATTACAGCACATCCATCTGCGCCAAGATCCTGATTGGAGGCGAATACTCCTTCTGGGAGGATCGGATTGGCGTGGGCATCCTTTCTAAAACAAGTTTCTACCATCGTACCGCATGGGAGGAGTTGGTGGTCTCCGCCAATTTCAGACCGAATCGTTGGATAGGGGCCTCATTGGCTTACAACTTGTTCGATGGACAATGGAGCAACCTCAGCGCCGGATTAAATCTCAATTTAGGCCCTGTCAACCTCAACATGGCGGTTGACAACATTCCATTCAAATATGGAAAGACCAACGGCGTCCTCCATCCGACCGACAAACGTTCGGTGGGCGCAATGATTGGATTGGCGGTCGTTTGCGGATACAAAGAGAGATAGCGATGGTTAGATCTTTTCACAGTTTTATTTTATCCAAATAAGGAATAAAATCGTTAAATTCGCGGTCAAATTCGAAAATTGATTAGTCATGGCACAAAAACCATCCATACCTAAGGGTACAAGAGACTTCGCACCAATCGAGATGGCGCGTCGCAACTATATTTTCAACACGATCAAAGAGGTTTTCCGCCTCTACGGATTCCAACAAATCGAAACGCCCGCCATGGAGAACCTCTCCACTTTGATGGGTAAGTACGGTGATGAGGGCGACAAATTGCTCTTCAAGGTGCTCAACTCCGGCGATTTCCTTTCAGATGTGGAGCAAGCCGAATTGGAGAGCCGCAACTCAGTGAAATTGATCAAGAAGATCTCAGAAAAGGGTTTGCGTTACGATTTGACGGTACCGTTCGCTCGATTCGTAGTAATGAACCGAGACAAACTCAGTTTCCCGTTCAAGCGCTACCAGATCCAACCAGTTTGGCGTGCCGACAAGCCTCAAAAGGGACGTTACCGTGAGTTCTACCAGTGCGACGTGGATGTCGTAGGTAGCGACTCCTTGATGAACGAGGTGGAGTTGATGCAAATCGTCGATGAGGTGTACCGTCGTCTCAAAGTGAACGTATGCATCAAGATCAACAACCGCAAGATTTTGACCGGTATCGCGGAGGTAATCGGGCAAGCGGATAAGATCGTGGACATCACGGTGGCCATCGACAAGTTGGACAAAATCGGTTTGGAGAATGTCAACGCCGAGTTGGCTTCGAAGGGAATTCCTGCGGAGTCTATCGAGAAGCTGCAACCGATCATCCTTTTGCAAGGCAGCAACGAAGAGAAACTGCAAACCATCCGTGAGGTGCTCGCCACTTCCGAGATCGGTTTGAAGGGTGTGGAAGAGGTTGCCACGATATTGGAACACGTTCGCCTCTTGGGCGTTCAAACAGAGGTGGAGTTGGATCTGACTCTTGCCAGAGGCTTGAACTACTACACCGGCGCCATCTTCGAGGTGAAGGCGAAGGATGTGCAGATAGGCAGCATCACTGGCGGTGGACGTTACGACAACCTAACAGGCGTATTCGGCATGGATGGTGTATCGGGTGTCGGAATCTCGTTCGGTGCGGACCGTATCTACGATGTATTGAACCAATTGGATCTCTACCCTGCCGAGATGTTGCAATCCACCAAGTTGATCTTCGTGACCTTCGGTAACGAGGAGTTGAAATACGCGATGCAATGTTTGAAGAGCGTCCGCGCGGCAGGTATCGCCGCGGAGGTCTTCCCTGAACCTGCCAAGATGAAGAAGCAGATGGGTTACGCAGACAGCAAGGGCATCCCTTACGTGGCAATCATCGGCGACACCGAGATGAAGGAGCAAAAGATCATGCTCAAGAACATGGCCTCCGGCGAACAGAACCTTGTCAGCGTGGAGGAGGCCATCCAAATGTTGGGCGGCGGGAAGTAAGCCAAGTTTCCCAACCAGATAACTACTGCGTGTGTGTACCCCGGAAGGAGTCCACACACGCAATCATTTTATACGAATTCTTTTTAAACGGCCATGCGCAAATTTCTCAAGACATACGCGTTATTCATATCGATGTCCATCGGCATCCTCGTTTCGTTGATCTCCTTTACCGCTGAGATTCCTAATCCATTGAGCCCCATCACATTCATCACAAAGTATATGCTCTTCGCTATGCTGTTGATCGTTTACTGCAAGGTGGACTGGAAGAAATTCCGTTGGAAACGTTGGCACATCAACCTGTTGCTGATTCAATTCCTTGGGTGCATGGCCTTTTATCTGTTGGCTTTCAAATTCAACGAACGTGTCGCAGAGGCAGGTATGCTCTGTCTTTTAACGCCAACCGCCACTTCCGCACCCGTCATCACCGGGTTGTTAGGCGGTAGCGTGATGGGACTCATCACCTACAGCATCTCCAGCAACTTGCTGGTGGCATTCTTTGCCCCACTCTACTTCACACTGATCGGTGCGCACGGTGCCGGTGCGGAAAACCTGACCTTCTGCGAGGCCTTCCTCACCATTCTATCCAAGGCCTTCCCTCTTATTTTCGGGCCATTCATCGTGGCAATGATTTTGAAAAGATTCGTTCGCCCAGTCTATGACTTCTTCAGAGAAAAGCAAGGTATCTCCTTTTGGTTATGGACGCTTGCCTTGGTGCTTTTGATGGCTAAGACCACCACCGATTTGCTACAAATGGATGCATCGGAGCTTCCTGCGGCTTTCAGCATGGCGTTGGTGTCGCTCATCACCTGCCTTTACCAATTCATCGCAGGAAGAAGATTCGGTCGCAGCTACCACAACCGGGTGGCCAGCGGACAAGCCTATGGCCAAAAGAACACCATCCTCGCCATATGGATGGCGCAAACCTTCTTCACCCCTATCGTGGCCATTGCACCCGCCACCTACGTGCTTTGGCAGAACCTGGTAAATTCTTGGCAGTTAAGCAGACATAGGAGATTAATAAAATAGCGGTCTACAGCTGGGTTTTGACGACCGATAGCAGGTCGGGCAAGGCGACGACTCCGCTCTGTCTCCACTTCAAATCCCCTTTGCGGAAAAGAAGGAGGGTTGGCACCGATTGTACGCGATAGGCATTGGCCGTATCGAAATTCTTATCGATATCCACCTTGACGATGCGGATTTGGGCACCCAACTGTTCTTTCAACTGAACCAAGATGGGAGACATCACCTTACAGGGTTGACACCAAGTGGCGAAGAAATCTACTAATACAAGTTCTTCCTTCTCGACAATCTCTTTGAATGTTTCCATATCGTTCTTTTTTGGGCAAAAATAACCAATTGTTGGATGATAGAAGCCCCCTGTCCATCAATAACTATATGGACCATACCGTTGGTGATGAATGGCATAGCGAGGCAACCCGGTGACATAATCAATCCCGAAAAACAAACCGTTCGTCGTATTCGATATTGTACAATTTCAAGAACTCAATGTATTCCTCTTGGAATGAGCGCTTTTTATGATGTTCACGTTGGTTTTTGATGTATGCCAATGTTTTGTCGACCACCGATTGACTCACGGAGTACGCCGCGTAACCTCCTTGCCACGCAAATGTCGCATAGTGAGGTGAAAGTGTTTTAATCCAGCGACTGCTTTTACGTTTCATCTCCTCGACGAGATGTGAGATTGTCTCTTCTCGTGACAATAGCAGCAATGCGTGAATGTGATTCTCTACACCACCCACACGGATTGATTGACATCCCGTCTCGTTTACCAATTGTCCGATGTAGGCATGAATATGTTCTAGGTCTTCGCCTTTAATGCGCACGCTTGTTGTCTTGACGTGGAAGATAACGTGCAGGTAAATTTTACATAATGATTGTGACATTGTATAATGCTTTTGCCCTTTCAGGGCGGTAATTGATTTGTTTGTTATTTTTAAACCACGGCGACGTTGGGGTATTCATAAAACCCACGATGACGATACGTTTGCCGTTGGATTATTCATAAACCCATGATGACGACACGTATGCCGTTGGATTATTCATAAACCCACGATGACGATACGTTTGCCGTTGGACTATTCATAAACCCACGATGACGATACGTTTGCCGTTGGACTATTCATAAACCCAAGGCGGCGCTGCGCTCTGCCATTGGGCTATGGGTTTATTGGCCTTTCAGGCCGTCGCATCCCCAAGTAGATGAAATTTTTTCTATTCCCGTCCATTTTTACAGATATATTTCGTCATTGTTAATTTTTGACAAATATACAGGATTATTGATATTATATCAAATAAATCACCCCCAAAAAAAATTTTTTCTGAATGAAGGACATCCATGATTGCGATTTCCCACGCCCTGAAAGGGCAACATCACATAGCCCAACGGCAAGCGCAGCGTCGCCATGGGGCAATGATAATAACCGTAGAAATTCCGCCCTGAAAGGGCAATATCACATAGCCCATGGCAAGCGCAGCGTCGCCTTGGGCAATGATAATAACCGTAGGAATTCCGCCCTGAAAGGGCAACATCACATAGCCCATGGCAGAGTGCAGCGTCGCCATGGGGTAATGATAATAATCGGGAAATTTTCGCCCTGAAAGGGCAATCACCACATAGCCCATGCCAAGGCAGCGTCGCCGTGGGCTATGATAACCGTAGGAATTTCGCCCTAAAAGGGCAACACCCAAGATCCTCACCCCACAATTAAAAGGAGCCGTATTCGACCCCTTTCCCTCAAAGCGGTTGCAAATGCCTCCCAATAAGCCTTCCCGATTATGCCATCCAAAATTCAGAGACCATAGTAGGCTCTGTCTCCCATAGCACTGTGTCGCTCTTAGTGGTCTCCAGATTGGTAGCCTCCACCATCACTGCCTCAACTGCTGTTTGAGAAACCTGATCCCACTCATTAACGAAAGCCTCGTTTTGTGCCATTGCCAAGGCTGATGTAACCACTGTACCAGCCGTTGCTAAAAATTTCATTGTATTATTCATAATGTAAAAATTTAGTTAATAATCCATTTCATTTTTGTCGTGGAGATCGCTTGTCCCCCTGTTGACGCTGCAAAATTAGGGCGAGATCATCGCACCCGACGGACAATTCGGGAAAGGCTTTGGACAGGTTGTGAAATTCACTGTTTGTACGGGGGATTCATAGATTGGACGGTTGTGGGAGGGGTGACTTATTGTGTTTTATGCGCCCTGAAAGGGCAATCACGACGTGGCAACAACCGAATGGCAACGCCTTGGGTGATAATGAATTGGAAGGTACATTTCGCCCTGAAAGGGCAAAAGCAGGATTTACGCCTTTAGACGTTTAATATCGGGATGGTTTGCGATGATGGAATTTATTTGTAAATTTGCGGAAATCAAAAAATATCTGTTATGTTTGAAAAAATACAATCTGTAAGCTCCGCAGTGGAGGTCATCAAAGCAGCCATATTGAAGAGTCAGTCTCGCGCTGCCCAAACAGTCATACAGGAACAGTTGGCTTTATACTATGGCATAGGTCGTTTTATATCGCAAAATTCACGAAAGGGATTTTGGGGGAAGGATGCCATCGGTAATATTAGCCGTAGGTTGAAGATGGAAATGCCTGGGTTGAGGGGATTTTCAGCTGAAAATATAAAGCTGATGCGTCGGTTTTATGAGGCATGGGAACTGCTAGAAATAAATTCGGTAGTTACGACTACCGAATTACAATCTCCACAGAATGAGGCAGATGCAATCCAATCTCTACAATTAACAAATTATAGAGATTTCCCAGTGACAGCCTTTCTCAACATTTCATTTACTCATCATATCGCTATTTTGCGTCATACTGAAACTATCGAAGAACGTAAGTATTACATTCAGTTAGCATATAATCAGCGCATGAAGGTGGATGATCTCGAAGTTGTTTTGAAGTCTGGAGTTTATCATCATCGTGACAATCTTCCTAACAACTTTTTCAAGGTTATCCCCGATAAACATCAAGCACTTGCTACACTTCAGATGCTCAAAGACGAATACCTTTTGGATTTCATCAATGTGGAGCAGATAGATGAGATGGACCCTGAAGATATAGATGAAAAGGTTATTGAAAAAAAGATTGTGATGAACATAAAGAACTTCATCATGACTTTTGGAAAATACTTTACTTACAACGGTCATCAGGTGCATTATGAGAAGGCGGGACAAGATCACTGGATAGATCTCCTTTTCTTTAATCGCCAGCTTAGATGCCTTGTTGTTATAGAGTTGAAAAAGGGAGCGTTCAAACCATCCTATCTTGGACAACTTGCTGCTTATCTTCGTGTGCTTGACGACGAGGAAAAATTACCCGATGAGAATCCTAGCATAGGTGTTATTCTTTGTAAGAAAGCTAATAAGACCTACGTTGATTATGTATTACAGGATTATCTCAAACCAATGAGTGTTGCTACTTACAAAACCAATATTAAAAAACTCAAAACTCTTTTGCCACCAGAGGAAGAACTGAAGAAGTTGTTGCCTGACGAATAGAATCAATGAATGGTGAGAGGATTCTAATAATGCCACAGGGCATGTCCTTATCCTTCCCACCGTGTAACCGCTCAATTGATGAAGATTCTTCAGAAATACAAAGATGCGATGATCGCATAAATCACAGGGCCCTACGTTTGAGCGTAGGGCCTTTTTTGTTAGGAAAATTTTCTTGACAAGGAGGGTTTGATGTGATAGGATTGATAATTTCATATGTTCAATTTGTCATATAAATATTTCATTTCATTTATTATTTTTAAATTTGTGACAATTCATTGTTGATGTGGCATGGGGAAGGAAAATCCATTTATTATCATCAAGGGAGATCCGAAGTCTCTTCAGATTGAATCAATACACAGAGAGGATAATGGTGTTTACAATGTAAAATACCTATCATCATCTAATACCTATCATTACAAAAGTTCAGATGTAGTTATTCTTTGTAATGGCACATGGGTAGACCATTTACTTTGTAAAGTGTATATTAATGACAAACTAACCTCGTGTATTGACAATATTTATTCCTTTCAAGAAGGGGAAAAAAAGCATTGGAGAATTACCTTCTCCAATGGAGTTTCTAAAGAGTATATGAATGGCACAATTAAAGTTGTTACATCCTGCTTGTGTGATGCAACAGCAAAAAACTCATTTGAATACTTAAAGAGAGTCGCTCAAATCAATGTTTTAGGAAAAGAAGAAGACCAACAAGGTATCCTAGCTTCGCTTTATGATGGAATTGATTTTATTGATAATAGCCTGACGATTGCTCCATATCTAAATCCCAAGATTAAACAGAAGAAGGTGAATACTCCTTCTTCTCTCATATTCCCTTTTGGATGCAATGGAAGTCAAGAAGAGGCCGTCAGATCTGCATTTAGTAATCAAATCAGTGTGATCCAGGGTCCTCCAGGAACAGGTAAGACTCAGACGATATTAAATATTGTGGCAAATGTCTTGCTTCAAGGTAAGACTGCCATGATTGTTTCTAATAATAATTCTGCGACATTGAATGTCTTAGAAAAATTAGAACAATATGGCATGGGTTTTGTCGTGGCTCCATTAGGGAGTAAAGAAAATAAGGAAAAGTTCATAAAGAATCAGCCAGAAATTCCTAATGAGATATTTCAATGGATCAAAGAAGATTTTCAAATTGCAAATCTTAGCAGTCAAGTATCCTCCTCATTATCTCTTGCCAAAAGAATATTCAAGTTGCAGGAAAATGTGGCAAAGCATAAGCATGAATTAAATGAAATCGAACTCGAGTGGAAACATTTCCAAGAGGATAACCCAACAGAGGATTATTCTATCCAGGTGCCTTCCAATGTGACTTCTTCAAAGTTAATGTCGTTATGGTTGCAATACCAGGCTTTCGCAGAAAATGATTTAAATATCAACAAAGGCATATTCGCAAAGATAAAGGGGTCAATCAAATGGTTTTTGTTAAATTTAATCAGAGAGAAGAGACTAGGTATTAAGTCTCAATTAAATCGAAATGATATTGGTCCGACAATTAGGGAAATCCAAATTATATTTTACATTGTAAAGATAAAGGAGCTTCGAGAATGTATAGACGCAGATGAGTCTGAATTAAGAGGAATAGATTCTGCAGCAACAATGAAGTTACTTTCTTCTGCTTCTATGGCATTGTTGAAAAACAACTTGTCAAAAAAATACGTTACAATAACCAGAAGATTTTTCTCCGATCTGAAAGATTTAGGTCGAAGCGCCAACGAAGTTTGTGAACAATATCCAATTGTTCTCAGCACGACATTTTCGGCGAGAACTACACTTAGAGAAACTGTATATGATTATCTTATAATTGATGAAGCTTCTCAAGTTTCTGTAGAAACTGGGGCCTTGGCCTTGACTTGCGCTAGAAATGCCATCATAGTAGGAGATCAACTGCAACTGCCCAATGTAATCACAGAAGAGGATAAAGGAAAGTTAAATACGATATTCAATGAATTCAAAGTTGCAGATGGATACAATAGTGCGGAGAATAGTTTTCTGCAATCGGTATTAGCTGTTGTTCCCAATGTTAAAGAAACACTTTTGCGAGAGCATTACAGATGTCATCCGCGGATTATCAATTTCTGTAACCAGAAATTCTATAAAGGTCAGTTAGTCATTATGACGGAGGATCATCATGAAGAGAATGTTATGATGGCTGTAAAGACTGTTCCTGGCAATCATTCCAGAGGACTTTATAATCAAAGGGAGATAGATGTGGTGGTGCAAGAGGTCCTCCCCTTGTTGTCGGGAGAGGAGAGCTTAGGAGTCATAACTCCATACAATGCACAGGTCGACGCATTCCACAAACAGTTACCATTTATCGAAACAGCTACTATTCATAAATATCAAGGTCGGGAAAAAGATTCAATTATTATGAGTGTGGTTGATGATCAAATTACAGAGTTTAGTGATGACCCTAATTTGATAAATGTTGCCATATCCAGAGCCAAAAAGAGGTTTTGTATAGTGTTATCAGGCAATGAGCAGTTAAGAAAAGGGGTGATAAGTGAACTGGTGGATTATATCAATTACAATAATTTTACTGTAATGGAGAGCAAAATTTCATCCATCTTCGACACCCTTTACCAACAATATACACAGCAAAGAATAGCTTTTATTTCTCAATCAAAAAGAATTTCAGAGTACGAGTCTGAAAACATTACTTATCAACTTATTTCAGAAATTATAGAGCAATGTCCTGAATTTCATCATTTAGGTGTTTTATGTCACATTCCTATTCGAAATGTAATCAGAGACAATACTCTTATGAGCGAAGCTGAGAAAAAATATGTATCACACTTTTCAACCCATTTGGATTTTCTAATCATTAACCATGTGTCAAAAAAGCCTGTATTGGCAATTGAGACTGACGGATATATGTACCACAAAGAGAATACCCTTCAACATCAAAGGGATCTTATGAAAGATCATATTTTGAAAATTTATGGATTACCTCTGTTGAGGTTGTCAACTACGGGAAGTCGGGAGAGGGAACGTATTATAGAAAAATTAATACAGAGTGTATAAGGAGGGCTACTTAAAATCAGGAACTGCCTAAATATGCAGTTGATGTCTGGGCTGTTTTCTTCATGTAGAAGGTTTGTTGCGATTAATATTATTTTTAAGTTTGTGATAATAGTGATTGATTCCTAATGATAAAGACGAGTTAAAGAAAAACTCAAGAGTGTTAAAACAGAAAAATAAGATTGCGCTATGTCTTTTGCCCTTTCAGGGCGTTGGATTCGAGGTTTTGGAATTTTTCATACAACAGATATGTTTTATCATTGTTAAATTTGATAAATGTATAAATTATTTCACAAAACAACAAATCTGTCATTCGACATTTCGCCCCGAAGGGGCAAAAGCAAAGAGAGCGAAGGACACCGTGGGGATCAGGTGCGCTCCGTTCCCTAAGCCGTGTAATCCTAACGCCTTCCTGATTGTGTCATCCGTGATTTAGAGACCATGGCAGGCGCAGTCTCCCACAACACTATGTCACTCATATTGGTCTCCACATCGGTTGCCACTACCCTCACTGTCTCAACTGCTGTCGGAGAAACCTGATCCCACTCATTCACGAAAGCCTCGTTTTGTGCCATTGCCAAGGCTGATGTAACCACTGTACCAGCCGTTGCTAAAAATTTCATCGTATTCATAATCTAAAAATTTAGTTAATAAAATTCATTTCTTTTTTGTCGTATGGAAGTTTACCTCCCTGATGACGATGCAAAATTAGGGCGTGATCATCACACCCGACGGACAATTCGGGAAAGGGTTTGGACAGGTTGTGAAATTCACTGTTTGTACGGGGGATTCATGGATTGGATGGTTGGGGATGGATGATTTATTGTGTTTTATGAGCCCTGAAAGGGCAATCACGACGTGCCTACAGCCCAATGGCGACGCCTTGGGTGATAATGAATTGGAGGATACATTTCGCCCTGAAGGGGCAAAAGCAGGATGTTCAAAGCATTAATGATTATTGTATAACGTTTAATACCACGTTCCATTATTTGTAATAATTTGTGTGTGGGTTATGTTTTTCTCAACTCTCAATTGGAGAGGTGGAAATCTTTTTTTAATTTTGTAAATTAACAAGAAGAAGTAATGGAAATATATTTATATCGCATGACGCACATAGACAATATACCACATATTTTGCGAAATGGCATTGTCCATCGGGCATCACCAAATGCGAATCCAAATTATATTTCGATTGGTGATACTAGTTTAATTAATTATCGAGCGTCAAAGAAAATACAAGTTAATGGTAACACAATCACTTTAGGTGATTTTATTCCATTCTATTTTGGAGTTAGAATGCCCATGTTGTATGTGATTCAGCATGGCTACAATTGTGTAGAAAAAAAGATTAATCCTCAAGATGTTGTTTTTTTGACGGTAAAATGTTCGGATATTGTCAATTCTGGAAAAGAGTTTTATTTTTCGGACGGACATGCAACGGATCTTTTTACTTCTTTCTATGGGAAAGCTGATTATTCTAATATAAACACATTGTTGGATTGGAACTCAATAAAAGCCAAACATTGGAGTGGAGATGGAATCGATACGGAAGTAAAAAGAAAAAAGCAAGCTGAATTTTTAGTAAAGGGAGATATTCCTGTGAGTTTAGTATATTCCTATGTATGTTATGATGACGTTGCCCAATATAGGTTGCTCAGTTATAGTGTAGATAAAAATTTAATAAAGATATTCCCTAATGCTTATTTTTGAACAGTATGATACATTATGTTAAAGGAAATATGCTTGAGACGCACGCAGTGGCTCTTGTGAATACCGTAAATCTTGTTGGAGTTATGGGGAAGGGAATTGCGCTTCAATTCAAACAAAAGTATCCTACTAATTTTAAACTATACAAAAAGGCTTGTGAGAATAATGAAATTGCGATAGGCAAATTATTTGTTACAGAAGAGCAATCGATGTTTGACTCAAAAATCATCATTAATTTCCCCACGAAAACGGACTGGAAGAAACCTTCGGAATATATATACATCGAGAAGGGGTTGATTGATTTGGTAAGTGTCATATCAAGATGTAATATTTCGAGTATTGCGATTCCTCCCCTTGGGGCTGGCAATGGGGGATTAGATTGGGACAGAGTGAAGTCTATGATAGAATCATATTTAAAAGATCTTCCCATCGATATATATGTTTATGAGCCGAATGCTTATATTGAGGAGAAATTGAGGAGTGAGAAGGTCAAGTTAACAGATGCGAGAGCTTTGTTGCTGTACATGTTGTATGAGTTGGTGCGACAGGGAGAAGATGTATCTGAATTTTCGTGCGAGAAGATATGTTACTTTTTGCAGCGGAATGGTGCTGAAGATATGTTTAAGTTGCAATACACGCCACAATATTATGGCCCATATTCAGGGAAAGTAAGATATGTGTTGAATTGGCTGAATGGTAGTTATATTATGGGTTATAGTGACATGAGCAAGAAACCATTTGAAGTCATATCATTGGTGCCTACTACTTATTTGGAAGTGGAAGCTTATGTTCAAGGCAATGAAAAGCTCCGATGTGTAGCTGAGAAGACCAAATCTTTTTTGGATGGTTATTATTCAAATTTTGCGTTGGAGTTATTGTCGTCTGTAGATTATCTAATGCATTATCAGAAACTTACGACATTTGAAGAGGTATATGATGCGTTAAAACAGTGGAATCATAGAAAGAGTATATTATTTTCTAAGGAGCAGCAAGTTAAACAGGCTTTCGACTATGTTCAGGAAAAGTTGAAAGCTTAAAATATAGTTATGCTAACGAATTGATGAAAATTCTTTAGAAATACAAAGACGAAATCATAAGGTCTTACGTTTTGAACGTAGGATCTTTTTTCTTGTGCTGCGACAAATAGTTCTCCCTTTTTGTTTGCCCACCTCCAATAAAATCAGTATTTTTACAAACTTTATGTAAAATGGGTTAGACCCGCTAATTTGAGCGACTCAGGAGATGGCTGGCAAAAAAACATATACATTTATCGACCTTTTTGCAGGTTGTGG
>JAZRZA010000079.1:0-5261 GCA_045601045.1 Paludibacteraceae bacterium
ACGAACTTCCAGATGATGGTATCACGGCCGACTACATATTTGTCGGTCATCGAAGCGCCGCTTGTTCTTCTACCCTCGCCCCAGATCGTATCCTTGGTGCAAGCATCCAATGCGAATGGTGTGTTCACATTCAAATCCTCGGCAGAGATCTCGCAGACACCCTCCAAGACCTTCTCGATCGGATCGTTCTTCAACGAGTCGCAGTCGAAGACAGGCTTCAAGTCGCTTTGGATGAAGACGTATTGCTCACAAGAGTCAACTGTTGTTGAGTATTCGCTAACAAACTTCCAGATGATGGTATCACGGCCGACCACATACTTGTCGGTCATCGATGCGCCGCTCGTTCTTCTTCCCTCGCCCCAGATCGTATCCTTGGTGCAAGCGTCCAATGCGAACGGTGTGTTCACCTTCAAATCCTCCGCAGAGATCTCGCAGACACCCTCCAAAACCTTCTCGACAGGATCGTTCTTCAACGAGTCGCAATCGAATACTGGTTTCAAATCGCTTTGGATGAAGACATATTGCTCGCAGTATGCAGTATCAACCGTATTCTCATTACCGAACATCCAAACAATGGTGTCGCGGCCGACCAAATACTTATCGGTCATCGAAGCACCGCTCTTTCTGGTTCCCTGACCCCAAATCGTATCATTGAAGCAGGTAAGAGCGAATGGTATATTGACATTCAAATCTTCAGCTGTGATCTCACAAACGCCCTCCAACACCTTCTCGATCGGATCGTTCTTCAACGAATCACAGTCAACATTTGGTTTATCATCATTTTGGATAAATACATATTGTTCACAAGTGGCCACCTCTGTGGAGTATTCACTTTCGAACTTCCAGTCGATGGTATCGCGGCCCACATAGTAGATGCCATCCACAGGGTTACCACTTCTGCGGGTTCCTACACCCCAGATGGTATCCTTCGTACATGCATCCAAAACGAACGGTGTCTTCACCTTCAAATCCTCCGCAGAGATCTCGCAAACACCGGAAAGAACTGTGTCGATTGGCGCATTCTTCAACGAGTCGCAATCGAATACCGGTTTCATATCACTCTGGATGAAGATGAATTGGTCGCAGAATGTCGTGTCGGTTGAGTACTCGCTCACGAACTTCCATGTAATCGTATCACGACCTACATAGTATTTGTCGTTCATACCCAATCCGCTCGCACGGGTTCCTGTTCCCCAGATGGTATCCTTCGTACATGCATCCAACGCAAATGGCGCAATCACGCCCAAACCAGTCGAGTCGATCTCGCAGACGCCGTGGAGAACGGTATCAAGCACCGCATTGTTCAATGAGTCGCAATCGAATACCGGCTTCATATCACTCTGGATGAAGATAAACTGGTCGCAGAATGTCGTGTCGGTGGAGTACTCGCTCACGAACTTCCATGTAATCGTATCACGACCTACATAGTATTTGTCGTTCATACCCAATCCGCTCGCACGGGTTCCTGTTCCCCAGATGGTATCCTTCGTACATGCATCCAATGCGAATGGTGCGATGACGCCCAAACCAGTTGAATCGATCTCGCAGACACCTTGAAGAACAGTGTCAATCACCGCCTTATTCAACGAGTCGCAATCGAAGAGCGGCTTCATATCACTCTGGATGAAGATGAATTGGTCACAGAATGTCGTGTCGGTTGAGTACTCGCTCACGAATTTCCATGTGATCGTGTCACGACCCACATAGTATTTGTCGTTCATACCCAATCCGCTCGCACGGGTTCCTGTTCCCCAGATGGTATCCTTCGTACATGCATCCAACGCGAATGGCGCGATGACGCCCAAACCGGTAGAGTCAATTTCACAGACACCTTGAAGAACGGTGTCGATCACCGCCTTATTCAACGAGTCGCAATCGAATACCGGCTTCATATCACTTTGGATGAAGATGAACTGGTCGCAGAATGTCGTGTCGGTGGAGTACTCGCTCACGAACTTCCATGTGATCGTGTCACGGCCCACATAGTACTTGTCGTTCATACCCAATCCGCTCGCACGGGTTCCTGTTCCCCAGATGGTATCCTTCGTACAAGCATCCAATGCGAACGGTGCGACGACGCCCAAGCCTGTCGAGTCGATCTCGCAGACACCTTGAAGAACGGTGTCGATCACCGCCTCGTTCAACGAGTCGCAATCGAATACTGGCTTCATATCACTCTGGATAAAGATGTATTGCTCACAATATGCGATCTCTGAAGAGTAGATGCTCTCAAACTTCCAGTCGATCGTATCACGGCCCACCTTGTAATCAGCATCCATCGCCGCACCGCTTCTGCGGGTTCCGACGCCCCAGATGGTATCCTTTGTACAAGCATCCAAAGCGAATGGTGTGTTCACATCCAAATCGGCGGCGCTGATCTCGCAGACACCATGAAGAACGGTGTCGATCGGCGCATTCTTCAATGAGTCGCAATCGAAGAGTGGCTCTTTGTTAGAGTTCAACATCACCTTTTGGTCACAAGTCACTTGGTTGCCTGTCTTATCTTGGAAAATCCACTTCAACTCATACAACTTACCAACTTCGAAGGTTTCTCCCTTCTTGACGGTATCCGCAATGTTCTCGGTCCAAGAGAGGACTCCGTCAATGGTGACGTCACAATTATCTGTTGCGGTATATGTATTGAAGATCACCTCAGAGAATGGCACCTCGCAAACGCCATCCAACACTTGGACAAGTGAATCAGGATTGATGGTCGCGCAGTCGAATACTGGATTAGTCGTATCCTTCAAGACCACCAACAATTCACAAGTGTCGGAGAGATCTACCAAATCCTCACCAGACTTGGTATAGATCCAACGGATGATATAATCCGTATTGTATAACAATGTGGTGTCATCGGTCATCTCTGTCCATACGTCGCTACCCTTGATAGAGTACTCCATTACCAAGCTATCGATAGGAGTCACCGTATTGGTGTTACAATCAGTATAGCTAGCGGTAGCGTACATATTCAAATCCTTCAAACTATCGCTCAAGCTCTTCCAATCCAAATTACCGCAGGTCTCTACAATGAATGGATTGATATCGTCGTTAGCAGGACACTCCAAATCGAACTTACGTTCATCTTGGATAGCGATGCTTTGCTTGCAAGTATCGGAGACATTACCGTAAATATCCTCTGAATACCAGTAAACGGTATCCTTTCCGACTGGATATTTATGGGTAATCGCCTCGTCTGTCACTTGAGAGAAGGTTACATGATCGAATGAGTAATAGATATCCTTGATATCACAATTGTCAGCGGCAGTGGCTGGTGTGAATGTCACTGTAGTATCACAACCCTTGGTAAGTGAGATGGTGATATCCGCCGGACAAGCCACAGTTGGAACAATCGTATCCTTGATATCGACGGTCATCTCACAAACATCGGAGATCAAACCATGAACATCCTCGCTTCTCCAATAGATGGTGTGGGAACCGACAGCCAAAGTAGTGTCGAGTGTCGATCCTACGAACTTATAGAAAGTAGCGTTGTCAACTGAGTATTGGATGCTCTCCACACCGCAAGAATCTGAAGCGGAGGCCACATTCAATTGTACAGCGATTTGACAATCAGCCAATACATTAATGGTCGTATCGTTAGGGCAAACCACCAATGGCTTAACCACATCCACTACGGTGAACTTTTGCGCGCAAGTGTCGGAAGCCAAACCGATCGCATCCTTCACCATCCAGAATACGGTGGTGTCTCCATTCTCGATGGTGATTTTGGAAACGCCTGCCTCAAACTCAGTGAAAGGATCTGACCCATATTGGTAGTAGTAAGTCAACGCATCGGCACCGCAATTGTCATCGAAGACGCCTGTTGGTTCAAGAAGCGTATAGAGCGTATCACAAGACTCCTTAGGCTCCAATGTGACGATTGGCATCAAGTCGCAGTTTACAGTCGGAACGGAAGTATCACGCAAGATCACCTTCGAGAAGCAAGAGTCGATCATGGTCTCCATGTTCTCACCACTCTTGGTAAACTCCCAAAGGATGTCATACAATTTGTTGTAGGTGAACTCTGTATCGTCATCCAAATCGTTGTAAGCGGATGTGCCAGACTCCTTGTAGTACATCTTAGGATCAATTGGTTCCTCCACGTCGTTCGCGCAGTCGATGCGGGTAGCGGTCGCCTTTTGGTTCTCAGCATACAACTTGCTGATCTCCTTCCATGTGAGGTTCTTGCAGGTATCGATCACTACGCTGTCCGCCGTAGGGCAGACGATGTTGATGCCAGTGCTGTCGGATACAGTATAGTTGCGTGTGCAAGTCTCGGAGTTATTAGCCTCGTCGTATGCCGTCCAGACGATGGTCGTCGTTCCCAACTTGAATACGGAGTCGAACGGTGCGATGTACTCGTTCAACGCTCCGTTGAATGAGTAGGTGATCTTCACCACCTTGCAGTTGTCGCTCATCTCAGGTGCGATGATCTTCATCGTCGTGTCGCACTTGGTGCGTACCTTGAAGGCGGTATCCGCTGGACACTTGATCTTTGGCTTCGCCACATCGTTGACGGTATATTGTCTTACGCAGGTGTCGGATACGTTGCCGCTCTTATCCTTCGCATACCACTTCAAGAGGGTGTCGCCCTTCATGAAGGTGAAGTCGAACGGCGCGGTGTACTCGTTCTCTGCTCCGTTGTTGAACTTATAATAGATCTTGTCGACCTCGCAGTTGTCGCTCATCTTTGGTGCGCTGATCTTCACTGTCGTGTCGCACGCTACAGTGATGTTCATGATCGTGTCGGCTGGACAGACGATCACCGGTTGTACCGTATCGATCGCATGGTACTTTTGCTCGCACTCCGCAGACTCGTTGAACTCGTCCTTCACCTTCCAGGTCACGATCGTGTCGCCCAACTTCACGGTGATGGCTGAGGTGCCAGCCACAAACTCGCTGAACGCCGCCATTTCCTCTGTCTTATAGTAGTAGGTCAAGTTGCCCTCGCCGCACTTGTCGTCGAACACGCCCGCTGGCTTAACCAATTGGTAGAGCGTATCGCAGGTGCTGGTTGGGTTCAACGTGATCTCCGGCATATTCTCGCAATCCACGGTAGGAACTGAAGTATCCTTTAACATTACGGTCGAGAAGCAGGAGTCCTTCATCGTACTGACATTCTCGCCTGATTTCACGAACAACCACTTGATGTCGTACAATTGGCTATACGTCAAGAGAGTGGCATCGGTCAACGCCGCATATTGGTCATCCGACTCGCCATCCTTCTTGTAGAACATTTGTGGGTCTACATCCTCCAC
>JAZRZA010000080.1:0-29958 GCA_045601045.1 Paludibacteraceae bacterium
CGTTCTTTATCAATTTTTTAATATTAGAAACAATGTTTGGAGTCTCATCTTCATAAACGATTGCATCTGAATTTCTGAAACAGAAATTTAACTTTTCTTTGCTGACATCAATGCCGATAAACAAATTCTTCATATCTTGCAAAAACTTTAGCGGACTTTGGACGTTGATTCATTGCCTACAAACCTTATCGTTACTAAGGCATATTCTTATTCAGGTCTTTGAATCAACGGAGTCGGACGGTCTAAAAAGATTTTTGGGTCTTACCCATTTGCCAAAATTATGAACCATCCGACTTCCATTGTCCTTTGTTTAGTAATACTATTATATCATCACAAATTTATTAATTTTGTAGGTGAATTTTTAACTTGAATAATGACTTTACAAATCTAAGGATTTCTTATAGATTTAACATACAAGGATTACATGACTTTAAAACGAAAGGTGTTTACGCTTAATTTATAATCCATGAATACAAAAACAATCCTGCTTTTATTATTTAAACCATTGGTGACTTTTCTGATGCTACAGATTTTTCTTAGTAGTGCCAATAGCTTTAAGAGAGTGTTCGTTAGTATCTTCTTCCTTATCTTATTTTGTTTACCCCAATTGATAAAAGAGATTTCCATTATTCGAAATAGGGAAAAATTAGACCACAAAAAACTTTTAAAAGCGAATCTACCTGGTTGGGATATCATTTCTGCATTAGTAGTTTCGTTTTTGTTTTTCTTTCTTATGGTAATGACTAAACAAGACAACGCTATAATGATTATATTGGTAATAATAGGGCCAGTTCTGATATCTAAATTGTTGTTTGTGGTTTCTCTTGGACTATGGAGTCAAAACGTAAACAATTCTTAATTTACGCAAGCATCTAGATTTAACATATAAGAAGACGGTCGGTCATGGTGGATAGTAGGAAATGATTATTCGACTTTGTTGAAAAATCTGCTGAACCATACCTACAATTACGCATTACGAATTAATTGATTATATTTGTCATGTTGTAATAAAGAAGAAAGAAATGAAGGAAATTGCAACAAGTGTTTTTGATTTTGAGTCTTTGATCTTAAAGGAACAATTGTATGTGGATAAAACCAGATATGTCTGGAAAATTGTGAGTGGTGGCGAAAAAAGTTTTTTTCTCTCTCGTCCATGTCTCGCTATTTTCGGGGGCAAATAATTTAACATACAAAGGATAATAAAAGAATTATGAATACAGGAAAATCTTTTCAATGCTCTGTGATATTGAGTATTTTAGCAGTTATACTTTCTTTAGTATTTTCTTTGATGTTTAATGTAGACTTGCTTTTAGAAAAGACATTGGTATCGTTTGTGGAATTTTTAATAATGTTTGTTCTGATTTCGTATTTAATTGTTCCCAATTTGACGAAAACCCTATTTGTTGATGAAAATGGTATAGATATTTTTTATAGTCTTCGTTTTTTTTCTAGACATTATCAAAGTGAATATGAAAACATAAAATGTGTTCTATGTGATTGCGGGAAAAGCAATGATATCTACATTAAAATCAGAAGGGAAAAACCGTTCTTTTTTGTTAAAAATAAATATGTTTATTTCCCATGCAAAAGCAGGGAGCAGATTAAAAAGTAATTCATTTTATAAAAATGGCAAACCTCAATTGCCTGATTCTGATAAACATAATGTTGAAATACTATACGGAGAAAGAAAAGACACTTTAGGTAAGATAAAATTCTCGTTGAGAATTACTGTTGATGGAATTTCACCCTATTTATATCAAGTGTTGTTAATGGATTCAACATACAATTATATTAAACCTAAAAAGTACGATGCGTTGTTGAAAAATTATAGGTGCAAGAATTCTAGTGGTGAAATGGGCGTTTTTGAGGTGGATGAAAGTATGTATAATTATACTATCGAAGATATAGAGTCATTGATTTTGCATGGAGATGAAGTAAATAATTGTTTTCTTGTCGCATTCTTTTACCCTAGTAAAGATGGAAAGTATAATTATGAACATCCTTCTGATATTAAACTTGTTGATGTCTCTAATCTTGATGACTGGGTGGTGAAAGACGCAGAGTTTCAATATAGTAAGTGATTAATCTCAGCTATTTGTTGACACATCTCTTTTAGCGAGACCTCTTCCGTATGGTATTCTTTACATATTCATTGTAGATGGCCGTGATGGCTGGTGCATCGGTTAGTTCCATATTCCTCACCATATTCAAACTTTTTTTCTTTTACGATCCACGAAAATGCTCATGAGGCAGGTCATGATAGGGGATATCCAATTGAAGAAACAGTATGGAGCGTAAGCTAAAGTTGAAACACCTAATACAGTGGATTGAGTCATTCCACAGGTACTCCAAGGAATCAATGCGGAAGTAACTGTAGCAGAATCCTCGGTTGATCGTGATAACAGGCGTGATTCAAGCCCCTTTTGTTTGTATGCGTCTTTGTACATGCTGGCGGACAATACGATGGAGATATATTGGTCGCTCGTGATGATATTCAGCAATATACCAGTAAATACAGTCGCCGAAACCATTTTGAAGGTATTGGTGACAAAACGTAGTATCACACTGGTAATACTGAATAGCATACCACTTGCCACCATTACTCCTCCGAAACACATGGCGCAGAGAATAAGCCAGATGGTCTTCAGCATTCCCGCCATACCACCTGTAGCCACAAGGTCATTCAAGGGAGCAAAACCTGTCTCTAGTTGGGTGGAGGTGAAGAAAGTGATCATCAATCCTTTTATAATATTCATACCGGATGCCTCCGTACTTCCCGCTATTTCAAGTAAAACATCCTGCTGAAGAATCAGGGCACAAACACCTGCCAACAGAGAGGATGCAAAAAGTGTCATCATTGCCGGTATTTTTTTAGCAATCAGAACTCCTGTCAGCAAAGGCACCATGAGGGTCCATAAAGAGATATGGAAGGTTCGTTGCAAACCAGCCATATAATCGTTAATCTGCAGCTCGTTATTGCCTCCGTAACCTAGTCCCACGACAAAGAAGATCAGGAGTGTGATGACCATCGTTGGCACTGTCGTACGAAGCATATATTGGATATGTGTAAATAGTTCTGTTTCAGCAACAGAGGCAGCAAGGGTTGTTGTGTCGCTAAGTGGCGATATTTTGTCTCCGAAATATGCTCCTGAAATGATGGCTCCTGCTGTCCATGGGGAAGGAACCCCTAAAGCGTTACCGATTCCCAATAGGGCCACACCGATAGTTGCCACTGTTGTCCAGGAACTTCCTGTCATGAGACTGACAATGGCACAAATAATACATGTGCATAGGAGGAAGAATTTAGGCGACATGATTTGGATGCCATAGTAAACCATAGTAGGAACCACACCACAGATCATCCATGAGCCACCAATTACACCAATCAGTAGAAGAATCATGATGGAGACACTGGAATCTCCTATTGTTTTCTTTATGCTCGCCTCCATCTCCTCCCATGGACAATGATAGATGGTCATGGAAAGAGTGACACACACACCCGATGCCAAAAGAAGCGCCAACTGGCTCGCACCCCCCAACGCATCACTTCCAAAGAGTGAGATGGCAATATAAAGCATGCCGAAAAGGGCAAACAATGGTAAGAGACTAATCCACGGATTTGGGACGTTTTTCATACTTCTCATTCTCTAAAAGTCAAACTTAAAACACTATCTCTATACTATCCGGATTGTTCTCTTCCGCATCAAGATCCTCGGATTTCTTTTCTTCTACAAGGTCTTCAATCGAATTATTATCAATCTCAATCCGTTCAAGGAAAACTTCAGTAACTTTAAGTGTCCAATTCAAAGCACTGAAATGAACACCAGCTACTTAACCAATACAATTCAGAGTGCAAGGAAGCACTCGATTGCGGAGCAAATTTAAGCAAATGTTTCGAGAAAGTATTCATGGACGCCATGCAATTGTACATGAGCATACCCGACAGAATCAATTCTTGCGCACAAGATCCCCTTGGGGTGATGCATCGTTCTTCGGATTTACCACCCGAACACTTTGCTTTTGCCCTTTCAGAGCGAATGGGAACGGACATCTCCCAGTTTTCCAAGGTGAAATGATAGCGAACAAAACGAACGAGACTCACCAACGATTAATGGTTAAATACGTTTGCAAAACCAATAGTGTGAGGTTGTATTTGTATTATATTTGTGTATGACAAGCAGAATGAGTATTCATACCATCATTTGTAATATGAATGAATATCATGACAACAGCAGTAAAAGTATACAATCAGTATTATAAATGAGCATAAAGAGAAAGAATAATACTTATAAGAATATGTTGAATTTAAATCATACAGCCAAGTAATGTTCAACCGAAGCCAACGGACGTATCGTACGTGCTTCATAAACATTATTTTGGTATGTCACATTCATTCAAACACTTTCCAGCAAGCACTTGTTGTTGCTGCAAGTCTCAACACAGAGGCAAGAAGAATGCTTCTCGTCGTTTTCGCCGTAAGGTGAATATTCTCATTCGTCAAGGGAAATTCGACAAGCTCCCCTTCAAATCTATAGAGATAACCTCTCCGTATGATCTCGGAGGAGATGGGAAAATGTTTTATGGATTCTTTGATCCAAAGACAAAAATCTATAGAGGTCGTAAGCATCGCTTCCTCACTGATCCCAGTATTTGGTGGGAAAAGTCAATGAGAAAATAGATTGGAACAATCAATCACGTAGCCCAAGGCAAGCGCAGTCACCTTGGGCTACGTGATAAGTTTTTGATAAACTGAACGGAAGCACGTTACCAGAATTGTCATTTGATGAAGAGTAGAAGATTTAATACACAAGGAATTATAGAACTTTAAAACAATCGCCTTTGCCTGGCACTACCTTGGAGTGATGCATCGTTCTTCGGATCAAGGTACTGGGTACTTCGTGATGCCCTTTCAGGCCCGAAGGGGCAAAAGCATTATACGGTGAAACTATGTCAGTTTTGAAACAGAGATCACGTGTTCAAGTACGAGACTACTACAATAATTATTGCATATACTTTATCGGCTCATTCAGGAAGTCGAAAATATTAACGAACATTATACCATTGTCATTCATCGTTGTAGGTTGCAATGGTCCGGTTACCACTACTCGTCTAAAACCATCAGACAAGCGATTGAGAGAGTTAGTTTCTTGTCTAATCTTCTCATCAGAGCCCATCTCGTAAGCTGATTGTATATATACTCGATTATAGCCCCGATTGCAGACAAAATCCACCTCTAGTGTTATTCGTTTGCGTTTCCCTTCCGAATCCTTTTGTTCAATTATGACTTGTCCTACATCTATCGAAAAACCAAGTGCGCGAAGTTCATTGTAGAGCATGTTCTCCATTAGGTGACCATCGTCTTTCTGACGGAAATTGATGCGTGCATTTCTCAATCCCAGATCACTGAAGTAATATTTATATGGTGTATCAATGTAATGCTTCCCTTTTATGTCATATCTCACGGAACGCTCAATCAGAAACGCATCCTCCATGTATTCCAGATATTTGGCTAATGTGTCTCGTGTAATTGAACTTTTCTTCTCGCTCTTAAAAGTATTGGCAAGATTCGTCGGATTCGTCAGGCTGCCTACAGTTGACGCAACGATACTGACCAACTCGTTTAAGTCGTCATCATGCAATATACCGTATCTATCTCGGATATCCCTTAAATATGTATGTGTAAATTGTTGTTTCAGGTAAGCCGCCTTTTTGATAATATCGGGTTCTGTCACAACTTGAGGTAAACCGCCGTACATCAAAAATTCACGAAGCATCGTGAGTGATTCTCCTTTTTTATATTCAGCAAACTCTTTGTATGTCAACGGATGGATACGTATTTCGTCACCTCTGCCTCTAAATTCAGTGATAACGTCTTTTGAGAGGAATTTAGCGTTGGAGCCCGTCACATATACATCCACATTTTGAACCTTCAAAAATGAATTAAGTACATCCTCAAACTCACTAACCAACTGGACCTCATCAAGAAGAACATAATAGTGCTGTTTGTCTGTGATTTTAGAATAAATATGTTCGAGCAAAGCGTCTGGATCACGTAAGTTCTTATTCAGACGATTTTCCAGATCAACTTCAATGATGTGATTTTCATCTATATCATGTTGCAGCAGGTAATTGCGGAAAATGTTAAATAACAAATACGATTTGCCACATCTGCGCATGCCGGTTACCACTTTGATCATTTGATTTCCGATAGCATGCACAAGTTTATTTAAGTATATATCTCTATTGATTTGCATGGCAGCTAATATTGATTCGATTTTTTTGTGTAAATCCACAGAAATTTCGAATGCAAAGTTACTCCTTTTTCGTATTTCTCCAAATTCATTTTTAAATACACGAACTGTTATTATGTCTTTGCTCGCTTTGTTTTTTCTGAATTCTTTGTTTAATAGTGATACACACTATAGAGTCTGATTTGAAAAAGAATTTCGAGTAAAAAAGATTTTGGAAGCAGGCGGATATGAAATAATGATGTAAGCGTATAGGTCAAATTATAATTCTTTGAGGTGTGATTTAACATACAAGGAATTATAGGACTTTAAAATAACAGCGAAAAACGACAAATCGCCCTGAAGGGTCAAAAGCAATACACGATTTCTATTCCGAAAATTCATTGAAAATATGGAGTGGTATTCCGAAAATTCATTGAAAACAAGGAGTTATATTCCAAAAATTCATTACTTTTGTATGAGTAATAAATATAAACTCCTTATGTATCAAAGAATTATCAATTTTTTACATTCAGATACGGATAGCCTATTCCTATTTGGTGCGCGGCAGACTGGCAAGACTACAATATTAAATGAGAAATTCAAGGGAAGCATATACTATGATCTGCTTGATTCGCAGACATTTCATAGATTTCAGTCAAATCCATCGCTATTAAGACAGGAACTAGAGTTGGCAGACGAGACAAAACCAATAATAATTGACGAGATTCAACTCTTGCCCGAACTTCTGAACGAAATACACTGGCTGATAGTTAGGAAAAATCTTCGCTTTATATTAAGCGGATCCAGCGCCCGTAAATTAAGGCGAAACGGCTATAACACATTGGGAGGAAGGGCATTGCTCAACACCTTGTATCCGTTGGTAAGCGCTGAGATACCGGATTTTGATTTGGATCGAGCAATCAATAACGGAATGCTGCCTCGTCACTACGATGCCACCGAGGAACTCGCACAGGCAAGAATCCAGGCTTACATTTCCGTATATCTCAAAGAGGAGATCAAAGCGGAGGCATTAGTCAGAAACCTCTCCTCGTTCAACCGTTTCCTAGAAGTAGCGTCATTGACCAACGGCGAAATCGTCAATTACAACAACATAGCGCAGGATTGTGGTATTGACTCTAAAACGGCGAAAGAATATTTCTCGATTTTGGAAGAGACCTTGATAGGCTACATGATTCCCGCATACACCAAGGCTGTCAAACGAAAATTGCGGCAGTCGCCTAGATTCTATTATTTTGATGTGGCCATCGCATCACAATTGCAGAAGAGAGGAAAACTAATGCAAGGCTCTCCTGAATATGGCCATGCGTTTGAGCACCTGATGATACAAGAAATTGTTGCATATCTTGGTTATAATAACAAAAAAGGAGAACTAAGCTACTGGCATACATATACGGAAATAGAAGTTGACGCCATTCTTGGCGATGCCGAAGTAGCGATTGAATTTAAATCAAGCACGGAAGTTTTATCTCGACACCTGAAAGGTTTGAAAACATTCAAAGAGGAACATCCTAACGCCAGGCTCATAGTTGTATCGCTTGACCCTCGTCCTCGAATCTTCAATGGGGTTGAAGTAATGCCTGCAAAATATTTCCTCGACAAGTTGTGGAAGAAGGAGATTTGGTGAAATAATGATTAAACGCTGTTTATGAATTTTTTGAAGAGATTATTTCTATTGTCGTTAGGTGCTTTTTTCATATCCTTGTCCTAATGATTCTGCACCAAGAGGTTGAGCCATTCAATGCAGATACGATGCTAAAGCTGATGAAGGAAATAGAGTAGATACAATTATTCATTATCGTAGGAGCTGGAATTCGCTCTTTATGGGCAAAAGCACTATACGATGGCACAATCGCTTTACAATTCAACAATAGCGAATGCGCAAGGCATTCTACCTTCGACAATGCGAAACTCCTTCACGGAGATATTGTGTTTCACAAAGAACTCCTTATACGACTCTAAGCTGAACTGACGTTTGAAATCCACACCAAGCATGGAGAGCAGTTTAGCTGCCACCATTGAGTTTTTACTCTCCTTATTGACGTAAGTTGGGATAACCAACTTTCCTCCCGGCTTACAGACTCTCTTCAACTCCGACAACGCCTTAGCCGGGTCGTCCACAAGGTGGATCACGTTAGCGGCGACCACCACATCAAAACTGTCATCCTCAAAGGGCAGATCCAAGATACTTGCCTTCTGAATCCTCGTATTGGCATATCCCCCCACCTTCTTCTTCGTCTGCCTCAACATGCCATCAGCATAATCAGTGGCTATAAGCTCCTTGCAAATCTGCGCCATAGGAAGCGTGAGCAACCCCGTGCCGCAAGCACACTCAAGCACAACATCATCCTTGCAGACATGATGCTTGATCTCCTCTGCTATTCCTTTGTAACATTTGCCGTTGTAGGCCGTCTCGAATAGATCGTAAAGTGGTGAAAGAATATCCCAAATCATTGTCTTAAATTTTTATCGTTATCATCTATAGTACGACGCAAAGGTAGAGAATGAATCTTGCAACTTGGTTGCGAAAAAGGTTGTAGGAAGGAACGATGGAGAACTTGTGAAAATGGTTTATCTTTGTTATAGGATAAAAAACGATAAAACTATGACTCAGACAGGTATGGTCCTTATTGGAACGTATGGGTAGGAGTACAAATAATTTTAACACTGCAAAATGATTAAGAACCTAATATTTGATTGGGGTGGCGTACTGAGTGTAAGCCAGCATGATGAGGCGGTGAGGCGTTTTGCTGCTATCGGTGTGCCCCGTGCAGAAGAATATTTTGTGGAAGGGAAGAACTGGGGAGGCATCTTTGGCGAAGTGGAGGATGGAACCATCTCCATAGCAGATTTTCTCACGAAGGTTTCGACCCTTTGTGGCCAACCTATCACTTTCGAACAGATAGCATACGCCTGGTGGGGATTCTTCTCCCATTTAGCGCCTGGCATACTTAAGCAACTGGAGCAATGGAAGAGTGAGGGATATAACATCTATATGCTCACCAACAACAATCCATTCATGATGAGTTATATTCGTAGCGATGAATTTGCACCCGAAGGGAAGCCATTCCATGCCTATTTTGACAAGCTCTATGTAAGTTGCGACATCGGATTCTCCAAGCCTGATCCAGCCATTTACCAATATGTGTTGGACGATAAAGGGATGATTGCGTCGGAAACCATTTTTGTGGACGACAGACGACAAAACCTTGTGGGGGCGGTGCATGTGGGGATGAAAACCTTCTTTGTGGAGGATAGCGAACATTGGATGGATGAATTTTGTAGTCTTATAAAATTGCTATGACCTTTCTGAATATCAACAACCTCCACCGCTCCTCCCTCGATGTGGAGTATCACCCTTTGCTTCCCTTCCTCCCGCAAGGGACGAAGGTCCTTTTCCTGGGTAGTTTTCCGCCTCAACGCAAAAGGTGGAGCATGGATTTCTTCTATCCCAACTTCATCAACGACCACTGGCGCATCATGGGGTTACTTTTTTTCGGCGACAAAAATCATTTTGTGGATGTTGAGGCGAAGGCGTTCAGACTGGAATTGATTGTGAATTTCCTGCAAGAGAAGGGTATCGGTTACTACGATACGGCAGAGGCGGTAAAACGATTAAAGGAAAATGCCTCCGATAAATTTCTGGAAGTGGTGGCATATACTGATATTAACACCTTGTTGCGCCGCATTCCAGATTGCCAAGCAGTGGTGACCACCGGAGAGAAGGCTACGGAAAACATCGTGAAACAACTCTCTCTTCCTAAGATGCCTGTCGTGGGCGCTTCTATCCCTTTGAGAGAGGGGCTTTCCCTCTACCGATTGCCCTCCTCCTCCCGTGCCTATCCACTCAGCCTGGAGAAGAAGGCAGCCGCCTATCGAGGGATGTTTGAGCCAATGAAGATGTTGTAAATCAACGCTTGACCACCTTCCACCCCTCTACCAAGTAGATGCCCTTAGGCCATCTCTCCATGGAGATTCTGAGCGCTTCATCGCTCTTCGCATGGAGAGATACAATCTTTCTGCCAGCGACATCCGTCACCGTGATCTCCTGCCCTGCCTTCGCACCCTCAATGATCAATATATCACCGTTTTGGCGTGCGAATAGTCCGTCATGAGTTACATCTTCCAATCCATTCGCAACGCTTCCACTCAATTTCACAGGGGTGGCGGCGCAGTAATTCCCCGCACTCACATGCCAATTGTAGAAGAGCATATACCAGCCCTTATTGTTAATCCAATCCAGATTACAGCCCGTTAGGGAGATGAGCCCCTCAATCGTGTAGGGAAAATGGATATCACTATCGGTATGCGAATGGTAAAGCGGCGCAGTGGTGCCTTGGGCATCCAGATGATATGCGCCGGCAGGCAACGTGACGCCTAACGGCAGGCGAGCCTCATCGCCGCCCTTCAACCCCGGATAGGTTTGAGAGAATACCACGGCACCAGTAGCCTCATCAACAATGTTCAACGTAGCCTCTAAGGCTTTGGTCGGATAGATGGAGATGGAATCGATGGTCAATTCACGCTCCACCGTGAATTGCATAAACTCCTTGTCGGAATTGCTCCTTGTCCAAGCATTCTCCGAGATGCCCTTCTTGCCGACCGTTCCACTGAACCCGTTCTCATCCTTCACAAAGATATAATGCTCTCCTTGCGGCAACGTGGTACGATAGGAAGGGCCGATGCCCAGGTGTTCACCCGTTTCGCTCCACCAACTGTAGATGCCATCCAGCAGTGGTTTAATCTCCATCTCCTCACCTGCCTCCCCAGCCACATCCTCCACGGCGAGAAGTCCGGAGGTGAGTGTGAGGGTATCACTACTCTCTCCACAATTTTCAGCGGAGACGACGACACGATAGTGGCCCGCCTCTTTGGTGGTCAACGACGCCTTTGTTTCGCCATTAAGCAACTCCCCATCTTTGAACCATTGGAAAGAGAGTTGATCGCCAGCTAAATTACTTTGTAACGTCACGAAAGAGGAGACGCAGATATGATCCTCTGCCTTCAAATCCACACGCAACTTATCAAAGAGTTGAACAGTATCGTTTTGGGAACAATGCCCGCTATCCGCCACCACAATGTAGGTGCCAGGCAAGTCCGCCGACAGGCGATTACCCTCATGGATGAACTCTCCGTCACGGCTCCATTTCACACGGTAGGCGGCTGGCATATCCACAGCCAATTGCGCACTTCCCACCGCACAAAGTGCCTGGTCGTTTCCTGCATCTGGCTTCCGGCAATGCTGGTAGGATACGTCTTCATAGGTGGTACCCACCCGAATACCGTCAAAGAAAGTGTAGCAGGTATCGGTCGGACACCATCCCTCATCATCCCCGCCATGAAAGGTTGAAATGTAGAAATTATCAATCTTCACATCGCAGGTGGTGAATTTCCTTCCTGTGATGAGAAGTACCTCTTCGCCATCCACCCAAGCCTGTACCTCGCCATCCGCCTTGTCAGGAGAGGAGTTCATTTTAACACGTTCGGTGATATGGTACCATCTGCCCCGCTCGGCGACCACGGGAGATCCGTCTTGATGTACAAGCGGAATATCCAAACCATAGGTATCAGGCTTCAGCATATCGTAGAGATAGAGGATCAATTTACCACCACCACGCCACATAAATCGAGCCGACCATCCATTCGTGCCATCACAATTTTGTCCTCCGGAGCAATTCTTTCCACCTGCTAATCCAGGCAGTTTACCCCCATAATAGGTGGTTCCCCAAGAGAAGTTTTCGGAAAAACGGAGGTAATAACTGGCATACGCCTCATCACGGGAGGGAAAGAGCAGCGAGATCTGACACCCCGTATAGGCAGGGCCAAACTCCCCTTTGGGATACATCACCCGTAACGCATGGAGACCTTGCGCCGCCACTTGCTCCTCCACCTCGGTACGATCCTTCAGGCCTTGGTCCCAACTTGCGGTCTGGAAACCCTCCTCCTGCCAAAGGTCACGGGTGAAGGGTGTATGTGCCTCGTGGTTCTCGAACCCTGTCTGCATCAACATCGATGCGGAGGTACCCATAGGGAGACAAAGTAAAAAGAGTATATAGTTTAAAAAAGTACTTTTCATCAGACATATCATTGTTATCCTACAATATTACAACAAATGGGAGGTAATTTCAAACAAAACAGCCCATCTCTCCCTAATTTATTCAAGAAAAACCAAATTTTGGATATTTTGACTGAATATTCCTACCAACACATTGCTTAAAACTTTACCTTTGCTTCGATACTTTGAAAAACAAACGATTGTCATTAGATTATTATGAAAAAAAGATTTTTAGTTTCTGCACTCATGATGGCCCTTGCCGCTTCTCTTGCCGCACAAGATAAGATGGTGGTCTGGAAGGGAAGTGAGTCCATTATCTACAACGTGGCCGATGTGGACAGCGTAACTTTCGTGGTCTCAAATCAACCAGAGGAGAATCCCGGTAATTCATCAAGTGATGACCAGATTCCAGATGCGGATAAAAATGCAATGCCTTCCAATGCCAAACAATTGGCATCCAAAATGTTCGCAGGTATCAATATCGGCAACACATTAGAGGCTGTCGGCAGTTGGTGCGAGGATGAGGAGACCTGTTGGGGTGCCGCCAAGGTCACCCAAGGGTTGTTGGACGCCTACAAAAAGGCTGGATTCAATGCAGTCAGAATTCCGGTGGCTTGGCACTCACACGAGTCCAATCCACAGACTTATGAGATCGATCCCGTATGGATGGCCCGTATCAAGGAGGTGGTGGATTTCGCGATGAACGATGAACTCTACGTCATCCTCAATATCCACTGGGACAACGGATGGTTGGAAAAGAACTGTACCAAGAACATGCAAGATGCCGTGAACAGGGAGCAGGCCGCCTTGTGGAAACAGATTGCCCTTACTTTCAGGGAGTATGACGAGCATCTGCTCTTCGCTTCCGCCAATGAACCGGACGCCAATAACGCGGAGGAGGCATCCGTCTTGAAGAGTTACCACCAAACATTTGTGAACACGGTTCGTGAGACGGGAGGCAACAACGCCCTCCGTAATTTGATCGTACAGGCGCCAAGTACCGCCATCGACAAGGCTATCGAATATGATGTGATGCCTACCGATGTGGTGGAGGGCCGTATGATGATGGAGGTCCACTTCTACCCTTACACCTACGCCTTGATGGAGGAGGATGCCGATTGGGGTAACGCACACTATTTCTGGGGCAAACAATATGATAACATCTACATCAATGGTGTGAACCGCTCCGTGGGCGCAAACGGCTGGTGCAACGAGGCCTATGTGGATGGAGAGTTCGCCAAGATGAAGAACAGGTATGTGAACAAGGGTATTCCTGTCATCTTGGGTGAGTATGCCGTGATGAACCGCGACGTGACAGCCGCTGGCAAACAACAGACCTTCGAGGAGTCGCGCGCCTACTACTACGAGTATGTGAACCGTTCCGCCAAAAACAGTGGTATCGTTCCTTTCCTATGGGAGACGCCAGGCAATATCTTCAACCGTGACAAAAACTCGAATCAGGATAATTCTGTCATCAATCCAACAGCGCTTGATGGTATCATGAAGGGTGCCCGATCAGGTAACTATCCTTACTGATTTATGAAAGATTAATGAATCGGGTGTGCCGGGCGAAACCTCGACACCTCCGATTTTTTATATCCTAATCATATTTTTCTGCATCATCTCGTCCTGCATATCCACTGGGATGATTTGCCGAATACCCTGCACCATCAGATTCAACAGACTCTCCCGCACATAATCGTTGCGGACAAAAAGCGATACCTGCCTGATCGGCGTAGGGTTGACAAATGGTTTAACCAGATGCTTATGCTCCTCGCGAATGAGCGGGATCTGCAATTCGGGAACAGTAGTGAAACCATCATTCTGTTCCACAATCCACAAAAGCGTGGCGACATCGCCCGACTCATATTTCGAATTACCGATCGGCTCGCAGCAGTTTAGGTCAGCTATTTGCTGTTGAAAACAGATCTCGTGCTTCAAAGCCCAAAGACGCTCATGAGGCATGTTGGAAAAATCAATGGACTCCGCTTGCGAAAGCGGATCGTTGGGCGAAACAAAGGCCCACAACCTCTCTTTGTACAATGGAATCTCCAACAGATCGCACTCTTGCTCGGGCAACGACATGATGGCCATATCCAGTTCCGCCCGCTTCAACATCCGCACAATATCGTCACGGTAAAGTTCCTTGGCAGTCAAGGTCACATCCTTCAATCCACTTACATATTTGAAGAGTTTCGGCATAAGGGTCGGGGCGATGGTGGTCGTGACACCCAAATTGATGTGCCCACACGCCTTCTGGCGCTCACTCATCGACATCTCCATCAACTGCTTGGAGTGGTACAATACCACTTTCGCCTGCTGGATAATCGCCTCACCCGCCTTGGTCGGACGGATGGGATGGCTATTGCGATCAAAGATCACTATGTCCAGCTCCTCCTCCAACTTACGAAGCATAGAACTGAGCGTTGATTGGGTGATGCCGCAAGACTCGGCCGCATTCACAAAATGTCTGTATTTGTCCACTGCGACAACATACTCTAATTGCTGTAATGTCATAACGAAATAATTAAGTATTGGCAAATATATTGATATATATGCAATTTACATCATTAAATATCATTGATTTTATCAATTATGCGACGCAAATATTAGATGAACACTTTACCCCCAACCACCCCTACTTTTGTCATGTCAATCGATTGCGAAGAGATATTGATTTTGTAAAATTTAAGATGACTGAACATGAACATTCGATTTTATCATTGCCCCATTTGCGGCAACATTGTGGTGAAAATCACAGACTCAGGAAGAAACCTCTCCTGCTGCGGCAAAGAGATGGTAGCGCTTGTTCCCAAGGAGATGGAGGAGGGAAACGAGAAGCATCTTCCCTTCCTCTCTTCCGTGAGGGACAACATCCTTACGGTCGAGATCGGCGAGAAGCCTCATCCCATGGAGAAGGATCACCATATCCAATGGGTTTACCTGGAGACGGAGAAGGGTGGACAATTCGTGCGCCTTCAACCCAACGATCCCCCACAGGTGACCTTCTGCTGTAAGAAATGCCACCCCATCGCCATCTATGCCTATTGCAACGTACATGGATTATGGAGTGTCGATTTCAAAAAACGTTACGATGAATGTTATTACTAATCCAAAAAATTAAAAGACTATGATAGGTTCAAAAATGAGCAGCGCGCTGAACGCCCAAATCAATGCGGAGACATGGTCCGCGTTTCTCTATCTCTCCATGTCGATGGCTGCCGCCGAAATGTGTTGGCGAGGCGCCGCCCACTGGTTTAGAAAACAGTATGAGGAGGAGATGCAGCATGCCTTCAAGATTATCGATTACATGGAGGACCAATCCGCCCATGTGGAGTTGCGCTCAATACAGGAATTCCCGACCTCCTGGGGATCCCTCGTGAAGATGTTCGAGGAGGCGTTGGAACATGAAAAGCGGGTGACGAACATGATCCACAATCTGTGTGAATTGGCCGCCACCGAACATGACCACGCCACGGCGGTATTTCTTCATTGGTTCGTCACCGAACAGGTGGAAGAGGAGGAGACCATTACGGCGATCATCGAACGGATGCGTCTGGTCGGTGACGATTATACCGCCCTATTTTTCCAAGATGTGGAATTAAGTGAACGAATTTGACGATTATAAAATCCTATTTTGTACTTTCCTCGATGGGGATCGGGCTTCTGGGAAGAAGCCTATCCCCTCTTTTTATTTCTTGAAACCTCTGTTTTAATTTCCACCCAAATATCCTAACTTTGCCTACATAGAGACTCAAGGAGATAAAAGAATGGCAATGATTGTGAATCCTACCCAGACAGTTAGCGACTGTTTCGCGTTGGTGGGTAAAGAACTATTGGTGAAAAAGGATGGTTCAAACCTGAATTTCAACGATTTATGTCAACTGAAGCGTGAACACCCGGAGGCTGATTTTTTCGATGAGCCCACCTTTCAAGTGTGCGCTTTGGGGCTAAATATTTCAGAGGCGCCAGAGGGGTATCTCCTCAAGACAATTCGCCAATTTTTTGCGGAGAATGATGAGGAGAGTAGTTTCCGTCTGGCCCGCGCACGGGCTTTGCTCTCTTGGCGCAGGGACAATCAGTTCTGCAGCAAATGCGGCGGAGCGTTGAAGGATCATGCGGAGTTGACCGCCAGGGTTTGCAGCCATTGTGAAAAAACCTACTTCCCAAGAATCGAACCATGTGTCATCATCTTGGTGAACAAGGGCGACAAAATCCTCTTGGCCCGCCATGTGCAACGCAACCAGGATGTCTACGCCTGCATCGCGGGATTCATCGAAGTGGGTGAGACCGCCGAGCACGCCGTGCGTCGGGAAATCGCGGAAGAGGTGGGCATCCAAGTCAAAAATATCCGCTACTGCGGTAGCCAAAGCTGGCCCTTCCCAGACCAATTGATGATGGCCTTCACCGCCGAATACGAGAGCGGGGAGATCAAGACGCAGGAGGACGAGATCTCCGACGCGCAATGGTTCGACCGTGAGGGATGCCCCGCCACGCCGCAACCAGGATCGATCGCCTATCGCTTGATCCATAATTTGATATAAATTCACCCATCGGACCATATTGCAACCGAGTTGCAATTGAAAATGGTTATCTTTGCGATGTTCAAACAATAATCAGGGAGATGAAAAAAATATCGTTTAAATCCATCCGGAACCGCTTCAGTATGATGGCACTCGGTGTCATCTGCATGGCCGTGACCACGATATTGACCACTTCTCTCATCCCTCACCACCATCACGGCCGGGAGGCTTGTCTTACCTACGAAGTCTGCGAAATCGACGGCGAGTGGAACGATGAACACACCGACCACCATTGCCACCACGACGACAAGGATTCGCACAGGGGAGACGACAACTGTCCGCTCTCCATCCAAAACTTCGTGAAACCCACCCTTCAATCAGGACTGGGTTTAATGGTGTGCTACCTCCGATTGAATGAATTCCTCAACGAACATATCTTCCTATTTTCATACGATACAAGGGGAACTACTGCCCACTACAACAGATTAAACGAACGAATACCTATACAAGAGTATAATACCTCCCGCCTGTTCCGCGCACCCCCATTTTGTTGATTATTTACAGCGAATACTATTTTGTAATAATCAATAAATCAATACAATGCGAAAAATATTTTTCATTAGCATATGGGTCTGCGCCTATATGTTGACGTCTTGTCATAACGCCCATAACCATAGAGCGGCGGAACATAATCACGAGATGCACGATGACCATGACGAGGATCATCATGACGAGGATGAGGATGAACATGACCACATGGGGCATCATCACGATGATGAGGAAGATGACCATGATCACGACCACGCGAAAAAGGGCAACCATCCCGATGGTGAGATCGCCTTCACTTGCCAACAAGCCCAAGAGGCTGGCCTCAAAACCGAGACCGTAACCGCTGGGGAGTTCGCCCATGTCATCAAGGCGAGTGGAAAGATCATCTCCGCCTCAGGCGACGAGGTGACCTTGGTGGCACCCGTCAGCGGCATCATCTCCTTCGCAAGTGGATCTTTGGCGGAGGGAAAAAGCATATCCAACGGAGAATCCATCGCCCACATCTCCTCTCAAAACATGGCAGAGGGTGACGTGGTCACCAAACTTAAAAACGAATTGACGGCCGCCACTGCGGAATATGAACGCTTAAAGAGCCTTGTAGAGGATAAGATTGTGACTGCCAGGGAGTTTGAAGATGCTAAACTGCGCTACGAACAGGCGAAAAACGCCTACTCCGCCGTTGCGGTAAAGGCTTCCGGAAAGGGGGTAGCCATTACCTCTTCGATGAAGGGTTATCTGAAGAATCTTCTGGTAGGCGCGGGAGAGTATGTGGAGATGGGTCGCCCCATCGCCGTGATCGCTAAAAACCAAAAGATGCAACTTCGGGCCGATGTATCGGAACGCTATTTCCACCTCCTAAACGGTGTGCGGAGCGCCCATTTTAAGATGACCTATGACGACCATCTTTATAAGATCTCCGAGATGGGCGGTCGCCTACTCTCCGTCGGCAAGAGTTCGGCGGAAAACTCAGGAACCGTACCGGTCACTTTCGAGTTCAACAATGTGGGTAACATCGTATCAGGCGCCTTCGCGGAGGTATTCCTACTTCTTCAACCCAATGAGAAGGTGCTCTCTGTTCCAGTATCAGCCTTAGCGGAGTCACAAGGCATCTTCTTTGTCTATGTGCAGCATGAGTCGGAGTGTTTCGTGCGACGCGAGGTGAAGTTGGGACAAAACAACGGCGAAAGGGTGGAGATCATTTCAGGTCTGAACGAGGGGGACAAGGTGGTGACAGACGGATCCACACAGGTTCGCCTCGCCTCCAATTCAACGGCCATTCCCGCCCACAACCATAATCACTAATATCCCATAAAACATTACGACTATGTTGGATAAGATTATTAGGTTTTCCCTCAATAGCAGAATCTTTGTCTTGGTGGCTTCCCTCCTTCTCCTTGTCGGAGGATTATACACCGCCAAGACCATGGATGTGGATGTCTTCCCAGACCTCAATGCCCCTACCGTCGTGGTGATGACCGAAGCCAACGGCATGGCCGCCGAAGAGGTGGAGCGTCTGGTGACCTTCCCGATAGAGACCGCCGTCAATGGCGCCACCAATGTGAACCGTGTCCGCTCCTCCTCCACCAATGGCTTTTCAGTTGTATGGGTGGAATTTGACTGGGGAACAGATATCTATATCGCCCGCCAAGTCGTCTCCGAGAAATTGGCGATGATCGGCGAAACACTTCCTACGGGTGTGGGACAACCCACTCTGGGGCCACAATCCTCCATCCTGGGTGAGCTGATGATTGTCGCGCTCACCTCCGATTCACTCTCCATGGAAGAACTCCGCACCTTAGCGGATTGGAGTGTGCGTCCACGCTTGTTGGCTACGGGAGGTGTGGCGCAAGTATCGGTTATGGGCGGCGACATCAAAGAGTACCAAATTCTCCTGAATCTGGAAAGAATGCGGGACAAGGGCGTCTCCATGGATGAGGTGATGGAGATGGTCAGAGGCATGAACACCAATGCGGCAGGCGGTGTGATGTATGAATATGGCAACGAATACATCATCCGTGGTGTCGTCGCTACCTCCTCCATCGAGGAATTGGGCAAAGCCCTGATCAAACTTCGCGACGGCAATATGATCATGTTGAGCGATATCGCCGAGGTGAAGATTGGGGCAAAGGAACCCAAAATCGGCCTCGCCTCCCACCAAGGGAGGGCGGCGGTGTTGCTGACCATCACCAAGCAACCCAATATGAGCACCATCGACCTGACGGAGAAATTGGACCAAACCATCGAAGAGATGAGAGAGGATCTCCCCTCGTCTGTGACGCTCTCCACGGATGTTTTCCGCCAATCCCGGTTCATAGAGAGTTCCATCAGCAACATCAAGAAGGCGCTCTTCGAAGGTGCGATATTCGTTGTGATTGTCCTCTTCCTCTTCTTGATGAATGTACGTACCACAGTCATCTCGTTGGTGACCATTCCACTCTCCTTGTTGGTCTCCATCCTTTCGCTCAAATACATGGGATTCACCATCAACACGATGAGCATAGGCGGTATGGCGATCGCCATCGGCTCGTTGGTGGACGATGCGATTGTCGATGTGGAGAATGTATATCGACACCTGAAAGAGAACCGCATGCTCCCTGTTGAGGCTCGCAGATCCGTTGTCGAGGTGGTCTTTGAGGCCTCCCGCGAGGTACGCCTACCGATCCTTAATTCCACCTTCATCATCGTAGTGAGTTTCGTGCCGCTCTTCTTCCTATCAGGCATGGAGGGACGCATGCTGATACCGTTGGGCGTAGCCTTCATCCTTTCGCTTTTCGCCTCAACCGTGGTGGCGCTCACGCTGACGCCAGTGTTGTGTAGTTTTCTGTTGGGTAATAGCGACAAAGAGGCCAAAGAGCCCTTTATCGCCAACGGATTAAAACGAATCTACGCCGCCTCCCTGCA
Organism: Paludibacteraceae bacterium; assembly: GCA_045601045.1. Lineage (GTDB taxonomy): Bacteria > Bacteroidota > Bacteroidia > Bacteroidales > Paludibacteraceae > UBA1181. The sequence continues at coordinate 20,277 of JAZRZA010000080.1, forward strand.
ATGGGTTTTGGCGCATGGTAAGATCGTTCTAGGCACCGTGACAGCCCTCTTCATCGGTGCGCTCATCCTCTTCTCATTCCAAGGAAGAAGTTTTCTGCCCAACTTCAACGAGGGATCCCTAACCATCAACGTCAGCACCGTTCCAGGCGTCTCCCTAGAGGAATCTGATCGACTGGGACGTATGGCGGAGGAGATCCTCATGACCATTCCTGAGATCAAAACCGTGGCCCGCAAAACCGGTCGCGCGGAGTTGGACGAACACGCATTGGGCGTCAACGTATCCGAGATTGAGGCACCATTCGAACTTTGCCACCGCTCCAAGGCGGCCATGATGAAGGAGGTGCGTCAGAAGATGGGTCGCCTGCCAGGCGTGGCGGTGGAAATTGGCCAACCCATCTCCCACCGAATCGATGCGATGCTTTCGGGCACGCAGGCCAATATCGCCATCAAGATATTCGGCTCCGATCTGAATCGACTCTTCCTATTGGGTAATGAAATCAAAAAGAATATCGACCACATCGATGGCATCGCTGATTTGAATGTGGAGCAACAAATAGAGCGTCCGCAACTGAAGATCTCTCCTCGCCGCGACCTTCTTACCCGCTACGGCATCTCCGTGCCTGAATTCTCCGAATTCGTCAATGTGATGTTGGGCGGAGAGGTAGTCTCGCAAGTTTACGAGGGCGATAAAACCTTCGACCTGACCGTCAAGGTAAGGGAGGATTCAAGAGAGGGAATCGAAGCAATCAAATCCATGCTTATCGATACCAAATCGGGAAAGGTTCCCCTCTCTTATGTGGCGGACATCACCTCCACTTCGGGTCCGAATACCATCAACAGAGAAAACGTCTCCCGCAAGGTGGTCGTATCAGCCAATGTGGAGGGCCGCGACCTTCATAGCGTCGTGAAACAGATTCGCAAGGAGATCAATCATAACGTGCATATCCCCGATGGTTATCACATCGAATATGGCGGTCAGTTTGAAAGCGAGGAGGAGGCTTCCCGTATTTTGATGCTCACCTCTATCCTCTCCGTCTTGGTGATCTTCTTCTTGTTGTATAAGCAGTTCAAGAGCGCCCGCCAATCTTTGGTGATCCTGCTGAACCTGCCATTGGCTTTGATCGGTGGCGTATTCGCGGTATCCTTGACAGGAGGTGTCATCAGCATTCCATCCATCATCGGTTTCATATCGCTCTTTGGCATCGCTACCCGTAACGGTATGCTCCTGGTGGATCGCTACAACGATCTGGAGAGCGGTGGCGTCACGCTGAAAGAGGCGATTATCAAGGGCTCCCTAGATCGATTGAATCCTATCGTGATGACCGCTTTGACCTCCGCCTTGGCACTGATTCCACTTGCTTTGAATGGTGATTTGCCGGGCAATGAGATCCAGAGTCCAATGGCAAAAGTGATCTTGGGTGGACTATTGACCTCCACCTTCCTGAATGGATATGTGGTACCACTTGTTTGGTCCAAATTGATGAAAAATAAGTAAGATTATGAATATAAAATATTTAAGTATAATATTCACTTGCATGACTCTTCCGCTCTTTGCGCAGACGGAGTCTATCTTGGAGTCGGTGGAGAAGAACAACATCTCACTACGCACGCTTCGTAACCAGTTGGATGTGCAGCTCATGGAGAACAAAACCGATCTCACCTTGGAAAATCCGCAGGTGGCATTCGATTATTGCTGGGGATCTCCCAGTGAGGTGGGAAAGAAGCGTAATCTGACGGTGACGCAGACCCTCGATTTCTCTAAGATCTCAGGTCGCCAGCGGGCAGTAGCCAATACGAAATCCAATTTGTTGGCTCTTCAATACGAGATGAGTCGTAGAGAGGTACTGAAGCAGGCGGAGGTATTGTGCGTGAAGTTGGCCCACAACAAGCGGATGCAAGACCATTACAATGCCCTGTTGGCCGATACGAAGAGACTCTCCGAGACCACTAAACGGATGATGGAGAGCGGCACTATCTCCTCCTTGGAGCACAATAGAGCCCTATTGGCCTATATGCAGGCTTCGGGCGAATGCAAGAACTTGGCCCTTGAACGTGAGAATCTCTTGGCGGAACTCTCTTTGATGAATGGTGGCGAAACCCTCTTTTTTGAAGGGCAACAATATGCGAATGGTTCGTTTGAAAAGAATTTCGACACGCTATTCGCACAACTTTCGCAAAACCATCCGCAATTATTGATGGCGGATGAAGAGATTCGCTTAGGCGAAAAATCGTTATCTTTGGCAAGGGTACAAAACATTCCTGACCTGACAGCGGGTTATACGGGCGAATGGACCGACGCCGACCGCTACAATGGCTTCACCTTAGGCATATCCCTTCCGTTCTGGCAGCAAAAGAATAAGGTGAAACATGCGTCGATGGCCCGCCAGGCGGCTGAGGCGAATCGTCAGGATCTCCTTTTGCAGAAACGCAATGAGTTGAAGGCCCTTTACGAGCGTGCCTTGATGCAACAATCCGTATGGGAGGAGTATCAGTCGATTCTATCCGCTTACCAAGGCAATGAATTGTTGGACAAAGCCTTCAACGCAGGTCAGATCAATGTGGTGGATTACATCTCCTCCCGCTCCACCTATTACGAGATGGTGAAGATGGTGGCGGATGCGGAGTATGCGTATCAACTGTCACTATTGGAGATGAAGTGGTGGTAGAGAAATTTAAGAATTAAGAATATTAAAATCGTCCATAAAGATGGATATAGAATCTTTCAGAGAATATTGCCTCTCATTGCCTTTGGCAACGGAGGATATGCCCTTTGATGATCAGGTCTTGGTCTTCCGCCTGCACGGAAAGATTTTCGCGTGCGTCTCGATGGATCAACCCAATATCGCCTCTATGAAGTGCGATCCTGAACTGGCCATTGAGCTCCGTGAGCGTTACCAAGCGGTCGAGGGTGCCTTCCATTGGAACAAGAAATATTGGAACCAAGTTTGGTTCAATCGGGACGTTTCGGATGATCTGCTACGAGAATTGGTGCGTCACGCCTACGATGAGGTGTGGAAGAAATTGCCGAAGAGGGTGAGGGAAGGGATTTAGGATGGCACCCCTTCTCGTTGAACTGACAAGTATTCCTTGACAGTTGCCATACGGTTTCATTATCTATCTGTATTGTTCTTGAGTTTACGTGCAGAAGTCGCCTCGTTGTGCCTGGAAGGCACTAGTTGAGTAACCCGGGACGTAGTCTCGGGCAAGAGACGCATAATAGCCCTTTGCCTGGAGGGCAATACCTTAATCTTTAAAAAACAAGTCTGAAGATGTATCCATACCCATCTCAACCATCCAATCGTCATACTCCTCTCGAAATGTTTTTGAAATGTGGTGCTTCTTTTGGTTTTTAATGTACTCGATTACGGAGGACCTTTCTTTTGCGGAATATGTAAATGCCGCATAACCATTGCCCCATCCTTTGAAATGGGGGAACATTTCTTTGTGTATAGCCATCCATTGGGAACTCTCTTGCTTGAGGATTTTCATGAATTCGGATACCGCAATTGTGGGTGGAATAGATAAGAATAGATGCACATGATCTGGCATGGAGTTGATACGATAGACATGACATTGTTTCTTGTTGCAAATCCCTAGCAGATATGCGTACAAGTCTCGTTCGTGAGATTCTGAAATAGTGCGTTGGCTGCATTTTGTGCGCCATACGATGTGATAGGTTAGACAGATGTGGCTCATAATAAATAGTTTATCATTTTGTTTTGGTACTGCCTTCCAGGCAGTTCTTCTTCATTGCATTTCCCCCGAGACTACGTCCCGGGTTACTCGGATACTGCCTTCCAGGCAGACAAACTTGAATACGAAGTAACAACGTAGATCCATGAACTGTTAATAATTTAATAATCATGCAGAAATATTTAGATAGAATATTTTCTGCATATTGGTGCAAATATAGTAAATATTATATGCGTACAAAATACTCAACCACATAAACGGTCAATTGTACGTTGTTGGATTCAACCACAAATAATTCTCCGCCAAATTAGATTATTTACATAATTAGTATTACTTTTGACATCAGAATTTTAAAATTGTTAGTATATGAAATTATTGAGTGAATTCAAGGACTTTGCCATGAAGGGCAATGTTGTCGACATGGCAGTCGGTGTGATTATCGGTGGAGCTTTCGGTAAGATCGTCTCATCTTTGGTAGCTGACGTGTTTATGCCAATCGTAAGTTTGGCTGTAGGTGGTATCGATTTCAAGAACCTTTTCGTAGCATTGGACGGTAACACTTACAAGACTTTGGCTGAGGCTCAAGAGGCTGGCGCCGCTACTTTGAGCTATGGTAACTTCTTGCAAACCGTATTCGATTTCTTGATCGTAGCCATCTGTATCTTCGCGTTCATCAAGTTGATCAACTCTTTCAAGAAGAAGGAAGAGGAGGCACCTGCTGCTCCAGCACCTGCTCCAGAGCCAACTAAGGAGGAGATCCTTTTGACTGAGATCCGTGATTTGTTGAAGAACAAATAATCGATTTTCGACATTCAATCAAACAGGAAGGCTCAGATGTTGGGCCTTCCTATTTTTTTATCCTTTCAAATATATTTATTATAAGATATTCTACATGGAGAAATTAACGATCATCAAGGTCGGCGGAAAGATCGTCGAGGAGGAGAACACGTTGAAACAGTTGTTGGAGCGTTTCTCTAAGATTGAGGGAAAGAAGGTGCTTGTACATGGAGGTGGACGTTCCGCCACTGCGCTTGCCACCAAGTTAGGCATTGAGAGCAAAATGGTGGATGGACGCCGTATCACTGACGCCGAGACTTTGAAGGTGGTGACGATGGTCTATGCGGGATTGGTGAACAAGAATATCGTGGCGAACCTCCAAGCCCTTGGGTTGAACGCCTTGGGTCTAACGGGTGCCGACATGAACTATATGCGCTCGGACAAGCGTCCTGTGAAGACAGTTGATTACGGCTATGTGGGAGATGTCAAGGAGGTGAACGCCTCTCTGTTGGCTGACTTGATCAGCAAGGATGTTGTCCCTGTATTGGCTCCGCTTACCCACGACAAGAAGGGTAATTTGTTGAATACCAACGCCGATACCATCGCAGGTGAGGCGGCTAAGGCGCTTGCGAAATACTTCGATGTCACATTGACCTACTGCTTCGAGAAGAAGGGTGTTTTGCGTGACGAGAACGACGACGACAGTGTGATCGCCGAGATCAATCCGCAACTCTTCCAAGAGTATGTGGAGAAGGGTATCATCCAAGGCGGTATGATTCCTAAGTTGGAGAACTCTTTCGCCGCTATCAATGCGGGTGTTGCCAAGGTGGTGATCACCAAGGCGGATGAGTTGGGCAATGATTCTGGTACGGTGATTACGAAGTAATCAAACGGTAAGATCGATTAGAAGAAGAGGGGCGGTGGCTCCTCTTTTTTTGTGGGTGGAGTGTGAGTTTTACAAATTTGTAATTTACAAATTTGTAAAACTATGGATTTTATTCTAACTTTGTAAAAATGAATGGACTAGAAATATGAAATTTTACGATAGAGAAATAGAAATTAATGAATTGAAGAGATTGGATAACCTCTCTGAAAGTGTAGCTCAGTTTACCGTTATGATGGGAAGGAGACGTATTGGCAAGACAACTCTTTTGAAGGAAGCTTTTGCGGGAAGGGAAATGCTCTATTTCTTTGTTTCAAAAAAATCACAGCCATTGTTATGTGCCGATTATCAACGTATTGTAGAGGATGTGTTGGGTATTTCTATTCATGGACAGATCACTAATTTCTCTATGTTGTTGCGTGAGGTGATGGTATATAGCCAAACTCACAAGGTTACACTTGTCATTGATGAGTTTCAACGTCTTGCTGAAATCGATTCTTCTATTATCAGTGAAATTCAGAATGTTTGGGATGCGTATCAAAGCTCTTCCCACATTCATCTGGTTGCTTGTGGAAGCATCTATAGTATGATGCGTAAATTGTTTGAGGACAAAAAAGAGCCATTATTTGGTCGCAAGACCGCTAGAATAGATTTGAAGCCTTTCTCTATTGGCGTCATGAAACGCATTTTAGGGGATTACCATCCTGATTTCACTTCAGAGGATTTGCTCATGTTGTACGCTTTGACGGGTGGCGTGGCGAAATATGTGGCTTACTTGATGGATGGCGGATATGTCACTAAGGAGAAAATGCTTCGGGCTGTTTGCTCACCAACCTCCATTTTCCTTGATGAGGGAAGTGAGTTGCTGATCGGTGAGTTTGGCAGACAATATCAAGTCTATTTTAGCATCTTGCAATTGGTGTCGCGTGGCATGACAAGTCAGTCGGAGATTGATAGCATCATAGAGAAAAACACTGGTAGGTATTTAAATACATTGGAGGAGGAGTACTCTTTTTTGGAGAAGCAACGTCCTATGTGGGCCAAGGCAAATGCCATAGGTGTAAAGTATTTCATCTCTGATTGTTTCCTTAATTTTTGGTTTCGTTTTGTCGAGTCAAATCGTTCCATGATTGAATTGGGGAAGTATGATCTACTCTATGAATATATCTCCCAAAACTGGGAACAATATAGTGGAATGGTCCTGGAGAAATATTTCAGGCAGATGTATAGTGAATCGCCTCGAGTGACTGAGGTTTCTCATTGGTGGGACAAAAAGGGAGAGAATGAGATAGATTTAATCGCTTTGGAGGCTTTGGATAAAAAGGCTACGGTTGCGGAGGTTAAGAGGAATATAAGACGGTATCAACCAGAAAAACTGAGTGAGAAATACCAATTTATCAAACAACATCTGAGGGGCTATGAGGTTACCCTAAAGGGGTTGTCCATGGAGGATATGTAGGTCGTTCTCAAGAAAATGTGATTTCCTTCGTGCCGCGTTCCAAAGTAATTGTTCGATGGATTGCATAGGAGAGAGGGGCGGTGGCTCCTCTTTTTTTGTGTGGGGGGGAGATTTTAGGACGCTGTGAAATGAATCAATTGTTTGGATTTTGGAGAGGGGGGAGAAATTTAGATCTATAATTTTGTGATTGACTTTTTTTCGCCTAACTATTGATCAGTTGTAAATGTTGGTTAAATTTGTATATTATAGTATTTTTATACTTAAATCAACCATAGTTTATTATGATGCATTTAATGGATGTTGTACAGAAAATGCATAGAAAGTAATTGTATTATTATGAGTGAAATAATAAAAACGCAAATTAATCTTGCCAAAGAAGAACTTAAACAAATTTTTAAGAAGGATTTTTCCGATGATCGTGCATTCAGTCATGTTCTTTTGAAATATGCTTTTGAAGTAGAATATTCAGATCAAGACGAATATGTTACAGATGGAAGCAATGATGGTGGCATTGATTTCTTGTATTTTGACGAGGAAGAATCAAAGTTGATTGTTTGTCAGTCTAAGTATACATCAAGTTTAGAGTACGAACAGATTGTTTCTGAATTTTCGAAAATGCATAGTACTATAGGTAACTTCAAAAAGTCAAATACAGGTATTTATAGTGATAAACTAAAAGCTGCACTTCAAAATGGCATTGACAGATTACCAGACGATAATCCTGATAATATAGAATACCATCTCTATACAACTGCTCCGATTGATATTGAAAACGCAAAAAACAAGATTAATAATACATCTCATGAGTTTTCAAGTGATATGGTATCTATTTTTATTGAAAATGATATTGAGAAATATATACAAGATGCTCTAGAAACGATACCTACTGTAAATGAAGCTAAAATTAGCATAGATAGGGCAAACAATGTGTTAACCTACAAGTCCAGTGATTTTAGAGGTATTCTATGTAATGTATCATCAAAATCCATAATAGAATTATATAATAAATTCAAAAACAAGGGATTATTTGATTTAAATATTCGTCGTTATATACGAAATACACTTGTTGATAGTGGTATAGATTCTACATTAGATTCTAACCGTCCTAACTTTTGGTTTCTCAATAATGGTATTATTATTGCTTGTGAGGATTTTTCCACAGATGGAGATAAAATTCGATTAACGAATTTCTCAATAGTAAATGGTGGTCAAACAACGACTCGCATCGGTTCCTATAAAGGCAAAAATAACCAAGAGTTCTATATTCCTTGTAAAATTGTAGCAACGAATGTTGAGGGCAACTCTTCCTCCTTTTTCACAAAAATTGCAGAAGCAACAAATTCTCAAAAACCGATTTTTGCAAGAGATTTGAAGTCAAATGCTAGAGAAATGGTTAGTTTGTCGAATTGGTTAAAACAAGAAAAAATTTATCTTGAGATAAAAAGAGGTTATAAAAAGGATTTTACACCCCAATATCAACTGAAGAATGATGAACTAGGGCAAATGATTTTATCTTTTGCTATACAACGTCCAGGAACATCTCGTTCGGGTAAAAAGGTGATTTTTGAACAGAAAGTTATCTATGACCAAATATTCAAGGTTAATTATGCAAAATCGAAGGAGAAAAAACAGTTTATTATTGACCTTATTAAGATGAAAGATCGATATGATGAGGTTGAGAAAAAATTAAAAGATGATACGGAAATGACGTCCAGTCAGATTGCAATTTTGACAAATGGGCGACAGACAATATTTGCAATTTTGGGATTATTGTATAGGATTGCAAATAATGACATAAAAACACAAGACATAATTGATGACCCCAAATATGTTGCAAATACTAACGCAACATTTGTGTATGGACCTGTTTTATCTAGTTATCACGAAGATGATCTTCATGAAAAATTTGAAACAATAATAAGATGTATTGTGGATATTTTAGCAGAATCATATGAAAAAGCATGTGATAATTCAGATACAACTAGTGTTAGTAATTTCATGAAAACGGACAGTAAATATTATCATGATATTGTTAGTTATTTTATGAAATCGTTAAAATATAATTCAGGAAAAGAAATACTAAGATGTAGTGGTATATTTAAACGCTGATCCTTTCCTAATATATTACGCTACTTTCGTAAGTGCTTCCTAGCCTGGAAGGCTATATTTGAGTAATCGGGTACGGAGTGCCCGGATGTCAAGCGCCACGCAAGCCTGCTGCCTGGAAGGCAGTACCGATGCTTGCCTCAAGGTAGTGGCCTCCAGCCACCACTTCTCCTCTCGCTCCACAACCGAGGGCTATGCCCCCGGTTACTCAAATACTGGCTTCCAGCCAGAACGCTTGCGAACCTTGAATAATTTCCAACCTCTCCTTCCACTGTCTGGAGGACAGTGCCTAATCGCCCCCAGCCATTCGTTGCTCGTGGGTTCAAAATTGTATCATCCATTTGTCTTTAGTTCCCTAGCCTGGAAGGCTATATTTGAGTAATCGGGTACGGAGTGCCCGGATGTCAAGCGCTACGCAAGCCTGCTGCCTGGAAGGCAGTACCAATGCTTGCTACAAGGTAGTGGCTTCCAGCCATCTGCAAAGATTAAATAGTGAGGGAGTTGGAGATTTGCGGTCAATTTTTTTGCACCGCAAATCTTGAGGTGCAAAAATTCCACCTCAAGTTCCAGGGCCGCCTCCCTCCAAATTTTACTTGCGAAGGTTGAGGAAAAGGGGTCGCAATTCACGGCTCTTTCATTTACCCCTATAATAAAGCGCACAACTCCCCCTACCCATAATTAATGGGGAACAGCGATTTTCAAGTATTTAAAACACAACAAGTTGGAATTTCAAGAAAAGGCTATTTTTTTTTCTATTTTAGGGT
>JAZRZA010000081.1:0-29984 GCA_045601045.1 Paludibacteraceae bacterium
CAAAAGCGCCGTGAAGGAGAAGACAACCATCCACAATGCCTTTGACCAACTGACGATTCGTTACCGTCGAGACATTCCGGAACTATTTAAATACAATGCCTTCGTGGTGATCAGTGATGGCGTGAACAACAAATATGGTTCGCTCTTCACACCCTACGAATTCTTCTATTCTTGGAATAAGGCGACGGACACGGATGAAGCCACGGAAGGAATCAATTCGCTCTACGCCATGGTGCACGGATTGTTCCGAAAGGATCATCTCTTGAGTGTGGTGGAAGAGTTCATCTTTATCCCAGACACCTCGAAGAACGAGACCAAGATAGTTTGCCGTTAACCACAATTCTTCGCCACCCATAAGCTATACCAAAACATTCTGCTTCACTCGAAGATCAACGGAGAGGGCGATGGAAAGGGAGGAACCTATTTCGGAGCGACTGGTTGTGGCAAAAGCTACACCATGCTCTTCCTTACCAGAAAGTTGATGCGAAGCAGGGCATTCGCAAGCCCTACCATTGTATTGATCACCGATCGAACCGGCTTGGATTCGCAGTTGGCGGAGCAGTTTGGCAAAGCCAAAACATTTATAGGAGATGATTGTATTGTAGAGGTGGAGAGCAGAGAGCAACTTCGCAAGCAGTTAGGCAAGCGAAGTAGTGGCGGTGTCTTTCTGACCACCATTCAGAAGTTCTCGGAAGATATGCGTCTGTTGTCCGATAGAGCCAACATAGTCTGCATCTCCGATGAGGCGCACCGCACGCAAACCAATATGCAGCAGATGCGTATGACGGAAAGCGGCGTGGTGCGTAGTTATGGCTTTGCGAAATACCTACACGACTCATTCCCCAATGCCACCTACGTCGGTTTCACGGGAACTCCCGTTGATGCCACCTTGGAGGTATTCGGTGGGGTGGTGGATGCCTATACCATGACAGAATCGGTGGCAGACGGTATCACCAATCGAATCGTTTATGAAGGCAGGGCGGCCAAAGTGTTGCTTGATAATGCGAAACTGAAGGAGATTGAGGAGTATTACAATCAATGTGCCAACGATGGCGCAAATGAATATCAGATAGAGGAGAGTAAGCGGGCCGTCACCAAGATGGAGCGCATATTGGGTAATCCAGACCGCTTGAAGGCTGTCGCTGAGGATTTCATCGCCCATTACGAAAAGCGGGTGGAAGAGGGATCCTCTGTGGAGGGAAAGGCGATGATTGTCTGCTCAAATCGTCAGATAGCCTATAGTCTGTTTAAAACGATCATTGCGTTGCGTCCCGAGTGGAATATCGCACCTTCTCTACATTGCACGTCCCTTGCCGCGGAAACGATCCCTTTGTACGGTGATAAATCTCCGTTACCCATTGAGAGGGTGAAAATGGTGATGACCCGCAGCAAGGATGACGAAAAAGAACTCTATGATCTCCTTGGAACAGATGAGGATAGAAAAAAATTGGACGCTCAGTTCAAAGATCCGAAATCCAATTTCAAGATTGCTATCGTGGTGGATATGTGGATAACAGGATTTGATGTGCCATGTCTCGACACCATGTACATAGATAAACCACTGCAACAACACACGCTTATTCAGACCATTTCTCGTGTCAATCGTGTCTATCCAGGTAAGGACAAAGGATTGGTGGTGGATTACATTGGTATTAAAACCCATTTGAACGAGGCGCTGAAGAGGTATGCCAATAATTCTACGGACCAAGATGCCATAGAGAGTATGACGGAGTCCATCGTCATGGTGAAGGATGAACTGGATATTCTTCGCAGAATGTTTGCTAAGTTCGATTACAGTTTGTTCACGAAGGGGACTCCGTTGGAACAGCTGGAGACGCTAAACAAAGGTGCGGAGTTCATTCTACAAACCAAGGAGTCCGAAAATCAATTTATGGGACATACCCGCAAATTGAAATCCGCCTTTAATCTATGTTGCAGCAGTGAGGAATTGGATCAACAAGAGCGTGATGACATCCATTTCTTTGGTGGCGTGCGTTCCATCATCCATAAACTGACCAAAGGTGAGGCTCCTGACGCTTCTCAGATGAATAAGAGGGTGGGAAAAATGATAGAGGAAGCCATTCTGTCGGAGGGTGTGGAGGAGATCATCCAGATTGGCCATGACAAGGATCGTTTGGATGTGTTGAGCGAAGAGTATATGGAACGTCTTGCCAAATTGAAGTTACCAAACACCAAGGTTAAGTTGATGGAGCGTCTCTTGAAAATGGTGATCACTGATTTCAAGAAGGTGAATAAGATGAAGGGCGTTGATTTCTCCGAGCGGCTGAATTCTCTTGTGATGCGTTATAATGACAGAAGTGATAGCGCTGTTTTTGCTGATGAGGTGATTACTGAGGTGGCCAATCAGATGGCTGATTTGCTGAAGGAAATCAATAAAGAAAAGCGTTCGTTCAAGGAGTTGGGTATTACATACGAGGAAAAAGCATTCTATGATATCTTGAAGGCGATTGCGAAACAGTTTGGTTTCGAATATCCGGAGGATAAACTGATATTGTTGTCCGAAGCCATTAAAAATATTGTGGACGATAAATCAAAGTATACAGATTGGGCACATAGAGACGATATTAAGGCCGAACTGAAAATGGATTTAATTGTAGTTTTGGCGGAACATGGTTATCCGCCTGTGACGAATGACGAGGTGTATAAGGAGGTCTTGGAACAGGCTGAAAATTTCAAAAAATACAATTCCTAAAGAGTGTGTTTAAAAACAAGTAGAGACGCACCTCCGTACGTCCCTACCCAAACATTTTATGATAATCTGCTTTTACTTCGCCAAAGCCTCGAACAATCGATCCAATGCCTTCTCTGCATCACCCTTCTCCTCGCTGAGCAATTGAACGAACTTGGAACCGATGATGGCACCATTGGCGTTCGCTTGCGCGCTCTCCAATGTCTGCTTGTTGCTGATACCGAAACCAATCATGGTAGGGTTCTTCAACTTGAGCGAGTGGACATGGTTGAAATAGGCCTGCTTTGCCTCGTCGAATGATTTCTGCGCACCCGTAGTGGCTGCGGAAGATACCATATAGATGAATCCGTCCGTGTTGTCGTCGATGAAGCGGATACGCTCGTCGCTGGTCTCCGGTGTGATCAACATGATGACGCGGATGTCATACTTGTCTGCGATGGGTTTGAACTCCTCCATGTAATCCTTGAAAGGAAGGTCGGGAAGAATGACGCCGTCCACGCCCACTTCGTTACAGCTTTTGCAGAAATTCTCGAAGCCATATTGGATGATTGGATTCAAGTAACCCATCATCACCAAAGGAATGTTCACCTCCTTACGGATATCCTTCAATTGGCTGAAGAGCTTGCGGAGGCTCATGCCGTTTCGAAGAGCTGTGGTGGCCGCCTCCTGGATGATAGGGCCGTCCGCCATTGGATCGCTGAACGGAATACCGATCTCGATCATATTGATGCCTTTGCGTTCAAGCGTCTTGATCACTTCCGCCGTATTCTCCAATTTAGGAGCGCCTGCGCAGAAATACAAACTCAACAACTTGGTTGGGTTTGACTTGAAAAGTTGATTGATTCTATTCATTGTGTCTTACTGTTTTAATATACTTTTCTAAAAGGCTCGCATCTTTCAGTGCGGGCGAGATTTCAAACTTGGAGTTGAGGTCGATGCCGGCCATTCTTTCGTGGTGGAATTGGAGCATCTCTTCGAGATTGTCTATGCTCAACCCTCCACTTAGAAGGAAGGGCGTGCCTCCCTTGTATGCTTGTAGGATATTCCAATCGAAGGCATTGCCAGAGCCTCCTTTGCTAGGTGTTTTGGTGTCGAACACATAGTAGTCGCATACGCCTTCGTAAGCCTCGATAGGTTGAATGTCCTCCTCTGTCAGAATGCCAAAGGCTTTGTTGATAAGGATAGGGGACGTGGCCATCTCCCTTAGTTCCTTGCAGAATTGGGGACTTTCGTTGCCGTGTAGTTGCACACCGTCGAAGCGGAACTCCTCCACTTTGTCCAAAATCTCCGTTAGGGTGTAATCGACAAATACGCCGATGCGTTTTACCCGTGTAGGCATATAGGCGGGTAGGGCGGGAACGTGCCGTTTGGATTTCTCGTAGAAGATGAAACCCATCCAGTCGATGCCCAATTGCTCCACTTCGCGGATGTTTTCAGGCTCTCGCATACCGCATACTTTGACGATTCTTTGACTCATATTTCGAATAATTAGGCCTCCACTTGTTGTATGAAATTCTTCAATGCCTCTCCAGGGTCTTGCTCCTTCATGAAGTTCTCTCCAATGAGGAATCCTCGGAATCCAGCGCTCCTTAACTCTTTGACAGTTTCCGGTTTGCTGATGCCGCTCTCGCTCACCAAGGTGAACTCCTTCGGAAGGCGTGCGGCGATGTCGAATGATTGTTGTACGTCGGTATGGAAGGTCCCCAGATGGCGGTTGTTGACGCCCAACATATCCACCTCGGGTGTGACATATTCCAACTCCTTTTCGTCGTGGATCTCCAACAATACCTCCAATCCAAGTTCGTGCGCCTTCCCTAAGAGGGTATTGCACTCGCTCTTGGTAAGGTCGGCGGCGATGAGTAGCACGGCATCCGCACCGATCATTTTCGCTTCAAGCAATTGGTACTCGTCGATGATGAAATCCTTGCGTAGGATAGGTGTGTTGATCTTTCTTCGCACCTCCTTGATGAAATCCTGTTGGCCACCGAAGTAGTTGTAGTCGGTGAGGATGGAGATGGCGGATGCGCCGTTAGCCGCGTATTTGGGAACCACATCGGTCACTTTCGCGTCTTCGTGGATCCATCCCTTGGATGGGGATTTGCGCTTGAATTCGCTGATGATGCCTGACTTGCTGTTGCGCAAGGAGTCACGCATGGAGCGTTGTTTGAGACCCTCCGCCTCAATCTTCTTCTCCACCAAGCGACGTAGGTCGTCCATCGATAGCGCCTTTTGGGCTGCGGCTACCTCGATGCGTTTGTTGGCGACAATCTCTTCTAATATATCCTTCATATAGTAGGGATTTAGCTATTCAATTCAATGTATTTCTTCAAAGCGTTCAAGGCCTTGCCGCTCTCCAAGGATTCGCGGGCGATGGACAAGCACTCTTGGAAGCTCTTCTCCTGCTCGATGACGTGGATGGCGAATGCGGAGTTGATCAAGACGACATTCTTTTGAGCGAGGGTGGAGCGGTTCTCCAACACGGCGTCGAAGATAGCCTTCGCCTCTTCCAATGTAGCTCCTCCGTAAAGCTCCTCCGATTGAAGAAGCTCCATGCCGAATTCGATGGGTTGATAGATGTGCTCCTCGTCGTTGTAAACCACCTTGAAATTGCCCGTAAGGGAGATCTCGTCGTAGCCATCCACGCTGGTCACGATACCATAGCGGATACCAAGGCGTTGGTAAACTTGGCGGTATAAACGTTGTTGGTCGAGGTTGGCGGTGCCTAACAACTGATAGTCGGGGTTGCATGGGTTCACCAAAGGACCTAATAGGTTGAAGCAAGAGGGGGTTCCCAATTGGCCCAACGCCTTGCGGGCTGGAGCTACCCATTTCATACCCTTTGCGAAGAGGGGCGCGTGTTGGTGTATGAAACCACACTCCTCAAGCGAACGGCGCAGTTGGTCGTTGTCGTTGGTGAATTTCACGCCGTGAGCCTCCAATACGTTGCTGGCGCCGGAGACACTGGATGCGGCGTAGTTACCATGCTTGGCCACCTTGTAGCCTGCACCCGCCAAAAGGAAACAGGAGCAGGTGGAGATGTTGAAGGTATTCTTTCCGTCGCCGCCGGTACCGACGATGTCGATGACTTTGTATGGTTTGAAATCAGTGTGGACACCAGTCTCCATCAATCCCTCGCGGAAACCAAGGATTTCGTCCACGGTCACGCCACGCATTTGGATACCCATCAAGATGGCCGCGATTTGCTCGTTGGTGTATTTTTGCTCTGTGATCTCAATCAAGATCTCCTTCGCTTGCTCTTTGGAGAAGGTCTCTTGGTTGGTTAATCTCTTCAATATATTGTCCATTCTTAACTCTTAATTCTTAATTCATAATTCATAATTACCTCTCCACCCAATTCTTGATCATGGTCTTTCCGTCAGGCGTCAATACGGATTCCGGGTGGAATTGGATGCCGCGGATGTCCAAGTCTTTGTGGCGCAAAGCCATCACTTGACCTTCGTCGCTGGTGGCGGTGATCTCCAAACAGGCTGGTATGCTATCCGCATCCACCACCCATGAGTGGTAGCGTCCTACGAGAATATCTTTGGATAGTCCCTCGAAAATGTAGTCGTCGGAGACGATGTGGGCAGGCGTTTGCACCCCGTGGAACACGTCGCTCAAATTGACCAAAGTTCCGCCGAAGGATTCTCCGATGGCTTGCTCGCCGAGGCAAATGCCAAGAATAGGCTTCTTGTCCGCATACTCTTTAATGACCTGCATCAAAAGGCCCGCTTCCGTTGGAATGCCAGGGCCGGGGCTGAGCATAATCTTGTCGAACGACGCCAAATCCTTCAAATCGAATTGGTCGTTACGGTACACGGTCACGTCCACCTTCAACTCCCTCAACAAGTGGTAGAGGTTGTAGGTGAAGCTATCATAATTATCTATCAAAACAACTTTCATAATCTAATCTTTTGTGAATGTTGATAGGTCGAATTCAATTCGTCCCTACAAATCGACTTCGTTTACATGTTTTCCGCTTGAAGAATTGCCTTGCGAAGTGCTCCTAATTTGTTGTTCACCTCTTGCAACTCATACTCCTCGTCACTCTTGGCCACGATACCGCCGCCCGCTTGGAACCAGAGTTCGTTGTTGCGGGACACGAAGGTACGGATGGTGATGGCTTGGTTAAGGGAACCGTCGAACCCGATGAATCCGATGCATCCTCCGTAAGCGCCACGGTTGTGTGGCTCATATTCGCTGATGAGCTGCATCGCGCGTACCTTAGGTGCGCCACTAAGTGTGCCGGCAGGGAAGGTGTCGATGAAGGTCTTGATCGGATCGGCCCCCTCCACGAGGTCTCCGCTCACACGGCTCACCAAGTGGATCACATGGCTATAATATTGCAACTCCTTGTAGAAGTCCACCTTCACGTTTTCGCAGTTGCGGCTCAAATCGTTTCGGGCGAGGTCCACGAGCATCACATGCTCCGCATTCTCTTTCGGATCGTTGCGTAGGTATTGCGCGTTCTTAGCGTCTTGCTCGGCATTACCCGTTCTTTTGGTCGTTCCTGCGATAGGATCGATGTAGGCTCTGAACTTAGGACTCTCCTTGGTGCCGATGTTCTCCACACGGCAGTGTGTCTCTGGAGAACTACCGAAGATACGGAATCCGCCAAAATCGAAGTAGAAGAGGTAGGGAGATGGGTTGATGCTCCGCAGTGTGCGGTATAACTTGAAATCGTCTCCCTCGTAGTGTTGCACGAAGCGGCGGCTGAGCACGATTTGGAATACGTCGCCACGTTTGCAGTGGGCGATGCCTTTGCGGATGTTCGCCTTATGCTCTTCGTCGGTAAGCGGGCTGCTTACCTCTCCGACAGGGTGGAAGTCGTATAGCCTCACGCGTGGAGAGTTGATCTCTTTCTCGATATCCGCGATATGGCTCTCCTCTCCATCAGCAAGCAATTCATGGATGGTAAGGGTGTTTTTGAAGTGGTCGAACACGATCACGTATTTGTAGAGGATGTAGAGCATGTCCGGTGCGTCGTTGCGCTCCATCGTCTCATCCTTCACATCGATGTTCTCGAAATATTTCACCGCGTTGAACGAGGTGTAGCCGAAGAGTCCGCAATGTTCCGCCCCCTCTCCCTTCACCTCGAAGGAGTCGAGGAAAAGTCGGATGATGCCCTCGGATTTGTTCGTTCGGGTAATGGTTTGCTCCTCCTTGCAGCCATCGGGGAATACGCACTTTCCGATGCCATGCTCGATAGAGACTTGCGCCAAAGGCTGGATGCCGATGAAGGAGCGCCCGTTCTCTCCTCCGTGGTAGTCGGAACTCTCCATGAGGACGCTTTGTGTGTAGAGGTCGCGCAGGTGAAGGTAGGCGCTCACTGGGGTGCAGAGATCGCCTAACATCTTGCGGTTCACTATGTTGTATTTATATTTTGCCATAATCTTATTTTGCTATTTAATCATTGATTCCTGGATCATCCTTGTGGGAAAGGAAGGTCTCCAAATCCTTGTCACCACGTCCGCTGACGGTTAGCACCACCACATCGGTAGGTTTGAACTTGATCTTTGGAAGGGCGCCTAACGCGTGGGCCGATTCCATGGCAGGAATGATTCCCTCCAGACGGGTCAACTCGAAAGCGGCGCGCAAAGCCTCGTCGTCCGTAATGGCCAAAACCTCCGCACGGTGTTGTTTCGCGATGTTGGCGTGGATAGGGCCGATGCCTGGGTAGTCCAAACCTGCGGAGATGCTATATGGCTCCACGATTTGTCCATCCTCCGTTTGCATCGTGAGGGTACGGCTTCCGTGAAGGATACCGAGGGTTCCCTTTTGGATGGTAGCGGCAGTGTAGCCGGAGTCAACGCCCTTTCCGCCAGCCTCCGCCAATACGATCTTCACGTCGGCGTCGTCGATGTAGTGGTAGATGGTTCCAGCCGCGTTGCTTCCTCCACCTACGCAGGCGATGAGGTAGTCTGGATTCTCTCGACCCTCTTGCTCCTTCAATTGCCACTTGATCTCTTCGCTGATGACGCTTTGTAGGCGGGCCACCATGTCGGGATAAGGGTGAGGACCAACCGTGGATCCGATGATGTAGAAGGTGTCTGATGGATGGCAGCACCAGTCGCGGATCGCTTCATTGGTGGCATCCTTCAAGGTCTTGTTGCCGCTCTCGACAGGGAATACCTCCGCACCTAACATCTTCATACGCTCCACATTCATGTGTTGGCGCGCCACATCGGTCGCACCCATGTAGACGCGGCAAGGAAGATTCATCAAAGCGCAGACGGTAGCGGTGGCTACACCGTGTTGTCCGGCTCCTGTCTCGGCGATGATACGGGTTTTGCCCATCTTCTTCGCCAATAGAACTTGTCCTAAAGCATTATTGATTTTGTGAGCTCCCGTATGGTTGAGGTCCTCGCGTTTCAAATAGATTTTGCAACCATATCGCTCGCTGAGGCGCTTTGCCAAGTAGAGGGAAGATGGTCTGCCCGCATAGTCGCGTAGTAAGGCGCGGAACTCTTTTTGGAACTCATCGCTTTTGATGATAGGTAGGTAAGCGTTTTTAAGGTCTTCCACCGTCTTGTAGAGAATTTCAGGGATGTATGCGCCGCCGAACTCTCCGTAATAACCATTTTGGTCAACTTGAAATGATTTCATCTTATATTGTATTTATTTTATTATTTCTTGCGTAAAAAAAGGAGGCTTCATCGTGAACGACGAGCCTCCTTTTTGTATTTGAATTGATTATGCATAGGAATCAACAAGGATGAGCAAACGCCCTCACAACATTTTGTTCTGAGCTTTGCCACCACCAATATTTGTGATTCATAATAATCATAACTATCTCTGCTTTTAGTTTTTACTCTGCAAATATAATACGAATTTTGAAATGTTGTACTAATTGTTTCTGAAATTTTTACCTTTGCGAAGATAGAATTAGTGAAGGTAGATAAATAATTAGATTGATGTTTGCTCGAAATATAAAATGTATGGTTGGCGTATGGGCAGGATTGTCTCTACTTGCGCTGCTTTTTGTGGGTTGCCATGCTGCGACCGTCGGAAATTTGGAAGTCCAACGCGCTTTCGAACGTGAATTCCCTATTCAGATGGACTCCTCCTCCACGATGGTCGTGGTGGATGCGGATCTCACCTACATGAATGACGATGCTTACGCTCTGTTGGAACTGTTGCAGGCGGATCGAATGGGCTATTTGAAATTGTTAGGTCTCTGTGCGGCGGGTGGCAATGCCTTGGCGGCGCCGACCGCTTATGATGAGTGTGCGATGTTGCAACACTTTCAACGCGCGGATATACCGGTGGCGATGGGTGCGGATGTCCCATTGGGCGGTTTCAAAAATATCGATTCGATCTATGCCTCTTTGGAGATGAAGCCCTATCGGGGCGGATACGCCTATTTAGACCGTTATACAGATGACTTTGCCCAAGTCGGAGGTCGCTTGTCCTCTACGGATGGATATTACCGAGCCCCTGAGAATCGCCCCGTCGACGAGCAGGCGTGGGACTTTATGATTCGACAGGTGAATCTTCATCCGGGGAGGGTGACCATTGTGGCGTTAGGAGGCTGTACCAATGTGGCGAAGGCGATCCAGAAGGATTCCACTTTCGCTTCGAAGGCGGCGGGAATCGTTTACATGGGTGGAACGTTTGATGTGCCAGGACGAGCGCTTCCGCATCTGGAATTCAATTGGTGGTACGATCCGATTGCGACCGATATTTGTTTGAAGGCGGGGTGGCGACACCAATTGGTCGTGCCGCGCGACGCCGCAATGAGTTGTCGGAAGGGTAGGGATGCTTATGAACTGTACAAACAATACGACAACACAGATATCTCCCATGCCATTGTGGAGCATTTGGCTCCTATTTATGAAAACAATATGACTGAAATTCCTCCCTTTTGCTGGGATCAGATAGCGGTAGCGGTGTTCCTTTGCCCTGACTTGGTGACCCGACGCGAGGTCAGACAACTCTCTGTCGAGACGGAAGAGAGAGGCCTCTCGTATGGATTTTCCTATTCATGGCAGCCTGGCGAGGGACCAAGTGACGCTCCTACCGCCGAGGTGGTCCTTCAAGTGGACCGCGAGCGTTTTTGGCGTTTTTGTGCGGAACTATATGGGTTGAGGTAGGGTAGTCCTTTGAAAAAGAAGCGATGCGCAGCCAATTGGTTGCGCATCGCTTGTATGTAGGAGTATCGGTCGTGGAAAGTCGAGTCCCTTACCTATAGGCAAGCGCCGAAGAAGCCTGATTTGTCTTCCTCCTTCATTAGGTCGGCGATGGTGATGCCGTCGAAAAACTCATTGACCATATTGTAGAGTTTGCTCCACATGGGAAGTGTTCGGCAACTGGCCTCTTTCTCGCAAGGTTTCGCGTCGCATCCCAGACAGGCCACAGGAGCGAGAGAACCCTCTGTCAAGCGAAGGATCTCTCCTATGGTGTAGTCGGATGGTTGACGGTTGAGGCGATAGCCGCCTCCCTTGCCGTGCGCGCCATCGATCATCCCCTTTTTGGAGAGTGTGGCGGTGATGCTCTCAAGGTATTTTTGTGAAATGCCTTGCCTCTCCGAGATATCCTTGAGTCGGATGTAATCCGGCGAGTTGTGTTCCGCCAAATCGATCATCACCCGTATGGCATATCGTCCTCGTGTCGATATCATCATCATTGGCTTTTATCCTAATTTTAACATCTCATCGATGCTTTTTTTCGCTTGTAATCTCATCTCCTCGGTCATCTCGATCACTTCGCCGCCGATGCCTTGCACGCACTCGTAGAGATCTCCCAAAGTGGTCAATTTCATGTTCTGGCAAATGCATGTCTTGGAAAGTGGGAAGAAACGTTTGCCTGTGCCGATGCACTCGAATTGAAGGTGTTGCACGATGCTGTTTTCTGTTCCGATGATGAACTCCTTCGCATCGGATTTTTTTGCGAAGCTCATGATCTCTGTGGTGCTTCCCACAAAGTCTGCCATTGCCGTCACCTCAGCGTGACACTCAGGATGTACCAAAAGCAATGCGTTAGGATGCTGCTCCTTGGCGAGTTTAACATGGTTGGTGCTCATGGACAAGTGGACAGGGCAACCGCCCTTGACGAAGACGAATTTCTTCTCTGGCACTTGCTTCTCCACCCAGCTACCCAAGTTACAGTCAGGGATGAAGAGGATCTTGTCGTTTTTGATCGCTTTCACCACTTTGACCGCGGATGAAGAGGTGACGCAGACGTCGCATTGGGTCTTCAAGGCTGCTGTGGTGTTGACGTAGGCCACGATGGTATGGTCAGGGTATTGTTGTTTCAACTTCTTCATCTCCTCGTCAGAGATTTGCTCCGCCATTGGGCAACCAGCGTTCGCATTGGAGAGAATCACTTTTTTCTCTGGGGCCAACATTTTTACGGTCTCCGCCATGAAACGCACGCCACACATAATGATGGTGTCGGCATCCGCAGTGGCAGCCTTTTGGCTCAAACCGAATGAGTCTCCGATGTAATCCGCCGCCTCCCAAATGTCGTGGCTTTCGTAAGCGTGGGCAAGGATACAGATGTTCTTCTCTTTTTTGATTCGGATGATTTCGTCAATTAATTCTTTGGTATTCATCGTATACAATATTTTTGTTCTACAATAAGTGTGTCAATCTATTGAAGTCGAATATAGTGATATAATGTTGACTGTGCAAAAATACAAAATAAATCCAATTCCCTATCGTGTTGGTAGGTTTTATTTGCGTCGGAACAGAAAAAAGGCACGGTTCTCCATTGAAATCTAAATATTTATTTGCTTGCTTGCTCAGAAATTACATTCTTTAGTTCCATCGCTTTCTCCTCTGCTAAGGCAGGATAGATGAGGTGAATGTATATTTCTCTTTCGCTGATCTCTTTGTCATCAATCCTGATGATGTGTTCCATTATACTCTTTTTATCGGAGACGTACCTTTCGTAAAGGCAGTGGAATAATTCACTCCTAAATTTTTGCATTGAAATTTCTCTTCTCAGCTTGGGAGGACGATTCCTGTCATCGCAATAAAAGTAAAATATTGTTTTAGGATTGTCTTTTAAAAAAGATAACAGATAGTCGCAGATTTCTTTGAAGGCGAGTATGTCTACCTTCTTGTTTGTTTCGTGGATTCCTTCATTATATAGGGCGACGTCGTAAATGGTGATGTCGCCTAAAACAGATAAATATTCTTCAGGAAGGGTTGACGTAAAATCGTCTAATCTCAAAACAAATCTTGAATCTTTTGTTTCAAATGATTTGTGGAATTTCATTTTTGGTTAGTTTTCCATAAGTATTGGTTGACGTATGCTTCTAAATCTTTTAGATTCTCCTGTTTCATCTCTCTTAATCGATCGAGGAATTTTTTCCCCTTCTCCGAAGTGACCTTTACGATTGTGATTTGTTTTTCCATAAGCAGATCTTTTGTTTATTGTTAGTACACTGCAAATATAGCAAAAATAGGTGATAGTAGGCCTTTGTTGTGAAAGAATTAAAAAAAAGCGGCGAGCCATAGACCCGCCGCTTTGAACTTATCAAGCGAATGCTTACTTGTTCACTCTGAACTTCTCGTTACCGTTTTGGATGAAATCAACGATTTGCTTAGCGGCAGCGATACCAGCGTTGGTGTTAGCCTCAGTTGTTTGAGCACCCATCTTCTTAGGAGTTGAGAAGTAACGGCCCTCGAACTTAGCGAACTCGTCGTTAGCGTCAGGCATGATGTCGGTGACGTACTTGATATCCTCACGCTCAGCCATCAACTTGATCAAACCAGCCTCGTCGATAACCTCCTTACGTGCGGTGTTCACCAAGATACCGCCCTTCTTCATTTGACCAACCATCTCGTAGTTGATGCTGTTCTTAGTCTCTGCGGTAGCAGGGATGTGAAGAGAAACGATGTCGCAAGTCTTGAACAACTCGTTTTGGTTAGCGGCAGCCTTCACGCCAGCAGCCTCGATAGCGGATGCTGGGCAGAATGCGTCGTATGCGTAAACGTCCATGCCGAATCCCTTAGCGATGCGCGCTACGTTGCGGCCTACATTACCGAATGCCAAGATACCCAACTTCTTGCCCATCAACTCTGAACCAGACTTTCCGTTGTAGAAGTTACGTACGGCGTAAACCAACATACCGAATACCAACTCAGCCACTGCGTTAGCGTTTTGGCCTGGCGTGTTCATTACGCATACGTTGTGTGCGGTAGCGGCAGCCAAATCCACGTTGTCGAATCCTGCACCTGCGCGAACTACGATCTTCAAGTTCTTGGCAGCGTCCAAAACCTCAGCGTCAACCTTGTCGCTTCTGATGATGATGGCGTCCACGTTAGCGACTGCGTCCAACAATTGTTTCTTCTCTGTGTATTTCTCCAAAAGGATCATCTCGTAACCTGCGGCGTCGAGTTCCTTCTTGATGCCGTCGATAGCAACCTTTGCGAACGGCTTCTCTGTAGCAACTAAAACTTTCATTTTGTATATCCTTTAAAAATGATATAGAGACGATGAGTACACCGTCTCTACGATCAATTAGTATTTCAAATTATTTGAAGTTTGCCTCATATTCGTTGATGCAATCAACCAATGCTTGAACGCTCTCGAGTGGCAATGCGTTGTAGCAAGAAGCGCGGAAACCACCTACTGAACGGTGACCCTTGATTCCTACCATACCTCTAGCGGTTGCGAATGCCATGAAGTCCTTCTCGATCTCCTCTTTTCTGTCGAGCAACTCATCCTTCAAGACGAAGCAGATGTTCATGTATGAACGGTCGTTCTTGTCAGCTACGGTTGGCTTGAAGATCTTGCTGTTGTCGAGCTTGCCGTAAAGCAAGTTAGCACGCTCCTCAGCACGCTTTTGCATAGCTACGACACCACCTTGCTTCTTGATCCAACGAAGGTTCAACAATGCGGTGTAGATAGGCAACACTGGAGGTGTGTTGAACATAGAACCGTTAGCGGTGTGAGTGCGGTAATCCAACATAGTTGGGATGGAACCCTCCTCCTTTGTAAGGGTGTCTTCCTTCACGATCACGAAGGTAACACCTGCAGGAGCCAAGTTCTTTTGAGCACCACCATAGATACAGTCATATTTTGCCACGTCGATTGGACGAGAGAAGATATCGGATGACATATCGGCGATCAAACGTACTGGAACGTTTGGATCAGCGTGCAACTCTGTACCGTAGATAGTATTGTTTGTAGTGATGTGGAGGTAATCCAAATCAGTTGGTACAGTGTAACCCTTTGGCAAGTAGTTGTAAGTAGTGTCGGCGCTAGATGCGACCTCCACAACCTCACCGAAACGCTTAGCCTCTTTCATGGCCTTCTTTGCCCATACACCGGTATTTACATAACCAGCCTTCTTGTGAAGGAAGTTGTAAGGGATCATGCAGAATTCCAAGCTAGCACCACCACCAAGGAAAAGAACCTTGTAGCCGTCAGGAATGTTCAACAACTCCTTGAACAAAGCCTCTGCCTCATCAACAACTGGTTGGAAGTACTTAGCGCGGTGGCTGATTTCAAGAATTGAAAGACCGTGTCCTTCGAAATCCAAAACTGCCTTTGCTGTCTCCTCGATCACTTCGCGTGGAAGGATGGAAGGACCTGCATTAAAATTATGCATTTTCATATTCTGAAAAATTAATTATATGAATTATTATTTCTTTGTTTCTATCACTTTCCCTCCGAAAAGGTGTGGCAAAGGTAACAAAATTCCATTACTATCGCACATCTTTGTTGATTTTTTTGCTAACAAAATGAATAATTTTTGCCTTTAATACGTTAAAAATGATAGAATTATATATCATTTTGTATAAAAACTGAAACAATTACTATCATTTTGTCATTTTTATCGGACAGAATGCCAAATTGACTTACAATTTGTCCGAAAAAACACAAAAAAAATATCTTTTAGGGTTTTTGTGGCTCCTTTGCCTTGTGTTATCTTCTCTTTTTATAAGATGATGCGTAACCATCCAATACGAATTATTTTCAAGTTGGGTTGTTTACCAATAAAATCTTGTATAATATGAATTTTCGCAGAACATAAGTATTTTTTTTCTCTTCTATTGTCATTGGCTACATGCGTCTCTGCCAATACGATTGATACATTGGGAATCTTTTTTTAATGTGACACATTAAGAAGCTGTTTAAATTTTTCTAAAATATTTTGTTAAGCATCATCTCTTTTTCAAACATTCCCCTTGTTTCAGAACTCTTAAAAGTTCCTTCCTCTTTATTTCAGAAAAGTTATAATACACATTATCTTCTTGTTTTTCTTTAATAAGCCCTTCCAACAAATCAACTTTCAAACATCCCTTTTTCTGCAAATTTCGAATGACGCATAGCAACAATGATTCATAGACATATTCGTCCTTGTAAGAATTTCCAACAAATATGTATTTATTAGGATACTTACATACTATTGAATACAATTGTGTAGAAAGATTTTCATTCCCTTCGACAATATCACTTAACATAATAGACTTTTCAATCGATGTGGACTCTTTATCTTCTACCATTTTGTCGAGACTTTTACTCCAATCTGAAATTATATCCTTATCATTACCTCGAAATAATATTCTCTTTATTTGAAAAATTTCAAACGCCTCAAGTTTTTGGGTCTCTAATATTTTTTTGAATTGATTATTAAATATAGTATCACGAAATTGAAGAAAAAGATGTCCTATTCCGAAACTATATTTTTGATTTAAAACCCTCATCAATTTTTCTTTTTGTTCGTATGTATAGTCATTATAATTAACATTATCCCCTAAAAATACTTCATACCGTTCATAAATTGACAATGGAGTCTTTTCTTTCAACAGAATACTATCAAGCATATAATCTACAAGTTTCTTTCTACACAAAACTGACATATTATCATACATACTCTCTACCGAATCCATTTCTGAAGAAAATAACATCTTGTGAAAATCACTCAATTCTTTATTGTTGCGCTGACCACATTCCTTTGCGTTTGTTTCTCGTGAAAATACATCACTGAATATTATAACTATCAATAATATTAAAGAAATCTTTTTCATGTAAACGTCTAATTTATTAATTATATCAGCAAATTTAGCCTAAAAACGCTATAAAACAATAAAATCAGCCCGAAGGCTGATTCTAAACCATTCTAAATCTCTTTGATTCTGTCTGGTGTCAGTTTTTCGTAGTCTCCATAGTCATTGGTTAAGGCCTCCAAGACCTTGACAAAATAGTCCCTTGGAGACTTAACTTGTATGCCATAAGTGCCTGCAACCCTCGTACGCGTCACGTATTTGGCACATTTTCTTTTCGCTTGCCATATTTTCTAAATTTTATGTTCGCGACAAAAATAAGGGGCAAGTCGAGTTTCAAATTGGATGCTTACAGATAATGTGATGGTTGTTCACCGCCACATGAGGCGAAAAGAAAGAGCCGCGTGATTGGAATAGCGCGGCTCTCATTGTGTTGTTCTTGCTAGTTTCCCTAAGGAATACTGTTATGTTTGTGTTTTGTACATTGCAAAGATAGGGGAGCCCATTCTCTCGGAATATGATTTATTCTTTGAATAGTTGCATTTTTTGTGCAAATAGCCCCTTAAAAGTGGAAAGTTTGGTAAAATCAACCAAGTGGATCCTTCCTAAATCTGGCAGTGTGTTTTATCATTCAACAACTTCTTATGGGTGCGAAGCGGTCGCCATTGAGTCTGCCGCGATGGCGGCCGACTCTTCGTCCATGGCGGTGGAATCGGTACTATCTTCTCCCCTTAATTCCTTTACCCAAAGGTAGTGGTCCTCTTCCGCAGTGTGGGCGAAGCGGGTGAATAGGCTGTCTTTGGGTGCGTTCATGGCGTTTTGGATGAAGTCTCTGACAAACTCCTTTCCGTAGTTTTGCTCCAAGAAGAGGAAGAAGGATTCTCCCGCCCAATATTCCGCTAATTCATAGGATGGGAAATCTCCCGTCAGCAGACACCTCTTTTCGATATAATCGATTCTGTCCGCTTCCGACACTTGTCTCCGGTCATTCCTTTCGCAGCAGTACTCCGCGATACCCTCCGTCTCCCAATTGTAGATGTTGAATTGTTTCTCCATATCGATGGAGGAGCGGTGGACGTAGTGGGTCATTTCGTGCAGCAATACTTTGCGGTAGCCGTTGATGTCGGCAGGGGGCACTTTGAAACAGTCGGGGTGGAGGACAATCGCCTCCGTCTTGCATCCAAACTGTCCGATACTGGTGATGGTGACTCCCAAGGAGTTGGCGATGGAGGAGCCTCCGATGCGGGTGACGGTTGCCGTGTAATCCTTTCCGCTATTGGTCAAATAGAGCGGTAGTTTTCTGCCGTTCATTTCGTTCGGGTAGTAGTAGTGGCCCATCACCTCCTCCAATCGGTGGATGTTCTCGTGGGCGCATTTAAGGATTTGCTGCGCATAGCCTTGCCAGATAGCCTCTTTGTCCTTGTGGTAATAGACGACGAACAGATCATCCTCCTCTTTGTCCCATTCGCCTTGTTGGGCGCCAAGGTCACTCTCGTTCTCCCAGTCCCAAGGCCCGTTCATGTTGAACAGGATTCTGGCGTGTTTGCCATCCTGGAACATGCGTTTGAACTGCTCGATCGATTCGTTTGGAATGGATGTGTAACGAACCGCAGGTTTGTTGATACCCGTATGGGTGACTTTCCCTACGAGAAGAGCCAAAGCGATGAAAGTGAGCAATATGCTACTTATGGTGACGTATTTCTTCATATAGTGAATTCTTCTTCTAGGGTTGTGTGGGATTCCTTCTTACGAGGCATCTCTATCTTCATGTCGAAATCATCTTCGTGGAGATCGGCGGGGATTTGACCGATTTTGAATCCGTCGCCGGAGGTCTCGCAGTAGAGATAGGTACGATTGTTGAAAGAGATGATTTTGTTGGATGCGCTACCGTTGTCATAAAGCATTTCGGTCCAACTTCCCGATTTGATCCTAACGGCTATTCCGGCGTGTTGCTTCATGGTGGAGGCCACGAAGAGCGTGTCATATCCCTGCTCGCGAAGAAGCAGTGCGGCCAATAAGGCCTTGCAACCGTAATCTCCCTCTTGGTCGAAGAGGGTTTCGTCTGGCAGACGGAGGTAGTGGGGCTCGAATTGGATGCTTTTACTCTCCTTGGTGAGCCTGAATTCGATGTTCGGCTCTTGTACGAAGTCGAGGGTGAACTGCAGTTGGTCGATCTCGCTTATTCGCTCTTGCCGGCAGAGGCTGACGATGTATTTGGCGATGTAGGAGACACGCTCAATGTGTCGTCTGTCTGCGGTGGCGATCTGGATCATATTGCTGATCAACTCCTGGTTCACCAATTCTCTCTTGTTTGGTTTGGACGTGTTGGCGTAAAAAGGATTCTCCTCCCGTAGCAAGGTCATGTAGTCTGTGTCGAAATTGACCGTGAGCACGCCTTGCAGCTTTGTTCCGCATGTAGGGTCCAGATTCCAAGTGAAATGTTTGGGCATCTCACCCATTGGAGGGGTCGTGTTGGCGAAGTCCTCCGCCTCCTCATCCTCGTAATCCTCCTCCTCTTGGTAAGAGGATATGATCTTCCACGGCTTGTAGTTGCTCTTGATGTTGCCGTTCTGGCGGAATCCGATTAAAATCGCCACCAAAGGAGGCACGAAGTCGAAAATCTGCAGGTATATCGCGACCACTATTCCCAAGATAGAGATGATCTTGATAGAGGTGTCATATTTTTTCAAACCTACCCCTTTGTTGATCATACCCAACTGAGGTTGGATGCTGTGTCCCTCCTCGATCGAGTAGATTTTGTACTTGAACAACCCCCATTTGATTAGATAAAATGGTACGATGGCGAGCATTAATTTGACGAGGTTGTTGCCGACCAACTCTACCTTGAAGATGGTGGAGCATACCCATAGGATGATGAGGTAGAGCAGCGTGAAGAGTAGCGATGCGCTGAGATAAACATCGTCGTCGCTGTAACTGTTTTCTTGGTAATAACTATCCTCTTTCTCCTTTTTGGCATATAATCCATAGAAAAGCGCGAAGGCGCAGGCTTTCGCCTCTGAGGAGATGTTGCCGAAACGGGAGAAGGCTATTCCATCCAAATAACATCTTGCCACCTCTTTTTGGGGTGCGGTCTCTTTGTTGACGGGCTTCCCTAAATAACAGGCCAACGTGCTTTTTAACCACAACTCGCTCCATTTGCGTTCGCCGTGGGTGGTGGGAACGTCTGGCTGGGAGGGTTTGGCGGTGTATCCGATGAGTACGGGCTCCTCCTTGGTGGTGAATTGTCGATAGATATATCCCTCTGCGGTGACATATCCCTTCATACGGTAATCGGTGAGATTATCGTCGTCGTCCACCTCTCCGTGGAGAATCCGTATGATGGCGGCATCCTTTTTGTCGTGAAAAGCGGTCCTCGCGATGGGCTTGTCCGTTTCGTTGCCGTACAGACGAATCTCTCCGGCGGTATGTTCGTCCTCATACTCCAGATGACCTATCCTTCTTTGGGGCTTGCCTGGTTTTCCTAGGTGGATCAAAGTCTTGGGACTGAATCCTGTCGCTAGGATGTACATTGCGATTACACCCAAAATGATTAGGATAATGTATAATATTTTCATCTCCTGAAACATGCGCTTCAATCTTTAGTGTTAAGTCTGTTTCTGTAAATGTCACGCTCTCTTCTCGCCTCATTGAAGAGGGTGGCGTCGAAGAGTTTAAGCCACTCTTTGGAATTATCCTCCTTGCACATAGCCCAAAGGATAAATGAGGAAGGCTCATTAGTGAGATGGCCTTGCTCCTCCTTGTTCACGCGTTTGTTCATTACCTCGGGATCGAAATCTTCGGTTGGCAGTATGCGGTTCAACGCGATGTTGTCGAAAGTTCTCCATCGGGTGATGAAAAGATACTTCTCGAACAGATCTTTATGCTCGTCGAATTGGTACTGCGTCGTATTCTTTGGTAAGAAAGGTTCCAGCATCGGAAGGATGAGGTGAAGGTTGCTCTTCACGTCTGCCAATTCCAAGTCGGCGGAACAGGTGAGCTCTCCGTTGGTGGCCGCATATTGGATGGCGGGTTCCAACAGATTCCATTTGTCGTGTTTGCTGGCGAAGAATCTTAACTTCTCTCCAATGGTTGGATTCCTTCTTGGAAGGGTGTCATTTTGTACGTTCTCCGACAGGTGTGCCCTGAAATCCGCCTTCGTTTTGTCCCAATACTTCGCAAAAGCCTCCTCTTTCTCTTGTCGGGTGATGAATACGTTGTACCCCAATGTCTCGTCAAACCGGCGTTCCCCTTTCTGTGGGATCTTCACCTGGTCGAACAATTCCATCATGGTCTGTTTATAATGGTGGATGAGGATGCAATTGTCCTCCTCGTCCAATTGGTTGATCTTCGTAGGTACCCGATTGACGTAAATCTCTTCGCATTCGTCCTTTTCTCCTGGGATCAATTGTTTCTGACAGAAACTTCCGTCTATGATGGGTTGGTTGAATTGGGTGACGGGGAATTCCATTTTCGCAAAAATATCATCGTGATTCATTGGGTGAATCTCCGCGTCTATCAACTTGCATCGCTTGATGTATTCGTCCGTAAGCGCCATGAAATTGTCGTAGAGATAATTCATCTCATTTTGGATACGGTTGGTGATTCTCGCGTATGCGTCATGCAAGAAGTAGGCGGTTAACTTCCGCTCCTTGATTTTTCTACGGTGTTTGTAAACAGCCAGTTCTATGAGTTGTTCCAGGATAGGTATCATGAATGTGATGGCGCCGATGATTCCCGCCCATTCTTTGAGATGAGGGTACTTGGTCATAAGGAGAGGAATGAAACCCAATGCCCCCACCACACCCATGCAAAAGGCGCGTGAGATACGTCCCGCGAAGGTGGACTCCTGTTTGAGTGTATTGCGGAAATCCGCCAAGGCGGACTCTTTCATCTCTTGGCAATGACGCGGTGTCTTGCTGCTGCTGTCCGCCAGGTAGGCGTCATGGTAATTATCGAAGTCGTCGCTCATGTTGTGGGGAACGCTCTCTTTGGCGAGTTGCGACCATATTTCGCCCTCAATCTGCTGTTTCGCTTGTGTCTTTAGTTTGCCGATTTTGATTTTCAGACTTTTGAGATTCTCTGCGATTTGGGGGAGAATGCCTGTGCGGGCATTCCCTTTGAGTATCTGTTTCTCTATCGCCGCTGGCATGATCATCTCCTCCAAGTTGCGTTCCATGCGTTTCCTGGTAGCGGTGATTTTCAGCAAGGTGCTCTCGGATTCGTTGGCGATTATCTCCAATTGCTTCAGCCGAAGGTTGGCTGGGTAGTATTTGAGGTAGCGGTCAAAATAGAGCCGTTTCAACTTCCTGTTCAGCGGTTGTCCGATCGGGTGAGGGAAAGGTGCCTCCAATTTTGCCCTGTTGAGGTCAAAATGGATGGTGGCGAAATCTTCGATGAGTTGGTGGGGATCGATGATTTTGAAATCGATGAACTCCTCCCATTGGATCTCCTCCTCCCGCTCTCCTCTTGCCTTGAATTGTCCGATGATGGCGTTGCATACGTCGCGGTTGTCGATCAAATCTTGCACCTCCGTGTCAAAGAAGAGTGACGAGACACCCAACGAGAAGTAGAATCGTTCGTCCGAACTACCTCCGTTGATCAAAGGATGCACCTTGTCGCATGCGTAATAAAGGTGGATCAAGCATTGGGTGAGATATTCCGCCACTCCTGCCTCGTCCAATTGTGGATAGAAGTTCTCTGTTCTGTTTTGAACATCTTGGTAGAAGAAGATTCTATCATAACCTCTGACGGCTGTGATATCATGTTGTATACCTATCTCCTTGAGCGTCAATAAAATCCGTTGTCTCGTGTGTGCGTCAAGGTTGTTGGCGTCAGAGGGAAGGTAAGGCATTCCGACAATGGACATACCTTGGTGGATGTGGTTGGGAAGTATTCTCTCCTTCTCCTTTTGCAGCATGACTGCCATGGAGGGGAAAACCTGTTGGCTGAATGGCTCGGTCACATCCGCTATGATACATACGTTGAGGGTTGCGGAGGAGTCAACGTTGGCGTGTCGCAACATTTTGACAAAATTTTGTCCCTCTTCCACCACCTTCTCCTGAAAGCGATAGACCGCGCCGGCCATCTCCACGCTGTTTTTCGGATCTGCTCCTTCAAACGTGTTGTCGATGATACTGTAGTACCACTGTTTTTTACGTACGTAGACACCCTCTGGATCGTTGCCGTCAAGAAAACTTCGTAGTTCGTTTTGCTTGACAACACCGTTCAGTGATCCAATCAACTCTCCGAATCTGGAGCGTCGTTTGGACGGGTGGGTAATGTCTATGATCCAAAGAGGAAGCATAATTGCCGAGCGTTTTATCCGATGAATTTATGTACTGTATCCAAATCGTTCCTGACAATATTGAAGAAGATGCTGTAAAGGCGCTTCTCCTCCTCTGTTGGACTTTGTTGCTTCAATGCGGTCAGCTTCTGAAGCAATGATTTTTTGCAGCTTTCGTAGTTCTTCTTGAAGATCTCCTCTCCGTCGTACCTGATGGCGTTTCCTTCGCTATCCACAACTACATCGCCATTCTCGTTCATTGCTATTTTATTCAGTTTCAATACGTTGAGAATGATATTGTTCAATGTCTCACCATAGCGGTGGTTGTAGTACAATTCGAAGTATTGGTCAAAACGTTTGTCGAATGTGATGCCGCTGATCTCGTCGAATAGCTTGCGTCCGTTTTCGATTTTGGTGATGCAAAGGAAACCGTCTCTTACGGAAACGGATTCTGGACGGGCGATCTCGAAATAGGTGTTTTTGCCCTCCGGAACCAAATACATGGAGCTCTCGTAAGACTCTGGGTCGTATTCGTCCTTGTAGAATAGCGGTTTTAAGTATTGCTCGAACTCCTTCAACATCAACATTTTCGCGAAAGTGACATGTTGTGGCAAAATCTCGTCTGGCAAATTGTCAAGCGTGATCTTCTCCAAGAATTGGGCGAAATCGTGGTGGAAATGGTACTTCTCTCTGAACGAGGCTTTGTTGTAAACCATCTCCAAGCTATCGTATATTCTGTAATCTTGGAAAGACAATCCATATTTGGATTTGAGCACGAGAGCGGAGTTCACATCGCTGTTTGCGACAAATCTGTGACGGGTGTTGCCCTCTTCGTAACACAACATCTCTTTGGCCAAATCTCTGTCTGGTGCGACGAACACGAGGTGTTCCTCCTTCTTGGTCACCTCGATGCGGTTGGTGTTGTAGCTGAAGAAGAGGGATGGGTTCAAACTTCTTCTCACCTCGTCCTTCTGCTCGTTAGGGAGGTCGTTAAAGAAGTGGGAAACCTTTTTGAGGTGCCAGTTCTCTTGGATTTTAGAGTTCTCGCGAACCAACTTCTCCAATCTCTTTTGCGCGAGGGCGATGAAGTCCTCTATGATAGAGATAGGTTTTCTGTCGTCTAATTTAGGGTTGGCGAAGATTCTGCACTCCTCCACATTCTTATCA
This sequence comes from Paludibacteraceae bacterium, assembly GCA_045601045.1. Taxonomy (GTDB): domain Bacteria; phylum Bacteroidota; class Bacteroidia; order Bacteroidales; family Paludibacteraceae; genus UBA1181. Next base: position 24,122 of record JAZRZA010000081.1, read on the forward strand.
GGGGCGTTGCCCTCGATTTTCTCCGTGAAGATATATTGTCTAGCGTTCAAACTATCTCTGGTGGCGTCGTCATGCGCATTGTAAATGCCTTCCAATAGGATGTCGGTCAACGACTTTCTGATAGGGGTCTCCTCCTTGTCCTCGTTCGCTTGTACAATGTAGCGGTAACATTTGCTGAAGAAGTTGTTGGACTTCCATCCGTTGGCGTCGCAGATCTCCTTCAACATTGGCAAGTAAACGGTTGTGACGTCCAATGCGGTGTTGCCGAATTCTGTGAAGAGCTTGTCGTAGTGTTTGACGGCGGCCTCATTCATTTCAGAGGCTTCATCCTTCAACATGATCAGATGATTCTTCAATTTAGACAACTCGTCGGTCTTTTCGTTGTTGCAGAAGTCGCGAAGCAAATCGTGTTTCCACTCCTCGATGGCGTTTTGGGTGGCTTGGGTAGCGTACTCCTCCAGTGCGTTACGGTAGTTCTGCAAATCGGAGGAGTTAGAAGATACTGTCTTCTCCAACAAAGTACGCTTCTGCGCCGCCATGTATAGCGTTTGAAGTGCTTCATGCTTATCTTCGAGCTCTTCTTTGATACGTTGTCTTTTCGCCTCCAGCATGTCGTAGTTCTCCTTCGCGTACAATCTGATGGCGTCGATGGCGTTGATGGTGAATATGAGACCCTTCTCTTTGATCCAATTCTCGGCTTGTCTCCAGACCTCGTTGAAGATACGCTCCTTGTTCTTCTCTCTCTTTTCTGGGGCGAGCGTCTCTGCTTTGATGCCTTGGGTCATGGTGTCGATAGCATCGTCCACATTCTCTAAATTCAATTGGGAAGGCAACTCCTCTTTACCGGCTATGTATTCGGCGGAGATTTCATCGTCGATGAAGGTGTTCAACTTCTCTCTGAATGGGTGGGCGATAGATTCGCCATTGTTTTCATCCAATTGCTTGAACATCGTCTTGTAGAGCTGTTCGATCTTGCTATCAGGAATTTGATTCTCCTTATCATCCGCATTGAGCAACCAGGAACGCAGGATATCACGTTCGAAACGTGCGCGGAAATAGCTGTCGAATTGGGCGGTAGGCTTGTGCAGTTGCACGTAACCCATAGGGACGAGGAAGTTCTCGTGGTCACGCTCCATGATGTCGTTCATGTAGTTGTCGATGTCGGAACGGAAAGCGTTTCCGCCTGCGCCTGCATGAAGGATATAGAGCATCTCGGCGGTGTTGCGGTACATCACATTGGTGCTTCCAAGAGAGGTCCCCTTATCTGTTTGGATATCAATAGGAATCAAATAGTAGAAAGGACAATATCTCCTTTTGCTGTTGATCAAGTTGTAGTCGTTGATGAAGGCCATACGGTGCATCACGGTGTTTTGGGTAGGGGAGAGGCTCATCTCCTTGAAGGAACCTACCTCCTTGAATACGGCGTATGCGTTGAGGGCGTATTTGTCCTCGGAGGCGTTGCAGTCGATGTAGATTTTAGGCATATACATCGTTAAGATCAATTGAGGATCTCCGTCGCCCACCACCTGTTTGTGTACCTGATTGATGTGGTACAATACATCGTTGACGATTCCGCTTCCGGTTCCACCATTGGTGCTGCAAACCACCCAATAGAAGATGGTACAGCTTGCTCCGCCCACATTCTTCACATCGTTGAGGGATGAGATGGCGGCCTGTAGCTTGGTTTGGAAGTCGGTAAGGGAGTGCGCGAACGCGATTCTCGACTTGATACGGAAGGCGCCAGCTCCGAACGAGAGAGGCTGGTCAGGCATCTTCACGGCCAGTTCTGGAGAACATGCCTCCAAGATTCTCTTGTTGATAAGGGTATCTTGCTTCTTCTCCGCCTCGTAGTAGATGGCTTGCGGATTGGCTTGGCCCAAATTGATGAGGTCCGACTGTGGGTTGATGAAAGGAATTCGTCCCTCCTCAAAACTCTTCCTGTTATTGTTGTTCGCACTGTCGATGTCGCGTTGGTCTGTGTCGATGAAGAGGAATCGATAGGTTTCGTTCATCGCTTCGACGCGGGACTTGTTGGTGGTTTGGTTGCGGTAATTGTTCGCGTAAACCTTCTCCTTGATTTGTGAAACGGTTTGGCAGCCAGAACCGCCTAATCCGATGAAAATGTGTTTCTCGTTTGCCATATATTTTTATTTTATTTATTTATCGATATAATACCACCTTTACTTTATGGGTGGGCTCTCCATCTTTGGATGGTTTGCAAGATAAAGAGACGATGTTGTTCTTATAGTCGATCTCTCCGCTTGTTTGCGTTTTCCTCACGCAGACATATCCTGCCTCACAACTCCATACGAAGTACGGCTTCTTGAATACGAGGAGTGGTGATGGCTCCTTCTTTTTTATAGAGAATCGCCATGAGGCGTTATCCACCTTGACGACGGCTGCCTTTCCCACAGAGATTTCCGTGCAGGGTTTGATTTTCTCCTCCTTGATGTGGCTGCCGTAAGCATCGGAAATGGAGACTTTGCCCTTTAGTCTCTCTCTCTTGTTACGTATCAAAGCAGTGATCACACCTATTATATAGAGAATGATAAGTACAATGATAAGAGTAGTCAACCACAAAGGCAGCGGGAAGGTGAAAATGACCCTATCTGTATCCGCTTTTGAACCGGATAGCGGCTTCTTGATTTTTAACTTCGCCAACTCGTTGTCGAATTGAGTCGGGAAGGAGATGCCGATGTTGATGCTGTCCGACAACTTATGGAATCCGAACTTTTCGTGTTTTACTTTTCCTAATTTCAGGTTCAATTCATGGTCTCTGGTCCTGCAGTAGGCATCCTTGTTGTTTTTGAACTCGAACCCTTGTTGTGTGAGGAAGGTGGAATCGATCTGCATGGTTCCATACAGACGGCTCTCTTCCCATGTGATATGCGCTTCGGTGTTGCCGTCGATATCCACGTTGGTCTCCATTTGAGCGGCGCAAGCTTTGTTGTCCGCCTCTACGATGGCGGTTAGCTTCACGACAAGAATCTCTTTGCGCAATTGCTCGAACCATTGGTTGATGGTCTCTTTGTTATTGCCGATAGGGACAATTTCCAAACCCTTTTCCGTCACGCTGAAGATGTCGTTTTTGATTTGGTCTAGACAATAACCTGCCTCCTTTTTGTTGTCCGTTCCATTTTCGGACAATTCCAATGCGATGCTTCTCACATATTGTTCAGTGGCAGCTGCCTTGAGACTCTCTCTCATGTCATTTACCTCCTCGGAGGTCAATCTTCTTTTATAAGGATGGGTGATAGGAATGTTGTTGAGGAAGTCGGTGATGGAGATCAGAATGTTGACCTTGTATTCACTATTGGTTGTCATGGATTCGGACATCTTATTGACCGCCTTGTAAATATTGGTGTGGTCCTTGAAGAGTTGGTCGTAGTTGGGATTGTTGTAGAGTGTCTTCATGCTTCTGCAAAGATCTTCCTTCACGTTGTCCGAAATGGTGCCGGAGAATCCCATCGGGCACATCACATCCGTGCCGAAAGGCATGATCGTCACTTTGTCTCCGTTAGGCAGCGCCTGGATGAATTGTTCCAAGCTAGGCACAACGCTGCTCTCGAATTTATCCATAGAACCGGAAACGTCCACGGTGAATATGTAGTGTGCGTGGCACTTGTCGATATCTTCTCTGTAAATTTCCGTGAGTTGAGGAAAGGTGGATTCCAAATATCTAATGGGCGATTGGGCCATGGCAGAGATGACCGAACACATAAAAATGAACAATGAGATGAATCTTTTTGGTCTCATAATAAAATGCCAGATGTTATATTTTAGTTGTCTGAAATATGCATACCAAATACAAATATAAAATAAATGAGAGAAATGTCAAAGGAAAATATTCCTCTTTTCCTTCTTCCCATGAAGTTTGCTATCTATTTTATTTGTAATATTGCGTAACAATAATAAATAGGATTTCATGATGAATAATCAATATGACTTTCAGACCCATAATCATTTCTTTTTTGTGGGTATTGCGGGTACAGGCATGAGCGCGATTGCCCAATATTTAAGGGGAATCGGCAAAAGGGTATCAGGTAGCGACCGTCTTTTTAATGGTGAGCGCAAGATGTTGATACAGGAGCAGTTCGAACAACAGGGAATCAATTGTCACTTTCAGGACGCTTCTGGTCTGACTTCCGATGTGGATGTGTTGATCGTCTCCACCGCCATAGAAGAGAGCAACGTGGAGTATCAAAAGGCGTTGCAACTCAATATACCAATTGTGAAGCGTTCCGAGTTGCTGGCCTCCATATCGAGGACAAAACGGACAATTGCGGTGGGAGGCACTTCCGGAAAATCGACCACGACTGCGATGATATTCCATATCCTCGAACAAAATGGTGTCTCGCCTTCCATTATGAGTGGCGCAGGTCTCACCTCTTTGCAGGAGAAGGGGCTTCCAGGTAATGCTTGGGTAGGCAAGAGTGATTGGTTGGTGATCGAGGCGGACGAGTCGGATGGATCCATCGTAAACTACACCTCAGAGATCGCCTTGTTGCTGAACATGGATCGCGATCATAAGGAGTATGACGAGTTGACGGAACTGTTTAAGACGTTCCGTAGCCATACGACACGTCGATTCATTGTGAATCAAAGCCATCCGAAGAGTCGGGAGTTGTCTGTTGACGCCTCTTACGATTTTGGATTAGAGGCAGGGTGTGGTTTTGTCGGCAGCGGTTTCAGGCAGGATGGATTTTCAATATCGTTCAGTTGTAATGGCGAATCGGTGAAGATGCCTGTTATTGGACGTCATAATATGGAGAATGCATTGGCGGCGATCGCTTGTTGTACCGCTGTTGGTGTCGGTTTGGCGGATTGTGCGAAATCATTGGCTGATTACCGTGGCATATATAGACGTACCCAGTTGACGGGCGTCCGCAATGGGGTGACGGTAATCGACGACTTCGCCCATAATCCAGCGGAGGTGATCTGTGCGATTAAAGCGTGTCAGACGGTAGGCAAGCGTGTTTTCGCATGGTTTCAGCCACATGGCTTTGGCCCTTTGAAATTTATGCATCGCGAGTTGGAGACAGAGGTGATCGGCGCATTGCGACCTGCTGACTTGTTCCTTTTGTCTGATGTCTATTATGCGGGTGGTACGGTGACGCGCGAGGTGACAACCGCTGATGTGGTGGCTGCTATTGAGCGGGAGAGCCGCCAAGTGGCCTATTTCCCGGATAGAAAAGAGATGCTTCCTTATTTGAAAGAAAATGCTGAGGCGGGCGACGTGATTTTGATAATGGGAGCCCGGGACACAACGCTTTCTGAGTTCGCCAAGTCTGTATTGGATGTACTATAAGGACAAGATAACTGTTTGAAGCGGGCTGGTTTCCTATGAAATCGGCCCGTTGTTTTGTTGGATGGAATAGTCTGTCGAAATTTTTCCTTTTGATAATCAGATAGATAATAAAATTATTAAAAAATAAATGCGAAAATATTTGGTCGGTAATGCAGGAAGCAGTACTTTTGCATCCGCTTTCGGGAACGAAGCGGTCGGGCAGCGGTCCGATGGGAGGCGGGCGACCCACGAAGCACTGCCGAACAACGCCGAAAAATTTCTCGAAAAAAACTTTGAAAAAGTTTGGCGGTTCGGAAAAAGGTTGTACCTTTGCACCCGCAAACGAAAACAGCGAGGCTGGCCAATGGGTCGGTTAACAGAAGAGAGATCTTTGAAGATATTTGATCGAGACAGCAGTAATGCAAGGGAAAAGGCAGATACCACTTTAGGTATCACCATCAATTCCAATTAAACGAAAGACGGAAATCGAGCTAGGAAATAAAAATAAAAACAATTCATACAACGGAGAGTTTGATCCTGGCTCAGGATGAACGCTAGCGACAGGCCTAACACATG
>JAZRZA010000082.1:0-146983 GCA_045601045.1 Paludibacteraceae bacterium
GAGCAGTCAAAAGAGCCTCCGATTCAGCTCTCCTTGTTTGATTAGGGGCTTGGTTTTCAAAAAAAGAATCCGCAACACCGTATTTTCTGGCATTGCGGACTATACTAGTATGTCTTTTCAAGTTTAGCGGACACTAATAAAAACAAAGAAAGCCGGAGCGTAAAACTCCGGCTTTTCCATATAGGGATAAAAGGATTTAAGCCAACAACGACTTCACCTTCTCTGAAATCAATCTTCCCTCGGTCTTACCAGCCAATTTCTTGGTGGCTACACCCATCACCTTGCCCATCTCCTTTGCGGAAGTTGCGCCTACCTCGGCAATGATCTCCTTGATAGCGGCAGTCAACTCCTCGTCACTCATTTGCTTTGGCAAATAGGCCTCGATGACCGCAGCCTCCGCCAACTCACCCTCCGCCAATTCAGGACGGCCTTGTTCCGTAAAGATCGCAGCGGAATCTTTTCTTTGCTTCACCATCTTTTGGAGGATCTTAACTGCTGTCTCATCCGACAACTCACCCTCAGCGTTCTTGGCAGTCTTAGCCTCCAAGAACTCCTTTTTCACACCGCGAAGTGCCTCAAGTTTCACCTTCTCTCTGGCCAACATCGCCTTCTTTATGTCTTCACTAATTTGATCGAATAATGCCATAATCGTATGTTTTTAATTGTTTCCTTTTATATCCATATTAATCCTCATCCATATCCAAGGTGACTCGTGGAATAGAATTTTCAGTTTTACGTTGCGCAGGAGGGGTGAATAATGTAGGTTGCGCGACCTCCGGCTCTTCTTCAGCAGGGATATCTAGGGCGACATGAATCCGATCCAAATCGGGTTGCAACCCAGTGGCGACAATGGTGACACTCAACTCATCACCCAACGACTCGTCATACATCACGCCCAACACCAACCTGGTATCCCGACCGACACGTTTCTCCTTCCTCAAATAATCCTTGATGAAATTCAGCTCATGCGTCATCAACGAATTATTTTTGGATGTCATCACATTCAACAACATCGCCTTGGCACCAGCCAAACAAGACTGCAACAACAACGGAGAATCCAACGCCACCTCCAAAGCGGCCTCCGCTCTGTTCGTTCCGCCAGCCTTTCCATAAGCCATCACCACATCGCCACTATCATGCAAAACAGTGCGCGTATCAGCCATATCTATATTGATGCGTCCACTTTTGTTGACAATATCCGCCATCGCCTTCGCCGCATCGGAAATGATATCATCCGCCTTGGCAAACGAATCTTCGATGGAGAGATTAGGGTAAAGGTCAAATATACGCTGGGTGTCCACCACGATGATCGCATCCGAACTACTTCGCATATCCTCCATGCCTTTCTTGGCCAACTCCATCTTCTCTTCACCTTCAATATCAGGCGGGAGACAGACAAATCCGACCGTCAAAATGCCCTTGTTCTTCGCAATTCTGGCCACAAAAGGCCCCGCTCCTGTCCCGGTACCCTTACCCAAACCGGCGGTGATGAACGCCATTTCCGTACCATCATCGAAAATTTCGCTAATGGCATCACATGCATTCTGGGCACTCTGTAATCCCTTTTCAGGATCACCACCTGCCCCCAGCACGCCCATTTCCACTTTTTTGGTAATAGGCGATCCGAACAACGCCTTACGGTCTGTGTTGCAGACAGCGAAAGAGACGCCCTCCACATTGGATTCATAGACATGTTTCGCTATGTTACCGCCACAGCCACCTACACCCACTATCTTTACAATAGCGGGATAATCCAACAAGAATGGTTCCAGGACGAAATCTGACATTCTAACCTCTCTTTCAATATTAATCTACGTTGTTATGAAGAAAATTATTTCGTGAGTTACCACGCTCATCCATGTCTAAAGTCGAAGTTTGCGTAGGTCTCACTTGCGTATCATATTGTCTAGCTGTACTGCCATAGGAATTAGGTGTCGATAGTTCATCTTCATCCATATCCAAAGTGACATGGCGAACAGCAGATTGAGATTGTTGATAAGTCTGCGTATTCGCTCCACGACCATTATCTCGATCTCCATTGCCATAATAGATATTATACGAGTCAGGTCTTTCTTGCGTGGTTGGTTGAGCCACGCGAGTTGCCGCTGTAGGATTATTAAGCGATACAACAGGCTTCTTATCTTCCTCTCTGTGAGCGAAATCAAATCCGGTCGCCACGATGGTCACGCCCAACTCTTCATCCAAAGTTTCATCCAACATCACACCCCAAATGATCTTAGTGCTACCGTCGATCTGCTTTTGCAAATGGTCCCTAATAATCGTCACCTCACTGGTCGTAATCTTCTTTTCCTTACCATGAGTGATGTTCAAAAGAATATTCTTGGCACCCGAAAGGTTGGTACTTACCAATAACGGAGATTCCAAAGCGGTTGTGATGGCATCCAAGGCACGATCCGTGCCACTCGCTTTAGCGGCACCCATGATCGCGTCACCACTGTCTGTCATCACGGTACGGACATCGGCCATATCTATATTCATACGGCCCGAAAGTGTAATGATCTCCGCAATACCCTTTGCGGCTGTCGCCAAAATCTCGTCACCCTTCGCGTATGCGTCATCCAAGAACAAATCACCATACATGTCAAGAATACGTTGAGAGTTGATGATAAGGATCGCATCCACATTCTTACGCATCTCCTCGACACCTAGCAATGCTTGCTTGATCTTATCATCTCCTTCGAAAGAGGATGGAATCGTCACAATGGCAACCGTAAGGATACCCTTCTCCTTGGCTGTCTTCGCGATCAAAGGAGCAGCGCCAGTTCCGGTTCCGCCACCCATTCCAGCGGCGATGAAGACCATCTCCGTGTTGTCATCCAACATCGCTTCGATCTTATCAATGGATTTTTGCGCCTCTTGATAACCAACCTCCGGGATACAACCTGCGCCCAAGCCCTTCTCTCCCAACTGAATCTTTGTTGGGACAGGAGATTTACGCAAATCTTGTTTATCTGTATTGCAGACAACAAAATTCACATTCTTGATACCCATATTATACATGTAGTTGACAGCGTTACCACCACAACCACCCACACCAATCACCTTGATAATCGGTTGGTCTTGCACCTCACACTCTTCGTTGAGATCCATCTCTGTAAATTCGTTCTCGATCATATATTGTTTTTTTTATTTATTCGAATTGATAGGAGAATCCTAGTTTTCAAAAAACCGTTCCAAAATCTGATTAAATTTAGTTGTTAAAGAACTTTTCAGTTTGTTCATCCATAAAAGAGAAGAGTGACTGAAAGATATGTCTCTTTTCCTTATCCTTGCCCTTGCCTTTATTACCCTTAGCGTTTCCTTTATCTTCTGGTTGGGCAGGCGCATTAGGTTCTTCAATCTCCCTACACGACACGGATCCTTCCACCGCAGAGGCCATAATACCCACAACAGAGGCATTGGTAATATCAGATTCCTTAGCAGATCCTTCGGAAAGAACACGGATATCTCCGAATCGGGTTGAAATACCCGTCTCCGCCTCGATGAACTCAATCATGTGGCCCATCTTCGCGCCACCACCGATAATCACAATGGAATCCAAGACGGAACGATAACCGGAAAGATCGATAGCCGTGTTGATACGGTTCAAGAACTCCCTCATACGAGCCTGAATTATTCCAGACAACTCAATAGTATCCACTTGACGACCGTCTTGCATATCCACAATAATAGGAGTGGTCAAGCTCGGCATCGGACTACCGAAATTCTTCTTCAGCTTCTCCGCCACTTTCCCTGGCAACTGCAATTGCATAATATCCTTCGTGATCAAATCCGATCCGAAATTGAAAACATGGACAAAACGAAGCTTTTGTTCGTGATAGATGGACAACGAAATGGTCTGCGCGCCGAAATCAAGAAGCATACATCCCACCTCTTTCTGTTCAGGAGACAATACAGCATCAGAGATGTGACGAGAATGCAATACAAAGATTGGCTGACAGTTGACATTCAAATTAGGGTCTTTGCAACCACTATTATTGATGATGTCAAAACACTTTCTTATGTTATCCTCCACCTTTTTCTCGGCATGGACATTCAAAAAACGAGCACGTAGGTTGGTACAGATGCATCCCACTGGATTCTCCACCAACGACTCGCCATCCAAAATATATTCGAAAGGAACGACATCCACAATCTTACGATCCGCCTCCAACGGCATCAAGCGATTTTGTCTCTCGATTTCCTGCATGTCAGCCACAGAAATCGGTTCACTGCCGAAACAACGGGAAATCTCATTCACATCACCATGAATGGTTTTCGCGTTCAAACCGACATAGACATTCTTGATGTCGTAAAAGTAACGAGGGCCATCCTTCTCGTTCAATCGGCTATTGAGGACATTACGCATTTTGAGGATCAAATTTTTGATCACTCCCGCAACGGTCTCCACATTGGTCACGATACCCTTCTCGATACCGTCCGATTCCTCTATGTCAGAGTACCACACATCCAATTTGCCGGTCTCGTTCTTACGGCCAATCATACCTCGTACATTACGGCTACCTAAGTCCAATGCCACCACAACGTCCGAATAATTCTTTTTGTTTTCTGTCAATTCTTCCATTTTCGTCTCCTGTTATTTTTTAGTACACACCACTTGTCCATCATACTTCAAAGTGATCTGTTTGTATCTATTCCATCCCACTTTGTTAAATCCATTCACATACAAGGCATGGAGTTTTTCCAATTTCTCCTTGTAATTCTCCAAAGTGCCCATCTTGATCAACTGATTGCCGACACGAGGCACCAAGGTCACTTCGCCATTCTTATCCACATCAATCTGCTCCACCAAATTGTTCCAGAACGCATTATCCCGCAAGAACAAAGCGAACTCACCCAACGTACCCAAGGCCATTCCCTCGCTCACATAACCTGTCGCGATAGGCACATATGCGGTAAAAGCGGATGATACCGCCATCTTTTTGAGTTCGTAATCCACATAATAATCACCCCACGCGCTCATCACACGCAAGATCGGTTCCCTTTGGGTAATCTTCACACGCAAATCTCCACATGGCGTAACATAACACTCCGCCGTCTTGATGCGGGACTTATTTTCCAAATAGGTCTCCAACGCGTCCGTATCGATTTGGCTCAAACTTTTTCCGACCGGACAGACCGACTTATCATTCAACAAGTCAGCCACATCCTGTTCCGTCACGAACGCCATCTCCGCTCTGTCTAGCACCGTCGCGGTAATCTTCGGACACGAAGTCTCATTCGACTTATAGGCATACGTTTTCACCGCGAATACCCAATAGCCCAATATAAGAACTACCAATGTCCATTTTACCCAACTTTTGCGCAACATAACGAGATCCTATCTATTTAATTTCGACAATAACATTTTCTCAACATCCGGAATCAAAAGATCCAAATCACCCGCACCTACCATCAACAAAACATCGAACTGTTTTCTGCTCAGGCAATCCACCAAATCAGCTTTGGTGGAGAGCATCTTGTCGGAAATCGTCACCTTATCCAACAACATCTGGGAAGTCACGCCCTCTATCGGTTTCTCACGGGCAGGATAGATGTCCAACAACACCAATTCATCTAATTGCGACAAACTGCTCGCGAAGTCATCCGCAAAATCTCTGGTACGAGTGTATAAATGCGGTTGGAACACACCCAAAAGGCGCTTTCCTGGATACAAAGCACGTACCGACCCAATACTGGACTTCAACTCCTGCGGATGGTGAGCATAGTCATCCAAAAAGGCGAAATCCTTCGTCTTGATGTGAAAGTCAAAGCGTCTCTTAACACCTGCGAAACTCTTCATCGACTTTCGAATCTCCTCTTCAGTGGCACCGTTCAAATAGGCCATCGTCATAGCGGCGATTCCATTCTCGATATTCACATAGACAGGGACACCCAATTCGATGTCACGAATCATGCCTTGCGGCGTCACAAAATCAAAGAGAATTTCACCCCCTCCGATGCGAATGTTCTCCGCATGGAAATCACCCTCATTCACGGAATAGGTGTACAACTTCACATCCTTTTGCAACCGTGGTTGAATAGGCAACCCTTTCTTCATCAACAAGACTCCGCCAGGGATAATCAACGAAGTGAAATCCTCAAAGCCCTTGCGGTAGTTCTCCTCCGTACCATAGATGTCGAGGTGATCGGCATCCACCGCTGTCACGACAGCCATATATGGCGTGAGTGTCAAAAAAGAGTGGTCATACTCATCCGCCTCCACAACGACCAAATCACTCTTCTCGGAGAGCAACAGGTTTCGGGAGAAATTCTTGGATATACCACCCAAGAAAGCGTTACACTCCACATGGGAGTTATGCAACAAATGCGAAGTCATCGTAGAAGTGGTCGTTTTCCCATGTGTGCCGGAGATACAGATGGCACGTTGCATGCGTGTCACCTCTCCCAAGACTTGGGAACGTTTCATCACCTCAAAACCATTTTCCTTGAACCATACAAACTCACCCATCGAAACTGGAACAGCCGGCGTATATACCACCAAAGTCGCTGAACTATCACGGAATGACGAAGGAATCAAATCCACGCTATCCTCATAATGGATAGGTAGCCCCTCCTTCTCCAACTCACGGGTCAGTTCGGATGAGGTACGGTCATAACCAGCCACCTCAAAGCCCTTCGCTTTGAAATAACGGGCCAAAGCACTCATTCCAATGCCTCCGATACCAAGGAAATATATGTTTCTCTTTTTCATTTCTCGATCAGTTTTAGAATCTCATCCGCAATTCTGTCTGCGGAATCCAATTGTGCCATCGCCTTTGCGTTGTCACCCAACTCTTTTAGTTTAGTGGCATCCTCCATCAAGCGAAGCGCCTCATCCACCAAAACCTCCTTGGCATCCTTATCAGCCACCATGACAGCAGCATTTCTGGAAGCCAACGCCTGCGCGTTTTTAGTCTGATGGTCCTCCGCCACATTAGGGGAAGGGACCAAAATGGTGGATTTACCCAAAAGACAAAGTTCGGAGATGGAACTTGCGCCCGCACGGGAAATAACCAAATCAGCCATCGCATAGGCGTAATCCATTCGTTTCACGAAGTCAGTGACCACAATGTCGTTGGTCTTATAAGGTTCGTAAGCCTTCTTCGCATCCTCGAAATAGTTTTTTCCCGTTTGCCAAAGCACTTGTATGCCAGCCTCCTTCAATTTTTGAAGACCCGCGATCACACTTTGGTTGATGGTACGAGCACCCAAACTACCGCCAACAATCAACAAGGTCTTTTTCTCAGGCGTGAAACCGAAGAAATCGTACGCCTCCTGTGCCTTTGGAGCAACCTCCAAAAAATCCTGACGAACTGGATTTCCGGTCAAAATGGTATTCTCCTTCGGGAAGAAACGATCCATGTTCTCATAGGCGACGCAAATCTTGGCTGCTTTCTTCGCCAACAACTTATTGGTCACTCCCGCATAAGAGTTCTGCTCCTGCAAAACAGTCGGAATGCCCAATCGGTGTGCCATGAAGAGTGTAGGACCACTTGCGTAGCCTCCCACACCCACGGCAACATCCGGAGCAAAGTCCTTCACGACTTTCTTCGCCATACACAAACTTTTAAACAAGCGGCACAACACCTTGAAATTCTTCAAAAGGTTGCTGCGGTTGAATCCACTTACTGGCAATCCAACAATTTCATAGCCTGCATTAGGAACCTTCTCCATTTCCATGCGTCCCTCAGCGCCCACAAAGAGGAATGATGCCTCCGGACGCTTCTTCTTCAATGCGTTGGCGATGGATATGGCCGGGAAGATATGTCCTCCCGTGCCACCGCCACTTATAATAAATTTTTGATTTGCCATAATTTTAGACATTTTTGACATCAACATTAAGAGCCGTTTCTACTTCCTCCGACTCCTTATCATTTTTCGCGACCTTCGTTTCGGAAGGTTTACGGGAAATACTCTTCTTCGCGGCATTCTCTCCATCCGTCACGCCACGGCTCAAAGCAAGGATGACACCAAAATAGGCGCATGTCGTCAAAATGGAGGTACCTCCACGACTGATGATCGGCAACGGCTGTCCCGTCACCGGCATCATGCCCAACACCACTGCAATGTGCATAAAGGATTGCACCACTATCAAACAAGACAATCCAACCGCAGCGAATGAATTGTTGTAAGATTCACTTCTGTTCAACACCACACACGATCGATAAAAGAGCGCCAGATAGAGCAGAATGATAAATAGACTGAGAACGCCTATCTCCTCCACTATCACCGCAAAAATAAAATCGGCATAACTTTGCGGGATAAAGTCACGCTCTTCACTATTACCAATACCCACACCGAACCACTTGCCTCTCGCCACCGCAATATGGGCATGTCCGGTTTGTTGCTTCTTACCCGTGATCTCAAACTTCCTCGCCTTCTTCTCCTCTGGTGTCAAATCGCCACCAAAATGCTCCTTCACACGACTGATCCATGTTCCCGTACGGTGAGTGATAACGTAAAGTGGCGTCCTACCCTCCTTACGTTCTACACCTTCCACTTTAAGTCCTGATTTTTCAGGTGCCACCCAACTCTCAACTAAGGTTATCGCGACAACAAGCGCCAAAATAGAGAACAAACCCAGCAATAGTTTACCAATATTTTTCAAAGCGACCCCTCCAATGAAGAGAAGGATGAGAGAAACAATGCCCAACAACAAGAATGTGGAGAGATTCTCCGGCAGAATAAAGATGGAAGGTAACGCGATAATAGCAATGTACTTTCCAAATCCCTTATTGACATCCCCCTTGCTATGGTAGTACCCCATGGCGGAACACAAAGCCAATACCACCGACAACTTCGCCAACTCCGAAGGTTGGAAGTTTCCGATAATCGGCAAGGAAATCCATCTGGCCGCTTCATTGGCGCTTTTTCCCGCCACCAGTACCCAAACCAATAGAGGAATACTGATAAGATAGCCGAAGAATCCACCAAAGAGGAAAATCTTTTTAGGCGGCACCAAATGGACCAAATAAGTGACTCCCAGACCCACCAAAAGAAACATCAAGTGTTTGGAAATAGGAGCCAAAAAATGTCCCTTAAACTTTTGGTCATAAGCCAAACCACTGGAGGCGCTAAACATAGCCAACGCGGAAACCATCATCAAGACAATCAAAATTGTCCAGATGATCCTATCTCCCTTCAGTTGTTTTGACAAAAATGAACCCATAAATCAAACACTTATTTCTTTTAACAATGATTCCGTTTCTTGCTATTAGAGGTTTCTCACACACTCTTTGAACTGCTTACCGCGGTCTTCGTAACTCTTGAACAAGTCGAAACTTGCGCAACATGGGGAGAGAAGAACCGTATCACCAGATTGCGCCATCGCAAAGCACTTGTCGATCGCCTCCTTCATAGAGAGTGCATCCTCCATCTTCGCCACTTTACCGCCAAAGAAGTCGTGTAGCTTTTTATTATCCACACCCAAGCAGACAATGCCTCGCACCTTATTCTTCACCAGCTCCTCAATCTCAGTGTAATCGTTACCCTTATCGGTGCCACCCAAAATCAAGACAACAGGCGTCTGCATACATTGCAAAGCATACCAGCATGAGTTGACATTGGTAGCTTTGGAGTCGTTGATGAAATGGACGCCACGAACGGATGCCACAGACTCCAAACGGTGCTCGACACTCTTGAAGGATTTCAACGCCTCTCGCAAATTATCGTCGCTAATATCCGATAAGAGGGCGGTGATACCAGCCGCCATCGAGTTATACATATTGTGCTGACCTCTCAAGGAGAGATCATTCACTGGCATTTCAAAAGAACGCTTTGGCGTATGGATCTTCAACAACTCATCCTCGATATACGCGGCCAAACCAGCTGCCTTGTTCAAAGAGAATGGACATGCGGTCGCCTCTATGGTACGTTCCTCCAACTCCTTACGGATAACCGGATCATCGTTCCAGTAGATGAAGTAATCCGAAGGCTTCATGTTTTGCACAATCCTAAATTTAGAATTGATATAGTTTTGGAACTTGTACTCATAACGGTCCAAGTGATCCGGTGTGATATTCAACAATATGGCAACATCCGCCTTGAACTCATACATGCCATCCAATTGGAAACTGCTCAACTCGATCACATAGTAATCGTGTTGTTCCAATGCCACCTGGCGAGCCAAACTGAATCCGACATTTCCCGCCAAGCCGACATTCAACCCCGCATTCTTCAAAATATGATGAATCAAAGTGGTGGTAGTGGTCTTACCATTGCTACCTGTAATACAGATCATCTTCGCATTGGTATACCTAGCACCAAACTCGATCTCGGAGATGATGTTTGTATTTTGCGCTCTCAAAGCCTTAATAAGCGGAGCCTTCTCCGGAATACCGGGGCTCTTGACAATCTCATCAGCAGCCAAAATGCGAGACTCGGTATGGTTACCCTCCTCCCACTCGATACCGAACGAGTTCAACTCGTCCTTGTACTTTTGCTTGATCTCAGACTTGTCAGAGACAAAAACATCAAATCCTTTTTGCTTCGCAAGGATAGCAGCACCCACACCGCTCTCGCCAGCTCCCAACACTACTAATTTCTTCATCTTATATTTGAATGAGTCGTTTATTATCTAATTTTCAAAGTGACGATGGTGAACATCGCCAAAAGCAATCCCACAATCCAGAAGCGAGCCACAATTTTAGACTCCGGAATATTCATCTTCTGATAGTGATGATGGAGCGGAGCCATCTTGAAGATCCTTCGTCCCTCTCCATACTTCTTCTTGGTATATTTGAAATAGGAGGTTTGGATAATCACAGAGAGGCTCTCCATAAAGAAGATACCACACAATACAGGGAGCAATAACTCCTTGCGGATAATGATGGAGCTCACCGCGATGACACCACCGATCATCAAACTTCCCGTATCACCCATAAACACTTGCGCCGGATAGGCATTGTACCAAAGGAAACCGATCAACGCACCTACAAAGGCACAGATAAAGATGACCAACTCCTCTGAATAAGGGATGTACATAATGTTCAAATAACTTGCGAACTCGACGTGGCTTGACAAATAAGCCAAGATGCCGAGCGTCGCCCCGACTATGGCCGAGACACCCGTCGAAAGTCCATCCAGACCATCTGTCAGGTTGGCGCCGTTTGACACGGCTGTCACAATAAAGATGACCACCAATACAAAGAAGATCCAACCCAATGTCTGCGCGTAATCACCTGCCCAACCGAAAAGATCCGCATAATCGAAGTTCGGATTTTTCACAAACGGGATGGTTGTCTTCGTGGCTTTCTCCGCATTCTTCACACAATCCACCACCTCTATTTTATGGGAAGGAGCAGAAGTGGTGTTCTCGTAGATGACCACATCCTTGTTCATATAAAGCGTAAGACCCACAATCAAACCAAGACCCACTTGACCTAGGATCTTGAATCTGCCGTGCAATCCCTCCTTGTCTTTCTTGAAGACCTTGATATAATCATCCAAGAAGCCCATCGCTCCCAACCAGATGGTGGTCACGATCATCAAAAGGATATAAACATTGTCTAACTTCGCCAAGAAAAGCACAGGGAGCAAGATAGAGATGATGATGATGACACCTCCCATCGTCGGGGTTCCCTTTTTTGCCATTTGTCCAGCCAAGTCCAAATCACGGATCGTCTCTCCAATCTGCTTCTTTTGAAGGAATTGGATGATACGCTTGCCAATTAACGTCGCCACCAACAAGGCGAAGATGAACGCCAACGCTGAACGAAACGAAATATACTTGAACATTCCGGCACCCGGAATATTCATCTGTGACAAATAGTTGAACAAATAATAGAACATAATTTCTACCTCCTAATTTTACATTTAGTTCATCACCTCTCGAACCACCTCGTGGTCATCGAAATGATGTTTCACTCCCTTAATATCTTGATAATCTTCATGGCCCTTTCCTGCCACCAAAATCACATCACCTGGTTGTGCCAAAAGGCATGCTGTCTTGATGGCTTGGTAACGATCTTCAATCGTGATCACCTTTTTCTTAGCCACAGGATCCAACCCCGCCATCATATCCGCGATAATCTCTTGCGGATCCTCATTTCTCGGATTGTCTGAGGTGATGACCACCTGCTCACTACCCTTCACCGCCTCTTGCGCCATGATAGGGCGTTTGCCCTTGTCGCGGTTTCCACCGCATCCCACAACGGTAATCAACTTGCCCTCGCCACACCTCACGTCGTTGATGGTGTTGATGACATTGGTCAGCGCGTCTGGCGTGTGCGCGTAGTCCACAATCACCTTGTATCCTGATGGCGCGGAGATACACTCGAAGCGACCATTGACAGATCGCATCGCGCTCAAATGAAGCAAAGCCTCCTCCTCACTCATTCCCAACGCTACCGCGGCGCCGAACACAGCGCTCAAATTGGATGCATTGAATCGTCCGATAAACGATACGAATACATCTTTGCCATTTATATTCAAAGACATACCCTCAAAGGTATTCTCCACAATCTTCGTCTTGAAATTCGCCAAAGAGCGTACCGAATAGGTCAACTTCTCCGCTTTGGTGTTTTGAAGCATCACCATTCCATTCTTATCATCCAAGTTGGTCAAAGCGAACGCCTCTTCGGACAAATCATCAAAGAAACGCTTCTTTGCCTTCAAATAGTTCTCCATCGTCAAATGGTAGTCCAAATGGTCACGGGTAAGGTTGGTGAAAACACCTCCATCAAAGTCAAGTCCCGCGATTCTTCTTTGATCCACAGCGTGTGAGCTCACCTCCATAAAGGCGTATTCACAACCGGCATCCACCATTCGCGCCAACAAGGCATTGAGTTCCAATTGGTCTGGCGTTGTATGGGTCGAAGGTACAGCCTCACCCTCCACATAGTTGCAAACCGTGGAGAGCAATCCACACTTGTGTCCCGCTCTACGGAACATATTGTAAAGCAATGTAGCGGTGGTGGTCTTTCCATTCGTACCCGTCACACCCACCAATTTCATCGAACTGGATGGGTAATCGTAGTATGCGGAAGCCATACGGCCCAATGCCTCATTGGAATCAGCCACACGGACGTAAGTGACACCCTCCACACAGGTTTCAGGCATCTTTTCACAGACAACCGCCACAGCACCCTTCTCGATCGCAGAAGCGATAAAGGAGTGTCCGTCCACCTGCGTTCCGCAAGTAGCCACAAACAAGGAACCTTTCTCCACCTTTCGAGAATCGAACTGAATAGAAGAGATCTCCTTTTCAGTCTCTCCGATGGTTTCCAGCACATCAACCGGTGCCAATATGTCGATTAGTCCATTCATATCATTACTATTTTTCAGTATCTATTATCTCAGAACCAAATGAATATTTTTTCTATCCTTCGTGATGACAAGGCCACTCTCCACCGACTGCTTCACAACCGCGCCAACGCCCTCTACCGTAACCTTCATCTGACGGTTCTCCAAAAGGAAAATGGCATCCTTCAATCCCATTCCCACAACGTTCGGAACCCGATCCTGGTCAAGTTTCACCACACTCTCGCTAATGCCGTGTTCATCAACATGGGTACGAACCCACTCACCTTTCGCCTCATTTTTTCGGTAATTGATAGACATCTTATCCATCAAATACTCCAATTCTCTTCGACTGCCATCCTTCGTGACTGGATCAAAGAGCGTATTAGCGTCGTCTATTTTCTTTGGAGCCACATGCATCAACGGACTTTGCGCATAGATATGCTCCGCGATATCCTTGAAAGTGGCGCCCGAGAGGGAACCAGCTCCAGTAGCTCCCCTATGAGGATACCAAGAGACCACCAAGATGCTGTACTTGGGATTGTCAGCCGGGAAGAAACCACAGAAGGTCAACTGCTGTCTCTTCGTGCCATAAATCTGGTTGGCCGTACCTGTTTTTCCCGCAATCTTGAAATACTTGGACTTAGCGGCGGTAGCGGTACCGTGTTCCACGACATCCACCATCATCTGTCTCACCTTACCAAGCGTTCCCTTGCTACATATACTGGACTTCAAAACATCCGTTCCAAAAGAGCGAACCACCTCACCATTCTTTCTGATCTCTTTCAAAAGATGAGGTCGTACAAAAGTGCCATCATTCGCCAGCGCATTGTAGAAGGCCAATATCTGAATCGGAGGCATCTCGGTCTCATAACCATGCGCGATCCATGGCAAAGAGGTGTTATACCAATTCTTCTTGTCGCTCGGATGCTTGATTTTCGGATTCTTCGCGCCTGGGATCTCCAATCCCAATGGCATAGTCAATCCCAAATCATACAACGCCTCAATATACTTCTCCGGCTTATCTTTATACGCCCTGTCTATCACCTTCGCCATCGCGATATTGGATGATTGTTGAATCGCCTTGTTGAAGGTCAGGACTCCATTCGGGTGCGAATCATGCATTCTTCTGCCATAGAATTCACAGACACCGTTACCCGTATCGATGACGGTAGAGGTATCCACCACACCGGCCTCCAAGGCCACCACCGCCGTGGCGATTTTGAAGGTGGATCCAGGTTCACCCTTAAAGTGACCATTCACCACATAGTTTTCTCCCTCCTCATATCTACCATCCGATAGGCGTTTGAGATTAGAAATGGCCTTAATCTCACCCGTCGCAACCTCCATCACAGCCGCGCATCCATACTCCGCATCAGACATAGCCAAGCGGTTACGAAGGTCACGGTCCACAATATCTTGGATCTTCGCGTCTATTGTCATGACAACATCTAATCCATTTTCCGCCTCCATTTGGTCTATGTTGCGGTATCTTCCCGCCATTCTCACACGACTGGCCAATCCCGGACGTCCTCTCAACAAAGAATCGCAGTACATTTCAATGCCACTCTTTCCTCCCTTGTTCACCTCAGCATAAAGACCGCCAATGGTTCGGGAGCCCATATCGCCAAAAGGTCGTTTCCTTTGCACGCGCACTTCATTCGTATAACATTTTACCTTTCTAAATAGAGGAAATTTCTTCACCTCTTTCCACTCCACATAGGACAAGGGTCTTTTATTGATGCAATAGTTTCTGTTAGAAGCCATAAAACCCTTCATCAAACGTTGCTTGTATTCAGCAGCGCTTTTGTCCTTGTAAAGTTCAGCGAGCGCCACAGACAAAGAGTCCACCTTACTTAAAAAGGTATCTCGCTTTAATCCATCCGCCTTAAAGTCCATGTACAGGACATAGACCGGAATGGAAGCCGCCAACAACTGACCGTCGGCATCCAGTATATTGCCTCGCACCTGCGGCACAACCAGACTATCGTACAATATCTTCTTCGAAAGACCTCTCCACGTGTCGCCATCCACCTGCATTGTCAGATAAAGGAAAATACAACAAGGCAACAAGAAGAGTATCATCAGGCACTCCACCAATACGGTGCGTCGCCTCATCTTCGTTCTTATGTTCTTATCCACCGCCATGATCGCTTCATTTAGAGATTACAAACGGCGGAACGACAGATGGCACAAGAGATGAATCCACCTCCGCGACCAAAAGTTCGATCTGGGATTGCTTACTTATACCAAGGAGGTCAGAAGAGCGGGACAAAGCCTCCAACTTCACATCCTCCAACTCTTTTTTCAATCGGTCTATCTGCTTCACCTGATCCTCACAACTGAATCGCAGACCAATATGACAGAACAATATGATCACCACCACGACAATCACACCCCACTGATTCTTAACGATATCCTTTAAGAATATCCGTCCAGTGAAGGCATCCTTAAAAGATCCGCCAGCCATAGAGGCGAAACCCTTTAAGTTATCTACTTGTCGTTGGAACATCATATTATTAATGTATATTATTATTAAACCTATTTTTCAAATCACGCCTCCAACAACTCCGCGATACGCAACTTCGCGCTACGGGATCTTGGATTCGCCTCAATTTCAGCATCGTCCGGAACAATCGGTTTATTGTTCACCAAGCGGAACGGAGACAATTTGCGGCCAAAGAAATCCTGCTCCACCTTTCCCTCCATATTGCCGGCACGCATAAAGTTCTTCACCAATCGATCCTCCAAAGAGTGATAGGTAAGCACCACCAATCGGCCACCTGGATTCAAACAGGAGATGGTCTGCGTCAAAAAACACTTCAGGACATCCATCTCGCCATTCACCTCAATTCGGATAGCTTGGAACACCTTCGCCATGTCCTTCTTCTGACGGTCCCTGCCCACCAACGGTTCGGCCACCTCCAAAAGGTCGGAAACTTTACGGAATTTCTTTACACTCCTTGCCTTCACCACCGCGGAAGCCAAACGCTTGGCTCCATCCAACTCTCCATAAAGTTTAAATATCGTGGCGAGTCGTTCCTCGTCATAATCATTCAACACATCAGCAGCCGAGATACGGGCCATCTGATTCATTCGCATATCCAACTCTCCGTCAAAACGGAAGGAAAAACCTCTGGTCGGATCATCAAAGTGATGGAAAGACACACCCAAATCAGCTAAAATGCCATCCACCTTCTCCTCGCCATAATATTTGAGGAAATTGGAAAGATGCTTGAAATTTCCCCTCACAAATGTGAAACGAGGATCGTCAAACGCGTTCTTCGCGGCGTCCAAGTCTTGGTCGAATGAAAGCAACCTTCCCTTTGCAGAGAGTCTGCTCAATATTTCACGGGAGTGTCCTCCTCCTCCGAATGTCACATCCACATAGACGCCTTCCGGATCAATGGATAAACCATCCATGCAAGGAATCAAAAGGGCGGGTGTATGATAAACAGTTTCCATATCCATCTCTCCTTCCATTAGAATACTATGTTACCCATTTTCGCTTGCAAAGCTTCGGAGAAGCCTTCATCATCCAAAAGACCAGCCTCAAAGTTAGCCTTGTTCCACACCTCGAAATAGTTGCCCACACCGACGAAAAGAACATCTGTAGTGGCACCGATCGATTCGATGTATCCCTTTTGAAGCAAGATGCGTCCACTTGCATCCAACTCCACCGGCTCCACCATAGAGGTGAACATACGATAAAGGAGCAGATCGTTCTTGTCCCACAAGTTGAGTTTAGACTTAAACTCTCCATCGATTCTGTTCCACTCACACTCTGGATAAATCTTCACGCACTTCGAGACCTTGTCCAATCGAAGGATCAAAGAGGAGCATCCCTCTTTTTCAAGAGAGCGACGATAAGCCGCAGGGACGAACACGCGTCCCTTCACGTCCAATTTAGCCTCTATGTTTCCTAAAAATTGTTGCATACGTCTTCGGTCTATTTCGAATGTTACAAAGATATAACATTTACTTTTCCCCCACAATGCCCCACTTCACTTTTTTTTAACTCTTCATCCACTATTTTTCAACAACTTACAAACATTTCCACAACCCCACACAATAGGCGGTTTACAAGCGATTTTATAAGGAAAATGCACTATATTTGCCCTAAATTTTTCAAAAGTGGAGCAAAATGGGTAGCGAAAACAGCAAGAAAGAGAAGATAAATGTTGAAAACATAATAGAGGGGAAGTTCCCCGGGGCGACAAAAAAAATCCCGAAATTCCTCATCAACTATCTAAAAAGGATCATCCACCAAGACGAGGTCAACTATTGTTTCGGCAAATACGGAGACCTGCAAGGGCGCGACTTCGCCATAGCACTAATGCGCGACCACTTCAACGTAAAATTCAACATCATCGGAGAGGAGAACCTTCCCCAAGATTCCAAAGTGATCTTCGCCTGCAACCACCCATTGGGCGGCGCCGACGGAATCGCGCTGATAGAGGTGCTCACCGCCTACTACAAGGAACTGAAAATACCTGTAAATGACTTCCTTATGTACATCGACAACCTAAGAGAGTACTTCATTCCCATCAGCAAAACTGGCGGAGGACAAGCCAAAAACGTAGGCACAATGATCAACGAGGCCTGCGAATCGGATGCCGCCATCCTATTTTTTCCAGCCGGGCAATGTTCAAGAAGACAACACGACGGAACGATAAAAGACAATGAATGGAAAAAAACTTTTGTAAAAAAAGCAATACAATATCAAAGGAATATTGTACCTTTGTTCTTTGAGGGAGAGAACTCAAAGTTTTTTTATAACCTAGCCTATTACAGAAAAAAATTGGGCATCAAGTTTAACCTTGAAATGCTATATCTAGCGGATGAATTCTTCAAACAGAAGAACAAAACATTCACAGTCAAAATAGGCAAACCTATACCATACGAGACATTCTCCCAAGAGAAGAGCGAAACGGAATGGGCCGAATGGTTGAAACAAATAACATATAGCCTATAAACGGATGCGACTCTCCCCTAACCAAAAAAAACAAACAGATGGAAGAGATCATCGAACCCATTAGTACAGATTTGCTGGTCAAGGAATTGACGGGTGACAAACTATTGCGTAAAACGAATAAGGGAGACAACGAGATCTACATTGTCACACACCACGATTCCCCCAACGTGATGAGGGAGATTGGTCGCTTGCGTGAAATTTCCTTCCGTGCTTCCGGAGGTGGTGCGGGAATAGCTTGCGACATCGACGAGTACGATACGATGGAGCGTCCTTATCACCAGTTAATAGTTTGGAATCCAGAGGAAAAGGAGATCATTGGTGGTTATCGCTACCTTCACGGATCGGAGGTATCCTTCTTTGAAGATGGCACGCCTAAACTCACCTCCTCCCATCTATTCGCCTACTCGGAAAAATTCATCAAGGATTACCTCCCCTACACCATTGAATTGGGACGTTCCTTTGTACGCCCCGAGTATCAGTCTTCCCGCATGGGCGCCAAAAGTCTCTATGCATTGGACAATCTTTGGGACGGGTTGGGCGCATTGATGATCACCATTCCACAGACAAAGTATTTCTTCGGAAAGGCAACGATATACCCTTCGTTCAAGGATGAGGCAAGAGCCTACATCACCTACTTTATGCAAAAATATTTCCCGGACAAGGAGCACATCATATTCCCGAAAAAACCTGTGGTTTTCAACGAGAAAAGAGATGAAATCGAGCAATGCTTCTGTGGCGGAACATACAAGGAGGATTACACCATCCTGAAGAAGCAAATCAAACAGTTGGGGTTCAACATTCCTCCGCTCATCAACGCCTACATGTCGCTTTCGCCTACGATGCGCACCTTCGGATCTTGTATCAACGACGAGTTCAGCGATGTATTGGAGACCGGACTCATGATCACCATCGAGGAGATTTTCGAAGAGAAACGTATTCGCCACGTGCAGACCTACTTAGAGGAGAAACTGAACGAAAACAGCATGGATATCGGATACGGGAAGATTTGCTAAGCCACTAAAAAAACAAAATCCATTCAGGACTGAGGCCTTGAATGGATTTTTTATTTATACAGACATCTAACGAACTCTTCCAATGTTAATCCATTACGATTCTGGCTACACGTTTGAATTGTCCATCCGATTTTACACTATAATAACTGAAACGATCTCCCCCACCGACAAAATGTTGTTCATCATCTCCTCCATTCCGCTTATACCCAATATATCTTGGGCGAAGATCCATTACATCCACCCCTTTTAGATAGGATGCGACTAAATTTTGATCTACTTGGGGATCCGCTAAAACAACAACCTGCACGGGGCCATAATAGGTATATCCAATCAAAGCTGGATCTAGCAAATATAGGCTGTCAATGGCAGACATTAGATGATCCCACATAACTTCATAGTAATCAGATTTCTCTTGATTGTCTCTGAATACGGGAGGAACAGACGCTTTCCCGTAGATATCTTTTTCAGCCTCATTCAGAGATTGGACATACGCTTCTATCTCGTATGTCGTATCATCTTCCGGCAGATATGGCGGAGGAGGAAGTAGATAATACACAGGATAGCTCATCCTGTTCACGGCTCCACCAACTAACGCAACTATGTCCAAATCTACTGTAGAGTCGATTCTCGGAGCTGACCAATTACTATCACAAAGGGTAAAATAGACACTAAGGAACAATGTATCTCCTTCGTGTCTTGAATCTAACCAGTCAGGGAACTCCTTTTCCACATAGTCACTGACCATCTCTTCCAAAGGAGACTTCTCCGCATGATATTCTTGACAAGAAATCAGTGGAAAAACGCAGAAGGATAATATGAAAAACAACGTTTGTTTCACTGATCTTGAAAATTTAGTCATACTACCTATCTAAATCTTCCACGTCCACACCTTGACCCCGAAGGATCTCTTCGGAAATCTCTTGCAAATCAATCTCTTGAACGCCTTCCTGATTCAAGTTTCTCTTACGGCGGGTCTCCTCCCACATCTCATCCTCTCTTCTCTCATGCTCCGCATATCGGCCAACCGTTCTGCTATAATATCCTCCGAATACTTTGCACATGAAATAGAGGGCGATCACCGCCACAGATACAACCAGCGTATACTTTCCATGCACAAATTTCTGCACGAGGTAAAAGATAATGGCCAAGACGACGGATCCAACGATATTGAAGATCATACCAAAAGCTCTCGCCATACCGTTCCCCGCAGGATCGCTATTATAAATCACAGGTTCCTCGCACATTCAACCAAAGGTGCTAAGACCAAATGCGATGGCACCCAAGATTGGATACCCCGACTTAGAGGCATAGTAAATCGTCGCAAGTTGCACAACTAACGAAACAATCAGTTTGCATAAAATGATTCCGTTCGAGGGCGAGTCAGGGTAACTAACATAACGCACCCAACCGGCCTGCTGCACCCATGTAAGTCGCAATACCACCACGACGGCCAACAATCCCAAAGAAAACAGAAGCGGCGACCAGGTATTATTGACCACAAGACCAACCACCAATAGGGCAACCGCCAAAACCAGCAAACCTATGTGTAACATTTTTGAATCTTTCAAAATAAAATCTAGCATATTTTTCTATTAGTGAAACAGACTTACCGCTCATTATATTCAGCAGCAACCGAATCCGCCGAGATCAAATCTGCCACGGTCATCGCGCAACAATTGATCAACTCATTGGGATTCATCTTAATCTGCAAACCGCGCATTCCCGCACTGATGTAAATGTAATCATAATCAGGAGCAGTTGTATGGATGTAGGTGGGGAAATTCTTCTTCATACCCAATGGGGAACATCCGCCACGGATATATCCCGTCAATCCCAACAACTCCTTCATCGCGATCATCGCGCAACTTTTGTTGCCAGAGACCTTGGCCGCCTTCTTCAAGTCCACCTCCTCGGCGCCAGGAATGACACATACGAAGATACCGTTTTTGTCGCCTCGAAGAACCAATGTTTTGAATACCAACTCAATAGGCTCTTCCAACTGGGCAGCCACATGGATGGCACTCAAATCGGATTCATCCACCACATAGGGGATCAATTCATATTTAATCTTTTTGCTGTCGAGCAGTCTCGCCGCATTAGTTTTCTGTATTTTTTCCGCCATTTTCGTTCTGTTTTGTAAAGTCACGGAAGACATCCTCCATGGATTTCTCCTGCAATTTCAAGGTCAACAACGCCACATGATTCTCTACCGCAAAATTGAAGATGCGTTCGCGTTCATCCTTGGCGCAATGTAGCAGATAGGTGTTGAGGCCTGATTCGGTGACTGATAAGACATTCTCCAATCCCTTCAAAGCCTCCAAAGATTGTGATTGGGAGAATTCCGCCTCAACGACAAAGCCACTCCCCACATGGGAGGAGACCACCTCTCGTTCCTTCTCATCCACCGCAACTTTTCCTTGGTTAATAATGATGATACGGTCACAGATCGCGGAGACCTCCTGCATGATATGGGTGGAGAGCATAACGGTCTTCTCTCGTCCCACCTCCTTAATCAATTCACGCACCTCATCGATTTGGTTCGGATCCAGACCTGTGGTAGGCTCATCCAATATCAAGACATCCGGATTGGGGATCAAGGCTTGGGCCAAGCCGACACGCTGACGGTATCCCTTGGAGAGCATACCGATCTTCTTCTTGTATTCACGCGTCAGACCCGTGCGTTCAATCATCTCATCGACACGTTCGTTCGCCCCTTTGCCTATCTTGTAAAGCCCCGCCACGAAACGCAGGTACTCACGCACATACATATCCGGATAGATAGGGTTATGCTCTGGCAGATAACCAATGCGACGGTGTGCCTCCAACGGATTCTTCGCCACATCCACGCCACAAACATCCACATGGCCGCTATCCGCATTCAAGTAGCCCGTGATAATCTTCATGGTGGTAGATTTTCCAGCACCATTATTTCCGAGGAAACCTACGATCTCACCACTCTTAATGGAGAAACTGATGTCATTCAACACCAATTGTTTTCCATAACTTTTATACAAATGTTCTACCGTTATAGACATAATCCTAAAACATTATTTTCTGCCGAAATCCGCAGGTATTTCTCCCCACTCATGGGTCTCCCACTTACGGATCTCAGTTGTATACGTATTCTCCCTTAACCACTTTTCAGCGCGTGCGATCAACTCGAAAATCGGTGCATTCTTCTCTGTACGCTCCAATTTGGTCTTGCACTTCTTCTGCTTGATCCACGAAATCGCGTTCGCGCTATCGGAATAGAGCGGAAGGTTGATGTTCTTCTGCTTCATCAAGGCTAAGCCATGCACAATGGCTAAGAATTCACCTATATTATTGGTTCCCTGTTCCAACGGACCTAGATGGAAAACCTCCTCCCGGGAACGGATATAGACGCCCCGATACTCCATCTTACCAGGATTACCGCTACAAGCCGCATCCACAGCCAAGGCTTCCAACTCGGGACCCCCGACCTCTAAATTACGATAATCGGGATAGATTTGGCTCATATCCGCCTCCTTCTTTTGCAAGTAGTCCTCCGGGCCACTATGATAAGCCGCCAAAGCCTCCGCCTCCGTTTCGAATGACTTGTATTTGGCATTCGGGAAACCCTTGATCTGCAGTTCACACTCAGTCCAAGAGCGGAAGACGCCAGTCTCCTTCCCTACCCAAACAACGTAATATTTCGACTTCTTCGCCACAGGGTCGCCTCCTTTACTGTTCTCCTAAGAATTTGTCAAAAGTCATGCCATCCAACAACTGCACGTAGGTCGGGATCGCATCACGAATCTCCTTCAAGACAATGTATTCGTCCGCCGTATGGGAACGAGCCGAATCGCCAGGTCCCAACTTAATGCTTGGGAAATGCAAAAAGGCCTGGTCGGAGAGTGTTGGGGAGCCAAAGGTGGACATACCCATCTCCACACCTTTCCGTACAATAGGAATTGTCGGTGGCACACCCGATGAGGTCAAGCGATAGGATCTCGCCTTAATCTCGGATTCCAACTGATTCTCCAAAATCTCAAAGACGTCCTGGTTGGAGTAGCACTCATTGGTGCGGACATCAATCACGAAAGAACACTCATCGGGGATGACATTATGCTGCGTACCCGCATGCACCATCGTCACCGTCATCTTCACAGGACCCAGGAATTCGGAAACCTTCGGCAAACGAGCCGTGCGAATCCATTCAATATCCTGAATAGCCTTATAGATGGCATTCACCCCCTCTTCACGGGCGGCATGTCCCGATTTGCCATGCGCGACACAATCAACCACCATCAATCCCTTCTCGGCGATGGCGATATTCATCTGGGTAGGTTCACCTACGATGGCGAAATCCAAATGAGGCAACTCGGTCAAAAGGAGCTCCATACCATTCTTTCCAGAGACCTCCTCCTCGGCGGAAGCGGCGAAAATCAAGTTATAGGATTGTTTCTTCTCTGAAAGAATAAAAAATGCATGAAGCAATGAGACCAGAGAGGCTCCCGCATCGTTACTACCCAAGCCATAGAGCGTGCCATGCTCCACGATCGGTTCGTGCGGCTCTTTGGTCCAACCAGAGGTAGGACGCACCGTGTCGATATGAGAATTCAACATCAAGGTTGGTTTCTTCTCATCAAAACCAGGAGCAATGACCCAAATATTATTCTCTCTTCTTTGGGCGATATAACCCTTCGCCTCTATATATTTCTGTAAATAATCAGCACGTTTCACCTCTTCCCTGCTGTATGAAGGAATGGTGATTAAAGTCTGTAACAAATCAATCGCACTGTCTTGAGCTTCTTGAAAATCCATCGTTTACTCTAAAATTACTTTTTCGCAAATATACAAAAGATTTATCGAACCTTTCCGAAATACTTTTCCATGACGGCCAAAGATATCAGGCGTTCACGTTCTTCGTCCATAAATTGGGCGACATAGTCATGCGCATGCGCAATAATCCGCTCCGCCTCATCCGGATGTTCGTGATAATAGGTCACCCGCTCCTCAACATCCGAGAAATCGGGTTTCACCTCTATATAATGGTAATTAGGGATCAACGTCCCCTCCATAAACCAAGTCTCACATGTGGGCCGAGGCATCACGGCAATCGAATTAGATGACATCACCCACTTCAAATTGCTGGCCACATCGTTGCCTTCAATCGCCATGACGAATTGATAATCCAAATGTTCCCGAATCGTCATCTTCCCAGTCCGCCACGCCATCGGTGAATCGGTTTTACGCCCAACATCACCCACGTCGAAAAGCGGCTTGCCATAATACATCGACATAAAATCCTTGCGGGATTGCTTGCCTGCGATTTTTCCGCGGAAGACCACCTTGAACTGTTTCTCCGCAAATGATTTGTCATCCTTCACAAAGATAAAGTGACGGATCTTATTCAGCTTCATCAATACGGAGTTGGCGTTTCCCGCACACAAAGGACGACTCTTCACCACGGAAGGGATATCGGGCACAATCACCACATCACCAGAAAGGAAACCCCATCGCTTTTCAGGGGAGAAATAACGGGTAAATTCATAGGTGTCCTGCTGATAGACACCGCCTCCCCAGACTCGCTGCCAAGCCTGCTTCAAAGTCTCAGCGGTAGCAGGCAATGTCACATCGGATTCCAATTGGCAATAGTAGTCCACGCGCTGACGGATGTAGTCGCGGTCTGCCCGTCTCTCTATCCGCGCCAAAAGTTGAGGCAACCGCCAACGACAAAAGGCACGGGGTGTCAACAACCGAAGGTAACACTTCAAGTAGTAAGTGAATTTGTTGTTCTTGCCGCTATGGAGTGTATAGTATAATTTCCGTAACATTATCTACCATTGTGGGAGATGACATTTCTCACCAATTGATTGAAATCCGTCTTAGCCAATAAATCCTCCAAGTTCAAATGCATTCTATAACGCCAGTAATTGTCTGGATTGGAAGGATCATTGATACGTTCACTCATCACATCCTCATTACGCACCTCCGCATCCATGGACATCCAATCTTGGATAGGCAGAATCACCCATGCCGCAGGGGATGCCAAATGCTTCTCTATAACCAACTGACAAATCCATGGTTCACAAGTGGCTGGCGCCTCACCATACTGTTTCAACTCATTGTTGAAGTAGCGCTGCACCACCTGATGATCCTCCTGCCACCATTGACGCATCGTACTCATATCATGGGTGGATGTGGTACATACCGACATACGAGGCACTCGATCCAAACAACCAAACTCGACATACATCTCCTTCGGCATGCGTTGAATCTCCAGACTCAAGATCTCCAAATCACGCATCACAGAAGGAACACAACCAGGCACCATGCCCAAATCCTCACCGCAGACCATCATATTGGTGCAACGGGTCAATAGATTCAACTTCTTGATCGCCTGTTCCTTCCAGAATTCATCGTGTCTTCTATAATAGAAATATTCGTAGATATTCTTCAAATCCCCCTTCAACTTGTCATCCGCGATTTGGTAAGCGAGACTCTGCTCAATGGAGATACGAGGATGGTAATAGCCCTTCTGATGGCAATCCTCCACAAAATAGACTTGACAAACCAAATAAAGCAATCCTGTACGAATCTTCACCGTCGTCTGATCTTGGGCTCCACCCAATAACGACATGATTTTCGCATGGCTGGATACATTTTCCTTCAAGGCATAAGTTCCCTCTCCCACGACATCCAGATATTGCCGTTTCACAGCCTCCTTCTCCTCGCCGAAGAGTTTATCTAAAACATAGTCATTGATTTTAGGGGCACACAACTCCTTTTCATCCAATGTGATACCGAAGTTGCGGATCTCCTCCACAGACACTGGAAGGGCTGGATCAAACTGTCCGATCAACCCCATCTCCGCATCGGATGGCACCCTGAAAATACGGAAGAATCCCAAAATGTGATCGATACGATACGCGTCGAAACAGCGGGACATACATTGGAAACGATTGCGCCACCAACTGTATCCATCCTTCGCCATCTCCGCCCAATTATAGATAGGGAATCCCCATACCTGACCTGTTTTGGAAAAATAATCAGGCGGAGCACCCGCGCTACCCGAGCAATCAAACAGCGTCGGATGTTCCCAAACATCGGCACTCTTCGCATTGACGCCAATCGGAATATCCCCCTTTATGGCAACGCCCTGGCTATGCGCGTAATTGACAGCCTCATGCAACTGTTTATGCAAATGGTATTGCACGAAGAAATGCACCGAAACCTTCTCGTAATCAGACGATTCCAGAGAACAATATTGCGCTATTCTCTTATTGTTCCAAACCGCATCCTCTCCCCACTGGAAGAAATCCGGCGTATGAAATTTATCCCGAAGGAAGCAGAAGACCGCATAGGTGTCGAGCCAAAATCTATTCCTTTCGTAAAATTCGATGTAATCCTTGGTGGCAAATGTATTCTTCGCCTCACTGTGGTACAACTCCCAAATATATTCCCACTTCAACTTGATCACCTTTTCGTAATCAACGAACTGGCCGCTGTTCAGCGACTTCTTTTGGGCATTGTAACGCTTCTTATCCTTTAACTTACCCACCTGCTCAATGTTCAGATACATCGGATGCAAGGCGTAAACCGAGTTGGCGCTATATGGGTAGGAATCGCGCCAAGTACCCATCACCGAGGTGTCGTTCACCGGCAAGGTCTGGATGATGCGTTGGCCTGTCTTGGCCGCCCAATCCGCCATCCTTTTCAAATCCAAAAACTCACCACACCCAAAGCTATCCTTTGAACGCAAAGAGAAAATCGGCACTGCCGTACCCGCCGCCTTGAAATCCGGCAGAGAGAAACGTGGCGCGCTATCATTCACCACAATCAAATCGGTGGAGAGCGCCAATTCCAAATCGAGACGACGGTTATATCCCTCTTCCCAAGCAATCACCTGCTCGTTACGAGGATCGTGGATAATATATTTATATTCTATCGGGAAACGCAACTTACTCGCATCCATCATCATAGTGAAAGATGGATAGGATGAGCCGTCCATCACACAGACATCACTCTCCTTCCAACAACCCATCAAGGCATCATCTCCCGAGATAGCCATACGATGGTTGTAATTGACCAAATCGCTCTCAGTATGGAAGATGATAGGCACACTGCTCTTACGACGGGAAACCTTCACTTCAGGTTGTTTTCTAATCGCATTGGAGAAAACAGAAGACAACGTCATTCTTGAAAAACCAGGACGCGGTCCATAATAATCACAGACCAAGACATTCTGATATTTCTTACCATAAGGGCCATAATGATGGGACATGGAGGCCTCCTGCGAGACAATGAATCCACCACGCTTGACCATAAAATGGTAGTTGAACTCGGTGGCACTCGTATATATCACGATCTCCCAGCCTCTTCCATTGTAGGACATAGGTATAGGACCACCATCCGCCCCCATCAATTCAGGGATGTCACCCCCCACGAAGAGATCCTCTCCGTAGGTCGATTGATAGGATAAAAACAATGTTACCTTCATAATAATACTTTCAGAGCGTTCGTATTAAATAGTCTCTCCCTTTCTATAATAGTAAATCAAGCCATAAGCCTTGCACTTCTCGATCTTGACAGATGGCTGCTGATCGGCAAAGGTGGCCTCCACCTCATCCCAAATCTTCAAGATCAGATCATCGGCCTCCTTGTTCAGCTGTCCAATATTCTCACTGGTACGGGAAGTGTTGTTCTGCAAAATCTTCTGGTTGCCATAATATTCCGCAAAAATATCGTAATGGACACGTACCTTCGCGATGGCTGGATTATAGATAGGCGTACCTCCCATGCTGAGTCGGCGTTGTTCTCCGTCGATGATTTTCTTGCCCCATCGGTAAAGACTCTCGTCTGAGGTCAAATCAGGGGTGACGTTCGAATCAGGGCGAAGTCCATAGAACTCCTTGTACTCCGCACGAATCTCGTGACGTTGCACACACATATTCAACACCTTAATAAAATGCGACACGTACATTCTCGCATTTTTGGCAGCCTCTTGGAACTCAATGCTTGTGGAGAATTGCTTCTCACTACATTGTTTATTCTCGTTTATCGCGCGTTGGTATTTCAACAAGAAACCCTTCGCATCTTCAAATAGTTTATATGAGTAAGCCAAATCATAAAGGCTAGCGGACTCTCCCATATGAACCGCTTGTCGTATGGACCGCAACCTCGCCTGATTTGTATTCGGTAATCTTCTGTACGGCATCTTGAACTATTAGTCCTCCCTATACATTAAATCGTGAGCCAATTGATACAAAATCTCCTTACGCTCCTTATCGAGGCTCACCTTATCTAAAGCCTCTATGGAACGATTGTAGTAGTCGCGCATGGATTGCTCCGCCAACGACTTGATGCCCAACTCCTCGTACAACTTAGTTACGGCGGACACCTTCTCGTCGCGGTCAAATTGCGTCATCGACAACCATCGATTCAACTCCTGCTTTTGCGCCGCATTCGCCTTCTCGCAAGCGTTGATGAGCAAGAACGTCTTCTTGTTGCAGCAGATGTCTCCTCCGATCTTCTTGCCGAATTTCTTCACATCTCCCCAAACGTCCAACAAATCATCCTTCAACTGGAAGGCCAAACCGATGGCGATACCATATTCATAAAGCAATTTGGCATCCTTCGCCTTCGCGCCACCACAAATGGCACCGATTTGTAAGCTGGCCGCCAAAAGCACCGCGGTCTTCAAACGAATCATCTCCATGTATTCCGCAACGGAGACATCATTTCTGGATTCAAAATCCATATCGTATTGTTGACCCTCGCAAACCTCCACAGCAGTGCGGGAGAAGATATCGACGATCGCCTGGAAATCCTTCGGATCGCACTTCGCCAACAACTGGTAAGCTTTGATCAACATCGCGTCTCCGGACAAAATCGCCGTATTATCGTTCCATTTCTTATGGACAGTAGGTTGACCTCTACGCATATCCGCCTTATCCATGATATCGTCATGCAAAAGGGTAAAGTTGTGGAAAACCTCCAATGCGAGAGCAGGATACAAGGCCGCCTTTGAATTTCCTGAAAACATTTGGCAAGCCATGAGAGCACAAGCGGGACGGATTCTCTTTCCGCCCAAAGACAACACATAAGCAATCGGGTCGTACAAACCATGAGGTTCTATGTCCCAATTCAAATCCTTCAACGCTTTTTTCACCACGCCGAGGATCTCTTCAAAATTCAATTCTTTTTCCATATCATCAGTCACCAAACCTCTTCTGGTTCGATTATAACTTCTATAACTATCGTATTCAATCTCCACATCAGGCTCCACGAAAGAATCACGTTTGTCCAAGACATAACGGATGTGCTTGATGGTCAATCCCCTCTCCAACCATTGCTGTTCGTAGAAAGTCTTAATGGAGAGTATCTTATCATCGGAGAAATCTGAATGGTAAAGGTCATCGTTCTGGAACTCCACCTTGTAGTGGTTCGCCTTCACCATCTCGCAGGTATATTGGAACATGAAATTGCTGTCGGTCTTCAAATGGATCAAACCACCCTCCTTCACGAATTTTTGGTACAACTCCATAAACCGAGTGGAGGTCAAACGTTTACGGACCTTCTTCATTTGAGGATCTGGGAAGGTTAACCAAATCTCGGAGACCTCATCCTGCGCGAAAAAAGCGTCAATGATCTCAATGTTCGTACGGACAAAGGCCACATTCTTCATTCCCTTTTGGTAAGAGGCCTTGGCTCCTGTCCACATACGGGCACCTTTGATATCTACACCGATAAAATTCTTCTCGGGGAACAATTCAGCAAGGGCCACCGTGTATTCGCCCTTTCCGCAACCCAATTCCAAGACAATGGGATTGTCATTGCCAAAGAATTCACGCCACTTCCCTCTCATCGGGAAAGCGGTTTCACTCTCCTTCATCGACGAGAAGGTGTATTGGAACACATGGGGGAATGTCTCCATCTCCCCAAATTTCGCTAACTTATTCTTCCCCATTATTTTTCACAATTCTAATTCCGACTTCCTTAATACCTGGCAACGTATCCATCCGCATACCCTGCACCAAATCGAAATGGTACTTTCCCACCTTCTTAAACGGCGTGGAGTGGATGAACTCTACAGGCACGTGATACATGGATCCAGAGGATTTACCGATCCACTTGCCATAATTGTCCGCCATGACACAGTTCAATGTATCCGAATACTCCACAGAGTCTGGAGAGACAGAGTGGACAAACAACCAGAAGTTTTGGAAAGGATAATTGTTGTCATTTCTGATATCCACCAAAATCTTGTACTCACCCACCGTATCCGCGGATTGATAATCAAAAGAGACTACATCATATTTACGCCATCCTTCGTCTGGCAACATCTTGGATTGCTGGAAAGTGGCAGACTCGCCACATCCCATCGCGATCATCGCCCAAACGGCTAAAAACTCGCACCTGAATAAAGAAAGCTTACTCATTGCCACCTGCAGGATTAGGATTAGACGATGGACCATTCTCTCCATTCCCACCTTGGCCGCCATTCCTACGTTTGAAGTTATTGCGGCGATGGTTGTTGCGGTTCTGGTTACGGTTCTGATTCTGTCCTTGATTTGCGGAAGCTTCAACCGACGCTTCTCCTCCCTGATTTTGAGTAGGAGCGCCACCCTCACCTTGCGGTTGGTTTTGCGCTTGATTCTGAGGTTGGTTATTTTGTGGCCTATTCGGACGATTCTGCCTCTTGTTATTACGGTCACGATTCTCTCGATTAGGCTTGCGATCTCCGTTTTCGTTGTTGCGAGCGCCCTCTACAGGACGGTTCTCCCTATTTTGCTGATCGCTATGTTGCTTCTCGGAGTTCTGGGTTTCAGGTGCCGTCTCATTCTGTATCTGTGCCTTAGCACCCTCTCCGTTCACCGCCTTATCATTCGGTTTGTTACCGCCCTTCTTTTTCTTCTTTTTCTTCTTGTCGAAACGGGTCAGACTATCTTGTCCCACCACATTCTCGTAGTCTATTGGTTTAACGTTCTCCTCGCCGGTCTCCTCCAACAAGGCATCCACCTTGATACCCTGCTTGTTGAGCGCGATGATCTCCTTTACCCTTTCCACTGGAATAGAGGTGACATTGGATGCCATGTTCGGAGCGGAAGAGTATTGCATGATACGACCGAACACATCGGTCTTAAAATGATAGAAGGTACCATCTTTCGTCTCCAAAGGAATGTTGCGGGCAGGAATATCCTTTTGCGCCTCCACGTAGGCGTCCACCTCGTAGTTAAGGCAGCATTTCAATTTCGCGCATTGTCCCGCCAACTTTTGAGGATTCAACGAGATCTCCTGGTAGCGAGCCGAACTGGTCGCCACGGAACTGAACTTGGTCAACCACGATGAACAGCACAAAGGACGACCGCATGGTCCGATTCCGCCAATGCGTCCAGCCTCCTGACGGGCACCTATCTGCTTCATCTCGATGCGCACGCGGAAAGTATCCGCCAAGACCTTGATCAACTCACGGAAATCGACACGTTCGTCCGCGATGTAGTAGAAGATCGCCTTGTTGCCGTCTCCTTGATACTCCACGTCACCGATCTTCATATTCAATTTGAGGTTCTCCGCGATTTTACGGGCACGAAGCATCGTATCATGCTCCTTCGCCTTCGCCTCCTCGAAGTGTTCCAAATCGTTCGGACGCGCCTTGCGATAGATTCGCTTGATCTCCGTGCGGGCAGGATCCACATGGTACTTCTTCATTTGGGCCAAAACCAATTGCCCCGTCATGGAGACCGTACCGATATCGTGGCCTGGCGTAGCCTCGACAGCCACCACATCGCCTTTCTCCAAGGCCAAGCCATTGGTATTTCTGAAATAACCCTTTCTCGTATTTTTGAAGGTCACCTCGACCAAATCAGTGGCATTCGCCGCCTCGGGAATGTCACACAACCAATCGTAGGTGTCCAATTTCTGATCCGTTTTTTTGCTGCACCCCTTACTATTCATTTGGCAGCCATTGAATGTGCTCATATATCGATTTTAATTTTTTCGTTTTTAATTCATTCTAAGATTTTACCTTTCTCAGTAACACCGCCACCTTCATCGCCAAGTCGAAGAATACGATCTTCGCTTGCACATTTTGCTCAATGTGCTGCTGCGCCAAATTCAGCTCGGAAAGGAATTCGGCGATGTTCAATTCATTCACATAGGGAGCGAACTTCGTAGCGAAACCAGATTCCTCCGTCGTCATGAAACTAATCTCCCTATTGTGCAGATTATATATAAAATTCTCCCTCACCATGTTCTGCACATAGGCAAGGAAGGATATTTGTCTCTTTCTTCCCAATTCATGGGCGGACTCCATCCACCCCTTCATCTTGCGGGCGTCACCCGTATAAGCGATGCGCATCAATGTCACAAAAAGGTCGAAATACTCTTTCGTGTCTCCCGCCGTCTGAATGACATTCTCGGCCATCACCAGACTTCCTTTGGAGATATGGGCCACATCCTCCAACTGAGTCCCCGACAGCCCATAGATTTTAGAGAGCGCCACCTTCATGTCCGCCTCCTCCAATGGGGGGACAAAGATGCGTTGCACACGGGAAGTGATGGTGGAGAGCAACGCCTCCGGATTCTCGCTGACCAAGATGAAATAGGACTTTTGAGGAGGTTCCTCCAAGACTTTCAACAATTTGTTGGCGCAAGTCTCGTTCATCTTCTCCGGCAGCCAGATAATCATCACTTTGCAGTCCGCCTCATAAGGCTTCGTGTTGAACTTGCGGATGATCTCCTCGCTCTCGCTCGCATAAATGATGGACTGTTTGTTATCCGATTTCAGCTCCACATTCCACTGGTCGTAACTGAAATAGGGCGTACGCAACAATTGGGCTCTCCATTGAGGCAAAAATGTTTCACAGTTGGTTGTGTCATTCGACTTCTCCTTGTAGATCGGGAAGACGAAATGTAGATCCGGATGCACCAATTTAGCGAACTGTCTGCACGATTGGCAGCACCCGCAAGGGCCCTCCGCCTTTCGATCCGTGCAACAGAGATACTGGGCCAATGCGACCGCAATGCCCAATTTGCCTGTTCCCTCGGGGCCACACAGCAAAATAGCATGAGGCAAGCGACCCTCCGTCACCGCCTTGATCAGTCTTCCCTTGATGGCACCCTGCCCGTATATCTCACTAAATAGCATGCTTTTATCGGATTTTGCAAAATCGTTTCAAAGTTAGTCATTTATAACGTATGGGGCAACTTATTAAAGCAAAAAGTGAGAATGACCACCCCAATAAATTTTCAACAACTCTTCTCACCTAAAAAAGTTGGTTTCGCAACGGAAAAATTAACATTTTTTCGCCCGGTTTGGACAATTCTCTTTTGATTATCCGTTGCTTTTCAATAAATTTGCAAATTGTTATTAACAGAAAACTAGTGACCAATGGCACAGAAACTATGGGATAAAGGCAAAGCGACCAACGCTGAGATTGAGAAGTTCACGGTAGGCCGCGACCGCGAGATGGATATCTTTTTGGCAAAACACGATGTGGTAGGCTCCATGGCGCACATCACCATGTTGGAATCCATCGGATTATTGGGCAAAGAAGAATTGCCCGTACTGTTGAAAGAACTCAAAAACATATACGAGCAAGCCGAAGCTGGCAAATTCGAAATAGAAGAGGGTGTGGAGGATGTCCACTCTCAAGTGGAACTGATGTTGACACGCAAATTGGGCGACATGGGAAAGAAGATCCACAGCGGACGTTCACGCAACGACCAAGTGTTGTTGGACATGAAACTCTTCACCCGTGAGCAAATCAAGAACGTGGCGATGTCGGCACGTACCCTATTCGACGCGCTCATCGAACAAAGCAACCGTTACAAGGATGTCTTGATGCCAGGCTACACACACTTGCAAATCGCCATGCCATCCTCTTTCGGACTATGGTTTGGCGCCTATGCCGAGAGTTTGGCGGACGACATGGAATTGTTGCTAGCCGCTTGGAAGATGACCAACCGCAACCCATTGGGCTCTGCCGCCGGTTACGGTTCTTCCTTCCCGCTCAACAGACAGAAGACTACCGATTTGTTGGGATTCGACTCTATGGACTACAACGTAGTTTATGCGCAGATGGGACGTGGAAAAATCGAGAAGACAGTCGCGTTCGCGTTAGCTGGCATCGCCTCCACCATCTCCAAATTGGCGTTCGACTCCTGTATGTTCACCAGCCAAAACTTCGGATTCCTCAAATTGCCTGATGAGTGTACCACAGGTTCCAGCATCATGCCGCACAAAAAGAATCCAGACGTGTTCGAGCTCACCCGCGCGAAGTGCAACAAGATCCAATCGTTGCCTCAACAGATCATGATGATCATGAACAACTTGCCTTCCGGCTACTTCCGCGACCTTCAAATCATCAAGGAGATCTTCATCCCAGTATTCGAGGATTTGCAAGATTGCCTATTGATGACCACCCACATCGTAAGTCAGGTGAAGGTGAACGAGAACATCCTTTCAGACAGCAAATACGACTTCATATTCAGCGTGGAGGAGGTGAACCGACTCGTTCTCTCCGGCATGCCGTTTAGAGACGCCTACAAGAAGGTGGGACTCGACATCGAAGCAGGCAAATTCGTTCCTAACAAGGAGATCCACCACACCCATGAGGGAAGCGTGGGCAACCTCTGCAATGATCGCATCACCGCACTAATGGATGAGACCATGAGCGAATTCACCTTTAACAGAGTTGACAAAGCAATTGAGAAATTACTGAACATTTAAGAAATGGCGAAAAAGAAAGTTATTGACGAGACCGAATTATTGGTAAACAAAATCGTCGAAGGAATACAAGAGAAGAAAGGTTTGAAAATCACCGTAGTGGACATGTCCAAATTGGAGGATTATGTCTTCCGCTATTTCGTGATTTGCGAAGGAAATTCCAACACGCATATCTGCTCCATCGCTGATGAGGTAAGAGAATATGTCCGCGAACAAATCCACGTGAAACCTTTCGCCATGGATGGTTACGCGAACGCGCAATGGATCGCCGTTGACTACGGAGAGGTCATCCTTCACGTATTCCAACCCGAATTAAGAGAATTTTACAGTCTTGAAACACTCTGGGAAGACGCGGAGATCAAAGAGATCCCTGATTTGCTTTAACAAACAAAAACGCACATGGCAGACCAAAAGAAACCAAATTTCAAAAAAGAGTTCAAGTTCAACCTATACTGGGTGTACCTCATTGTGGGTGCCTTCCTTTTAGCCCTCCTGTTTATCGACGACAAACACGAGGAAAAGGAATTCACCTACGACCAAATCGAGGACTTCATCAAGAATGACGCCGTCGATAAGATCGTCGTGATTGCCAACCAAAGCATCGCCAACATCTATATCAAACCGAATAAGATCGAGTACGTATATGGCACGGAGCAGGCCAAGAAGGTCAAGGAAGCGGTGGTGAACATCCAACTTCCTTCCGCAGACCGTTTTGCGGAGGATTTGCAGACCTGGCAAAAAGAGAAGGCCGCGAAAGATGCCGCGAAAGAGAAGACGTCCGGACAAAATAAGAAAGAGGGTGAAGGATCTGCCAACGGCGCCATTAAAGTCAAATATGAGAGAGAGGCGGAGTACTTCCATCTCATCTCCGGCATTCTCCCGCTCCTTATCTTGGTGTTGATTTGGTACTTCATGTTCCGCCGAATGGGAGGTGGAGGCAAAGGCATCTTCAGCGTAGGAGAGTCTAAGGCAAAACTATTCGATAAGAGCAACAAGGATAAAGTGACCTTCAAGGATGTGGCTGGATTGTCCGAAGCGAAAGAGGAGATCCAAGAGATCGTACATTTCTTGAAAAACCCTGCTAAATACACCGAATTAGGAGGAAAAATTCCGAAGGGAGCCCTTTTGGTAGGCCCTCCGGGAACAGGTAAGACATTGCTTGCCAAGGCAGTAGCCGGCGAAGCGGATGTACCATTCTTCTCTATGTCCGGTTCCGATTTCGTGGAGATGTTCGTCGGCGTGGGTGCTTCCCGCGTGCGCGACCTATTCCGCCAAGCCAAAGAGAAGGCACCGTGTATCGTGTTCATCGATGAGATCGATGCGGTGGGACGCGCCAGAGGAAAATCCATCCAATCAGGTGGCAATGACGAACGGGAGAACACACTGAACCAACTCTTGACGGAGATGGACGGTTTCGGTTCCAACAGTGGCGTCATTATATTGGCTGCCACCAACCGCGCCAACATTTTGGACAAGGCATTGCTTCGTCCAGGCCGTTTCGACCGCCAAATCATGGTTGATTTGCCAGACGTCGTAGGACGCAACGAAATATTCAATGTCCACCTTCGCAACGTAAAGATTGACGACACCGTCGACATTGAGTTCCTAGCTAGACAAACGCCTGGTTTCTCAGGAGCGGATATCGCCAATGTCTGCAACGAGGCGGCGCTCATCGCCGCAAGAAAGGAGAAAAAAAGCGTTCAGAAGCAAGACTTCCTCGACGCCGTGGATCGCATCATCGGTGGATTGGAGAAGAAAAACGCTATCATGACGAAAGCGGAGAAGGCACTCACCGCTTACCACGAGGCAGGACACGCCACCGTAAGCTGGTTGTTGCAATACGCGAATCCGTTGATTAAGGTGACGATCGTTCCGCGCGGCCGCGCGCTTGGCGCCGCTTGGTATTTGCCAGAGGAGCGTCAGCACATCACCACCGCCCACTTGTTGGACGAGATATGTTCCACACTCGGTGGTAGAGCGGCGGAGGAGCTCACCTTCGGAGAGATCTCCACTGGCGCGTTGAACGACTTGGAAAACACCACGAAAAAGACCTACGCTTTGATCGCTTATTATGGAATGGGCGACAAGTTGCGCAACATCTCCTATTACGACTCCACCGGTTCGGACTACTCCTTCTCCAAACCATACAGTGAGGAGACCGCCAAATTGATCGACG
The DNA here is from genome assembly GCA_045601045.1 of Paludibacteraceae bacterium. Classification (GTDB taxonomy): domain Bacteria; phylum Bacteroidota; class Bacteroidia; order Bacteroidales; family Paludibacteraceae; genus UBA1181. The sequence goes on from JAZRZA010000082.1 coordinate 37,101, forward strand.
AGGAGGTACAAAAGCTAATCGACGAGCAATACGCCCGTGCCAAGGAGATCCTGACGGAGCATAAAGATGGCTTGAAAGAGTTGGCGGAACTGTTGATCGAGAGAGAGGTGATCTTCTCCGAAGACGTGGAACGCATCTTCGGCAAACGCCCTTGGGTCTCCCGTGCGGATGAACTGAATGCGGAGAGCGAAGAAAGAAGAAAGATCAAAGAGCGCGAAGCGGAGGTCAAAGAGAGCGAAGCGGAGACAAATAGTCAAGAGGATACTTCGGATGTTACCGCCGAAAAAGAAGAAACAGATTCGAATGACTTCACGCCAGAAGAATCACAAGAATAAAGTATAACATAACTGACAACGAAATGACAAAATTGAGGACTTTTACGACAACGCTTGGTATGATAATATCCATACTAGCAGCATGGGGAGAGTCAAAAATATCCGGACAAGTATTTGATCCGGAAGAGAGAACGTTGCCAATGGCAGACATTATCCTCTACGCCTCGGACGGTCTTACCCAAGTGCAAGGTGAGACAACTGACGATGACGGCAACTTCCTCATCGACGGACTTTCCATGGACGATTACGTCTTGGAGGTCAGTTACATGGGCTACAAGAGCAAAAGGATCAACGTCTCCCTATCGGAGTCCAAACCGAATGTCCGCTACAAAAAAATAGTCTTGGTGGAGGACGCGGATATGCTACAAGCTGTAGAGGTCTCCGCCACGCAGACATCGCTCAAGGTGGATATCGACAAAAAGGTATATAGGGTAAACACGAACGCCGTCTCCGAAGGAACTTCCGCATCGGAGATCCTCAAAGAGATTCCGTCCGTAGAGGTTGACGTGGAGGGAAAAGTTTCGCTTCGAAACAGTGAAAACGTGGAAATCTACATCAATGGCAAACCAGCTGGTCTCACGGACGAAAACAGAGGCGACATCTTGGACCAATTGCCAGCCGGTAGCGTGCAACAAGTGGAGGTAATATCCAATCCATCCTCCAAATTCGACGCGGAGGGTGCAGCTGGTATCATCAACATCATCATGAAGACGGATGGGAAAAAAGATGCCACCTATTACGGATCTGTCAACGCAGGCGTCTCCTATCCTTGGAAGGGAAAAGCAAGAGGCAATGTCGGTGCCAACATCAACTACACGAAAGACAAATGGAGTTTAGCATCCAGCATCGGACTCAACCATAGGGTGATGATGGGTGGAGGCTACACCAAGCGAGAGACCTACCGAAACGACAACCCTTCATTTGAAGGCGACACTACCTATCTCGACCAAACCAGGGACCAAGAGATGAATATGAAATCGGGGTTCTTCCGTTTGGGCGTGGACTACAGCGCCAATGCCAAGAATAAATTTGGATTGTCTGGTATGTTCTCTATGGGAAAAAGAGGAAATACCCAAGACCTGGATTTCTCTGATGGGGTTCTTATAGGAGGAGAGAAAGAACTATGGAACCAAACTTTACGTACGACCAACGCTGACGGTATGAGATATATGGGTAACGTCACTTTCGACTATAAACATATCTTCGCGCCAGGTCAAGAATGGAGTTCGGCCATCACCTTCTCGCCCAACAAGAACGACAATGACCAGACCTTCAATCAAGTTCCCACCTACCATTTCTTCCAACTAGCCGTTGCGGGAGACAAAGACAACTATGAACAGCACCAAGTATCCGAGGGGCACAACCGCACATTGGACATCCAATCCGACTATACCCAACAGATCACATCATCCATCAAGTTGGAGGCGGGTGTTAAGGCTTCCATAGCCACGCAAGGCAACCAAGTGACATCGGAGAGGAAAGATTTAGGCAGTGCCGTGTTCGTCGATGAACCAGAACTCCACAATGATTTTGAATTACGTCAGAATGTCTATGCGGCTTATGTTTCCTACGCACAAAAATTCGGCAAGTTTGGCATGCAGCTGGGCCTACGCGGAGAGTTGACAGACATCGCATGGGATCTCTTCTCGGCAGACGAGCACAGCGATAAGAAGCCATACGGCAACCTCTTCCCATCCGCCTTCTTCTCTTACGCATTGAACGAGAAGTCGGAACTTCAATTGAGCTACACCCGCCGCATCAGCCGTCCTCGTAGATATTGGTTGAACCCCTATGTGAACGTTTCCGACCCTACGAATATCTATTTCGGTAATCCTAATTTGGATCCGGAAATCAGCAACTCGACCGAATTCAGCTACTTGCTGAATTTCAAGAAGCATACCTTCATGGCCTCCGTCTACTACAAGGCTACGCAAGACCTTGTCCAACAATACAGATGGATCTACAACGACGCCATGTGGAGCACCCGCGCCAACCTCGCCACCTCCCATTCCGGCGGTTTGGAACTGATCATGAAGAATAATTTCAAGGTGGTGAACCTCACCTACAACATCAACCTTTACGCCTACGCCTTGAAGGGCGGCCTCTTCAATGTGAGCACCGTCATCCCTGGCGAGGGTATCTTCGACAAGGAGGTCACCATCGAGGACAAAAGCAATTTCAGCTGGACAGGCCAGATCACGGCTGATTTCACCTTGCCAAAGTCCATCCGCTTTCAAGCGACAGGAAACTATCGCTCCAAGATCAAGACCGCGCAAGGATCGAACCTTCACAACTACAGCGTGAACCTCGGATTACGCAAGAGCTTCCTCAACCAGAAACTCACCGCATCCCTCGCTGTGAGAGACCTGTTGAACTCCAGAAAGAGAAGATCCGTGACCGAAAGCGACGATTTCTTCCAAGAGTCGGAGTTCTACTTTAGCGGCAGAACATTCAATCTCAACCTCTCCTACAATTTCGGCAACTTGAAGGGTAAGGATAAGAAGGGCAAAGAGGGTAACAGACAAGGCGGAATAGAGGAGGACGATAGTTTTGATTTCTAATCAAACTTCCCATGAGCCACAAATTCTTCACCAACAAATCGTGTGAATATTTTCCCTGCCATAAAGGCGTAGCGGAAGAGGAGTTTAACTGCCTCTTCTGCTTTTGTCCTTTATACGCCTTGGGGGACCAATGCGGAGGCAACTTCACCATTCTACCTAGCGGCATCAAAGATTGTTCGTACTGCACCAAACCACACAAGGGGACCATTGGCTATGATGATATTATCAAAAAATTAGGGGGCGCGAAATAGGCAATAAACTCATAATTCTTATATTTGCGATTGTAAAACAATCGATTGTACTATTATGAGCCGAAAAACACTATTAATCCCTATTTGTTTCTGCGTACTCTCCATATCCGCAAATGCGGGGACATTTGTCGTTAATCCTAACGAAACTTACAACACGAATGATGTGCGCAAGATCGCCTTTGACCAACCAGGCAACCTTTCAGTGACCTTCACAGACGGGACATCCCGCTCCTACGAGCTCACCTCATTCCAACGCATCTACTTCACCGAAGGATCCTCTACGGAGAGCTTCTCTCCATTGGGAAATAAAGAGATGTACCTCTACCCTAACCCCGTGTCGGAAATTCTCTTCGTGAACGGTTTGGCAAATGATGTCTCCTACAAGATATACAATATCCAAGGCACTGTTTTCATGGAAGGGACGACTTCTGACGGTAAAATCTTCACCAATGTGATAGATTTACCGCAAGGCATCTATTTTCTCTCCATTGAAGGAGATGTATTAAAGTTCATAAAGAGATAAAACAAGCATTATGAGAAAACAATACTTACTGGGAGCATTGTGCCTTGCCTCGTGCAGCCTCACTGCCCAAGACTCATTCCACCTCTTTTTGAAAGATGGAAGCCGCATAGATTACCTCACATCCGAAGTGGATAGTGTGGTTTTCGTCCACGAAAACAATCAAGGAGAACAACCCAATATTCCGGAAGAGCCCAACCAAGGTGAAGTGACCGAAGGAGCGGTGAAGATCATCAACGCCGCCGGCTGGTTGGAATCGGCCTATGCGGAATGGACGCCCCTCTCCAACGCCTCCAACTACAACGTTTACTGCAAACCAGCCGCTGCCGCCAATTACGAAAAAGTGGACGCCATGTTGGTGCGCGACTACGGCGACAAAATCCGTGTGGATGTATTGGGTTTAAAGGAGGGAAAGCATGACGTGAAAATATTGCCAGTGGTCAACGGAAAGGAGAGTGGAACACCTACCATCGTCTCCTTCGACGTGAAGGGCCACGACAGAAGCGGTTTCGCGCACATGGGAGGCGCCACAGTAGGAGCCTACAACAACGACGGTACTTTGAAGGAGAACGCGGTGGTCATCTACGTGACCGAAAAGAATAAAAGCACCCTTACGGCGGACGTGTTCACCTCCGCCACCAAAACGACGACGTGCACAGGCATCTCAGCGGTAATGACAGCCCTACAGAAGGGATACGAGACTCGTCCGTTCTGCATCCGACTCATCGGTCGAATCACTGCAGCGGGAATGACGGACTCCGGGGACAGTAATAATCTCCTGTTGAAAGCCTCCAGCAAAGACCGTCCTGTCAAAAACGTCACCATCGAGGGTGTCGGCAATGACGCCACTTGCTACGGATTCGGCGTGCGCGGCATCCGCAACAACAACTGTGAATTCCGTAACCTCGGTATCATGCTTTTCGGCGACGACGGCATCGCCTTTGAGACCAACAACAAGAACTGCTGGGTACACCACAACGATATCTTCTACGGAACCGCCGGATCCGACTCGGACCAAGCCAAAGGCGACGGTTCCCTGGACGTCAAGGATGACTCCCAATACATGACCTTCTCCTACAACCACTTCTTCGACTCTGGCAAGATGTCGCTCTGCGGTATGAAATCGGAGACAGGCCCCAACTACATCACCTACCACCACAACTGGTTCGACCACTCCGATTCCCGTCACCCGCGTGTCCGCACCATGTCGGTGCATGTTTACAACAACTACTATGACGGGAACGCTAAATATGGCGTGGGCGCCGTAATGGGCTCCAGTGTCTTCGTGGAGGCAAACTACTTCAGGAACGTCACCAAACCGATGATGTGCGCAGGTCAAGGCACCGACGCGCTCGGAGAGGGTACTTTCAGCGGCGAGGCTGGTGGTTTAATTAAGGCTTACAACAACTTCTTCGCGGAGAAACCCGCCAAGTTCAGTTACATCACCCAGAAGTCGAACGCGACCAGTTTCGACGCCTATGAGGTAACCAACCGCCAAGAGCAGGTTCCATCCAGCGTGAAAGCGGTATTGGGAGGAAGCCTTTACGACAACTTCGACACAAACGCCTCATTGATGTATTCTTACAGCGTGGACAAGGCGGAGGATGTGGCGAAAATCGTCTCCTCCTATGCCGGTCGAATGAACGGAGGCGACTTCTCTTGGAAATTCGACAACTCGAAAGACGACAGCGACTACTCGGTCAACGCCTCCTTAATGGCTGCCATCAAGGGTTATCAAACCAAATTGGTGAAGGTATTAGGCTAATAAAAAACAATAGACTGCTGTGCGACAGATCTTAACACACCTCATCATCCTTCTGCTATGCGGGACACTTTCGGCGCATGGCAAGGATTTCATCTTCACCCATTACGGTGGAGAGGATGGGCTGTGCAACGACTATCTCCACGACATCACACAAGACAGGCAAGGGTTCATCTGGATCGCGACGCACTACGGCATCAGCCGTTTTGACGGAAAGATGTTCAAGAACTACCTCCTCACGGATTACCCGGAGATGGAGCGTAACGATTTTTACCACGCCTTCTCTTCCATCGACAGCATGCCTCTTTTCGCCAGTTCTTACGGAACATTGGTCGCCTACGACAAGATCCAAGACCGATTCATCGACTACTCCACCAGAATATCCGATTCGAAATACACGGGGAATATCACAGGCATCTTCGCCCATCCCCAAGGAGGGGAATACCTCTCCACTTCCGATGGCGTGTTCAGTTACGACACACAGAACGGCAGATTCAGACCGGTCATCGACTCCATCGCATCGCTCGCCTTCCTATTAGACAACCACCTGCGCAGATGGGTTGGAAGCGGGGATGGGCTATTCGTATATGATTCAACAGGACGACGAGATGACCAGTTCGCTCCCCTCGCGGAGATACACGAGGTGAATAACATCCGACAACTCACTCCCAACTTGATTCTGTTGGCTTCGGCCGTCTCAGAATCCTACATTGTCGAATTGGAGGAGAATGGCGCCTTCAAGCGATGTTCCTTGTTGCAGACGCCCTTCAGCCGCATCTCCGAGATTGTCGTCAGCAAAGAGAAAACGCTCTGGATCGGCACGGCCGGTAACGGCCTTTGGTACACGCCGATAGAACTACCGCTCCAATTCAAAAAGGCGACGCCCAAGAACATAAACGAAGATCTCCTAAAAAAGATCTCCGCACTCTACGAAGACGAGACGGGAAACATCTGGATCGGTACCCAAAACTCCGGACTTTGGCGTTGTACGCCTATCGAGCAAATGGAGATGTTCCACTCCAGCGACATTGGCCTTTCAAATCTTTACTGTTCCAGTTTCCTCGAAACTTCCGAGGGAGGATTGCTTGTCGGAACCGATGGCCAAGGAATTTGGGAGGTCGATTCCCTTTACCAGGGGAAAAGACACCTCACCGACCACAACGGGCTCTCCAGCAACAGTGTCCTCTCGTTGGAATATCTCCACAACCAGATTCTTATCTCCTCCTGGGGAGGCGCTATCATCCGATACGCCCCGGACAACAACCTTCTTCAAACGGAACCGATCCGATTAGAGCGTCCTCTCCTCACCATCAAATCCATCTGTTCGAATGGAAAGGAGGAATTCCTCGCCTGCACTTCAGGAGACGGCGTCTACGCCTATAAGAAGGGGGAATGGGAAAGAGTTCCTCTCCTACTCAATGGAGAGGCCGACAAGTGGACGCACGCCGCCTACTACTCTCCCCGCGAGGAGGCATACTGGATCCTTACCTCCCGAACCATCTGGCGAAAAGATGTGCATGGAATACGTGCCATCCTACCAGACCAAAACCTCACACCCAGCCACAATCCGCAAACCATCCACCAATGCGTATGCGACGATGAAGGTACCTTGTGGGTAGTAGCCAACAATGGCATATTCACCTTATTGCCCGGAGATAGTCTGTTGCAACCCGTGGAATATCTTCCCAGCGGATCTTATAAATCCATTTTACGGGACAAAGAGGGCAATCTGTGGTGTAGCGGCTCCAACGGAATCCTACGGGTGAACCCTCAGGGAAGAACTTTCAAAACGCTTTACCATTTACCCAACAACAACGACTATTTCGTGGAGAGGGCCATCTACCAAAGGAAGAACGGTCATCTGCTGTTCGGATGCAAGAATGGCTTCATCGTTTACAAACACGATGATGAGAAAAAGTGCGCGACCAGATACGCGGAATGGTCGGACCTATACATACAAAACAAACGAGTCACACCCGGCACCGCGCTGCTGTTGAACCCGCTCAACACCGACTCGGAGATCACCGTACCCTATAACCAGACCAATATCCGCCTATGTTTCGACATTGTGGATTTCTGTAATTATAACTCATGGAATGTGCAATACAGGATAATGGGGCTCGACTCCACCTGGACACGCCTTATCCAACGGGAAATCAACATCAACCACCTCCCCATCGGATCCTATCTTATCGAGGTGATGACCAAGGGCGATGAGTTCCAGCCCGGCAACATCATACTCCGACAAGCCATCGAGGTGGTGCCTGCTTGGTGGCAAACCATTTGGTTCAAATTGCTGACCGCTCTCCTATTGGGTCTCCTCGCCTGGACAATCATCAACCGACGCATCCAACGCATCAAGCGACAAAAAGAGGAGTTGGAGAAGATCGTCGCGGAACGCACCCATGAATTGGATGAAAAGAATCGTATCCTTCAGAACCAAAACATTGAGATAGAGTCTAAAAACATGGCCTTGCTCAACAGCATGAAGGAGAAGGACCAACTAGTCTCCATCATCGCCCATGACCTTAAAAATCCGATGTTCGCCATCGTCTGTGGCTTGGAACATGCCATGCAGGAGCAAGGCGACAATGGCCGCTCTCTCGCCCCAATCCACCACTCGGCAACATCCTTACAAAACGAAATGGTCAAACTATTGGATTGGGCCACAGAGGGAAAGAGTTCCATGCGATGTGAAATGCACCCCATCGACGTGGCCGCCTTAACCCACGAAATAATACTTTTGCTACAAGGAATGTCGCAGGAGAAGAAAATCGACATCACCATAGAAGCGAAGGCCAAGCATTGCGCCATAGCCGATGAAAAGATGCTCTCCACCATCATCCGTAACCTAATCACCAACGCCCTAAAATTCACGCCTACGGGAAAATCGATCCACATCGACATTTACGAAGAGGCGGATGAACTATGGTTTAAGATCAAGGATGAAGGCGTCGGCATGTCGCCTCAACAACGGGAACTGCTCCTGAAAGGTACTGCTCCATCCACGCCTGGCACCAACCAAGAGAGGGGCAAAGGGTTGGGATTCAAGATCATCAAGGATTTTATCGAAAAGAATAATGGCAGCCTAAGCATTGAGAGCGTCGAAGGGGAAGGCACCACCATCTCCTTCCGTCTTGGCATCTCCACAGCGGAGGCAACAGTCCAAAGCGAAGCGCGGGGAACGACCACTCCTACCCCGCTACCATCCGCCGAAGAACTAAAAATGTTGGAAGGGAAGAGCATTCTCTCGATCGACGACGATCCTTTGATCCTACAGCATCTTCAAACGATATTGGCACCTTTTGTGGAAGTCCACACCGCCTCCAACGGAGAGGAGGGCCTTCTCAAAGCCAAGGAGGTGATCCCCGATCTGATTATCAGTGACGTGGATATGCCACAAATGGACGGTCTCCAAATGTATAGTTTGTTGAGACAAAACAACTACACCTCCAATATTCCGTTGCTTTTCCTCTCGGCAAGAAGGGAGACCGACATCAAATTGGCCGGACTATCCAACGGAGCGTTGGATTACATCACCAAGCCATTTGACGACGCAGAACTTTTAACCAAGGTCCGCAACATCCTTCTATTCCTAAAGAGGCAACAAATCAAATTCCTGATGGAGAGGTACAACGAGACCGAAGATTCATCTGTGCCCCAAGAGGAGGAGAATCCGCTGCTGCAGCAACTCATGGATGTCATCGTCGCCCACTACGAGAATCCGGAATTCTCTTTCGACGATATCGCCCATGCGTTAGGCATGAGTAAATCCACCTTGACACGAAGGCTCAAGACATTGACCGACAAATCCCCTGTGGAGATTCTTTCCGAATACAGGTTGAACAAAGCGAAAAAACTCTTGACGGAAGGCGGATGCAATGTCAGCGAAGCGGCCTACAAAGTCGGTTTCAATGATCCGCTCTACTTCAGCAAAAAGTTCAAGGATGCCTTCGGCGTCTCACCTTCCAAACTGATGAACGATTAAAGATCAGCCCCTCTGAACAACTTTTCTCTAAGATTCACAAGCATGGTAGTTCACGACAATCATGCTTTATTGTTGTATTATATATAATTGATTTTCAATCATATACAATCTGTGAAGTGATTTTCCATACAAGTGATGTGATATTACATAACGAACTTTTCATCCCCCACTACCTTAGCGTCGTAATCACTCAGGCAATCTAACGAAGAGTGGTGACTATGAATTATGGAGAATAGAATTGTAAGTATGTATTATTTAAATTTTGTATTATGAAAACACTGAACACAAGATTTGGAAAATTCGCTTTACTATTGTTCCTATTAATAGGGTCATTAGGAACATCCGCAGCAACCCGTCAGATGGAGTATCTCGACAGAGGCGTCGTAGCGGTAAAGGTTAACAATGGCGTTTACATCAGCTGGCGCTACCTAGGCACCGACAATCCTGCCATCGGATTCAACATCTACAGAGACGGCACGAAGGTGAACGACACACCGATCACCACCAAGACCAACTATTTGGACAACAAAGGTGGCGCCAATTCCAAATATGTGGTGAAATCTGTTTTGAACGGAAGGGAGACGGAAACATCCAAAACCGTCACACCATGGGCTTCCCAACAAAAAACATTGAAACTCAGAAGACCCGGCACCAACTACGCGGGTAACGATATGAGCGTGGGCGACGTGGATGGAGATGGAGAGTACGAACTTTTCATGAAGTGGTACCCCAACAACGCGAAGGATAACTCCCAATCAGGAAAGACGGACAACTGCATCATCGACTGCTACAAGATGGACGGTACTTTCCTTTGGAGAATCGATTTGGGCGTCAACATCCGTTCCGGCGCGCACTATACCCAATACCAAGTATATGACTACGACGGCGACGGCAAGTGCGAAATGGTCTGCAAGACCGCTCCAGGCACCAAGGACGGTAAAGGCAAATATGTGATTTTGAACAATGACGATCCTAGAAAGGATTACAGAAACGGCGATGGTTACGTCTTGAGCGGACCAGAGTATTTGACCATCTTCAACGGTCAAACCGGAGAAGAGATTCATACCGTACCTTACAACCCTGCCAGAGGTAGCGTGAATGGATGGGGCGATGGTTACGGCAACCGTGTGGACCGCTTCTTGGCATGCACCGCCTACTTGGATGGCGTACACCCAAGCATCGTAATGTGTCGTGGTTACTATACCCGCTCGACACTTGCCGCCTACGATTTCAAGAATGGCAAATTGGTTCAACGCTGGTACCACAACTCCGATCAAAAGGGACAAGGCGCCTACGGAGAGGGATTCCACAATGTCTCGGTAGCCGATGTGGATGGCGACGGAAAGGATGAGATCATCTACGGCTCGGCTGTAATCGACGACAACGGCAAATTGATCTACCGCACCGGTTACGGACACGGTGACGCAATGCATGTTTCGGACCTTGATCCATCGCATGATGGCTTGGAAGGATGGTTCGTTCACGAGGAGAAGGGTTCCGCCTATGGTTACGAATTGAGGGATTTGAAGTCGGGCAAAGTGCTTTGGGGCCAAAAGACAGGCACCGACAATGGTCGTGGAATGGCGGCCGACATCGATCCGAAACACAAGGGATTTGAGTGCTGGAGCTCCGCACCCGGCGTGTTCGACTGCAAGGGTAACAAGATTTCCGACAACAAGCCAAGCGTCAACTTCCGTCTCTATTGGGATGGAGACCTTCAAGACGAATTGTTGGATGGCAACAAATGCGACAAGTGGACCGGCAACGGCACTACACGCTTGATAACCTTCAAGGGCAACGCCTGCAACGGAACAAAGAACACCCCATGCCTCAGTGCCGATATCCTCGGAGATTGGCGTGAAGAGGTGATTCTTCACGATGGTGACAACATCTATATCTACACCACGACGATCGAGAGCAAATATAGATTGTTCACCCTTATGCACGACCCTGTCTATCGTTGCGGCGTGGCTTGGCAAAACACCGCCTACAACCAACCTCCCCACTTGGGATTCTACATTGGCGACGGCATCGACAACGTGAAGCAACCAGACATCTACACCCCTGGCAACGATGCGCCACAAGTGCCTGTCATCGACGAACCTTTGGAGCCAATGCCGGAAGGGTTGAAACACATCGCCTACATCTGCGACCCATCCAACGCTAACTTCCAAAACGATTTGATCCTAAAGATGCTTAAAGAGGATGAGACACTATACGTCAGGGAGATCAATGCGTCAAAAAGCGGATACGACTACAGCGATTTCGATATGATCCTCATCAGCGAGACAACCCCTTCCACCGCAGCCATCATGCAAGAGTTGAAGTCTATCCAAAAGCCTACGCTCAGCATGAAAGTTCAAGGATACAAAAGTGCGGAGGGTGCATGGAACTGGGCGAAAGATGGTTTTGGCGACAACACCACCGCCACGAACCTTGTCGTCGAGGAGAGCCAAAAGAGCCACGTGATCTTCAAAGATGTGAACTTCGTCAACGGCAACGAGGTGCAGATGGTTTCCGAGGTGAACACCAAAGCCCTCACTTACATGAATCCAGAGGCATTCATCGATGCGAACGGAAAGATCCAATCCATCGCATCCATCAAGGGAGAAGAGGCGGTTTCTATCTTCGAAATCGAGAAGGAGAGCAGCATCGCCGGCGACAAGATCAGCAACCCGCTCATCCAAATCGGTCTGAACAGCAGCTCATACGGTAATATTACAGAGGAGGGCCTCACCATCGTCAAGAACACCTGCCTCTACTTGATGGGAGAGTTGAAGAACGAACAGGTCGAGACAATCGCCTCCGCCATCGCTTCAGACATCCATACCTCTTTCTACCCTAACCCGGTAAAAGAGAGCCTCTACATCGATATCCAATCCGACAGAGCGGAACTTGCGGAGATCAACCTCTTCAACCTAGACGGAACCATGATCGACCACGAGGTGATCATGCTCCAAATCGGCAGAAATACTATACACAAAGAGACAGATAAACTCCCAAAGAAAAGTGCTTACATTCTAAACCTAAGAATTGGCGGAAAGAGAATCGCGGAAAAGATCATTCTGTGCGAATAAAGCCCAATGTGTGTTCAGGACATCCCGACCTATGCGTCGGGATGCCTTTTGATTGTAAAACAAAAAAAGGAAAAACATGAGACGATTATTACTAATATTTCTATCCATCACCACACTGCTCTTCCCTAGTTTTGGGCAGCTACGCGTATTCACCATTGGAGACTCCACGGTTCAGGATTACAACGACGGATACGCCCCCCGCAAGGGATGGGGACAGATGCTCCCCTTCTTCTTCGACAAATCCAAGGCGGTCGTCATCAACAAGGCAGTCGGAGGAACCAGTTCCATGAGCTTCTACAACAAGCATTGGAATGATGTCAAAAACCAACTGAAAAAGGGAGATTACCTCTTCATCCAATTCGGCATCAACGATCGTAACAATTCAGATCCGCAACGTTACGCTCCAAAAGGCACCTTCGAGAAATACATCAGGAACTTCGTCAAAGAGTCACAAGGGAAAGGCGCCATCCCCGTCTTGGTAACCACCGTACGCCGTTGCGCATGGCAGAATGGTAGACCTTACGACTCCTATCACGAGCATCCCCAATTGATGCGGGATGTAGCCAAAGAGCTCTCTGTTCCACTCGTTGACCTCGACTCATTTTGCTACAATCTTTTCGTAACACAAGGACAACTCTATGCGGAACGCTTTCTCACCATGCATTTGGTCGCCGGAGAATACCCCAACTACAGGAACGGAAACACGGACCAAGTACACTACCAAGAGATCGGGGCGACCGAGAATGCCCGTTTTGTGGTGGAGACAATCGAAAAGAGCTCCAATAACGATCTCAAGGTATTGGCGGCTTGCACATTGCCTCGCCACAAGGTGACCTTCACCATCAACGATCCGTCCAAATCGCAGGCCATCTCCAGAAGTGCGGATTTCCCGGAAGGCATCAATGTCACGCTGAAAACCATCGCCAAAAGCGGGGCAAAATTCCTCCGTTGGGAGAATGGCGAAAAAGTGAGCATCACCAACCAATCGCTCCATGTCTTGAAAATGGGTAAAAGCGACATAACTTATAAAGCGGTTTACGAAAGCAACATCAAAGAGGAGGAGCCACAGACCCCAATTGTCATCGAGGATCCTACCCTTACCATAGACAACGACAAAAAGGAGTTGGTAGCCTCCGTCGCACAATCCTATCAATGGTATTTCAACAACGCCGCGATCAACGGCGCGAAATCGGCCACACTGGCCATAGATCGTAACGGCACCTACTCCGTAGAGATGAAATTAGCGGACGGAAAGAGCGCCCGACTCGACATCTGCGTCACCATCGGCAAAGATGGCACCATCCGCAGAATTTACCTCATCGGAGACTCTACCGTATGCGACTACAAAGAGAGCCAATCCCCTATGACCGGTTGGGGTCAGGTATTGAAGCACTTCTTCAACAATGACATCGACATCCACAACCATGCGATCGGAGGAAGAAGTTCCCGAAGCTTCAGGGAGCAAGGCAGATGGAAGACGGTTATGAATGAACTGCAACCAGGTGATTTCGTATTCATCCAATTCGGACACAACGACAGGGACAATAGAAAAGCGGAACGTTACACACCAGTAGACCAATACGAGAAATACATCGACTCATTCGTCGTGGAGACTCGCTCCAAGGGAGCCATTCCAGTCTTGGTGTCGCCTATGGTGATGAACGCTTGGAACAACAATGGCATGAGAAACGTATTCACCGAATCGGGCAATGATTACCGAGGCGCCATGAGCAAAGTGGCAAAGGCCAGAAACTGTGCCTTCGCGGACTTGAACATGCTATCGCACAACCTCTTCAAAGGCACTTCTTCCGACTACTGTTCCCGCTTCTTCTACAACACCTATGTAGCGGGCGAATACAGCAACTATCCAGAGGGCCAAACAGATGGAACCCACTTCCAGGAAATGGGTGCATTGACACTATGCAAACTCATCACAGAGGCGTTAAAGGAGACAACCGACCCCTTCATCCAGTCGTTGGTCCACTACATGAAGCCGCTCTATCCGCTTACCGTCAAGGCCAACCTTCCCAATTCAGGAGCGATCACCATGTCGTCAGCCTTCCCGCAAGGAGCGCCTATCACCGCCAAAATATTACCAGCCAGCGGCAAGAAATTTCTAGGGTGGAACCAAGACGGTGAAGACGTCTCCTCCAAGAACATTTACCGATTCACCATGAACGAGAATGGCACCACACTTACCGCCATGTTTGAAGGGGGCGAGCCAATCAATTCTAACGAGACATCGCTCACGGAGGAGAGCGCACCTGCGCCATGGAGCCTTTACCCTACTCATGTGACCGACGGTTGGTTCAACATCACCGGAGAGTCACTTCCAGAGAGTGTCCGCATTTTCGATCTTAACGGAACCCTCCGCGAAGAGAAGAAATTGGACGGATCAGGGAGAATCCACACCGAACTTCCTCAAGGCTTATACATCGTGATGATCCAACATGATAGACATGTCATCATCGTGAAATAAATCGTTCTGCAGTTGACGTATGGCGGCTATTATGTAGAGAGGGAAGATCCAACCGAAGTTTCAACCATTATCCCTCTCCCCTTCAATAGGGAATGATCTCGCCATACCAAAGGAGTTTGGCACCACCAAACTCCTTTTTCTTTTAGACATTTGATTATCAACGAATAAAATAAATTCCCGAATATGGTCATAAAACATTTATTGCTATATTTGCACCCGTTAAGTATAAATGTCATAAATGTTTCTTGAATTAAAACTTTGTAAGTCATGTTAAACACAAAAAGTAAAATGTTTAAAGTTAAGTATTCAGTATTAGTTTTCATGTGCGCCCTGCTAGGCATGAATGCCATGGCACAAGAGACGCCAAAGTTCGAGAATGAACAGTATCAAAAAGCGTTATGGATGACCACCCGTTTCTACGGAGCCCAACGTATGGGTGAAGGCGTGAACTGGTTGGTAGCCACCCACGAGGCGAACGACGTCGCCAACAACATCGGGTTCGACCGCAGCAAGTTCGTGAAGGGCAAATCCTTCCTGAAAGATGCGGACGGCGACTACGATTTGAAGGGCGGTTGGTTCGACTGCGGAGACATGGTGCTCTTTGGTCAAACCTTCTACTACTCGGTCTATATGCTCCTTTTGGGATACGCCGAGTTCCCTAACGGTTATCCAGACTTCTACTCAGAGGATTACCACGGTTACATCAACGCCGATGACTACACCTGGGAGGGCGGCAAAGGTGAACCGGACGGCATCCCCGATATTTTGAACGAGGTGAAATACGCCACCGACTTTATCCTCAAAGCAGTGCGCGACAACCGCACCTTCTACTACCAAAAGGGAGACGGAAACGCAGACCACAAAATCTGGTGCACCTCTCCAGTTAAATCGGCTCTTCCCAAAAGCAACGGAGGTGAAGCGGATGGCCCTAGATCTATTTTAAAGGCGACCGGCAACGCCACCGCCATGGCCTCTCAAGCCAGCTCCGCCTTGGCAATCATGTCCAGAGTTTACGCCAAGTACGACCAAGCCTACGCAGACGCCTGCTTGGAGAAGGCGAAGGTAGCATGCGAGTTCGTGGAGCAAACCAGCAAGGGTACCACATCCGCCGCATTCTATGGTGCGGGAAACAGATATGTCCACGACATGGTCTCCATGTACGCGGAGCTCTACAAAGCGACCCAAGATCCGACCTACTTGAAGAAGGCGGAGGAGAACTGTAGCTGGATGAACGAATCCACAGATCCTAAGAAGAATGCGGAGTACAAATACAACTACACCCTTTGTTGGGACCACAGAGAAGACCTTGCCGCATACGAAATGGCTTCTCTATCCGATGTTTCGGAGTGGGGCGAGCAAGCGAAGAAAGTCATGAGCTACTACGTGGATGAGATGTACAAGCCAAAATCCGGCTACTTGCTCAATGTGCAAGGCAACCAATGGGGAGCGCTCCGCTACCCTGCCAACCAAGCATTCGTTTACGCGCTTTACGACAAGTTGACCGGTGCGGAGGGCATCAACCCTTACACCCTATACAATGTGGAATACATCATGGGTAAGAACTCTAAAAACCAATCCTATATCGTAGGTTTCGGAGATAAGTGTCCTTACTTTCCACACCACAGAAACTTCTTTAGAACAGACATCAACGATTTGGACAGAGAGAAAAATAAGTTGCCAAAGGTGGACAACAACTACAAATACATCCAATTCGGTTACTTGGTAGGCGGTTCGTTGAAGGACGGATACTACGAAGACAACAGCAGCAGCTACTCCATGACAGAGGGTGGTATCGACTACAATGCAGGTCTGGTAGGCGCATTAGGCTACCTCAACGCAAAGATGAATCCAGTCAACACCACCGATGCGGAGAACATCTCCCTTTCAGAGAGATGCCTCATCTACCCTAATCCAGCCAAGGAGCAACTATCCATTCTGTTGAACGGTAACGACAGCCAAACGGCCACAGTGGAGATCATCGATCAGTTGGGCAATCTCCGCTTCACCCAATCAATGAACGGCAATAACCGCTCCCTAAACATAAGCGGTTTGGGACAAGGCATCTACCTTATCCGTGTGATTTCCGGCAACGAAGCCCACACACAACGATTCGTGAAGGAGTAATCTCTTAAAATAGTAAAGCCCCTTGAAACAGCTGTTTCAAGGGGCTTTCTTTTTGTATTAACCTTAAATTTTCCTCTGCCGAGTTACTCCGCGCCATCGACGTCCTGCTCTGTCGCGGCAGAAGTCTTCTCCGCTGGCATCTTCATCAACTCATTGAGATCGGACTTCAAATCATCCATCGTCTCCTTAAACGAGTTCTTCACCTTCTTGCAAGTAGCCTTGCCCTCTTCGGTGTTGAACAAATAATTACAAAGCATCACTGCCGCAGCACCTAAAACTGCACCCTTAACAAAATTTCCCATAGCTCAAATAAATTAAATGTTACAATCAAAAATCTCCGAGTTTAGGAATCATCCTCAACCCGACTATGCAAATGTACAAATTAATCGATACAATGCAATAGAAAGAGTAATATTTATACATATTTTACAATTAATATGCATTTTATAAAATATACTTAAAATATACATTGTTTATGCGTTTAATCTGCATATAAATATTAAATATTCAATTTTTCATAAAATTTACGCATATTTATTTGGAATTTAAAATTTAAGCATTACATTTGCATTGTAATTCAACGAGAAATCACATAAACAACGAATAATTAATGTATAATATTACAATTATGGTAACAACAATTCTCTTTTCAATCGCAGCTTGCTTCGCAGCAAAAGTGGTAATGGTAATTAAGTCAATAGACTAAGTCCAGATGGGACTAGCAGACAAAACAGTTATTAACCCTTTAATTTCACGACTATGACAACATTGATTTCTGTAGCATTGGCATTGGCCGCAACATTCGTATTGAAAGTTTATTTGGAGATCACCGAGCTCAACAAGTAAACAAGTGATTAACCCTGAAAGCATGAAATATGATTAACATTCGATTTTTCCACCGACGACGACAGTTCGCGCCTCGTCAATAGCCTCAATGATATCCGCAGGAACATTGAGGCTTTTTTATTTCCGACGCCTCTCGACGAAAAAAGAGACCATTTCGTCGATTAAATCTCCCAACGCATATAGAACAGTTGTCCTTTCTAAAAAAAACACCTACCTTAGCACCATAAATAACAAGAAAACAATATTAATAACAATTTAATTATCTGAGAAAATGAAAAAATTAGGAGCATTTGTTCTTATGGGCATGGTAACAATGGGTTGTTACGCTCAAAAATTGGCAGAGGGTTCTTTGGACGCGTTGAAGGGCGAGTCTCGCATGAACGTGGAGTTGAATTACAACAACGCAGTGTTGAAGGGCATGTCTTTCAAGGATTACGTCGCACAAGAGGAGAACTGGGACAAGGGCGTCAAGGAGATCCAAGCCAAGTTCGTCGAGGAGTTCAACAAAAGCAACAAGGGTAAAACCACCATCGGTTCATTCGACAACGCAAAATACACCCTTCGTATCGACGCGATCAAGGTAGAGAAGAGAGGTACCACAACAGCTGATGCTTACGTTGTTGACGCAGAGGGCAAGACCATCGCTAAAATCACTAAGATCGAGGGCGAAGGTGGTAAGTGGGGAACTCACCTCAACTTGATGGGTGACGGAGCTACTAACATGGGCGCGCTTCTTGGTAAATTCTTCAAGTCAAAGGTGAAATAATCAGACTAGAAGATACGCGCCAGACTACTGGCATGCGTGAAAAATCAAAGAGAAACGCCACGGCAAGTATTAACCTTGCTGTGGCGTTCTTTTTTTACGGGATTTAGCAAGGATATTTGAAAAAAAATTCGTTACTTTATCGGATAATTATTCAAAAAACAATAGATATCTTAAAATATTAAATAACAGAATTATGGCTGTAGAATTCAAGTACGCTCCGATGTTCCAACTCGGAAAGGACGAGACAGAGTATTATTTGCTCACCAAAGACCATGTCTCTGTCGGAGACTTCGAAGGAAAACCTATCCTTAAAATCGAAAAAGAGGGATTGACCAAGATGGCCAATGCGGCATTCCGCGATGTATCCTTCTTATTGCGTCGTTCACACAACTTGCAAGTCGCTAAAATTTTGAGCGACCCAGAGGCAAGCGACAACGACAAATATGTAGCGCTCACCTTCTTGCGCAACGCGGAGGTGGCAGCAAAGGGCAAATTGCCTCTATGTCAAGATACAGGTACCGCCATCATCCACGGAGAGAAGGGACAACAGGTTTGGACCGGATACTGCGATGAGGAGGCTTTGGCGAAGGGTGTATTCAAGACTTATACTGAGGAGAACCTCCGTTACTCCCAAAACGCGCCTTTGAACATGTACGACGAGGTGAACACCAAGTGTAACTTGCCTGCTCAAATCGACATCGAGGCGACTGAGGGTATGGAATACCACTTCTTGATGGTGACCAAAGGTGGAGGTTCCGCAAATAAGACGTATTTGTACCAAGAGACCAAAGCACGTATCCAAAACCCAGGCACTCTCGTTCCATTCTTGGTGGAGAAGATGAAGTCTTTGGGTACCGCCGCTTGTCCTCCTTACCACATCGCCATCGTTATCGGTGGTACTTCCGCAGAGAAGAACTTGCTTACCGTTAAATTGGCCTCTACCCACTACTACGACAGCTTGCCAACCACTGGCGACGAGACCGGCCGCGCATTCCGCGACATCGAGTTGGAGAAGCAATTGTTGGAGGAGACCCACAAGATCGGTTTGGGCGCGCAATTCGGCGGAAAGTATATGGCTCACGACATCCGCGTCGTACGTTTGCCTCGTCACGGTGCCAGCTGCCCTATCGGTTTGGGCGTTAGCTGCTCCGCAGACCGTAACATCAAGGCCAAGATCAACAAGGACGGTATCTGGATCGAGAAGATGGATGATAAACCTTACGAGTTGATTCCAGCAGAGCTTCGTCAAGCAGGCGAGGGTGACGCTGTGAAGATCGATTTGAACCAACCAATGAAGGATATCTTGAAGGAACTTTCCAAGTATCCAGTTTCCACTCGCCTCTCTTTGAAGGGTACTATCATCGTAGGCCGCGACATCGCGCACGCTAAGTTGAAGGCTCGCATCGACGCTGGCGAGGATTTGCCTCAATACATCAAGGATCACCCAATCTACTACGCTGGTCCTGCCAAGACGCCAGAGGGTATGCCTTGCGGAAGTATGGGTCCTACCACTGCGGGCCGTATGGACCCTTACGTGGATGAGTTCCAAAGCATGGGTGGATCTATGATCATGTTGGCAAAGGGTAACCGCTCCCAAGATGTGACCGACGCTTGTAAGAAGCATGGTGGATTCTACTTGGGTTCAATCGGTGGTCCTGCCGCCATCTTGGCTCAAAACAACATCAAGAGCATCGAGTGCGTCGAGTACCCTGAATTGGGTATGGAGGCTATCTGGAAGATCGAGGTTGAAGACTTCCCTGCATTCATCTTGGTAGATGACAAGGGCAACGATTTCTTCAAGCAATTGAAGCCAGGTTGCAGCTGCAAGAAATAAGGTTCATCCCTATTCATAAAAAAGTCCGAGAAGAGCAATCTTCCCGGACTTTTTGCTTACAACCAACTATGCCAAAACAAAAGAGGCGCCGCATTCAGAATGCGACGCCTCTCGTTTATCTATGGAAGGGAGATTTCTCACTCCTCCCCATTCATCATCATCACCTGTCTGGTCTTAATATCCAAACGAGTTTTATTCAAAGTAACAGTTTTTGGGATAGAGCGGACTCTCTGGTATTCTACATTCTTATAATAGTTAACTTCAACAACGGCAACGGCTTTGGCACTCACTTTTATTCTTTTTGATTGATTAGGATTTTCTAAACACAAAACATAATTACCTCTAGCCAACATATCTCTACTTGTGAATCTTAATTTTGCACCCGCACCACTTCCTTTATTAAGTTTCACATATTGCTGTCCTTGCATAAACAAATTCGCATTAAAAGAATCAGTTATTGAATATTTAATAGTATTGTCAGTTCCAGGCTCTGGGATAACCAAATCCACCATAATTCCAGCAGCATAAGCCGCCAAGGGATTCGCAAAATACATACCTGCTGACGAAGAAGCAATTTCTTTCAATTGTTGCTTGTTTCTTGTCCAAAATGTTTCTGCATCCTCTCCTGTCGCCAACCACAAAGCCCAAGAAGAAACCCTTTTTTCCACCATAGGATCATCATTTTTAAACGATGGTATCTGGAACATTACCGTTTCTCTTGGATTGTCTTTGATTACAATACCTTTAGAACGCACCTCGATAGCAGAATTATCAAACAACTCAAACTCTTCATACTCCGTTTTCACCAACTCTCTAACCACCTCGGTATATTGTTGCTCGTCATATCCCACAATAGAATCCTCTGTATATGGAATTACAGTTGTATCTTTGACTTCTTCATATCGCCAACCTGTATCAAAAGAAATCTTTGATTCATCAGCAGGAATTCGTTGAATTTTCACCTTGCATATACGCTTGGCAATAGCAGGGTTTTTAAAACGGAAAGCATACAATCCCTTCTTTGCAACCTTAATGGTCTTGTTGCTTACACCCGATGTCTTAAAGTCTTGAAATTTAGTGTTGGAAGGCATCTCTACAATTTCAACCTCCTTAACCTCTTTGCCACTCGTTTCGCTAAAATCAAATATGATTTGATCGCCAGAAGCAAAACCATAATAAAGGGTTTCCTCTCCATTTAATTTGAAGGTGTTTTCCGTAACCATTACAGGTTCAATTGCAGCAGCCTCTAACAATAGAGAAAAAACAAATGTCAGAAAAACATAAACTCTTTTCATATACCAATAGTAATTAAGCAATTATTGAATTGATTCATCCATAACAAAAATAATAAATTGTCATAAACAGACAAATTATTTGCATGAGAACTATCCTCCGTTCCCAAATTCGCCCTAGTGAGCAATCTTCTCGGACTTGTTGCTTCAAAGAATATCTATTCCTAAAAAAATATTTATATTTGCATATTATCTACATTAAATATGTTTGCATTATGAATAAAAAAGAAAAGAAAAGCATCTACATTAATCTAAAAAGTGATTTTGGATTTAAACGTTGTTTTGGGGACGAGAAAAGATTAAAAGCTTTTTTAAACGTAATTCTTTCTGATGACTATGGAAGAATAGAAGATGTTAAAATCGAAACGCCTGAACTTACCAAAGAGCTACCTCATCAACGAGGCGTGACATTTGATCTGCGATGCAGATTGGCAAACGGAGACTCTGTCATCATCGAAATGCAGAACTACACTCAAAAATACTATAAAACTCGCACAAGTTATTATCTTTGCACACTACTGGACAAAGAGATTCCCAAGGGAATGGCTTGGAGTAACATGAAAGAAGATATACCACGCATAATTGGTGTGTTTTTGATGGGATCCAAAATGGATGACCTAAACAAAACCATTACACGGACTTCCGAATGTGATCTTGACTCAGGGGAAGAGTTTTGGAATAGAATGCGAAAGTATTACATTTCACTACCTCACTTCAACATTAATTACGAACACCTAACGTTAAAGGATGCGTGGATAGAGGTGATCAAAAATTTAGAGAATATGGAAAATATAGATCCTAGAGTATACGAAATAGCAGACGAATCATTACTTGAACTCATAGAGAAGGCGAAAGTTTCCGCACTCACAGCAGATGAATACGCCGAATACGAACGATCTATGAAAGAGATTGCGGACGCTGGAGCGGCAGAAGCGTATGGTTATGACAGAGGATTCGAAAAAGGTCGCATTGAAGAGGCTAGACGCACTGCCAAAGAGATGAAAAGCAGAGGCATCGACCCTCAAATTATTGAGCAAATCACACATGTGGCAATGCAAGAAATAGAGTCGCTTTAACCAACTATGCCAAAACAAAAGAGGCACCGTATTCAGAATGCGACGCCTCTCGTTTATCTATGGACGGGAGATTATCTCACCACCACAATATTACCCTCCTCAACGCCTAACTCAACCAACTTCTCCTTCACACCATCAGTGACTGAAACGACATAGAGGACATCGCCCTCCGTAACCTCCTGGCTCACATATTGATGCAACGAAAGAGAGGTCTCATCCATGCCAACTTCGTTCTTATATGCACCATAAACACGACAATTGAATCGGTTCTCATCAAATGCCACGAACAACACCTTGCCATGTTCATCCGCTGCGGCCATCTCCTTGGCCTTCGCCTCCAACGCCGTCATTTCACGGTATAATTCAGGATCCTTCTTACAGACAAACACCTTTTCTCTTTCGGCCGCCTGCAATAATACATTTTCACGTGAGGGATCTTGGTAGGAAAGAGCAATCGCCTCTTGACATTGAGGGAAATCTCGGAACAGGAATAAATCTCTGGTTTGGTAGAGATAGTTGGTGCCGAACAAAATGGCACAAACTACCGCCATAAGAGCCGCCCATTTCGCCAAAGTGTCCACCTTGTCGTTTCTCGAAACAATGTATGTCAGCAACGCCATCGGCAATGCGGTGTACATTCCAACAGATGATTGAAGAGAACCACCAGGCCAATGCATCAGTCTAAAAAGAGCGCCAATCGTCAAAACAGAGAGCGCAAAGCCCATTAACAAGAGGAAAACCCTTGTCTTTCCGTTGCTACTCGACTGAACATTCATCTCACCATCCGTTCCCTCACTAATCCGTGTACGGTTGCGTTTAAGCAGTCCCACAATAGGCACCACAAAAAAAGCCATGGAAACCGTCATCAATGTAAGGGTCATAAGGACGCCAAATCCAGGAAACGCTAAAAACGACAGCGCTGTCACTATAAGCAACACAGCCATCAGAACAATCATTACTTTTGAAGTTTTCATCTTTCTATTTTTATTATTGCAACAATATTATTTAAACACAACCTTACGCCCCATCCTTTGGAACATAGCGGAGAAATGTTGCTCCGCATTCTCACGGGCACTCTCCCTATTTTCAGGGCGCATCGCTCGCGCACGCATGTCCCTCCTTGCCCTTTCCAACAAATCCCGCTTTACCGATGCGGGGAACTCCCCATGGGCATAAAATGTACGTGTGGAAAGATCATCTATAATAGCATCATCCAACAATCGTATCTCTGGCAATGTGACATAGACCGTATCATTGGCACTGTAGATCCAATCCTTCGGACACTGTTTCATATCAATGCCCAAACATGCCCGTCCCTTATAGATACGGGCAAAGCGATATGCCGGTTTGAACCTAGGGTTGATGATGAGCGTGTCCTCCATCTCCTCCATCTCCACACAAAGGAACTCCCACTCGTTGATATCCTGAATGGCAGTGATTTGGGCAGCGATTTCCATAGGATTCAGCGGTTTGGGATGTTGCGCATCATACCACTTCCGCCATATCATAATGGATAGCAGCACCAAGAAACAACCGATGATGAATTTCTTATCCGACATTTTCCTACGATTACAAAGACAACTTATCTTGCAACAAATCCCACACGCTCTCTCCTTCACCACTCGAATCACACTCGTTTCTGAAACGGATGGTGATATGTTCAGGATCCCAACCACCCGCTTTCAAGATTGGAGAAATCGCGGCATAGGCACTCTTACGAGAGCGATCCATCACATCACTCCTTCTCATCTCTTGCAGAATCTTCTTCTTTCCTACACGCAAAAGGGACTCCTTCTCCGCCTCTGAAAACTTGGATCGATTCCAAGAGAGATACTCTTTTTCGTGATCGTAATCTATTACAGCGGAGGTCATCTCCAAACGAGGTTCCTTCAACTGCAATACGATTTGGTTACCCTCTATCACCACATGATCCATCGTGAAATCATCGAACTCCACATAGGCTTTTATCGTGGCATCCACAGGCAATGCGATCTTCCGATCCCCTGGAATGGGGATGGAGATCTTCTCCCCAAAGAGAGTGCCCTCCAACATGCTTACATCCTCATAAGTCAAAATCTTATGAATGTTGTACTGCACCGTATAGAGTCGCGGTTGATGGGACAAGCAGGAAACCACCGCCTCCCGCCTCTCGTCGGGATTCGTCCGTTGGCACCCTACCAACGAAAGGAAGATACCAACCATGATGCCCACATAAAATTTCAACAACCTCATTCCGTAGCCTATTTGATAATTCGTTCACCCAAAAAGCGTGCCAATTCCTTCTTGGCGCGCTGCAACTTCGTATACCGATCCATCGCCTCCCGTTTCTTCTCCTCATCTTCGGTCTGCAATAGTTTCAGATACTTCATCATCTCCTTCTCCGTCCACCCGAATTTGAAGTTCAGAATGACACGCGGCACATCCGTCGCCAAACGGTCACCCTCCTCCTTTTCCATCTTGCGGGCCTTGATTTTATTATCGACGCAGTGCTTGTCATACATGCGGCTCAACTGATATCGTTCCGATAAGATATCCGATACAATTCGGTTGATCTCCACATCCCCGCTTCGCAGAAAGAATTGCTGGGCGGAGAGACGAGTGCCCGCCATATAAGCTTCATTGTAATCAGCCAACATCTTCCGGAACAACGGATTATCAAGTTTCAAATCATCTAATTCCAACTCGTGAACAATATAGGAGACCACAGAATAGGTCTTCTCTCCCTCCTCCGTCACATCACGGAACAGGTCACGTTCTCCATAGCGGACCAAGTAATAGATAATCTCCTGTTCGGTCGGGTCAACCATAGGGGACAACGTCACATTTGTGACAGTCGTCTGCGTAGTGGTTTGCGTCGTTGATTCACCACCACCTCCATCGGGGTTAAAGAGGTCGTCTGGCGGTGCCACAGGCACACGCTGCGCTTCCGAAATCACGTTGGTCGACTGAGGATTCGCATTCAACGTATCCCATCGTTTCTGCTCTATCGTCGTGCGAAGCAGATTCTCCTCTATTCCCAACAACTTGGCACACTCCGAAACATAAACGGAACGTTTCACTTGATCGGAGATAACCGAAATGGTCTGTGCCATCTCCGTGATGGCCTGGGCTCTCTTCATCGGATCTCCACCGGCCTCCTTCAAGAGGTAATTGGTCTTGAAAATGATATAATCCTGCTCCTGTTCGGCCAAATATTGCATAACATAGGCAGAATCGTGATTCTGGGCGAATGTATCCGGGTCGTCTTCCGGCGGAAGAACCACCACTTTCGCGTTCAACCCCTCCTGCAAAAGCAACTTACCATTCTTCAAAGCGGCGTGCACACCCGCGCTATCGCCGTCATAAAGCATGGTTATATTTTTATTACCATCGATCTTATCCGCATCCACAGAGGGGACAATACGGCGAAGGAGACGTATCTGCTCCACGGTCAATGCAGTACCACATGGCGCCACAATGTTTTGCACGCCCGCCTGCACCATGGACAAGACATCCGCGTAACCCTCCACGATGTAACATTTCTTCTCCTTGATGATCGCATTTTTGGCGAAAAATATGCCATATAGGACATTGCTTTTATGGTAGATCTCCGAATCGGGCGAGTTTTGGTACTTCGCCACATCATCCTTCTTTAAGGCTCTACCACCGAAACCAATGACCTTTCCAGATATGGAATGGATCGGGAAAATGGCACGTCCATGGAATCGGTCAAAGGCATAGTTGCCATCCTTGACAATCGTCAAACCCACTTTCTCCAAGTTGTCTCGCTTGAAACCCTTTTGCTGGGCCAAAACGGTGTAAGCATCTCGCTTGTCCAACGCATAACCTAATTGGAACTTGCGTATTGTATCCTCATGGAAGCCACGATGCTGGAAATAGGACATACCTATGGACTGTCCCTCCTGCGTCTCATAAAGATTTTGACAGAAGTGTTGTTGGGCCCACTCTGTGACCGCCATCATACTCTCTCGCTCCGTGCGCTGCGCGATTTGCTCAGGAGTAAGTTCCTCCTCCTCTATCTCAATGTGATATTTCTTCGCAAGGAATTTCAAAGCCTCATAATAGGTGAGGTTTTCGATTTCCATGATGAAGTTCACCGGGTTACCACCCTTGCCGCAACCAAAACACTTGTAGATATTCTTCGCTGGCGAAACAGAAAACGACGGCGTCTTCTCATCGTGGAAAGGACACAAACCAGTATAGTTCGCGCCTCGACGATGGAGCGTAACATAGTCAGATACGACATCCACAATCTGCGCCGCATCGAATATTCTATCAACCGTAGCCGGATCAATCATCTTCTTCTTTTTCGCCAAAAAAGGAAGTGCGAACGAACCCCTTCGATCACACTTCCTCTCATATATTAATAAGCAATTATTTCTTTATCAACTCTTCAAGTTGCAAAGCCAACATCGCATTGTCATAATTGTCGATGTCAGAGAAAGTCACCTTCTCCAACACCTCCATAATTTTCTCATGTTTAGGAGAATCCTCGTCAATGTCCGCTTTCGCCTCGATGCCCTCTCTGAATCCGGCCATCCACAAGGAGTCGGAAACATTCTCCAAATACAATTCGTAAGGACGTTGGATTTTTGAGAATGGAGGAGTCAACATACCGCAGAATACAGGCGTTTCCAAAACATCCTTATCCCTTGCGGATTGAATCGAGTCGCAGATGGTCACTAAAGCATTTCCGAAAGTCTCGCCATTGGCCAAACCTCTTTCGTGCTCACTCATCTCCGGGAACTCCAAAGTACGGCCCAGATTTGTGCTATCCACCGAATCATCGTCACATGAGCCCAACCACAAAGAGGCTGGCAACATCATCGCGATGAGAAATTTTGTGTATTTCATGATAATATCTATTATTGGATTACTTATTTGAAAGTACAAAAGAAGCCAATTGAGACAATGCTGTAACCACATTGTTTGCATTGATACCGCCGTCCAAAATGCTCTTCAACTCGGCAACCTCCTTCATGTATTTCTCAGACTTTGCCTCTTGCTCGTCCGTCACGCCATATTTTGCCATCACAACACCTGCCAAGAAATTAGCTGTATATTCCTTGTCATCCTTAAATTTAGAGTAGTTCATACCTACGGTAACCAAACTTGCGGTAGCGGCAGTGTAAGAAGCGGCATCCTTATTGTTTACGGCTGTCTCCAAACTTGAATAGAAAGTCTTTCCCTCTTGAATGGCAGCGTCATGGGATGGCTTAGTGGTATCATCCTGTACGTTGGTATCCGTGTCATCATCATTTCCACAAGCGCAGAATCCGAATGTCAAGCCTGCGAACAACGCCATCAAGCATGCAAAAAATTTAATCTTCTTCATTATTTCTAATTTTTAAGTTAATATTCAAATCTAACATTAATCACTGTTTACTGTGAATTTACGGCCGCCATCGAAACAGCGCTTATCTTCACATTCTCCAAACCCGAGAAGGCGGACGCGCAAGCCATTATCGTGGCGCCCGTCGTGATCACATCATCCACGATCAGAAGGTGCTTTCCTACCAAACCATCCAAAGGAAGATTCTCTTTTAGGGCAAATATGCCTTGCACATTCTCCCATCGTTCCTCCGCATTCTTCTTGGTTTGTGTGGTGGTCTCCACCACTCTTTCCACCCAATCCGTATGAAGCGGCACTCCCATCTCTTCCGATAAACCCATCGCGAACCACTCGCTCTGGTTATAGCCTCGCCACTTCAAACGTTTGGGATGAAGCGGCACCGGAACAATCGCATCCACCGTGGAGAATCTTCCCGTACGGAGTTCTCGTCCCAGCATCCTTCCCAAACTCAAAGCCAACTCTTTGGCACCATGATATTTGATTTCGTGGACCATTCGTTGGACCACTGATTCCTTCTGATAAAGCAGCAACGCTGTTGCCGACTCGATATAGGGTTTCCCATACAGATGCCGTTCCACAAAATTATCCGGCACCTCATGTTCCCGTATCAAAGGGAGGGAAGCACGACACTGCAAACAGACGAACCTCTCATCGCGAAATAACTTCTCGCCGCAACCCAAACATATCCGTGGGTAGAAAAGTTCAACCAGGCCGCTGAACGCGCTTCGCAACCAAATCATTACTTGTCCAAACGGCCAAATACCTTTTGCAACAACTCAGAAGTACGAGCCGCCACATTGGTGCGGATATCCACCTCCTTGTCTGCCACCTTAGTGAACAATCCATCCAAAGCTTTACCGGTCACATATTCGCCCAAATTGGTGTTGACAGGTTGGATGGCATCCACTTTATTGTACAAAGAGCTCTTACCAGCGGCTGTCAAACCGGCTTTCAAACCTATCATCGCCAACTGTCCTTGACTACTAGACTTAAAGTCAGCAATCTTATTGTACACATTAGAAAATCCGTTCCAAGCGTCATTCATGGTCTTTCCACCAACAGAAACTTGATCAAAAGTACCAGTTACCACACTACCGAATGTTTTTTGCAATCCCGCATAAGTCTTGTCATAAAGATATGAAGTAGCCGCATGGTTGGTACCGAAACCAGCCGTCACATTGCCCTCTTCACTTGCGGAGGCACTTTTGTAGTTTCCAAACAAAATCGCCTCACCATCCGCAACAGTCATACTGGTGATCGCGTTCGCAAAGATGTCCGCGGATTGAGGGGCGGCGGTTTCAGCGGCACGGTTCATCAACTTCACAATATTTTCAGGCTCCATGTTGCTGGCTCCAGCAGCCTGCAAAAAAGTCTTGCCCGCTTCTGTCTGCAACAACTCCGCAGCAGTGGCCACCTCTTTAGGCATACCGATTTTCACCAAAGCATCGCCATAGTATCCATCCTCCTTGCCCAAGTTTTGGGCGGCAGTCTGCGCTCCAATCTTCAAAGCCTCTTTCAAAGCGGCAGCTGTATCACCTTCAGACAACGCGTCTGTTAGGCCATTCAAAATATCGTCATCGCAAGAAGCCACGAAAAAGGAGGCACCTACGAAAGACAACATCATCAATCTTTTTATTCCTAACTTAAAATCCATATTCCACAAATTTTAGTTACACATTTTTGTTATCATATTCAAAATATACACTTCGCAAATTTATCCTTTTTCGTGCAAAAAAAGAAACGGAATTCAAAAAATTAAGCCAAAGTGGATCGAAACGCTATTAAATATCGTTGAAATAGACTAACTTTGCGAAGTATGGCAACTCAGAAGAAAGGGAAAAACAAAGTAGCGAAGAGGGTTCCAGACCGCAAGCGATTGGTCAGGAGCCAACGCATCAGTATCGCCTTGAACGACGCTGAGATGAGAACTTTGAACCGTTTTTTCGAGACACACAAAATCAGCAACAAGGCGAAATTTTGCCGTGAAACATTGATGCTTGCCGTACTCAAACAGTTGGAGGCGGACACTCCTACATTATTTGACAACATCGACAACCAATGAATGACGAGTTTTTCATGAAGCAAGCGCTCTCTGAGGCGAAAAAAGCAGGAGCGAAAGACGAAGTACCCATCGGAGCGGTCATCGTCCACGGGGAACAGATCATCGCAAAAGCGCACAATCTCACAGAGACATTGCACGACGTCACGGCCCATGCGGAGATGCAAGCCATCACCATGGCGGCAGATTACATGGGAGGCAAATATTTGACAGACTGCACCTTATACGTAACCGTCGAGCCATGTACCATGTGCGCGGGGGCCATCGGTTGGGCTCAAATCAGCCGAGTTGTCTATGGCGCGTCCGACCCCAAACGAGGCTACTCCATCATCGCCCCTAATGCCCTCCACCCGAAATGTGTGGTTGTCTCCGGGGTGTTGCAGGAGGAATGTTCCGAACTGATGACCAGCTTCTTCAAAAGATTGAGGTAGCATTATTAGATAGAATATAAGTGTTTCCTAATAATTTGAATTCGTATTTAATACTAAAGACACAACATGAGAGAAAAATTATCAATTAAAGAAAAAGTGGCTTACGCCTTGGGTGACGCATCCGCCAACATCGCATGGCGCGGCGTCTCCGCATTCCTTCTCATTTTTTACACGGATGTTTTCGGTTTGGCTCCTGGAATCGTAGCCTCGTTGATGTTACTCGCAAGGACCACAGATGGAATCAGCGACGTATTCATGGGTGTAATCGGAGATAGAACCAAGACCAAACACGGAAAATTCCGCCCTTGGATTTTATGGACAGCCATCCCTTTGGGCGTTATTCTCACCCTACTCTATGTCTGTCCGGAAGATTGGTCCATGAAAGCGAAAATCGCTTATGCGCTTTGTACCTATCTTTTATTCACCTGTATTTACACCGCCAACAACATCCCTTACGGCGCCCTAATGGCCGTGATGACAGATGACGACAAGGAACGTACCAGCATCGGATCTTTCCGTATGGTCGGAGCCTTCGCAGGTGGTATGTTGGTGCAAGGATTGTTGCTCTTCTTGGTGGCCTACTTCGGCAACATCAATCCATCCATGGATATCAAACAACTAGACCAGGAGAAATTCGAGGTGACAGTATCCACCCCTAACGACGTGAAAAATGTCAACATCAAAACCAATGGCGGCGTCGCCACCTTTGTCATGGATGGAGACGAGACAGACTCGCCAACCGTCGGCAAGAGTTTCTCAATGGAGGCCAATCAACCCTACACCTTCATCGTTGAGGGCGAGCCAACCATCTCTCAAGAGAACATCACCATCATCGACCAACGCGTCGGTTACAGGAACGCGATCGCCAGTTTGTCCATTGTCTTGATCCTTTGCCTCTTCATCACTTTCTACTACACAAGAGAGAGAGTGACGCCTCCTACGACGCAGAAAAACAGCATCAAGGAGGATTTGGTGAATCTAATCAAGAACAAACCTTGGGTTATTTTGCTTATCGTAGGATTGATATTCAACATCTACAACAACATGAAGCAGGGCATCACAGTGATCTATTTCACCCACTATGTCCATAACCAATTGATGGCCGGAGGTTACATGACCGCCTTAATGATCGCATCCATCATAGGTGCCGCCATCACCACCCCTCTCAGCAACATGATGGGCAAGAAAAATCTCTTCATCGCCGCATTGATCGTATCTGGCGGCATCAACTCATTGTTGGCCTTCTGTGGTCCACAAGACACCACCATGATCTTTGCGATCGGTTCGCTATCCGAGTGCGCCGCCGCCATTATGCCAACGCTCTTCTTCGCCATGTTGGGTGACGCCGCCGACTATTCAGAATACACAAACGGCCGACGCGCGACAGGTTTGGTTTACTCAGCAGGATCTTTCGCCACGAAATTTGGTGGAGGTATCGCTGGCGCATTGATTGGTCTTGTATTAGACATATACGGATACGACGGACTCGATTCATTGGCAATCCAAAACGCCGTTCCGGGCATCATTCAATTGATGAGCTGGATACCTGCGATCATCGCGGTATTAGGTGCGGCTTCTATGTTGCTCTACCCGCTCAGCCAAAAGAAGATGGACCAAATCACTACTGAGTTAAAGGCAAGAAGAGCCCAAGAGAGCGCCATTTAATCGTATAGACCTAACATTCCCTCCATTTCCTACACAGGCAATGTGGGGAATGTTCTTTTTAAAGCAATATGTACCAACCCGTCACACCCTCCTTCCTCGGAAAAAAGATCTTCGAAAACGTGGAGATCAGCCAAATCCTTCCCCGAATCGATTGGCGTTTCTTTTTCCACGCTTGGAAAATGACGGGTAATTACGAAGGATTGGAGTCGCTATGCGACTGTGAGGCCTGTAAAACACAATGGTTGCTCCGCTACCGCCCCGAAGAGAAAAGGAAGGCGGAAGAGGCTTATAAATTGATGCGAGACGCGCAAGAGGTATTACGGGAAGGCGTCAGCGAAAATATCTTCTCCATCTCCGCCATGCTCTGTTACTCCGAAGCGAAAAGCATGGACGATGGCATCTTCATCCAAGAGATAGAGGGCACTCCGCTCTTTTTGCCTATGCTAAGGCAGCAACATCCCAGCGAACGCAATAATTGCTGTCTCTCCATGACGGACTTCATCTCCCCTACAGCGGATTATATCGGCATTTTCGCCGTCACCGTCCACGGAGGAGACGAATGGGCCGAACGCCTACGGGAAGAGGGAGACGACTACACCTCCATTTTGATCAAAAGTGTGGCCGACCGTTTGGCGGAGGCTACCGCGGATTGGCTCCACGAACAATCAAGGAACCGATACTGGGGATACGGGAAGATAACAGGACGTGAGGGCATCCGCCCTGCCTTTGGCTATCCCGCCATGCCAGACATCTCGCTTCTCAAAGAGGTGGACGCCGCCATTCATCTGTCGGAAATAGGCATTCAACTGACAGAAAACTGCGCCATGCGGCCCAACGCTTCCATTTGTGGCCTACACATCGCGCACCCGCAATCTTTCTACTTTATGGTGGGAGAGATCGCGGAAGACCAAAAAAGAAGTTACGCCGCGCAACGCGACACAACAGTGGAGGAACTGAACAAATGGTTAGCCAACTCTTAATTCTTAACTCTTAATTGACTACGTCGAACTAACGTTTCATAACTCTTAATTATCATGATGGATTGGAACAAACTTATCACCACCAAACGTTTTGGTTTGGAGAATTATCACGATGATAAAAAACAAGACCGCACGGAATTCCAACGGGATTACGATAGGCTCATATTCTCCGCTCCATTCCGAAGACTACAAAATAAGACACAAGTATTCCCACTTCCGGGCAGCATCTTCGTCCACAACCGTTTGACGCACAGTTTGGAGGTCTCTTGCGTGGGACGTTCCCTGGGCAATAGCATCGCCAAAATCTTAAAGGAAAAGCATGGACCATCCTTGCCCGACTGCATATCCGAAATCGGAGCCATCGTCTCTGCGGGATGTCTGGCGCACGATATGGGCAACCCACCCTTCGGTCACTCCGGAGAGACAGCCATCTCCTCCTATTTTTCAGAGGGTGAGGGACAAATTCTAAAAGAGAAGTATCACCTCACAGATAGTCAGTGGAACGATATCATTCATTTCGAGGGTAACGCCAACGCCTTCCGACTATTGACACATCAATTCAACGGAAGAAGAAAAGGCGGTTTCGTCCTCACCTACTCCACCATCGCCTCTATTGTCAAATACCCTTATAAATCGGATTATGTCTCCGCGAAGAAGAAGAAATTCGGATTCTTCCAAAGCGAGGTGACTGACTTCAAAAAGCTGGCTGACGATTTGGGCTTGATTGAATTGGAAGAGGGCAAATACGCCAGACATCCACTGGTTTATCTGGTGGAGGCGGCCGACGATATTTGTTATGAAATCATGGATATCGAGGATGCCCACAAACTCCGTTTGTTAAGCGTCGACGAGGCGAAAAACCTATTGCTCAATTATTTCTCGGATGATCAAGTGGAAAGGAAACGCGCTCACATGGATGATGTGGAGGATGAGAATGAGCAAATCGCATACCTCCGTTCTTCAGTCATCGGCGTTTTGGTGGAAGAATGTTCAAGGGTGTTCACGGAAAACGAGGAGGCGATCCTATCCGGCACCTTTACCGGTTCACTCATCGACCACGTGTCTGAAAATGTGAAGAACGCATACAAAAAGTGTCAAGAGGTCTCTCTTAAAAAGATTTACCGATCTCACATGGTGATGGACATTGAAATCGCCGGTTACAACATCATCTACACCCTGATCGACAAAGTGATCAACGCAGTATTCAATCCGGAGAAAGCCTACTCCAGACAACTCATCGACCGCATTCCGGAACAATACGAAACACAGGATGAGGATCCATACAAACGGATCATCGCCGTACTGGATTATATCTCAGGTATGACTGATATCTACGCATTGGATTTGTACAGGAAGATT
Organism: Paludibacteraceae bacterium; assembly: GCA_045601045.1. Taxonomy (GTDB): domain Bacteria; phylum Bacteroidota; class Bacteroidia; order Bacteroidales; family Paludibacteraceae; genus UBA1181. Next base: position 71,859 of record JAZRZA010000082.1, read on the forward strand.
ACGGGTATCAGTATTCCGATATTGTAAGAGGCGATCTGCTGTAGGGGCGTTTTTTCAAAGCGTCCCCTACAGCAGACCGAACAGAATCTTCATCCCTTTCGTTCGATTTCCCGTAGGCTGTCCATCTTCTTCTTTTTCAAGAACTCATAGATGCCATCGAGGTGTTCGGTCACTTTTTTGTTGCCGAATTCATAGACCTTCGTCACCAAACCATCCAAGAAATCACGATCGTGGGAGACTACAATCAAGGTGCCGTCGAAATCCTTCAAAGCCGATTTCAAGATATCCTTGGTCTTCATATCCAAGTGATTGGTAGGCTCGTCGAGGATGAGTAAGTTCACTGGTTCCAATAAGAGCTTGATCATCGCCAAACGGGTGCGTTCGCCGCCAGAAAGGACCTTCACCTTCTTGGTGGAGTTTTCTCCGCCAAACATAAAGGCACCCAGCAAATCCTTGATTTTATTTCGGATTTCCCCCTTCGCCACATCGTCGATGGTTTGGAACACGGTCAACTCGCCATCCAACAGAGAGGCTTGATTTTGAGCGAAATAGCCAATCATCACATTGTGTCCCAAGGTCAAGGTGCCATCATGTTCGATTTCTCCCATGATCGACTTCACCATCGTGGATTTTCCCTCGCCATTCTTACCCACGAAGGCCACCTTGTCGCCACGTTCGATGGTGAATGAGGCATCCTTGAAAACCAAATGATCACCGTATGATTTACCCACACGATCCGCAATGACAGGATAACTACCCGACCGAGGTGATGGCGGGAATTTCAATCTCAAAGCGGAGGTGTCCTCTTCGTCCACCTCCAAAATCTCCAACTTCTCCAACATCTTCACACGAGACTGCACCTGCAATGTTTTGGAATATGTTCCCTTAAACCGTTCGATGAATTCCTTGGTCTCAGCAATCATTTTCTGTTGTTCATCGAAAGCCTTTTGTTGTTGTTCACGACGCTCTTTACGAAGTTCCAGATAGTGTGAATAATTCACTTTATAGTCGTAGATACGGCCCATGGTCACCTCGATGGTACGGGTAGTGATATTGTCCACGAAAGCACGGTCATGGGAGATCACGATCACCGCTTTGGCACTCTCCACCAAAAATTCCTCCAGCCATTGGATGGACTCGATGTCCAAGTGGTTGGTCGGCTCATCCAACAAGATGACATCTGGTTTGCGGAGCAAAATCTTCGCCAATTCAATGCGCATACGCCAACCACCACTGAAAGCGCTAGTCGGCTGATTGAAATCATCGCGGGAAAAGCCCAAACCCAACAAAGTCTTCTCTACATCCGCTTCGTAATTGGTCTGCTCGATGGAATAAAATTTCTCACTCAAAGTGGAGACCTTCTCAATGAGCTCCATGTAACTATCACTCTCGTAATCAGTACGTTCAGACAACTCTTTGTTAAGCTGTTCTATCTCCGCCTCCATCGCGAAAAGTTCGGAGAACGCCAATGAAGCCTCCTCGAACACCGTACGATGGTCTTCTGTCATCAGATGTTGCGGCAAATAGGCGATCACAGTTCCTTTTGGAGCTGTCACTGAACCACGCGTAGGATTCTGCACACCCGCGAGGATCTTCAGCAAGGTAGATTTACCCGCACCATTTTTACCCATCAAGGCAATTCTATCACTTTCGTTCACCTGGAACGAGATATTTTCAAATAGCGTCGAACCCGAGAATTCGACCGTCAAGCCATCTACTGAAATCATAAAACAATCTATTTCGAGACGCGAAATTACCAAAATTCCGATGAATAGGCAACCCCGTCCAATTCCCACCACAAAGAGACTTTACCAGAAAGTTAATAAGTATTTAAATCCTATGAATTCTAAAATATTTGACCTATTTTTGTAGATTGAAACGAGTATAAACATTAGTGAGAATATAACATAGAGATTTATGATAAAAAAATTCAGTGCTATCACAGGATTGCTTTTGGGAACATTCATGTATGCGCAAGCGGCCACCATTTCGCTCAGCAACATACACACGGTAAAAGTGGATCAACTATCTGATACTCAAATATCTGATTTCGTGACAAAATACACCAACGCAGGTTACACCCTAGCAGATGTGGAAAGAATGGCACATACCAAAAAGATGCCAGCTGCGGAATGGGAAAAACTAAAAACCCGTATCAACGAGGCAGAGACACACAGCAGCGCTACCACGGAGGTGAAAGAAGCGGAGAAAAAAATTCAAGAGACCGAAATCAGCGAAAAAATTAGTGAGCACTCCAACAGAGACAACAGAATATTCGGAAGCGCGCTATTCAATAGCGGAAGAATCTCTTTCGAGCCAAGTCAATCTGTGGCCACACCACGTAACTATCGCATAGGTCCTAACGACGAATTACACATCGACGTATTCGGTATGGCGGAAGCCACCTACGACCTGACTGTCAGCAAAGAAGGAAGTATACGTATCCCTAACGCAGGCGTCGCGCAAGTAAGCGGACTAACCATCGAAGAGGCGGAGAACACCATCAAGAAAAAATTGGGTTCCATCTACAACTCCATCAGTTCTGGCAGAACTTCCGTCACACTATCCCTCAACAAGATACGTTCCATCAAAGTATTTATCATGGGAGAAGTGACCACTCCGGGCAGTTACACCATCTCATCGGTTTCAACCGTTTTCAACGCCTTGAGCGCATGCGGCGGTCCTTCCAAGAATGGTACTATGCGTAACATCAAGGTCATCCGTGCTGGCAAGGAGATCGCCACAGTGGACCTCTACGAGTTCTTTATCAACGGAACGACACCAGACAACACCTCCCTACAAGACCAAGACGTCATTCAAGTCTCCACTTATGAGAACCGAGTGACCGTCAACGGAGAGGTGAAACGAGAAGGCATATATGAATTGAAAAAAGGAGAGAGCCTAAATGATCTTTTGAGATACTGCGGCGGGTTCACTGACGAAGCCTATACCGACCGAGTTGTCGTGACACGTAGCATGAACGGAGAGAAGAGCGTGGCGGATGTTTCCAAAGAGCTGTTCGGCATGTTCGCCCCAGCATCCGGAGATGTTTATCAGATTAGCAAAATGCTGGACAAGTACAGCAACCGCGTGCAAATCCTAGGAAGTGTATTCCGCCCAGGCACTTACGCATTGGAAGAAAAGATGACACTCAAAGATTTGGTCTCAAAGGCCAATGGCTTGACAGAGGACGCTTTCATGGAGAGCGCCACAGTGGTTCGTCTTCAGGAGGATCTCACCCCGGAAATCGTCTCTTTCAACGTGAAAGATTTGATGGAGGGCCGCTTCAACCTCGAACTGAGGAAAGAAGATATTGTCACCATCGGTGGAAAGGACGACTTCGACTACAAGAAAAACATCTCTGTTTATGGTAGAGTCCTCGCGCCTGGCGTCTTCCCTTATTACGAGAATGCGACGCTTCGTGACATCCTTTTCTTGACCAAAGGTTTTGAAGAGAACGCCAATACGGAGAAAATTGAGGTAGTCCGCAGAGTCAAGAACGCAGAGACACTAAAAGCTAGCGACCAAAAAGCAGAAGTTTTTGTCTTATCCGTAGATAGAGATTTGAATGGCGCCGACGCGGATTTCAAGCTGATGCCAAACGATCAAATCACCGTACGTACGCTAGAAGGTTACGAGAATTTGGGAACTATCCAAATCACAGGAGAGACCAAACAACCTGGTGTATATGCCATCACCAACAAAAACGAGAAAATTTCCGATGTGCTTGCTCGCGCAGGTGGTCTGACCCATTTCGCTTACCCACAAGGAGCCTTCCTAATCCGCAATGCCAACCGCACAGAGGCGGAGAAACGTCGAGATTTGAAAATCATCGAGATGTTGAACAATGCGGAAGATGAAATGACACTAAACAAGATCAAACAGGAAATCAACGACAGACAAGATCTTGTCGGCATTCGTTTGGACAAAATCATCAAGCATCCAGGAGATGAAGATACCGATTTGAAAATCAAGGATGGTGATATCATCTTTATTCCGCAAGAACTACAAACAATCACAATCGCAGGTAGTATCCAAGTACCAGGCAAAGAGGTTTTCAGAGACAAAGGACTTCGCAAATACGTCAGAGGAGCGGGAGGATTCACCAGCAACGCCAAGAAAAGTTCCGTTTATGTAGCCTATCCAAATGGAAGAATTGCCTCTACCAAACACTTCTTATGGATGAAGAACTATCCGGAGGTAAAACCGGGATCCCACATTTTTGTTCCGGAAAAATTAGACAAATCATCCGACAACAAAGAGAAAACCGCTTTCCTTGTCACCGTCATGAGTTCTGTTGTCTCTATGTCATCGGTAGTAGTAACCGCAATATCAGTCACCAAAAACAAATAACATGAACGATATAGAAGAGTTGATCCAATCCCTGAATGAAGAAGAGACAGCGGAGAACAAAGTCTCCCTCAAAGACATATTGGCAAGCATAAAGAAGTGCATCAATATTTTATGGCGAAAAAAATGGATTATCTTAATCGCCGGAATCCTAGGTGGAATTATTGGCCTAATTTATGCATATAACAGACCGATTTCCTACAAATCCCACTATACATTCACGGTGGGAGGATCTTCCTCTTCCGGAGCGGGATTAGGCGGATTAACCACACTACTCAACATGGGAGGAAGCAACATGGACGCCTTTTCCGGCGACAATGTCTTAGAACTGTTAAAGTCCAACTCATTAGTGGAGAAAACGCTTCTTTCCCCTATATGTTACCACGGAGACTCCATCACATTCATGGAATATTCATTGATCTGCGACAGCATTAGATCCCGATGTGAACAAGGAACCAAAAAGCAGGGGAAAGACGGCGTGGTATCCGTTTGTGACGTATCCTTCCCTATTGGTCAAACAAGAGAGTCATTCAGCCGTGCGCAAGATAGTATACTGATGGAAAAAGCGCATTCAATGATTCTGAAAAATATCGCAGTGGCCAGAAGAGATAAGAAACTCTCTTTCATGGAGTATACATTCTCATACACGGACGAAGATTTTGCCAAATCATTCTCCGAGGCACACCTAAACGCTGTTTCCGAATTTTACATTTACACTAAAACAGCTCTTGCCAGAAAGAATGTGGAATCATTTCAATCAAAAGCTGATTCCGTCAGGAAAAACTTGGACCAATGCTTAGCTCGACGTGCCGCATACAGCGATGCGAACAGAGATGCGAATGGCCAATTTGTGAATGTGGCCAAGAACAAAATCGACACTGACATCCAGATTCTCTCCACTACCTATACGGAGATGATCAAAAACATCGAAGTGTTGAAAATGGATTTGGCCAAAGAGACACCTTTGATACAAATCATTGACGAACCTAGACTTCCTCTTCCAAACGACAAGATGCGTAAGCTAAAAGGAATCATCGCGGGAGGTTTTCTTGCAGGAATTTTAGCATGTCTTGCTATTCTCGGATGGAATCTATACCCGGATTTGAAGAGAAAATTCGAGGAAGATGAACCATTGGACGAAACCACCACAAACAACTAAGTAACATGAACGGCAAGAATATCATAGTCGGCGTAACCGGCGGAATAGCCGCTTACAAGAGCGCAACATTGGCGAGGGAATTCAAGAAGAGAGGCGCAAATGTCAAAGTGGTAATGACCCCTTTGGCCAAACAGTTCATCACGCCACTCACCATGGCTACACTTTCCCAGAATCCTATTCTTGTGGATTTCTTCAATCCTGAGAATGGAGAATGGAACAGCCATGTTTCTCTTGGCATCTGGGCCGACGCATACGTGATCGCACCAGCTACCGCCAACTCCATCGGTAAGATGGCCAATGGCATTGCCGACAACTTGTTACTGACCACCTATCTATCCGCTAAATGTCCTGTATTCTTGGCCCCAGCCATGGATTTAGACATGTACGCCCACCCTGCAGTACAAAAGAACATCTCGCTGTTGAAGGAACGTGGCAACCACATCATTGACGCAGAGGAGGGATTCCTCGCCAGCGGACTAACCGGTAAGGGAAGAATGGCGGAGCCTGAAGCTATCGCGGCGTATGTGGAGCGATTTTTCAAAAGTAGCCAAGATCTTGCGGGAAAAAAAGTGATGATTACAGCAGGCCCTACACACGAAAAGATAGATCCCGTCCGTTTTATAGGAAACTACTCATCAGGAAAGATGGGTTACGCCTTGGCGGAAGAGTGCGCGGAAAGAGGCGCGAAAGTGACATTGGTTTCTGGACCAGTCACCTTGGCACCTAAACATGCGAATATCACCCGCATCTCTGTGGAATCTGCCCAAGAGATGTACGAGGCAGCTGTACTAGCAGCGGAAACAGCGGATATCGAGATTCTCTGCGCTGCCGTTGCGGACTACACCCCTGCCCAGAAAGCGGAACACAAAATCAAACGAGAAAAGACAGGTGCCATGCAATTGGACCTGGTTCCAACCCAAGACATCGCCGCCGCATTAGGCAAGATGAAACGAAAGAATCAACTGATGATCGGATTCGCGTTGGAGACAGATAACGAGGAGAGCAATGCCGTAGGCAAATGCGAGCGAAAGAATTTAGACTTCATCGTCATGAATTCACTGAATGACAAGAACGCTTGCTTCCAACATGACACCAATAAAATAACCATCTTCGACAGAAGCGGAGAAAAGATTCTCTATGATCTGAAACCCAAAAAAGAGGTGGCAAAGGACATCATAGACCATGCGCTAACAGTCATGAACAAGAAATAAATATGAGAAACTATTTCATAAAATTCACACTTATTCTCTTTGCCCTCTTGGGAGGCCTATTCACCGTAAGCGCCCAAGACGTTAAGGCGTATGTGCGTATCAATAGCGATCAAATCGAGGGTACGAACAAAGATATATACAATGAAATCAGTAACGACCTCACGGAATTCATCAATGGAAGAAGATGGACAGACGCCACCTTCACCGATGAAGAACGTATTGAATGTAACTTTGTCATCACACTTGAAAAGGTAGCGGGCGAACACTACTCTGGCCAGTTGCAAGTTCAAGCGAGTCGTCCCGTATTCAATTCTGGATACAACACCACGTTGTTCAATTTCTTGGACAAAAACCTTCAATTCACCTACTCTCAGTACCAGAAGTTCGAGTTCAACGAGAACGTCTACGAAAACAACTTACTCTCCACCATCGCATTCTATGTGAATATCATCGTAGGCCTCAACTTCGATTCCTTCGGACGTTACGGTGGCTCACGCTATTTCGAGAAGGCAGAATTGATTGTATCTTTGGCACAAGGTTCCGATGATAACGGATGGAAGGCGTTCGACAGCGATAGAAACAGATACGCCTTGGTCAGCAATTACCAAGACGAGCGTTTGAAAAAACTACGCGACATCATGTATGAATACCACCGATTCGGATTGGATGAGATGGTAAACAGCACAGAGAAAGGTAGAACCAATATTTACAACAACCTCCCTTATCTAAAAGAGATGAACAGAGCGGTTCCCTACTCTGTCGCACTACAACTATTTGTGGAATCTAAAATGAATGAGTTGCTGGATATGTTCAAACCTGCGACTGCCAAGGAAAAAAAGGATGTGTACGACATCCTTCAAAGTATCTTGCCAACTCAGACCAACAAGTTCCAAGAGTTATTGAACTAACAACATCCAACTATGCTAAAATCACTATCGGTTGAGAATTACGCTTTGATCGAGAAGACAGAGGTGCTTTGGAATCAAGGGTTCTCCGTCATAACAGGAGAGACGGGTTCTGGAAAATCCATCTTATTGGGTGCGTTAGGTCTCATACAAGGGCAAAGAGCTGACTCAAAAGCACTAAGGGACGAAACCAAAAAATGCGTGGTCGAAGCAGAATTCGACCTTTCCGCATACCACTTGAATTCCTTCTTCGAGGAGAACGATATCGATTACGACGAAGTTTGCATCATCAGAAGAGAAATTGCGCCCAATGGAAAATCCAGGGCCTTTGTGAACGACACTCCCGTGGCGTTGACCACATTAAAGGATCTGACCGCGCAACTGATCGACATACACTCCCAACACGAGACCTTGTTATTGAATCAAGACACATTCCAACTACATGTGTTGGATGCGCTTTCCGACCTCAAAGACGATGCGACGGAGTACCGCAATCTCTACAACGAGTACGCCAAGAAAAGAAAGCAATTAAAAGATCTCATCACCCTTTCGGAGGAGAGGAACGCCAACCGCGACTACATCGAGTTTCAGTTGAACCAACTGAAAGAGGCTAAATTTTCCGAGAACGAGCAGGTGGAGTTGGAAGAGGAGGTGAATACCCTATCCCATACCACAGAGTTGAAGGAGGCTCTCTCTAAGACAATGTGGTTACTATCAGACAAGGACGAGAGCATCTGCTCCTCCCTCAAAGAGGCCGCCAATTCAATCGCATCCATAGAATCCTTTTCCGAGTCCTACTCTGAATCACGTAGTCGATTGGAGAGTTGCCTGATCGAGATGAAAGACATCTCCCGAGAGATAGAACAAAAATTGGCCGACATTACGGTGGATCCGCAACGATTGGAGGAGGCGAACCAACGATTGGACCTCATCTACACTTTGGAGAAGAAACATCATGTGGACAATCTTCCCGCACTGAAAAAAATCGAAGCGGAGTTTGATGATCAATTGGCGGCTATGGACAACTCCCAAGAGACCACAGCGCAATTGGAGAAGGAGATACAATTGATTCTAGAAAGATTGACCGCTTTGGCTCATACGATCTCAAACAAAAGAATAATCGCTAAGCCGAAATTAGAGCAAGCCATAAACGATATCTTACATGAATTAGGCATGCCGAATGCCAAGTTGGAGGTTCGCGTCGAACCTTTACAAGAGTTGGACAGCAATGGTTCAGACTCTGTCAGATTCTTCTTCGGAGCCAATAAGAACGCTACATTGCAGCCTATATCCAATGTGGCTTCTGGCGGAGAACTCTCCCGTGTCATGCTGGCGTTAAAATCCATTCTATGCCATTCGGAAGAGCTGCCAACCATTATCCTTGATGAAATCGACACCGGTGTATCTGGTGAAGTGGCGGACAAAATGGGAGAACTAATGCGCAACATGGGCCAACAGATGCAAGTCATCAGCATCACCCACCTGCCTCAAATCGCATCAAAAGGAGCCACCCACTACAAGGTATACAAAGAGGACAACGAATTAACCACCCTTTCGCATATCATGAGGCTTACAGATGATGATAGAATAAAAGAAATCGCGCAGTTATTAAGCGGATCAGCCCTCTCCGAAGCGGCTATCCAGAATGCGAAGGAGTTATTAAAACAATAAAAATGTTACTTCCTTACCTTAAAGAGCACGCCATTGAAGCCGGATGCGACGAAGCGGGCAGAGGATGCCTCGCAGGACCCGTTTTCGCGGCCGCGGTGATCCTTCCGGAGGATTTCCAGAACGAACTACTCAACGACTCAAAAAAGCTCACAGAGAAGCGTAGATATGAGTTACGCCCCATCATTGAGGCGGAGGCCATCGCTTGGGCGGTCGGCATCGTGTCGGCCAAGGAGATCGATAAAATAAACATCCTCAACGCCTCCTTCTTGGCGATGCACAGAGCCATAGAAACCTTGAAGGTTAAACCAGAACATTTGATCATAGACGGCAACCGATTCAAACCATACGAAGGCATTCCACACCAATGCGTGGTCAAGGGAGATGGCAAGTACATGTCCATAGCGGCCGCTTCCATCCTAGCCAAGACCTACCGTGACGACTATATGAATAAGATCGCCGCGGAGTATCCCGCCTACCAATGGGCGAAAAACAAAGGGTACCCCACCAAGGACCACAGAAAGGCGATAGAGGAGTTAGGTGCCACGGAGCACCACAGAATGTCATTCACATTAATTGATCCTCAACTGAAATTCGATTTCGGAGAATAAAGAAAAAGGCGATTAGGAAATCCTAACCGCCTTTCTGGTCTTATAATTGGTACTGATTATTTCTTACCTGCGTAGTTCAAATCAATATCAACACCTTCGTTGGTCTTCACATTGATGGTAAAGTTCAAACCGTTCTTTGAGAACACGCCTTGCTTCACATCAACAACAGCATTGATAACCATAACACCTGGAACAACTTCCAAATCAACCTTCAGTCCAGTTGCAGTGAAGTTCCATACATCAGCAGATGCGTTATAAGTAGCGAGAATACCATCAAATGCGATGTTATTAACTGGAATACCCAAAATCTCGATTGGCTCTACCGCCAAACTCATGGTGTTGTTCTCTCCAGTCTTAACAACTACACCCAAATTGTCTTGAATCGACTCATCTGGCTCATCAGCAGCGAAAAGGCTTCCCTTATAAGTGCCACCGATCTCAGAGAATTGAAGACCTGTAGGTTGTTGTTGCTCACCACCTTGATTGTTCTCACCGCCTTGGTTGTTCTCACCACCTTGGTTGTTCTCACCGTTAGTTTGCTCATTCTTAGTTGGTTCGTTATCGTCCTCCTCGTCACCACATGAAGGAAGTACTGCAAATGAAAAACCAGCCAAAAGTAACATTAATAATTTCTTGTTCATAACTTAGATATTTTAATAAATTTTAAGCAAAAATAATACTTTTTATGCAAATTCCATACTAACCGCCAATTTTTCTGCGAATTCCTCCCCTTTGACCTTGGCTACAAGCGCCAAACCGAAGTGGATAGCGGCACCCGCACCGCAACTGGTCACGAATCTTCCGGACACCACCACCTTGCTCTTGACGAACTCAGCACCTGTCAACTTATCCTCAAAACCAGGATAGCAGGTCGCCTTTTCTCCCTTCAACAAACCCAATGTGCCGAATACGGAAGGAGCGGCGCAAATCGCACCCAACACCACCTCTTTGGAGGCGCTAAGCAGAAGGTCGCAAAGTCCTTTGTGCGCACCTAAATTCAAGGTACCTGGCATACCACCTGGCAACACCAACAAATTAGCGTCAGCGTAATCCGCCGATTCAAACAAAGTGTCCGCCTTTACGGAAACATTATGGGAGGAGATCACCATCGCCTCTCCCGTTACAGATACAGTTACCACATCGATACCCGCTCTGCGCATCACATCGATCGGAGCGATTGCCTCGGTCTCTTCGAAACCATTGGCTAAAAAGACATATGCTTTCATCTTATTCCAATTTCAAATTATAGGTAATCTGACCAAACTGGTCGCCATCCTTTCCATCCGTGCGAGGAGAGAACTTGGTCTTCTTCGCAGCCTCTTGCACAGCCTTCAAGACAGAGGCATCCGTTATATTGGTTCCTCTACCGATGCTGGTATTGATCACATTACCATTTTTATCCACTTTGATATCAACCACGACCTTACCCTCTTCCTGGGCACTATAAACAGGTCGTGCCAAAGATCCCTTCAAAGATCTTCCCGCCAAACTCCAAGAGAGGTTGCTGCCTGAACTTGCGGATCCTTGGGTAGAGGTAGAACCGTCACGTCCGAAAGGATTACCCTTCGAACCACTGCCAGAACCATCACCCATACCATTAGCGTTCGCGTCAGTGCCATTTCCGCCCGCGCCTCCGCCTTGCAGACCTTTCATCCTCTCCGCAATGCGAGCCTTGATGCTATCCTGCTTACGCTTCTCCTCGGCCAACTTGCGAGCCTCCTCTTGTTGGCGTTTCTCCTCCGCGACACGCTTCTCCCGCTCCTCGCGTTCCTTACGCAGTTGCTCTTCCGTTTTTACAGGTTTCTTATCAGGCATATCCAAAGACTCTTCGATATTCTGTGTCTGGTAAGACTCCCGCGTTGGAGTAGGCGTTTGTGGAGCAGGCGTAGGCTCTTGCGCGGCCGATGACGCAGGCGCGGCATCGGCCACATCCGCACCTGAAGTCAACGACTCGATGCCGAGGGCCACCTCCAATCCCTCTTCCGTATCAGGGAAGGGACGCTCGAGGTACATATTCAACAAGAACAATATCAGCAACAAGTGGATCAACAACGTGACAATTATTGCGATAAGCCTTGGTTTCTGTTCATTATCCAACATAGTTAATCTTTCTGCGGTCTCGTAGCGATAACCAATTTGAATTTATTCGCGTTCGCGATGTTCAACACCTTCACGACCTCTCCGTAAGGAATTGTCTCATCCGCGTAGAGGGCCACGTACATCTCAGGTTCCTCCAATACCTGAGCCTGTAAGAAGGGTTCTATCTCCTCGAAAGCGACAGCACGCTCCTTCTCGTTACCGGAAGCGACATAATAGTTCAACTCCTTATCAATCGTCACACGGGTGATTGGCTTTGCGGAAGTCTGTTGTTTGCTCTGCGGTAGCATCAATTTAATCGCGTTCGGATGCACCACCGTAGAGGTCAACATGAAGAATATCAACAGCAAGAAGACGATATCCGTCATGGAAGACATATTGAAACCCGCTTCGGCCTTACTTCTTCTTTTAAGTGCCATATCTAACTCGGATTTAGGATTATGCAGGTTCGTTCAAAATATCCATGAACTCCATGGAACGAGCTTCCATATCATTCACCACCTTATCGACTCTTGAGATCAAATAGTTGTAAGCGAAGTAGGCGATGACACCCACCACAAGACCACCTACTGTAGTCACCATAGCAGTATAGATGCCACCAGCGAGAAGACTCACATCAACATTGTTGCCAGCGTTGGCCATGTTAAAGAAGGCTTGGATCATACCGGTCACAGTACCCAAGAATCCGATCATCGGACCGCCACCTGCGGTTGTCGCCAAGAGAGAGAGTCCCTTCTCCAACTTTGCCACCTCCAAGTTACCGACATTCTCGATGGCAACCATCACATCGTTCATAGGACGTCCCAAACGCATAATACCTTTCTCGATCATACGGGAATATGGGGTATCCGTCTTCTTGCAGAGATTAAGTGCAGCGTCAATCTTTCCCTCATTGATATAATCCTTGATCTTATCCATGAAAGTAGGATCCTTCACAGAAGCTTTACGGATGACAATCATTCTCTCCACAAAGATGTAGATGGCCAACATGCAAAGAAGAAGCAATGGGATCATGATCCATCCACCAGCCTTCGCCAATTCAAAAAGATTCAAGCGAGCCACTTCCTGCTCAGCCTCAACCGCTTGTAACAATACATTTAAAATCATCTCTTTATTTGTCTTTACATTAAACTTTATTATTCAATTCCATTACGAGTTTCATCGCAAATTCCATTATAGGTGCAAGTCATGACCCATACGAAGTTTCTTCGTCTTGATATAAAACTCATTGTACTTGTTCGGTTTGATCTCGATAGGCACATTCTCCACGATCTCCAAGCCGAAGCTCTCCAATCCGATACGCTTCACCGGATTATTAGTCATCAAACGCATCTTTGAGACACCCAACTCACGCAATATCTGCGCACCCACGCCATACTCGCGTTCATCAGGTTGGAAGCCCAAATGAACATTGGCATCCACCGTATCTAGTCCCTCCTCTTGAAGTTTATAGGCTTTAATCTTATTCATCAAACCGATGCCACGGCCCTCTTGGTTCATATAGAGCACAACGCCTTGGCCCGCCTTCTCGATACGACGCATCGCCTCTTGCAACTGGTCACCACATTCACAACGAAGCGATCCGAAAATATCACCTGTCACACAAGAGGAGTGAACTCTGACAAGGATAGGCTCATCCAGTTTCCAAGAACCCTTCACCAAAGCGACATGTTCTAAACCATTCGATTTTTGACGGAAAGGCGTCAACATGAAATCTCCAAACTTGGTAGGAAGATGAACTGTCTCTCCCTTCTCCACCAAAGACTCTTGCTTGATGCGATAAGCGATCAAATCACTGATAGAGATGATCTTCAAGCCAAACTTTTGTGCGCGCTCCATCAACTGCGGCATACGCGCCATCGTTCCATCTTCGTTCATGATCTCAATCAAAGCCGCGCAAGGCTGCAATCCCGCAAGACGAGCCAAATCCACAGCAGCCTCCGTATGTCCCGCACGACGAAGGACACCCTTGTCCTGCGCATACAAAGGATTGATATGACCTGGACGACCGAAAGTTTCAGGGACGGATTTTGGATCCGCCAACGCCCGAATAGTCGCGGCGCGATCGGCAGCGGAGACACCCGTGGTGCAACCCTCCAACTTATCCACCGTCACAGTGAATGGAGTACCCAACATGGAGGTATTATCAAAGACTTGCTTATCCAACTTCAACTCGTTGCAACGAGATTGAGTGACTGGGCAGCAAAGCACACCTCTACCCTCCTTCAACATAAAATTCACCTTTTCAGGAGTGATCAATTCGGCCGCAGTGATGAAATCACCCTCGTTCTCTCGATCTTCGTCATCGACTACGATCACGAATTTTCCCTCTTTGAAATCCTCGATAGCCTCTTCTATGCTATCCAACTTATATTTGTCCATTCAGTTATATATTGCTAATGTTAATTTCACTCATTGTTTGAGGCGGCTTCCTCTTTCGACGAAGAGTCATCTCCTCCACTCTTTTTCTTCCTCCGCTTAAACGGATTGGATATGTTGATGGATCGGTCCATGGAGGCCTCGTGCGTCAAGAAAATACCCAATGGTAATAGGACAAATGTACTTAACCACACACCTTGCCATACATGCCACACGCCATCTCTCGCCATCTTATAACCCATATTATCTATCACATAATAGAGAATAAAGAAGGCGATGCTATACACCACCGGCATACCGATACCACCCTTCTTGGTAATCGCGCCCAAAGGAGCCCCAATCAAGAAAAAAACCAGACATGCGAAAGCCAAAGTAAACTTTCGGTGACGTTCAATATCAAATCTACGGACACGCTTCATATCTGCGAATTTGGAAGATTGTGCAAACGGCATATCGATCTTCAACCGATTGGCGTTACGAATGGATCGCTTGTATATCTCCAACATATTCACTGCGTTATACTCACTAGTGAGGTGTTCGAAAGTATATTCCGTATGGTTTTCCAAATCATCATGCAAATCTTTCTTGCCTAGAAGACCTCGATCGAAATAGTGCGGCAAATAGAGCAATTTCGAGGCTCTGCTAATACTATCGGCATGGTTGGTCATCGAATCAATGGCATGCGTCAATTCACGCAAGTCCTTACCCATGTAACGGTTGGTCAGAACCGATTCGTCCATTTGATTGTAATTCGCGTCAAAATCAATCACTACCTCCTTGTAAGAGAAGGTTTCGCGGCGATATGGCACATTCTTTTTGTCGGAACTCATCTCCCTCAAATTCTCGAAAGACTCGCCAGAGTAGAGCATCAACACCATGCTCAACTTATCCTCCGACGACTTCAGGCGACCCGAATCCGCCGCCATCACCACCGCATTCTCAAAGCCTTTTGAAAAGTCGTAAATTTTTATGTCCTGCAATAATTTTGTCTTGTTATCCTTCTTTCTGACATAGAAGTTATAGCCATCAATACCTGAATAGAACGAGCCTTCCGGAATCTCCACCTCGGGCGATTTGGATTTCATGGAGAGCAACATCGTCCACAATTTTGACTGCACCACAGGAATAGCGAACTCCGAATAGAGGAAAGCGCAAACGCAAATGGTGGAAATAAACACATAAAAAGGCCGCATGATTCGGCTGAGCGAGATACCCGCCGCCTTCATCGCCAAGAGTTCCAAACGTTCACCAAAACCACCAAACGTGATCAACGAAGCAAGCAAGATGGCCAAAGGCAAAGCAGTAGGAATCAACGAGAGCGCCGCATACATGAAGAATTCGAACAAGAGAGAATAATCCAAGCCCTTGCCCACCATCTCATTCACATAACGGAAGATGAATTCCATCAACACAATGAAGAGACAGACAAAGAATGTCGCTCCCAAGGTGCCAACAAAATCTTTCAGCAAGAATGAATATAATCTCTTTAAGCGCATCTCTCAATTATATAGGGTACAAAGTTACAAAAAAACTTACGCACCCAATGTCTTTTTCAACGAAGCGATTTGATTATCCCACAATTCAATAGCCTCTCCTTTCTCGCCAGGCTCACAGAAATCCGTCACGACTAATATGACATCCATCGTCAACTCGTCACACAGAATCTTTAACTCGAAATAACTCTTGGGTTCCTCATCATCCAACCAATGGTATCGCACGTAGAATCCATTACGATGTTGCAACACCTCCGCCTTCTGAACCTCAGTTTTTCCCCACATGAAATTCAAGACATCGTCCTCCAAAGTGACCTTGTCCGCAAACCAGCAAGAGAGCCCAGATGCGGTGCTGATACTATTCCACAGAACAGATGCGGAAACATGTCCGAAAGAGTATTCTAAAAGAAATTTTTCCTTTGCCATAAGCTATTATTTAGGATAATGAAACCTTTCGCAATTTATATGTTTTTAGGAAATATACAAAGCGATTGCGGGAGGATGTGGTTAAAAAGCCGCAAATAGGGGATTTTTCTCCTTCACGACCGCGACGCACTCCATCTCGATCAACCATGCGGGACGGCATACGGGTGCCAGCAATATGATCTTCGGCACCATCGGGAAACGCGCTTCGAACAGATCATTCACCACCTTGTAATCGGCCACATCCCGAATGTAAACGAACATCTGCACCACATCGTTAAACGACGCGCCACCCTCCATCAGCAATTGCTCCACATTGGTCCACATCCGTTCGGTCTGTTTACGGATATCGCCGACATGTACCACCTCGCCCTTGTTATTGATACTAGCGGTTCCCGATATGAACAAGTGACCTCGGTCACCATACTTCACCTTCACGCCACGCTCAAAGGTGACGCCATACTCGTGGGTAGGGTTCAAATAATCTGGCGCATACAAATATTGCTGCTGATTCGGCTGCAACCCAGCCACCGCGTAGGCATCCATCTTGACAAGCGCCTTCGGATCGGCGGATCTTCCCTCGATACCGGTACTGGCGATATAGTGAGTCTTCTCCGTAAGGCCGATGCGGGCGAAATTCTCCCGTCTTCCGACCACAACGCCATGATAGTTCACATCAACATTTTGGACAAAGAACCAAGTACGCACACAATGGTCGGGCAAGGTGCAATTCACACTTGACAAAACCTGCTCGTATGTTTCCAGAAGTTTTCCCGTTTGTGAGAGCGAATCACCCTCAGGGAGCGTCTTGTTCGTGTGCCAATAATGGGTGTAGTCGCCTATACGGGCAGCCACCATTGGACCCGAAACGCATAGTTGGGCGCCAGAAACCGCGTAAACCCAAGCCGCCACCTTCGTGCCATCCAAGGGCGGTTGTTGGATAATGGAGAGAGCAGCCTCGCTTCCCATCTCCTGCCAACGACGAGTCACATCCTCCTCCTGATTGGCTGCGTCACTTAGGAAAAATCGAACAAAGACAGTCGTTTGGGTACGATTCCGTCCCGTCATCCAATGGTTCAATAATTGGAAAAGCGCATCCGCCTGTTGGGAATACGAAAGCATCGGATCCGTCACATGCAAAAAAGCATACGATTCATCCGAACCGCTGACTCCCTTGAATCGAGCGCAGTCCAAACGCACACTTTCCAATCGACGAATCACCTCGTCTGTCTCTATCCTACTGTATATCATTCCTCTTCTTTTTTCTTTCTATTTTCGACAAACTCCTTCCAACCGCTCACCCGCTTCTCGTTTTTGGCGGCGTACTCTTTCCAAGAGGTGAAATGCTTCTCCGGCACCACACGGTTGATTTGGTGGAAGTGACACAAGGCGACGCCCAAAGCGTCGGTTGCGTCCAAGTGCTGCTGCATCGCCTCATCAGGGATATTCAATTGACGCTGCAACATCGAAGCCACCTGCTCCTTGGTTGCCGCACCATTACCCGTGATGGACATCTTTATCTTCAACGGAGCATATTCGGCAATCGGAAGGTCACGCTGCAAGGCCGCCGCGATGGCCACCCCCTGCGCCCTACCCAATTTGAGCATGGATTGGACATTCTTCCCGAAAAACTGTGACTCAATCGCGAACTCATCCGGCAGATAGTAATCGACTAATTCTATGATTTTATCGTATATCGCCTTCAACTTCATATAGGTATCCGATACCTTTCGGATATCCAGGACACCCAAATCCACCATCTCCGCCTTATTTCCCTTGGCACGTACAATGCCGAAACCCATCAAATTGGTTCCCGGGTCAATGCCTAGAATGATGCGCTCAGTCGCCTCTTTCTTCAATGGACTCATAGATCACAGGATTTCAAATAGGTAGAGAACTGCAATACCGCTTCACCAAAACGTGCGGAAACCCTCTTCTCCAAATCTGGCCAAAAACGCTTTTTGAACTCAGCCATTTCAGAGACACCCTCCGCATCAAATTGCAAAGAATAGGTAATACCTTCATCCTCATTGACCAACACCTTGAATAATCGGCCATTGGTCAACAAACCTGTTTGCGCGACCAAAGGAGCGTATTCCTCCTTCATCCACTTCAAAAAAGCGCTTTCCGCACCTTTCGCCACCAAATATGTCGTATTAAAAACAATCATAAATGCAAAAATAACTATCTTTGTTAATAACAGAAAATAAAAAATTTAAAATCATATCATTCAGAATGGAAGGAATCATCTCTCTCTTCAAGAAAACGACAGGAGAAACGGCCGATTGCCAAAAACTCAAAGGCGAAGGATCCAAC
The DNA here is from genome assembly GCA_045601045.1 of Paludibacteraceae bacterium. Classification (GTDB taxonomy): domain Bacteria; phylum Bacteroidota; class Bacteroidia; order Bacteroidales; family Paludibacteraceae; genus UBA1181. The sequence goes on from JAZRZA010000082.1 coordinate 90,471, forward strand.
CGCACCTACTACCGGTTACGCTCACAAAACCACACCCTGATCGGTGTGAAGGGCACTAATACAGTGGAGAACCACGCCTTCATCAAGTTGGCCAACCACTTTTACAGCAAGGGTTTAAATGTGCCGAAAGTCATCGCCGCGTCAGCAGATGAGCTGTACTACCTACAAGAGGATTTGGGAGAGGATTCCCTTTTCAGCCTGATTCAAAGCGGCGTGAAGAGCGGAACGTTCAGCACCGAGGAGCGGGAGTTGATCCTCAAAACGATCGCCTTGCTTCCCGACATGCAATTCAAAGGGGCGGAGGGGCTTGACTTCACATGCTGCTACCCTATCCCGGAGATGGACCGCCGTTCGATCCTTTGGGATCTGAATTACTTCAAATATGATTTTCTGAAATTCACAGGCATTGAATTCTCGGAGCCTCAACTAGAGGATGATTTCGAGCACTTCTGCGATTTGATTTTGCGGGAAAAGAGCCATACGTTCCTCTACCGGGACTTCCAATCACGCAACGTGATGATCAAGGAGGGGAAGCCCTACTTCATTGATTTTCAAGGAGGAAGAAAAGGACCGATCTACTATGACCTCGCCTCTTTCGCATGGCAAGCAAAGGCTAACTTCCCCGAGGATTTGCGGGAGGAGATCATACAAACCTATATTGCCGCCGCCCGGAAATACGCCGATATCGACGAGGCGGATTTCAAACAAAAACTCGCTATCTTCCTACTCTTCCGCACCATCCAAGTGCTGGGGGCATACGGATTCCGCGGGCTGTTCGAGAAGAAGCCTCATTTCATCGAGAGCATTCCTTTCGCCCTGGAGAATCTGAAGGGTTTATTAGCGAAGAACGATTACAAGGAGTTGCCCTACTTGACGAATGTTTTACAAGAGATTACCCAACTCCCTCAATTTCAGAAGAAAAGCGCGGAGGAGAGCAAGGCTTTGGTGGTCAAAGTATTCAGTTTCTCCTACAAAAAAGGAATCCCTACGGACGACTCCGGCAATGGTGGCGGTTACGTTTTCGACTGCCGAGGGGTCCACAACCCTGGCCGATACGATCAATACAAGCCGATGACCGGTCTGGACAAACCCGTGATTGAATTCTTGGAGGAGAATGGCGAGATCTCTCAATTTTTGGAACACATCTACGCCTTGGCGGACGCGCATGTGCAACGCTACATCGACCGGGGATTCACCTCCCTGATGTTCTCCTGCGGCTGCACGGGTGGCAGACACCGCTCCGTCTATTCCGCGCAACATTTAGCGGAACACATCGCCCAAAAGTTTGGCGTGGAGGTGAGGTTGAAGCATGTGGAGCAGGGAATTGAGACTATATTTAACAACTAAGCGTTAAGAGATAAGAATTTAATATTTACTTTTGCAACAGTATAAATGTTTAATCAATTAAAACATGGATAACTTTTCATTTCAATGTATCACGAAGCTATGCTTCGGAAAGGATCAACAAAAGAAGATCGGCGCACGTATTCAACCCTTCGCGAAAAAGGTATTGCTCGTCTATGGCGGCGGTAGCATCAAGAAAAACAGTGTCTACGATGATGTGACCACCTCTTTGAAGGAGGCCGGCATCGCCTATGTGGAACTATCAGGCATACAAGCCAACCCTACTTACGAGAAGGTGTTGGAGGGTATCGAGATCGCCAAGAAGGAGCAAGTCCAGATGATCTTGGCAGTAGGTGGCGGTAGCGTCATCGACACCTCCAAGGCCATCGCCATCGGTTTCTATGAGGCGGACGCATGGTCCTTCTTCGAGAAGGGCGGCGAGCCAAGCAACGTATTGCCTATCGCTACCGTTTTGACCATCCCTGCCGCTGGTAGCGAGGTTAGTCCTGACGCAGTGATTACCTACAAGGGCAGGAAGTTGGGCTTCACCAGTCAAAAGATCCGTCCAGTGGTGAGCGTCATCAACCCAGAGATCTTCTTCACGTTGCCTAAGAACCAAATCGCCAATGGCGTGACCGATATGATGAGCCACATTTTCGAGCGCTATTTCACGCAAACCACCCATACCGAGTTGATCGATTCACTCTGCGAGGCGACCCTTCGGACCATCATGCGCAATGCATTGATCCTCATGAAGGATCCTAAAAACTACGACGCATGGTCGGAGGTGGCACTAGGCGGAAGTTTCGCACACAATGGTCTCTTGGGCTGCGGCCGCATCCAAGATTGGGGTTGCCACGGCATGGAGCATGAGTTGAGCGCGCACGACGACCGTGTTCCGCACGGAGCTGGTTTGGCGGTACTCACCCCTAATTGGATGAAATATGTTTACAAAGAGAATCCTCAGATGTTCCTACAATTCGCTACCAATGTGATGGAGGTGACCATGGACAGGGACATCGAGAAGACCATCCACCGCGGCATCGACAAACTCCGCGACTTCTTCAACACCATCGGACAACCCGCTACCCTTACCGAGTTGGGTATCGGCAACGCTCCATTGGCGGAGATGGCTGCCAAATGCGTAGGCAACGGATTCGCAGGCAATTTCAAGCCATTGTACAAAGAGGATGTACACAACATCTATAAGATGAGTTTGTAAAGGAGATAATCATTCATAAAAAAAGCCCGAATTCGGGCTTTTTTTGTTTCTAATAAAGACTCCGTACTTCATCAAGGACAACCGGGAAATGCTAAACGCAAATTCTCGTAGTTCATTAAACAACGGAAATCTTTCTAATTTCGCCAACGAAGGAAGGAATGGTAAAAACAAGGCAAAGAATGCGTTTGCTAAAAACAAATCCAATGACGTTGTTTTTAGTGCTGAACAAATAAAAAACAACATAGAACTCGAAAACGCTCTCGGAATAAAAAAGGGAGACCCAATGTCAATGGACAAAGCGACAAGTTCAATTATTAACGATATAAAATCATATAACAATTGTCAATGTTGCGTTGTGGCATACGAGATGAGACGAAGGGGGTTCGATGTCAAGGCTCTTAATTTGGTGGAAAATGATCCAAAACATCCGTCAGCACGTTTGTCGGCAGACTCCTCAATAATTTGGAAGAAAGCAGACGGAGGCAAGCCTCAAGTAAATACAATAAAAGAATTAAGCGAGAAGGCACTTGAAAAGGAAATCAAAAACGGAAGATACACGATTGAATGGGACTACGATGAAGATATGGGACATATTATCGTAGCTGAAAATGTTGGAAAGGAAATACTATTCTACGATCCTCAAAGCAATGATTATATGAACATTCCTTTTGATAAAATCGTTAATGGAACATTGAAGGTGTGCAGAGTAGACAGGTTATTAATCGATATTTCAATAATCGACTCTATCGTTAAAAAAGCTCGCTAATGTAAAAACAATTTACCTCCAATAAAGTAATCTAAAAGAGAAGGCGTATCTCCTTCGAATACTATTACTCGTGGATATCCGTAAAATTTGTAATTGCATTTTGGTTTAGCAAGAAACAACTCGTCGCCGGAATTATTCTCACACCTTTTCCAAAAACGAAGTCCGTTCTTTTCCGCGAGAGCCTTCGCTTTTTCTATTTTCTCTTCTAAACTCATAACAATTAATTTTATTCGCAAAATTAAACATAACGATATGTTTCACAAACGACCGGCAGGTAGATCCCGCCGGCCGATAAAATAATCACCAATCATCGTTTTCAATACCCGATGCGCCATCGGTCACGTGCTTTTGAAGGCGATCCATTATGATCTTCGTCCAAATGTATGTTCGAAGGTAAACCTTTGCGGAAACCCTCGAAGAACCTACCGCTTTGGAATATCCGCTCGTATATGGAGCATCGAATATCAATCAATCCTACGGGAAACGACCTAAATAAACAACCTCGTCTCCTTGCGGTACCGCGCGTAGTCAGGTTTATTCTTCATCTGGCGACTCTCCATCAAAGGAATGCTGACGCAAAGGAAGAGCAACGTGTTTACGGCAGCCCCCACTATGGTCCAATTGATAGGCATAGTAAGTGACTGAACCCATATACCCCACCACATCAAGATTTCACCGAAATAGTTGGGATGTCGGCCATGCTTCCACAAACCTACCCGACAAACCTCACCGGGGTGCTCCCTACGGAATTGGTGGGCGCTGGTATCCGCCAAATGTTGGATCGCCACTGCCGCAAGCGACATCGCCGCTCCCAGCCAAGTGAAAAGTGTCGCCTCAGGAGCCTCTTCCAATATACGGATAGCAGGTGTCATGGCCAAGAAGACAACGATGGTCGGCACAAGGTTGAGTCCAAAGAAGTTAATCAATTGGAACAAAAAAGGATGCATCGTGTCGCGGAACTTGGTGTAGCGCCAATCCTCGTGGCGAAGCCCTTTGAAGGTGACTGCCCAGTTGCCCGTTAGACGAATGGCCCACACAAAAATCGTCAACAACATCACCCAAGCGGGTAAAGTCAAGTGATCCATCAATAGGGCGTAAAGCGAGAGCATCACGGGCGGCAAGACACTCCAATAGGGGTCGTAAACCGAGACGTTCCGATAGAGGAGTCCCATCGCCCAAGTGAATACCGTAGCGGCGAAATCCGCCATGAAAAGCGCCCACAACGCATCAGTCTTAGGGGCGCAATAGTCGTAGGTGACAACGCCGACCGCCGTCGCCAATAGATAGACAATCGCTATGATGACAAAGCTGGTTGTGCGGGATTGAGGAATATTCATGGCCTAATTAACTTCAACAATGATACTTTATTTGGTAGGACAGACACCACGAAGTGAGAGACAATTAACTCGGAAGGTACCGCTGATTGAATACCAGTCATTGAAGAAACTAACACTCCACGCAGTGGAACCATAGTCCTCCACCAAGGAGCTACTCCAATAATTGCCCTGTTTACCATCTAAGATGCGGCCATCGTCATTCATCGTACCCGCCTTAGGGAAGAATACCCATTGACCGTTCTTCGCCGTGTACTTCACACCCGCCACGCCTTTGTAAGTACAATATGAGAGTTCACAGCAGTCATCCAACTCCATCCAATCGCATTTTGTAGGGATTCTCCACGACCCTTTCATCTTTTGGTGAACCGCATCGTCCGACAACTCTAGCGTGATCTTATCATCCGTAAATCCATCACATCCGGAAGCGTGCTCATCTTCTTGCGACACATATTTGGTATACCCCTCCTTTGACCTATCCTCCGGCACCATATAGTATTTGTTATAATCGATAGGCGTCTCTTGCGGAGCCAATTCCGCCCACTCATACAAATCACCATATTCCTGAATGTCGGATGCTCCCAAATTCATGGTCGCCCACAAATTACCGCTTGGCAAATCCAAATCCACGTAGCCATACCCATTGGTCTCACCCAAGGTAGCGCACATCTCTTGGCAATTAACGGTTATGTCCTCTCGAACATCTTCTACCGGTTTATCATTCTGATTATCCATTTCATCTCCACAAGATAGGAATAGGGCGAATGGAAACGCCAACCACAAAAATTTTCTTTTCATACAATCTGATTTTGATATTTGATTACAATTTAAACCAACGCAAATTTACTTTAGGATTACCTTAGTTGACATATTACCAACCGTAACGACATAAGAGGTTTTCGTCTTAGGAAGTGTCACATCAGCGTTTCCTTTTCCATCTGTCGTAGCAGAAGCCACAGCCTTACCATTTATTTCAAACACATGTACGCCGACATTCGCTTCCGCATTTGAAATGTGAATGGTTTTGTTTTCGGCATAAACTTGTAATGGTTGGTCACCTACGTTGAAGACGCTGGCAACATCTCCCTTTTTGGCCACCACTGCACGCACGGAACACCCATAGTCTCTTTCGTAAGAGGAGACATCAAACTTAAAATATTGGGTTATCGAACAATATGCGGCATTTGTATTGTCGCTAGAGGACAAAGAAGAAGACCAATAGTATCCAGAAGAGCCATCACTACTACCCAAAGTTTTCCACTGACACACACCTGCGAAAGGCAAAAAGATTGAACTTCCATTTTTGCCAGTAAGTCTATAACCTGTCACGCCATTGACCGTTTCGACCTTATATGCACATCCATATAATAAGTCTAACCAATCACTCCTAGTAGGCATTCTCCAGTCCGTACCCCAGTTCTCTGTAGCCGCATCATCTTCGGGTTTAAGCGTTGAAATGTTATCCTTGGTTCCTCTGCATTTAGCATTGTACTTAGTCATCGAATTATAAGACAAAGTACTTGTCGATTCGGCCCATTTGTACGTGGTCCAGTCATACACCTCTTTGGAAGAAACCTCACCCCATGCGAAGAAGTCGCCGGACTCCTCCGGTTTCGTTGCGCCAATATTGTATGTTGCCCACAAAGTTCCGCTTGACAGACCTAAATCAACATATTCGTGACCACCTATTTGTCCTATGGTCTTCCTATATTGAGCGTAGACATTCAAATCTTTTGTAACATTAGTGAAAGAAGAGTCGCTCCAACCAACAAACTCACACCATTCCAAAGCAGGAGCCTCAACTGGTGTTACCGACATGCCTTTCTCCATATTCTGGACTTCTATCAATACACTGTCTTTTGTGAAGAAAGAGACAACATATTTTTCTACTTCACTCACTTTATTGGTAACCGCACGCACAGGAAACCCATAGGTGCGGGACTCGCGGCGCGTGACCGATTCGTCCTCGTCCATACTACAATAGGAGGCTCCATTATCAAATACCAAAGAGAGCGAAGACGACCAGTAGTAACCATATTCCCCTGAAAAAACAACCTCAGATCCGGAACGTTTACCAGCGGCAGGGAAAAAGACGAAGTTGCCATTATCCGCCGTGAATTTCGCCCCATAAACTCCGTTGAGTTTCTCCCAACTATATTGGCAGTTATCTATTAGTTCTTGTTGCTCTTCGGCAGTTGGCATTCTCCACTTCTCTCCCCAGTTGACTATTGCAGCGTCATCTTCGGGAAGTAACGTCGAAAGATCATCTTTTGTACCATATACGTCACCCAATTTGTATCTTATCAAGAGATTACCATCCGCAAATTTGTAAGTGCTCCATTCGCACACTTTCTTTGATTCAGTCTCGCCCCATGCGAAATAGTCGCCGTATTCCTCCGATTTCTTAGCACCAATGTTGCAAGTTGCCCATTTAACGCCGCTTGGCAATCCGAGATCTACATATTCGTAGCCATCAACTTTTCCACTGACTCTCTGCGCGAAACTATCTACGCCACACATAAACAACATAGTCATCAATGACAATAATATCTTCTTCATATTTATTGATTTTTCACGATGCGAAGTTAATAAAAAAGAGAATACACAAGGGAGCCTTACTCCCAATTTAACAGTCCGAAAAACCAACAATATTCTCAGCACTATTCATTCCTGGAATTTCGTACCTTTGCACCCAATAGAAATCAGATAGGAACGAATAGCCATGGAGTGTTCACCTTTCATCATCGCGTCACTTTTCAGCCTCGCTACGGCGGCCGCCTTTATCCAAAGGGTGTGCGGCTTCGGGTTTGGGATTTTTATTATGACCATGCTCCCCTATTTGATGCCCTCCTATGGAGAATCGACGACGCTTTCGGGCATGCTCTCCGCCGCACAATCCGTATTCATTCTGGCAAAGGCCTATAAGTATGTGACCTGGAAACGGATGATACCGATTTTGGTCACCTTCCTCGTGGTCGCCTACGTCTCCATCCAGTTCGTCTCCACAGTGGCAGACACCCACCTAAGGCTCCTGTTGGGCATCATGCTCATCGTCATGAGCCTCTACTTCCTGTTCCTGAACCAAAAGATCAGCATACGCCCTACTATGCCCCTTCAGATTTCCATGGGAAGCATCAGTGGAGTGATGGGGGGATTTTTCGGTATGCAAGGTCCACCAGCGGTTCTCTACTTCCTGGCCTCCGAAAAAGACAAAGAACATTACCTCGCCATGGCGCAAATCTACTTCTTCATCGGCAACGTCGCCATGACGCTCTTCCGCGCACAGAACGGGCTCTTCACACAGGAGGTACGAATGGGGTGGCTATATGGTATCGCAGGTGTGGCCGTGGGCACCTACTTAGGCAAACTGGTATTCGACCGCATCTCTTCCGAAACGCTTCGTAAGATCGTTTATATCTATATGGCAATCAGCGGTGTCGTGGCAATCGTGATGTAACACGATCCACTACAGATCATCTGGCATCGACGCCAAATAAGCTACAACCGTTGAACGCATCACCACAAGATCAGAAGTTACCGTATCCCAAACACGAGCAGGCGAAAAAGACTAATTTATTGGACTTAAAACCATCAAAATCCAGTCCTTCCTTAAATTCCATCACATTATCAATCGCCTGAATAATATGCTCCAAACGACCTTTGTCACGAGGCTTTTCTCTCATAGATCAATATTTTATCATGATCAGCAGATTCAGCCGCAAAAGGCAACAACGTACCCTCTTCCACCAAATCCACATCCCTGTTTAGCAACTCTTTCAATTCCCTCATCATACGAGAATAGGCAAACAAACCAATAGTAACACCTGGCGTGAAACGCACAAGAATATCCACATCACTTTCAGGAGTCTCTTCACCCCTCGAAAATGAGCCAAACAACCATGCCTTGTCGATCGGTTGTCTGCTTAAATATTCTCTAATTATGTTATAATATGCTTCACTCATTGTTCCTACCACTTGGTTACACAAATAAAACAAAAATTTTCATCAAAAACAAGGGCGATGGAATCATCTGATCTCATCGCCCTTAAAAATTCCACCCCAATATCTTACTTATACAAGCACAAATAAGGCGTATCCTCCGTACATTTCACCTTGTACTTCACATCCTTTGCCACAACGAATGATTCAAACTTCTTATAGGTCTTCCACTCGGTCTCACCTGGTTGTTGGATGGTGAGTGCACCAGAGATAACTGTCATGATCTCTACGGTAGAGGTTCCGAACTCATACTCACCTGCAGCCATGATACCTACGGTTGCCTTTCCTTCTACACCATTTAGCACCATTGAAACAACGTCGCCGTTAAAATACTCATTTACTTTAAACATAACTTTTTTGCTTTAAAATAAAGAAGCGCACTCAGGTAGGGTGCGCTTCCAGAATTAGATTATTTTTTGTTTTGCTCGATCCACTTTCTTGCGTTGACGAAAGCCTCCAACCAAGGAGTCACCTCATCAGTCGCTTTGCGATCCTCTGGGTAATAAGCCCATTGCCAAGGGAAGATAGCACGCTCCAAGTGCGGCATCATCGCCAAGTGGCGACCATCCTTGGAACATACACCCGCTACGTTGTACATGGATCCGTTAGGATTTGCAGGGTATCCCTCGTAGGTATATTTAGCGATCACGTTGTACTCGCTCTCCGCGTAAGGGAAGTCGAACTTGCCCTCTCCGTGAGCCACCCAAACACCCAACTTGCTGCCTGACAAAGAGCCGAACATCACGGAGTTGTTCTCCGGAATGGTCAAGCCGACGAAGTTAGACTCGAACTTATGGGAGTTGTTGTGCAACATCTTATGCTTCTTATCATGCTCTGGGTAGAGCAACTCCAACTCCGCCATCAACTGACATCCGTTGCAGATACCCAAACTCAAAGTATCCTCTCTTGCGTAGAACTTAGCCAATGTCTCCTTCGCCTTCGCGCTGTAACGGAAACCTCCGGCCCAACCCTTAGCGGAACCAAGCACATCCGAGTTAGAGAATCCACCGCAGAATACGATGATGTTCACATCCTCCAAAGTCTCGCGGCCAGAGGTCAAGTCTGTCATATGGACATCCTTCACGTCGAAACCTGCCAAGTACAATGAGTAGGCCATCTCACGCTCTCCATTGGTACCCTTCTCACGGATGATCGCCGCCTTCACACCAGAACGGCCTTTACGGTCGGCTGTCAAGCCCATCTTAGAGAGTTTACCAGTAAAGTCGCTGTTGAACTTCACCTGCAATGGTTGGTTCTTATAGTTATCATAACGCTCTTTCGCGCAAGTCTCGCCACTTTGCTTACGATCCAACAAGTAAGAAGACTTGTACCATACATCACGCAATGCGTCGATATCGAATACCTCCTTCTTGCCATCCTTCTCCACAACGATCTTGCGGTCGTCGGATGGTTTTGCGATCATTGCGAAGCCTACACCTGCATCTTGGAGGATCTTCTCCACCTCCGATTTCTTCTCCACCTGGATCAATACACCCGGATTTTCAGAGAACAAGATCTTCACCAAGTCATCCTCGGCGATGCTCTTCAAGTTCACATTCAAACCGCCCTTGGTGTTAGCGAAGCACATCTCGAGCAACGCGGTGATCATACCACCCTCTGAGATATCGTGACCAGCCAAAATCAAATCCTTGGCAATCAACTCTTGAACCGCACCGAAGGCAGACGCGAAATACTCGGAATCCTTCACGGTAGGAACGGTCTCACCCACCTTGTTCAAGGTAGCCGCCAAAGCGGAACCACCTAAATTCAAGCTATCGAAAGAGAAGTCGATATGGTAGATGTAAGAATCCTTCTTATTCGCCAATACAGGAGAGACGATCTTACGGACGTCAGAAACCTCAGCTCCCGCGGAGATAATCACCGTACCAGGAGAGAATACCTTGTCTTGACCATACTTTTGGGTCATAGACAAAGAGTCCTTACCGGTTGGGATGTTGATACCCAACTCGCATGCGAAATCGCTACAAGCCTCAACAGCCTTGTACAAGCGAGCGTCCTCACCTGGGTTCTTGCAAGGCCACATCCAGTTAGCGCTCAACGAAACGCTATCCAAACCATCAGCCAATGGTGCCCAAACGATGTTGGTCAATGCCTCGGCAATCGCCAAAACTGAACCAGCGGCAGGATCCACCAAAGCGGCGGCAGGCGCATGACCGATAGAGGTAGCGATACCGCTCTTTCCTCTGTAGTCCAATGCGACAGCACCCAAGTCATTCAAAGGCAATTGTAACTCACCGGCACATTGTTGGCGAGAGATCTTACCTGTTACGGAACGGTCCACCTTATTGGTCAACCAATCCTTACAAGCGACAGACTCCAATTGGAGCACATCGTTGATATATTGTTGGATATTCTTATCTGATGTTTGAACAGCGGCGAATTTCTCCTCCACCGTGTTATCCTTGATCACCGTACGAGGTGGCTTACCGATCATGTAATCCAGACGGAGGTTGATTGGCTGGTCACCGTTCGCGCGTTGGAAGACGAACTGCATATCATCTGTCGTCTCTCCCACCACATACATTGGAGCACGCTCACGATCAGCGATTCGCTTGATCAATTCAAGATCCTTCTCCTCCACCAAGAAGCCCATACGCTCTTGGCTCTCGTTTCCGATGATCTCCTTGTCTGACAAGGTTGGATCACCGATAGGCAACTTATCCATATCGATCTTACCACCCGTAGCCTCGACCAACTCAGACAAGCAGTTCAAGTGTCCACCTGCACCGTGGTCGTGGATAGATACGATTGGGTTGCTATCAGACTCCGCCAATGTACGAATCACATTGGAGACACGCTTTTGCATCTCAGGGTTGGCACGTTGCACGGCGTTCAACTCGATCGCATTGGAGTATTGACCAGTCTCCACAGAGGAAACAGCGCCACCACCCATACCGATGCGGTAGTTGTCACCACCCATCACTACGACCTTCTCACCTGGCTTAGGATCGCCCTTCAAGCTATCCTTTTGCTTCGCGAATCCGACACCACCCGCCAACATGATCACCTTATCGAAGGCGTATTTCTTGTTGTTCTCAGCATGCTCAAAGGTGAGCAATGAACCACAGATGAGCGGTTGTCCGAACTTGTTACCGAAGTCGCTGGCACCATTGGATGCCTTGATCAAAATTTGTTCAGGGGTTTGGTACAACCACTTACGAGGATCGATCGCATCCTCCCAACCTCTCTTGGCGGTTCTTGGGTAAGCGGTCATATAGACAGCGGTTCCCGCGATTGGCAAGCTGGCCTTACCACCACCGAGACGGTCACGGATCTCACCACCAGTTCCGGTAGCGGCACCGTTGAAAGGCTCCACGGTTGTAGGGAAGTTGTGAGTCTCCGCCTTCAAAGAGATGACAGACTTCATCTTCTTCACCTCGAAGTAATCAGGCTTGTCACCACTTGCTGGAGCGAATTGCTCAATCTCAGGACCATCGTTGAAGGCAACGTTATCCTTGTATGCGGAAACGATCTTATTAGGATTTGTCTCGGAAGTCTTCTTAATCAAACCGAAAAGGGAACTCTCCTTCTCCTCTCCGTCGATGATGAATTGACCACCGAAGATCTTATGACGGCAGTGCTCCGAATTCACCTGTGAGAATCCGAACACCTCGCTATCAGTCAACTTACGGCCTATCTTCTCGCTCACACCATTCAAGTAGTCCATCTCTTGTTGGCTCAAAGCCAATCCCTCTTGCTGGTTGTAAGCCGCCAAATCGTCGATGTAGACAATTGGATCAGGTTGTTTGTCAATGGTAAAAATGGATTGGTCCAATCCATTGTAAACGCGTTGCAACATCGGATCGTGCTCCGAATCCTTACCCTTGCACGCGAAATACTCCTCGATACGACGGATTCCCTTCAACGCCATGTTTTGGGTAATCTCCACCGCATTGGTACTCCAAGGGGTAATCATCTCTCTACGAGGTCCGATGAACCACCCCGCAATACTCTTCTCGTCCACGAACTCAGCGCCGCTGAAAAGCCATGTTAACTTTTCAATGTCCTGAGCGTCAAACTTTTGGTCTGCGTCAACGGCTAAAAAGCCAGCATCCGCTTTTTTGAAAAATAGAACCATTATGTATGTGTGTTAATATTTTTTCTTCTAAGGTACAAAAGTAGTCATATTTTCAGTGCAAAACAACAATATAAGTTAGAACATTATCCGCACGTTCCACCAAGGCGCCCATAACGCTTCCACACAACAAATAATCCTCGTGATACGACCTGAAGCAAGCAATCAATCCTTAATAAAATTTAAAAAAGCGCCCCTTGTCGAAAAATATTTTAGAATTATGTTGTAAAACATAAAATTACTCCTTACATTTGCACTGTGTTTTTCATGGTATTAGATTTAAGGTTAAGGAAATGAGGATGTCGAGATGACATCCTTTTTCATTTTTAGCCCTTTCTTTCAGAAAATAATTATTTTTTGCATAAAAAAAGCAGAGACGCAACGTCCCTGCTTCCCCTATCAGCTTAAAATTGTCTATCTGAACTTGAATCCCATAAACACCCGGAAGGATCCCGCCTTGATCTTGCCATCACTGAGATCATCAATCATCTGATCCATAACATCCACAGCGCTTCCTTTGGATTTACCCCAACTCATCGACTTCAATTTGCCGAACTTGGCCTCCACACCCACTTCGATCACTTTATGGCGGAAAACACCACCTATGCGATGTGACGCGCCCAATGCGAAGAGGTTGGTCCTGTCATCGCTCTGTTGCTCCAATAATTTCATGTAATAATCTTTGAACAAGTCACTGTCGGATGCCAACTCCGGTTTCTTCATGCTGCGCAAAAAGAGGTTAGGCATTACGACATAATACAAATCGACAGCGGTTTTATAGTTGAAGTAGTAAGTCGCGATGGGGCCAACGCCACATATATTCAAATCGTAAAACTGCGTTTTAGTCGTCGCCGTGTAGGGCAAAACCATACTCACACTGGAGACATTTGTCTTCACCTCATACTCAAGACGCATTCTGGAAACGCAATTGGCAAACGCAAAATCCACCCAACGCGCGTTTATTCCAAAACCTAAGCTTCCCGGATTTCCAAGATACCATCTGGAATCCAATGTGAATCCAATGGTAGGCGTAGCATTTTTAAAAGGATAGTCACTCTTCAGAAATCCAAGTTTTGACAAATCCACATCTGAAAAACCATACTTTTTATTGTGGAATCCAACCTGCAATTTCAGGTCCAAACCATTATCCTCTCCCTGAGAACCTGCATAGGCACCCACAATCGAGAAAAGGGAGAGCACGAAGAGTAATATTTTTTTCATTTTGTAATTTCCTGTTAATCTACACAAAGATAATAAAAGTTCTTTCAGCAAAGTTGTATATGGCGCACATCTATCTTCTCAGAGAGGAAAATAGAAGCCGACTTCTTAAACTTTTCCTCCGACTCAGTCGTGTAGAAGTGGCACTCCCCACTTCGTGTCAGCCACGCCTCCAAATCGGCGTGACGAGTTAAATAGTTCTGAAGACTATTCGCCACAATGGCGCCCTGTGATATCACCCGAATGTGGGAGGGCAAGTATTTCTTTATCTTCGCCAAAAGCAAAGGATAATGGGTACATCCTAATATGACAGTATCTATCAACGCATCCTGGGCAAGCAACTGGTCAATGTATTTCTTCACGAAATAGTCGGCCCCGTCTCCGTCAAACTCACTGTTCTCCACCAACGGCACCCAAAGCGGACAAGCCACGCTTGAGACTTGGATATCGGGGAAGATTTTGTGGATCTCTATCGGATAAGACTCTGATTGAACGGTTCCGACCGTGGCGAACAAACCGACATGCCGTGTCTTGGTAAACGAGTCGATCTCTTCAACCGTAGGGCGAATAACTCCCAAGACGCGCCGATCCGGGTTCCAAACCGGCAAATCGCTCATCTGAATCGATTTCAACGCCTTCGCGGAGGCGGTATTGCAGCCCAAAATCACCAACGGGCAACCCAACTCAAACAACTTCTCCACGCACTGACGGGTATATTCATAGACCACATCGAATGACCTCGTGCCATAGGGTGTGCGAGCATTGTCTCCCAAATAGATGTAATCATATTGAGGCAAACATTTGCGGATTTCGGAAAGGATCGTCAAACCGCCATAGCCGGAATCGAAAACACCGATCGCACCGTTTTGATTCGGGAACTGCTTCATAATCGCATGCAATTAGAAAAAAAAAGAGGGCGAAAACCCTCTTTTCCCATTATTTATTCAATAATTACTTGATACCCAACTTCTTCTTGATCAATGGTGTAACATCAATCGCATCGTTAGACTTGTAAAGCAATGCGTTCAAGTCATAGATGTAAAGGAAGCCATTCTCAGCACCTACCTCATCGATGGTCTTACGCAATTTCTCGCGGATTGGCGCTTGCAAATCCTCTTGCTTTTGTTGCAACATAGTTTGAGCTTGTTGATAGTAAAGTTGCACCTTTTGTTGGATGGTTTGCAACTCCTCCATTCTATTTCTCTTGATAGCCTCATCCCACTTTGCTTCGCCTTCTTTGTACTCCATCATCTTTTTGGTGTACTCATCTTCCATTCTCTTGATCTCACCTTCGTGTTGAGCGGCAAGCTCCTTCAAAGAGTTCTCAATGTTAGCCACCTCTGGCATAGACATAAACAATGTCTGAACATCCAAGTAACCCAATTTGATTTGAGTGTTTTGAGCCATACCGAACATTGGCATAGCCAAGAACAATAATGCAACTAATTTCTTACGCATAATTATAATGTTTAAATTCTTACTAATTAAGGGCAGGCGCAAAGTCTTACTTCGCATAGCCCATTTTTTGCAACACTTCGTCGCTGATATCAGCCTTTACAGAGAAATAGATCAAGTTGGAACTTGACGCCTTGTCTAACACCACTGTATAACCTTTGGTGTCTGAAACAGACTTCACAGCCACATAGACCTCGTCTTGGATAGGCTTCAACAAACTCTCTCTCTTCTTATAGAATTCGCCCTCTGGACCGAAGTATTTGCGCTTCAACTCATTCGCCTCCTTCTCTTTGGCAACGATTTCATTCTCCTTCTTCACCTTCATCTCATCCGACAAGAAGACCACCTCTGTTTGATAGTTTTTATAAAGAATCTTGGCCTCCTCATTCTTTAACTCCACCTCTTTCTGCCACTTTTGAGAAATCTGCTTCAGCTGTTCGTTAGCAGACTCATACATCGGAATGTTTTTCAAGATATACTCCATGTCAACCACGGCTACCTTTTGAGCGGATGCGCAAAACAAAGCGCTGACCGCCAATAATGTCATCAATAATCTCTTCATATTCGTACTGTGTTTTTGGTAAAACAATCAAATTAAAACTCCTGTCCGATCACAAAGTGGAAGTTACTACCTCCACCGCCATTCTTGGATAGATCAAATCCATATCCCCAGTCGACTCCGATCAATCCGATCATCGGCAAGAAGATACGAGCACCCACACCAACTGAACGTTTTAAATCGAATGGATTGAAATCCCGGAAATCACGCCATGCGTTTCCAGCATCGGCAAAGGCCAATAGATAAATGGTCGTGGAGGTCTCCAACATCAATGGGTATCTCAACTCCAAGGATAATCTGGAATAGATGTTACCAGCGTCTTGTCCGGTGATAGGATCCTTTGGCGTCAAAACGCCATTGTCATAACCACGAATCTTCACCGCGGAGGTAGCATAGGTGTAACTATAACCAGTCATACCATCACCACCAACATAGTAACGCTCAAATGGAGAACGGTGGTAAGCATCGTAATAGCCCAAGAAACCATACTCGACACGGGACATCAAAACCAACTTTTGGTTAGAAGAGAGCGGCGTGAAAGTTTGCATTTTGAACTCAAACTTGCAATACTCAATCCACTTATAAAGCTCTTGCTGCATCTCCATGTATTCAGCCTCTGACAAACCTCGGTAATCCTCGTTCTCGTTTCCTGCACGGAACTTATCCACCAAATTTTGGATGCGGCTGTTGTCTTTAAACTTCGAATATGGAGGCGTCAATTGAGCCATCAAGGATATTTTAGAACCCTTTCTGGTATAGTATGGATTATCCAATGAATTGCGCGACCAGGTTACACTTACGCTCAAATTGTTGGCCGATCCATCCGAAATTTCAAGATAGTTCCAATTTTTCAAAGAGTAATGGCGGTATGAGAGATCCCAATACATAGAGAAATAGTCATCAGGCCATCTCATACGCTTTCCGACTCCAATCGAACCTCCTAGCGTCATAATGTACTTGTCTCGGTCCACCGCATTCGCATAGCCATTATAGCTATTATCGTATACCAAGTTGTTATAATAGTTATCGTTGTAATAACGGCTATTGACGCCAGACTGTTTAGACCAATAGATGGAAGAAGACAACGATGTCGGACTCTTTCCACCCAACCATGGCTCCATGAAACTAATGCTTGCGGAAGAGTAATAACGAGCGTTCGTGGAGAAGGAGACGGAGAAGTTTTGTCCATCACCTTGAGGCAATGGCTTATACGCCTGCTTGTTGAAAATATTACGGATGGAGAAGTTCGTGAACTTCAATCCCAAAGATCCAGTCACACCAGTTTGACCCCAACCAAAGGAGAGTTCCACCTGATCGTTTTTCTTCTGCTCCAAATTGTAAATGATATCCACCGTACCGTTCTCCGGATTTGGTTCAGGACGGATATCCATCTTCTCCGGATTGAACTGACCCGTTGCGGCCAACTCACGAGCGGAACGTTGCAAATTGGTTTTACTGAACAAGTCACCTGGTTTGGTGCGGAGTTCTCGGCGGATCACATTCTCGTAAATGGAATTGTTTCCGGAAATAATCACATTGTTGATCACCGCTTGTTGGCCTTCGTAGATACGCATCTCCAAATCTATGGAATCCCCTTCAACCCTCACCTCTACGGGTTCCACATTGAAGAAAAGATATCCATTATCCAAATAGAGGTTGGACATCGCGTCATCATCCGCCATCAATCGGTCGTTCAATAACTTTTGGTTATAAACGTCCCCCTTCTTAATGGCCAACGCTTTGGTCAACATCTCACTCGGATAGATGGTGTTACCCACCCATGTGATGTCGCGGAAATAGTACTTACGACCCTCACTGAAGGTCATATAGATATCCACTTTATTCTCATCGTAAGGCACCACGCTATCGCTTAGCAACACAGCGTCACGAAAACCAAACTCATTGAACTTGTCGATCGCCAAGCCCTTATCATTTTTATACTCCGCCTCGATGAACTTCTTGGATTTGAAGATATTAACCAACTTTCTCTCCTTGGTCTTCTTCATACCACGTTTAACCTTCTTTTCTGGCATCAAGTTCAAACCAGACATATAAATGCGGTGAACCTTCACCTTGTCATTCTTGTCTATGTCGATGTTCACCACCACATGGCCAGGCTTTGTTCTATCCTCCACCGTGGAAATCTCCACTTCGGCGTTGCGGTAGCCATCACCACTTAAATGTTTACGAATAGCGGCTTGGGTACGAGAGATGATATTCGGGGTGACAATACCGTTTTTACGCATCTCAATCGCACCTAAAATATCCTCCTTTTGCTTCTCTTTGACTCCAGAGATATTGATATCGGAGATACGGTCGCGTTGTTGCAAAGCAATGGTGAGCCAAACCTTATCGCCCTCCATCTTGTCCGCATAAATCTTCACATCGGAAAACAATCCTTGTTTCCAGAATTTCTTCACCGCCTTGGAGATTTGATCTCCAGGAATCTTCACCTTGTCACCCACTTTCAATCGTGAATAACCGATAATGACAGCCTTATCATAGCGATCCGCGCCTGTCACATTGATCGCCGCGATCTCATACTCCTTCGGAGTGTCCGTATAGGAGATAGAAGGCACATACTCGTATCCTTTAGCGGAGGCGTCACTTTGCGCAGAAACGCTATCCGGCACCACAACAGCCACGGATTTCACCGTTGCCGATGCGACAACCGAGAATAAACAAAGTATGCAGATGTATAATATTTTCTTCATTCCAATATCCTATGCCAATTGTTCACTCGTTTTTCCGAATCGTCTCTCTCTCTTTTGGTAATCCACAATCGCCTCGAAGAACTGTTCCTTCTTAAACTCCGGCCAAGGTGTGGAGGTGAAATAGAGTTCGGAATAAGACAATTGCCACATCAAGAAGTTACTGATGCGCAACTCGCCACTGGTCCGCACCAACAAATCCGGATCAGGCACACCTGCTGTGGTCAAATGGTTCGAGAACAGAGTTTCATCTATATCTTCAATGTTCAACGTGCCCGACTTCGCCTCGGAAGCGATCTGTTTTACCGCCTCGACCATCTCCCAACGGGAAGAGTAACTAATGGCGATCAACATAGTCAATCCCGTATTCCCCGCCGTAATCTGCTCGGCCTCCGTCAAGTTTTTAAGGGTCACCTCAGACAATCTGCTCTTGTCGCCGATCACCCTCAATCGAACATTATTCTTAGAAATCTTCTCAATATACTTTCTCAATGCGGCGGAAAGGATATCCATCAAAGCATTCACCTCCGCTTCCGGACGATTCCAGTTCTCTGTGGAAAAAGCATACAAGGTAATGTACTTCACACCCAAATCGGTAGCAGCCTCCATCACCTTGTCCACGGAATCGACGCCCTCTTGATGTCCGAAAATCCGATCCAATCCTTTCGACTTTGCCCAGCGGCCATTACCATCCATGATGATAGCGACATGCTGCGGCACTCGATTCATATCTATTTGATCTTTATAACTCATATCCTTACTTTAAAACATTGCACTTGGACCTTCTACGAATCAAATCCACCGAAATAAATACCAAAGCGCATGTGTAGTAGTCATTGTTTTTAAACGCCTTATGGCCCATGTTATACGGGTCGTTCAAAATTTTGGATTCTCTGTCCACCACATCGAAATTATCCACGAACAATTTGCGCATAGACCACTCGAATCCAAGATTCCAACGCTTCCACAATTTGAACTTATAACCCACACCAAATGTGAGGTTGAAGGTGATGATATTGCCTCTCCAATGTTCATACATCGTCATACCTGGGCCTATCAACACATAAGGCGTATGGCGCTTCACCTCGCGGTCCCAACTCTCGAAACCATATTTCAAGAAATTGTGCTCCAAATGCAAACCCACATCCCAGAACTTCTGTTCGAATGAGGCTTGCGCTCCATCTGGCAAGATGTTTTCGAAATTGCGGGTATCACCGGAAACCTTTCCGCGTACCACATCCAATTTCAACACGCCACGGTCATTGATGAAATAACGCAACAATCCGCCATACGCCACATGGTTCTCAATGAATATCTTTCTGTTATTCGCATCACCGTTGTAATACGAATCACCGCCAAATAATCCAAATTCTCCGACATAGCGGTCTTGCGCATGACTTGTCTCCAACCCGAAACAAGTCCACAAAACCACGAGCAGACATGCTGCATATTTATATTTACGTTGCGTCATTTTTATACTCAATATGTTCATAGAAGAGAAACGAGATTTACCCCGCAATATTTTGTATTCTCTCCAAAAACGCACAAAAATAAGGATTTTTTATGATTTTATGAAAATTCAATCTACGAATTGTCCTTAAAAATATATAAAAGGGAACTCTCCATCGACTAGTCGTTCAGGCGAATTTCTTCATTCGTAAGACACCCTCTAAAAACAAAGAAGGATGTCATCTCGACATCCCAACCTCGTCAATTTTTAACCTTAAATCTAATACCATGAAAAACACAGTGCAAATATATGGTATATTTTTATGTTATACAACATAATTATTTAATATTTTCAATAATTAACATTCTTTTGCAAAAGAATAGCCAGATATGGGGATTGCCACATATCTCACAATGATTAAATTTGCCCAACAAACAGAAACTTAATGAATAACAAAAAGAATCATTTTCTATCATCCGCGCCTTTCCTGTCTTTGGGATGCATCATAGCGTGCCTCATCGTCACCTCCATTCTCGAAAAGGAAGGGCTATTCGAAGGGTATTCACCCTACACATCTACCCCATTCATCGCGCTTTGGGGTATACTCGTTCTCTTATCCAGCATCTACATCCACAAGAAAAAATTATGGAAAAGAGCGGGCGTGTTCTCTATTCATGCAGCCTTCCTTATGATCTTATGCGGCGCATTAATCACCCACCTCACCAGCTTTTCCGGGCAAATACACCTCCGCAATGGCGAAAGTGGCAATCTGATCCAGACAAACCAATCAAACAATAATGACGCAATGGGGAAAGAACTTCCCTTTACCATAAGACTAGACCAGTTCAGCATCATCACTTATCCAGGCACCGACACCCCAGCCGATTACCAGAGTGACATCACACTCACTGATCAAAAAGGGAGTCAAAAGGCACGTGTTTCTATGAATAAAATCGTCAGGAAAGATGGCTACCGCCTTTTCCAACAATCCTACGACGCGGATGGGCAAGGAAGTGTATTGATGGTCAGTTACGACAAATGGGGCGCGAGAATCACTTACATTGGCTATCTCTTTTTACTGATCGGAATGGGCCTGACGCTTTTCGACCCGAAAAGCAACTTCCGTAACGCGATCAAAAACAGCCAGGGAAACGCCAATATCTGGAAGGGAGGGGCAATAGCGCTGCTCCTATGCGCCACACCATGGCATTCCGCCTCCGCAGAGAGCCTGACGCTCACGGAGCAAGAGGCGGAGGCATTCGGCAACATCCTGGTGCAACACCAAGAGAGAATCACCACCCTATCATGCCTCGCCAACGACTTCACCAAGAAATTGACGGGGAAGAACCACTACAAAGACTACAACGCCACGCAAGTTTTGGCTGGTTGGCTCTTCTCTCGTGAGGAGTGGCAATACGAACCCATGTTCAAAGTGAAGGGGCAAACGGAGCGTTCACTGATCGGGATTGACCAACCGCGCGCAAGATTCGTGGACTTCTTCGATTCTAACGGAGAATACAAGCTACGCAAGCACTATATGCAAAAGGCGCGGAAAGACTTGAACGCACCAGAATTAAAACCGATCAAACGCCTGGACGAGGAGGTGGAATTGGTCCTTATGTTACAATCGGGAGCCCTTCTGAACATCTTCCCCGCTCAAGGCGACTACGGGATCCAACTCTTTTCACCACGCAACTTCCCGCAAGGAGGTGTTACAGGTTCGGATTCCATACTCGTCAACAACTTTCTTCCGCTTCTTTACGAAAAATATAGTCAGAGAAAGAATAAAACTATGGATGCGGGACAAGGAGTCGGATCAAAAGAAGATTGCACCCATTGGATAGAAAAATTCTGTCAGTACCAAAGGGAAAAATTAGGCGACAAAGTCCCCTCACAATGGAGAATCGATGCGGAGAAACTCTATTTAAGAATAGACAAGCTACCACTATGCAGCTACATCACACTTCTCTTCGGAATCATTTCATTGTTCTGCCTATTTCTAAAAAAAGGGGCGGATTCACTGCAAAGGATCTGTCACGTCTCGCTCTTTCTATCTTGCGCATACCTCACCTTGCTACTCTCCCTACGAGGTGTCGTGTCAGGCAGGTTACCATTGGCCAATGGACACGAAACGCTTCTTTGCATAGCCTGGATGGCGCAACTATTCGCGCTTTGCTTCTATCGCAGATGGCACATCCTACTTCAATTAGGGTTAATGGCCTCCGGGTTCGCGATGCTAACGGCCACATTGGGAGCGAAAGACCCGCAAATCACGCCTTTGATCCCCGTACTCAACTCTCCTCTTTTGAGCCTCCACGTCACTTTGATGATGATCTCCTACACCCTTTTGTTTTTTGTGACATTATCAAGTCTCATCGCGCTGCTTTCCCATTGGCTACAACACGACGACAGCAGATTGGCGCAACATCAGACACTCAATACGATCATCCTCTACCCCGCCCTGTTCTGCCTCACCGCAGGCATATTCCTGGGAGCTGTATGGGCCAATGTATCTTGGGGATGTTACTGGTCTTGGGACCCCAAAGAGACATGGGCGCTGATCTCTCTATTGATTTACAGCTATAACTTCCACGGTAAATCGCTGCCATTCCTTCAAAAATCAATCCGACACCATCTATACCAAATCATCACCTTCATCGCCATTCTCTTCACCTACTTTGGCGTGAATTACCTATTTGGGGGAATGCATAGTTACGGAGGTTGAATAGAAGCCATAAGGGACAAAAAGAAAGCGTCACCGCAGATTCCCGCAGCGACGCTTTCATTTAAATTATATTCTAAAGGAAGGATTACTTAAGTGCCTTGTACAACTTAGCGACACGCTTCTCAATCTCCTCTTGAACTTTCTCCAACGTGCTGTCGATATCATCGATCTCATCTTGGACATCCTCAATACGATTCTTCTTCTCCTTTGCCTTCATCGTCATATCTGCCTCAAGTTCAGCCTTCTCCTTCTCCAATTTCTCCTTCTTTCTCACCTTGTGGGTCAACGGCTTCATAGAATCCTTTTGGCCAAGACCAATTACCTTCTCACCCAACTGGATGTCATTGAAACTGATCACAGCGAAACCATCATAGAAAGAGACGTTTCCGGCACACTTGATGTAATCAACGTATTGAGTGTTGATCATCACATTCCAACGCACCTTTGTGTTGTGAGTAATGGTAAAGTCAAAACTCTCTGGAGAGACTTCGTTAAACATTCTATAGCTATCCCACTCTGAAGAAGAGAACCACTCACGAGCATCCTCATAAGATTCCATCTTATCACTTCCACATGGAATAGTGTCAACCACATTGGTTTTAAAATCCTTATCCACAACGAAAATAGACGCCTTCTTCGCCTCAGATTTAGCGTTTTTAGGAGCCTCTTTTGCAGACACACTTGTAGCAAGCAACGATAAAGCAATCAAGCCAAACTTTAAAATTTTCATAAACATTAAAATTTAAAATTAGTATAATATGTTCCTATTTACTCTCCCTGTCGTTAATGACGCGCAATTTACAAAAAAAATCTTTTACAGATACCAAATCCCACAAATCTTTCACTCCTCACCACGCTCCATTCTCCTTAACGTATTGTCCACCTCATCCTTTTTTTGTAAAATTGCATGCGAATTCGCGGGGCTGAGCCATTTCCGTGAACCGCAAAACACTCCATTAGCACTCCTTTAGACATGAAAGGTTTAGTAATTTTCTTTGTGACATTCATCGCGCTGTACGGTCTGAGTTGGACGCTGTACTACTGTTGCAACAAGGGAATATCCAAGCGTTCGATTCACCAACAAGGGTTTCGATTCGCCATCACAGCCGCCTTGTCCGCTCTTTCCGCAACATGTTCATACGGATTTCTAGGGATAGCACGCCTTTTACTGCCCACCATTGTCGCCACACTCTGCATGGGGACCTACCCACTTCTCTACCATTTGACCAATCGGAAGAGAAACGACCACGACAATTTCATGGACATCACATTCGGTCTCTACGTCTGGGGTTTATTGGTTGGACTAGAGACATTATCACTCACCCTCCCTATTTTAATACCCATCATCGCCTTGTTGGAGATCGTCTTATTGATGGTGTGCATCTCGCAAATCATCTATTACCTCATGTACGGCGCTTGCATCGATACAAACGGTATGAAGACCATCCAAGAGACGCATATCAACGAAATCATTGAGTTCTACCACTCCTTCCATCCACTCAAAGCGTTGCTCTGCGTCGTGGCTATTCTAGGGGCTATCGCAGGCCTCTTTCTCGTCAATTTCCATCTTCACGCTTCCACAACACTTCCCATTGGGACAATCCTTGCGGAAAGCGCTCTTGTCATCCTCTATCTCTATTTCATGTTCATTGCGAAGAAGGATGTCTTTTCCCGAACAGGCATGGTGACATTATGGCGTATCATCAAAGATTACAAACGACGGAATTACATCTATCGAGAGGAGGCGGAGAAAAGGATGCAAAGCTTGGATGTCACCGTCCAACTTCCTTTGAGCGACAAGGAACCACAAACCATTCTGATGGTAATTGGAGAAAGCGCATCGCGCGACTATATGAGCGCCTTCCGTCCGCAACCCAGAGAGACTACACCTTGGCTCTCCAACATGAAACAAGACGCACGCCACTTCCTCATGGTACCTAACGCATACGCCTGCGCCAACCAAACGGTTCCCACGCTGGAAAGGGCATTGACAGAGCGCAACCAATACAACGACAAGACCTTTTACAAATCTTGTTCCATCATCGACATCGCAAAAAAAATGGGATTCGCCACACACTGGTACAGCAACCAAGGTCATCTAGGTAGTGCCGACACACCCATCACTTTGATAGCAGAGTCCTGCAATGTGGCCAAATGGACCAAACAAGACCTTGGCAAAGCGCAATACGACGAGACACTCATTGACTTTCTTGGCGAATTGGACCCTCAAAAGAACAATTTCCTCGTCCTCCATCTCAAAGGCAGCCATTTCAATTTCACCAACCGCTACCCCGCCACTTACAGCGAGGCGGCGAACACCCCGAACGACACTGTAGAACAATACCGGACCTCTCTGCACTATACCGACCACGTGTTGCAGACGGCCTTCGAGTACTGTCAAAAACACCTGAATCTCAGTGCCATGTTCTATTTTTCCGACCATGGTGACCTGCCGATGGGCCGCCGCAGCCCGAATTTCAGAGGATTCGGTCCAGTTCGCATCCCTATGTTCATCTACTGCTCCGACAGGTACATATCCGAGCATCCCGACCGCTATGAGGCGATGCTACAAAATAAAGAAAAGCATTTCACGAACGATTTGATCTACGATTTCGCATGCGGATTGTTAGACATTCAATCATCCCATTTTGAACCATCCGAGAGCCTTGCCCACCAAGCGTATCGATTTACCAGAGAGATGTTGCTGACCAACGAGGGACGCACTCCCATCAAAGAGGATGACGAAAGCATGTACGACCAAATCCGATAAGCATAAAAAAAACCGCACCTGAACCAGATGCGGTTTTCTCTTTGAAGAATATCTCTATTACTTATTGAACTTCTCGTTGAATTGCTCATCAGTCATAGTGATCAACTTAATCAAGTCGATGATCCACCAAATAACACCAACACCAAGGCAACAAGTCAAAAAGAATAGGATAAATCTACCGATTTGTCCCAAATAAATGTGGTGAATTCCACAAATCAAGCAAAGGATAATTGCTGTAGTTCTTGATTTCATATTCCTAACAATTTTAGTTTTACTATTATTGCAAATGTAACACAATTTTTCATAAGTTGATAATGTTTCTTAAAAACATCCACCCAACCAACAAAAAAACCACCGCGAATCTAAAAAGCTGCGTATTGTAAAGATTATTCATCCATCGGGCCAGTGACTCACGACGAGTAGCCAGCCACCCTCCCATTAAAAGCAGCAGCAACACCGGGACCATCAAATTATAGTGAACAGCAGTGGGAAAATCGCCATGAAGCAAGTAATGCATCGCCCGCAGCGACCCGCAACCCGGACATTTAATTCCAAGACTATAATAGACAGGACAACGATACAATGTGGCCTCTGTGGGGTTGACAAAATAAAGCAACAAGCATAGCGCCACCAATGCCAACACCGTCACAATATCTTTTCCTCGCTTGCTCAACATGATTCGAAAATTGATTTTGGGACAAATATACCAAAATTCAGCAGAAAAGCTGATCCCAGAAGGATTTGTCATCGTGCCATTCGATATCTAATATCATACTAAGGCAATTCCTCAAACACAGTAAAAAAAGCCGCACCCAAATTGGATGCGGCTTTCAGTATAATGATTTGGCCTATAAGCAACATTGACACCTCATGCTGCCGCAATATAAATCAGTGATATGTTTAGTGATTTTCGGCCAAATAATCCGATTTCGCAATAATGTGATATTTACAGGACAACGAGTAGAGTCCGTCGCCATTTCCATTATAATCGCTTAATTTTATTGAGCAACTTCCGTCGATGGCATACAACGAGTATCCATCAATATTTCTACCCAAGTTTTCCACTTTCTCTACTGTATGGGTTTCTCCTTTTGACGGAACCAACTCTAAATGATCGACCATTATACTACAATCAAATGTTCCTAACGGCAAAATATCGACATTCTTCTCCCTGCCCGCTGGATAGACGCCAGGCACCAACGAGTGGTAATCTGTATCCAATGATTCGCCCGCAACGTGTATCCATCCATCTTCTAAGACATCGCAGTAGGCTTCCATCCAATCCTCTTGTCTCTGGAGTTTTTTGCCTTGATCAACCACTGTTCCGGACTTGTCTTTTATTGTCCACTCAGTCCAACCAATAATTAAGTCATCTTCGTTCTTGTCCTCCTCCTTTTTACAGGAAGAAAACAATGCAAAAAACAGTACTAATGTGAAAAACAGACTAAAGAAATTTAACTTTCTCATGATTCAATACCCTTAATATGTAACGGGCGCAACTTTAAAAAAAAACCTTACT
This sequence comes from Paludibacteraceae bacterium, assembly GCA_045601045.1. Lineage (GTDB taxonomy): Bacteria > Bacteroidota > Bacteroidia > Bacteroidales > Paludibacteraceae > UBA1181. The sequence continues at coordinate 117,639 of JAZRZA010000082.1, forward strand.
CTGTTTCGGATTTTCAGGATTCTCCGTCGAGCTATTTGTCTTTCTATATAAGCAAACAAAAAAAAGCGTGAACCGTTCGTTGATTGCTTACTGAATCCGATGGCTCTGGTAAACCGATGATGACAATAAGCACGAAACGGTTCACACCCTAAGGCGTGAACCTCCCGCATCGCTTATTCTCTCATCGATTAAAATTTACCAGATTTTACGGATTGAGAATAAGAGCGTAAAGCTCAAAATTTATACTATGTAGTTAATTGTATTTCTGTTTCTTAAAAATTAATCAATTTTATCTTTTTGACAACTACGTTGAAATAGATTTTTTAACGTTCCTATCTTTTTTACATCACTTTCTATATTATCGACCAACAACTGACATTTGATGGTGCTTCATATCAAATCTTCTTGGAAAAAGTTAATGCCGCATTACGGCGGGAATTTTCTACAAAGAGTTTGTTTTCCTCGGATAGCACTTTTGTGTTCTCAGACTTCTTTTTTTTGAAAAAACTGAGGCTAAGAGTCCCTTTAGAATGCATAGCCTTATTTGAGGTCTCCATAGTTCGATGTTTTTGAGATGATATGCAAAAGTACAAATAGGACAACACACTTCCAAACATCTTGCAACATAAAAAATCCTGCGCCTGTGCAGATGTGGCTTTTTGTATGATAATTTTGGCCTATACGCAGTCTCTCTGCCTCTTCGTTAAATCAAGTTTAAAATTATACTTGCCCATTCCGGAATCTTGTCTGTATATTGCTTCGCCAACTTGCCTTCCGAAAGACGGAAAAGCAATTTTGCGTCTTCATTGTCAATGGAGTTGTCGTAGAAATAGGTGCGATCAACCAATTTACTTAAAATACTGGCATTCGCAATTGATTTCTGAAATCGAGAGATGATTTTCGTGATAGGAACATCATGTCCTCCTTCCATCACTCTGGATGCGATTCTACTAGCATTGATTGTTGGCGACTGCGTACTAACAAAAAAAAGCCGCACAAAAAAGCCATTGTCAATTGCGCGTTTGACAAAATCAACTTTATCTGTTCTAGATAGAACTGTCTCAAAAATCAAACTTTGCTTATTTCTCAAGCACTCTTCTCTTAGATTCTCGCAATACTCAACCGATTGATGAATTGCTACAGGAGAGTTCCAATCTCCAAATTTCTCTTGTGCAATAGTGTCGGGATTGATGTACACAGCATCTTCCATCCATTCATGTCTGAGAATTTTGGAAGTGACCGATGTTTTTCCTGAACCATTAGGTCCTGCAATAACAATCAAGACGGGTTTATGCTCTCTTGTCACCATAGCTATTTGTCAACGCCCTTATTTCATCAAAGAAACGACGGTGAGCCTCCTGAGATTTTTCCTTCGCCTCCTCCGCAACCTCATGCATAATATGAGCCAACATCTCATCTGTTGGCTCTTCCATGCTGGTCAGCCTGTATTGGTTTAATATTTCTTCTGGCATAATCGAATCCTCCTTCCCTACAAAAGTAGATTTTTTTAAAGACATATCCAAATGACGACAAAAACGTACACTATAAAAAAAGCCGCACCCAAGTCGGATGCGGCTTATGATCAAAAACAAAATAAATACCTGAAGTTTTCTATTTTACTTTATCTTTTATCTTTGATTTAATTTTTTCCCAAGTCATTATCGCAGCAATTTTTACTGCTTTTACTGCTTTTTTGCGAATTTTACTATTTATATCTTGATCTGGCGTCAACGGCATAATACTACTTTTTGTTTTCTCTGTTGTTTTTTGTTGATTCATAAACAGTTTTTGCACCAATTATCGCAACTACCGCTTTAGCTACTGCAGGTGCAGCTTTCGCTACTGCAGCAATAATAGCTGGTATCAATGGAGCTGGCATAAATCTATCCCTAATTTCGTGTCGGGCGCAACTTCTAATATTACGTTATCTTACAATGCAAGTATAGTAAAATTAGCAGCCTATGCACCTCACCGAAAGGTTGGAAAAATCATACGATTCGTATAGTATTATTTGACAATGTCCAATTGAGCGGAATAGAGCAGGAAGAAATCATAGTTTAATAATTTCGACATTTTTTGAAGCAGACAAGTGTCGATATACTGTCGCTTGTAGATATCATAGATATTGGCTCGCTCGCAACCTAATTGCTTTGCCAACCAAGAAGGGCTACGCCCCTGGTCTTTCATCACCTGTTTGATGATTTCGCCTATGTGTATTTCTTCGTTTGTGTGCATAAAAAAAGCGTGAACCGTTCGTTGATTGCTTATTTAGAACTGAAGGCTCCGCCAAGAACCGGTAACGACAAATAAGCACGAAACGGTTCACACCCTAAGGCGTGAACCTCCCGCATCACTTATTCTCTCGTTTAAAAATTTGGCGGATTTTACAGTTCGAGAACAAGAGCGTTAAGCTCAAAAAATTATATTATGTAATAATTTGTATTCCTGTTTCTTAAAAAATACTTGTTTTAATTTTCTCTACCACTTCATCGAAATAGGGCTGTTTTAACACCCCAATCTTACATATCACATCTCTTTCCACATCACCCACTAATAACTGACATTTGACATAACTAACCTTACTCAAAGGTTTAGTCATCATTCTATCCTTCAACTCATAACAATACTGCGGATTGTAGTCTTTTGACGATATCAAAGCGAAATACATGAATCCTTCATCCTCTTGCAATTGATCGTTGGAAACTATCAAAGCTGGATGAGGTTTGCAAACACCATCAGGAAATAGAAAATTAATCTCTACGATATCTCTTTGATGATACTTCATGTTAAATTTTCTTTGAAAAGATTAACGCCGCTTTTTGGCGCGCATTTTCCACAAAAAGATTATTCTCCTCGGATAATTCTTTTGTATTCTCCATCTTCTTCTCTTTAAATAATCCTGATTCCAAAAGATTCTTAAGGAGTTGCATGGCCTTGTTTGAGGATGCGTCGTATGTCAGTGTAATAGTCTCCATAGTTCGATGCTTTAAGATGATATGCAAAAATACAAATTGAACGATACACTTCCAAATATCTTGCAACAATAAAAAAAGCCGCACCCAAGTCGGATGCGGCATGTATGGACGTATATAAATGTTTGTGAATTTATATGACTAATAATTTAATCCAAACATCCAAAGGGGGATGATATTCCCAGAGCCGTATTCAATGTCGTCTTTAACTATGAAAGCGTTTTTCAAGTTCTCAATTTGCTTTTGACCTTTGTTTTTGCCACCTATTTCAAACGTGATTCCATTTATTTCGAAATCAGATTGTTTTGATATTGTAATTTTGTTACGGACACGTATCTGGTTAAAAAAGAATGTTTCTCTGATATTGCCAATGTTTGAAAAATCTTCCCCTAGCACATAAATCAAGTTTGGATTGTCTAAATAGACTTTCTCAACTTTGCCTAAGCCCATGATTCCATTGGTTGCGTCGCGTACCTGTGCAATCATACCTGCATTTTCCATATATAAGAAATAATCAGACAAGTCATTCCTGCTGACATTAATCATCTTGGAAATTTTATCCATAATAGGCTTGAATGGAACACTCACAGCAATGATTGACATCAGTTTTTTTAGTTTTCTCCCAGTAGAAGCGTTCATATTTGCAAATTGTGGGATATCAACTTCCATTGTCAAATTGATAATCTGGTTCATTTTAACTGAAAATAGATTGTCTTTTGCAAACGGATAGTATCCTTTTTGCAAGTATTCCTTAAATAGTGGCAAAGGATGAGGTGTGTCCTTTATAACAAATGGTTTATTCTCAATTATCTCATCCAAAGAGAGAATAGGGACATCTATTATTCCATGGAACATAGCAAGGTATTCTCGGAAAGAGAGCCCTTGCATCTTATATATTGGCGCACGACGACTCAAATCAGACTCTCCTTTTGTAATGTCCAGAACCGAAGACCCAGTAAAAGAAACTTTCATGTCTGGATGGGTGTCATAAATCTGTTTTAGCTCCTGTGACCAATTAGGGTATTTATGAACCTCATCAATAAATAGATGTCTGCCACCTTCCTTGGAAAATTGATCTGCAAGTTCAACAAGAGAATGGTTGGAAAAATAGGTGTTGTCGGCAGAAACATAAAATAAACCACCCTCTTCTTGATGTTGCTTCATATACTGAAGGAATAGAACAGTCTTGCCTACTCCTCTCGGCCCAACAAGACCAAACATACGCTCTTGCCAATCGATTATATTATACATATATCGATGAAAATCAGTAGGGACATTCCATAACTGATTTTGCATATAATTCACTAAACTGATATCCATAGATTATTCTTTTCTCGCAAATATATAATAATTGCACTACAGAAAAGCATTTTTTATAGTTTTTTGCACTTTTAAGGTGCAAAAAACTATAATTTTGGGGATTTGTCATATCACAGACATTTTTCCAAATGCAATAGAAACAAAAAAGCCGCACCCAAGTTGGATGCGGCTTCCCGTATAATGAATTCTAAATAGAATTACATTCCAAGACGTTGCTTCAAGATAGCCAAGCGATCGCTCAACTCCTTTGGAAGGTGTCCAGCGAACTTAGCATAGTGCTCCTCGATACGCTCAACCTCGTCCTTCCACTCGTCAACGTTGACAGCCAAAACTTGCTCCATTGTCTTCTCGTTCCAGCAAGAGTCAAGACCCTCGATGTTGATAGCACCCTTAGCAGGTACCTTTCCGATTGGAGTGTCAACTGTCTCACCTTGACCGTTGCAACGATCGAAGATGTAAGCCAATACACGGCTGTTATCACCGTAACCTGGCCACAAGAATCCTGCAGGAAGAGCCTTGTTGCTCTTGTCACGACGGAACCAGTTTACGAAGAAGATCTTAGGCATGTTCTTACCACCCTTAGCTTGTGGCAACTTCTCCATATCGATCCAGTGTTGGAAGTAGTCACCCATGTTGTAACCACAGAATGGCAACATAGCGAATGGGTCACGACGAACACCAGCCTTCAAACCGATAGCAGCAGCTGTAACCTCAGAACCTACGATAGATCCCATGAATACACCGTGTGCCCAATCCTCAGCCTCGTGTACCAATGGTACAGTATTAGGACGACGACCACCGAAGAGGATAGCGTCTACCTTAACACCCTTAGGAGACTCCCAGTCAGATGCGATACCTGGACAGTTAGCGGCAGGAGCAGCGAAACGAGAGTTCTTGTGAGCTACTGGATTCTCATCAGCGTCGCGAGAAGCAGGGTCGTTTACGATGTTACCCTTCCAGTCGATTGTTCCCTTAGGACAATCGTAACCGATACCTTCCCACCAAATATCATTATCTGGAGTCAAACCTACGTTTGTGAAGATAGTGTTCTTGCAGCAAGAGTCAAGAGCGTTCTTGTTAGTCTTAGCTGAAGTATAAGGAGCTACACCGAAGAAACCAGCCTCTGGGTTGATTGCGCGAAGGTTACCCTCCTCGTCGAACTTCATCCAAGCGATATCGTCTCCGATAGTCTCAACCTTCCATCCTGGGATAGTAGGGATCAACATAGCCAAGTTTGTCTTACCACAAGCTGATGGGAATGCAGCACAAACGCACTTAGTCTCCTTAGTAGCCTCCTTAGTAAGCTTAAGGATCAACATGTGCTCTGCCAACCAACCCTCTTCTTGAGCCATCTTAGACGCGATACGAAGAGCGAAACACTTCTTACCAAGCAAAGCGTTACCTCCGTAACCAGAACCGTATGTCCAGATCTCGTGCTCCTCAGGGAATTGTACGATGTACTTGTCATCGATTGGAGCGCAAGCCCACTTAGCATCCTTAAGACCCTCTGGCAATGGCTTACCAACAGAGTGGATACATGGGATAAAGTCGTTCTTCTCCTCGATCAACTTAAGCGCGCCAGCACCCATACGAGTCATGATCTTCATAGAACCAACTACGTAAGCTGAATCAGTGATCTCAACACCCAATTGAGAGATAGGACCACCCAAAGGACCCATTGAGAATGGGATAACGTACATTGTACGACCCTTCATACAACCAGTATACTTGCCGATAAGGATTTTCTTCATCTCCTTAGGATCCATCCAGTTGTTAGTAGGACCCGCATCTTCCTTCTTGCGTGAGCAGATGAAAGTACGACCCTCTACACGTGCAACGTCAGAAGGATCTGATTGGAAGTAGTAGCTGTTAGGACGCTTCTTGTCGTCCAACTTCTTTGCCAAACCTTCAGCAACGCACTCGTCCATAAGGCGAGTGAACTCAGCGTCTGATCCGTCGCAAAGCACAACCTTCTCTGGCTGCATAATGTCAGCCCACATCTTAACCCAAGTGTTAAGTTTTGCGCAATTTGTCTTAATCATAACTTTATTTATATAAAATGTAAATTTCTTCTAGAGTCGAATGCTCAAAAAGCGGTGCAAAGATACGATAAAAAAATAAGAAATTTATATTTATGCGTAAATATTATTTCTCCTTCTCGGAGGGAAGAAACTCCTTCATGGAAACAGGAATGCTCATCGAGAATTCAGTAGGCGCGTTCCAATCGGGATTATCCACGCGATACTTCGTCTCCGTAGTCAAGAGGATCATGCCATTGGCACCTCTCGCGCCCATTGCCGCGCTCTCGGCGTTCGAACCTCTCACCACCTCCGCATAGGCGATCTCCACAAGGGGAACCGTCGACACATCACTGGTCAACTGGCCATCAATAAAATAGAGCGGCTCCATATTTCCATTGAATGTGGTAGGCGCATTTTGACGAGGCACTTTGACATTGACCGCAGCCAACGCCATCCGCTCTCCAGTGCGCTCCAAGACATCTTTTGTCAGAATAATTCCGTTGTACTCAGCGGTAGGCACATAAGGGGATTTTTTCAAATTCACATTCAACAAACCGGATTGCTCATTGATGACCACCGTGGAGGCACCATTCAACGGAAGAAAAACAAAATGCTCAAAACGAGGAGATTTCACCACAAGCGTATCCGTGGCAACGTTCACATTTTTAACGGAAAATTTACCCTTCTTGTCCGGACGGCTTATTTTATTCGCGCCCTTCACATAGAGGGAAACATCATTTTTCGCTTCGGAAACATAACGGCCGGAAACCGTCTCCGCACCTGACAAGACCGGCAAGAGACTCAGTCCCGCCATCAATAGCGCTTTTCTCATAAAAATTATACTTTAAATTAGACGACCCGATTCAAACAATCATCATTCCGTAGCCTGCGGCATCAAAGTCAAAACCATCTTGAATCCCAATTTAGGATGTTGTATAATGGCTTGTTGCTCATTGAAATAGGCATTCATTCGTTTTATCGCGCCACCGTTTTGGATGACACGCAAGAAACCGGTCTCCTTCTCGTAAAGAATGTAGTTGTTGGCTCCTGATTTGGTAGTAACACTGTACCCCCATTTAGACTTGGACTCCCTGAATGGCATATAAACCGTTGCCGGAAACTTTTCGGGAACATCCAACATCAACAAACTCTTAAAGTCCTTCTCCAATAGATTCAGAACAACCTTTTTATTCATCTGCTCCATACAACTGTTCACGATGAAACTGTCTCTGGAGAGAGAGAAGTCGAACATAGGAATACCGAAAGGCGTCATCATAATCATGCGGAATCTACGCGGATTCTCCGCCTCTCTAGACAACGCCATAATACCCGTCATGTTTTTATCCTTGAAACTCACCTCCGCCGTATAATAGCGCGCGGTTTCATATTCATCATAGACTGGCATCAAATTTGAGCGATACATTTTGACAGAGGTTGTGGGACGCATACCCGCATTGTTGAACAACTTAGGCGTACAACCCACTAACCCCGCCAAAAGAATCGAAAGAACTAAAAATCTCTTCAACATTGAATTTCATTATTTGATAGAGAACACAGACTCGGCAATCGCGGCATTTTTCTTCTTGTTGGAGAAAATGTAATCCGAATAGTCGTTCTTGGTCTGATTCTTCTTCTTCGCCTCAATCATACGCATTTTCACCACGGTGAAATCAGATGAGTCGAGGTAGAGCTCCACCTTCTCGGCAAACTTCTTGACATCTGCGCTAAGCGGAACGATCTCAATCAAGTAATTGGATCCGTCCACAAAGAAACTCATTTGATAATTCTCTCCCATATTGGCGATATTACCACTCATACAAGCGGTGATTACCTTCTTCAGCTCAGCCATCATCGGATTAGACGCTGCATCCATAATCATCGGCTTGCCATTGGTCTTCATCATCAACTTGTTACCGTTCATCACCAAATCTTGTTTGAAAGGCACTTGATATTCAAGTTTCACCTTGTCATCCTTTTGGTAGTAGAACTTACCGGAAGACTTCATTGTGCTGGACATCACCGACACATATTTCTCCTGGGTGAAATCACTTTGGATACTCGTTATCTTCTCGGCGCTTGCCTGCATTTTTGCCTTAAGACCATTGACATCACTCACTGGAGTAGCCGCTTGCATGGTAGCAAACGACAAAGACGCCAACATTGTAGCCGCTATTACTAAAATCTTCTTCATAATCTTTCGAAAATTAAATGATTAATAATGGCATGACGGACAATCCGTCTGTTTTGTTCAATTATGTGTAAAGACCACCGTTCACACCGATGATTTGACCGGTGATATACGATGCCTCATCTGATACCAAGAATCCGACAGTAGCTGCGATCTCCTCTGGCTCTCCGAATCTGTTCATCGGAATTTGAGTCTTCAATTCAGCCTCGTTCAAGTCTTTGGTCATGTCGCTGCGTACGAAACCAGGAGCTACCGCATTCACAGTCACACCCTTACGAGCCACCTCTTGCGCCAACGCCTTGGTTGCCGACATCACAGCACCCTTAGCGGCGGAGTAGTTGGTTTGACCAGGCAATCCCTTTTGACCTGACAAAGAGACCATGTTCACAATACGGCCCTTCTTCTTTCTCAACATTGGCTGGATCACCGCTCTTGTGGTGTACATGAAACCGTTCAAACTGGTGTCCAACACCTTGTTCCAATCCTCATTGGACATCATAAAGAGCAATCCGTCACGACGGACACCTGCGTTGTTCACCAAACACTCGATATATTCACCAGCGTGTGCCTCTTGCCAATCTTGGATAGATTTCTCTACCTCCGACGCATCAGCCACGTCAAATTTCATGATCTCTCCGTTGGATCCCTTCTCTTGGACCAACTTCAACGTATTCAAAGCTTCTGCCTCGTTGGATTGAAAATTAATGATGATGTAATAACCCATCTCGGCCAACTTCACTGCGCACGCGCGGCCAATACCTCTTGATGCGCCTGTTACTAATGCTACTTTCATCTATTTACTTTTAATAGTTATTTTTACGTTATTCATCGATTCATGACGGGGTAAAGATATGGATTCTCCCATGAAAAAGGAATTATTATCTCCACAAACCATCATTTTGTCGTCCAACCGCCCTTTTCTCTCGACGAAAGGAAGCGGGGATCAGAATCGTTTTCCTCTCAAATACTCTTGCATCTTCGCGATATCCTCGTACTTGGTGGTGTCATCCACGAACTTAGGGAAGAAAGCTCGGATTTCGTCGTATATCTTCTTCGTCTTAGGAGACAACTTGGAAGCGGCCTCCAAACAGTCGACACCTTGCGCAATGGACATAAAATGAATGGCCATCACCTGATAAGCGTTGTCCACCACCCGCTTCGCCAACAACGCGGAGTTGGTACCCATACTCACCACATCCTGGTTGTCGTTGTTGTTAGGAATTGAATGAACATACATGGAGTTGGAGAGCGTTTGACACTCTGCGGTAGTAGAGGTTGCCGTAAACTGGCAAGCCTGCATACCATAGTTCAAGCCAAGCACACCCATATTGACGAAAGGAGGTAGTATTCCGTTGATGCGGTCATGGAACAGATAGTTCATCTGACGCTCCATCAACATCGTCAACTTCGTGATGGCGATCTTCAACTTATCCATCTCAAATGACACATAATCACCGTGGAAGTTTCCGCCGTGGTAAACCGTCTTGGTATCCACATCCACGATTGGGTTGTCGGTAGCGGAGTTCACCTCGTTCTCCAATACCCTCGCCACATTCTCCAAAGTCTCCAAAACCGGACCTAAGATTTGAGGCACACAACGGAGGGAATAATATGGCTGCACCTTATGTTTGAACACACTCTCGTTCTGGTGACCGTTGTCGTACAATTCCTTCTCTCTGCTCAACATACATTTGCTGCCTTCGCTCCACTCACGCAACTGTTTCGCGATCTCGCTTTGGCCCGGTTGACGACGAACTTGGTTCAACTTCTCAGCCATAAAATCATCGTACGAAGAGGCGATCTCATTCACCATTACAGAGGCGATCACCGCCCACTGCAACAAGCGTTTCGCATCGAACAAGTTGATCAAACCGATACCGGTCATAAAAGAGGTTCCGTTTGTCACGGACAAACCTTCCCGCACATGAATACCCAATGGTTTGAGTCCCAGTTTCTTCAAAACATCCGCAGAGGGTTGGAACTTGCCGTCATAGTTCACTTGTCCCTCTCCGATCAAGGTGAGGGCCATGTGCGCCAATTGCACCAAGTCACCGCTTGAACCCACGCTTCCGTGCTCTGGAATGAATGGGAAGATATTATTGTTGATAAAGTTCGCCAACAAATCCACCAATTCCGGATGCACACCCGACTCACCTTGGATGAAGGTTCCAATACGGGCGATCATCGCGGCCTTCACATAGATATTAGGCAGCGGATTTCCCGCACCCGCAGAGTGGCTACGAATGATGTTATATTGCAATTGAACTCGCTCATCATCACTCACACGATATTGTGCCATCGGACCAAATCCTGTATTGATGCCATAAATGACACGATCTTTGGAGAAATCCTCCAAAAACTCATAACTCTTTCGAACTCTCTCTTTGATGTTTGCGGTAAACGCCAACTTCTCACCATCGAAGAGAATAGACTCAATGTCCTTCAACGAAATGTATTCTATCTCTTTTCCCATCTCCTTAGAATTGTTGTCTTTTTTAGAACGCAAATATACAATAAATTTAGGGTAATATGTAAATTTTGTAGGAAAGTGATATTTAAGAGGTGGCAGAGTCGTAGAACAGAGATTCCATTAAAGTAGTTTATGGCGAAGAATATCTGCAGGAAACATTGACAAACGAACAATGACAAATCTCGCATTTCCCATGACAAATTGTGAATTTAAAATAACGTGGTACCGAACGCCGATTGGGTCGTATTGGAGAACAATTCCAACGATGGAAACGGGTCTGTCATTATTAAGGTTTCCGCCAATATCTCATCATCAGCAAGGGAAGCAACATTGACCATTTATGGAGAATCTCTGAAAAAAAGAGTTCATAAGTTACAATACCAGCTCGAAGGAGACTATCAAAAAAACCGCCCCTCGACATCACGTCGCCGGGCGGCCTAAGTAGTTTTATTAATTGCTAGTGTATGTATATAGCGTTATCGTTTATTGAGTTGTTGATTAGCTTATGTTGCAAGTATAGGGCAAAAACCAAGTTCCGCCAAACGGACTCGACGAAACAGCTATTTTTGCCGACAAACTGGGTACATATTCCACCTTTTCAACAACCCAAACACTGCGACAGAAGCTAATCCATCCCCATCGCCTCTTTACGTCGCCGGGAAAGAGTCTGCCATTGCGGATCCGTATCAAGAATATTGATCTGCCGTTCCAACAACCCCTTGATATCTTGGCGGACTTGTTCCATCTGCCTTTTCAATGTATTTTGCATGGTACTCTCACGGATCTCGTTCACACGTTGCGAAAAGTTGCCCAATTCAGTGAAGTACCGAAGAATAGCCTCCACCATATTTCTAACATTGGCGCAATCCCTCGATTCGGATGATTCGCGACGATCTATCTCCTCCATCATCTCTCGGAGCGCATCTCCCAATCCCAGCGAGGCTCCCGCATATCGATTCTGCGAGAATGCTTTTTCCTGCTTGATCCATTGCGTAACGGGTTCGTACTCTATGTATTCAATGACACTTTTTCTCCAAGAATCAAAACATTCCATTCCCCGACAATCCACCTCCCGCAACTGATCCAACAAGACCTGACTTAAACGAGCCATCTCTTGGCCTCTCTCGCTGACACGCGACACGAAAGGAAGGAAACGTTCCATAAAGGCGGAGACATCCTGATGATCCACCTCCACCAAAGAGCGGAGTTCCGCCTCGCATCCACAAGCCACCACATGGTATTGTTTCAAAAAGGAGATGGTGAACCGCTTCAACTCGACGACCTCTTCCGACGTGTCGAAATCGTAAAAGAGGGGCATTGGTAGGAACGACGACTCCTCCTCTTTCACCGCGTCATGGTCTATCACGATCTTGGCGTTGAAAATCTTCTCACTGATCTCCTCCCCCACATTATCCGCCACCGCTCCGATAAACGTTCCTTGGGTGAGCGTGGATATTCGGGAAGCGGGTATCATCGTGTCATTTTGTTCACTGACACTGGTGGAGACACCCGAGGCAGAGAAACTTTGGCTCTTCCGCTTCTGCATATTCTTTCCAAACCTTTTCTCCAACTGAGAGGCGGTGTCGCCAGTCACCTGACCACTGAAAAGATTACCTATCGTATTGATAATCGCCTTCGCCTCCTTCTCGCCATAGTCGCGAATCAATTGCGTAAAATCCTGGTAGCCAAGGCAAACCGAGACTTTATTGGAACGAGCCGTGGCGATAAGGTTATCCAACCCACGAAAATAGATCGTAGGCAACTCATCGATAATCAACGAGATAGGATGACGATTCTTCTTGTTAATCACCTTCACAATCCTTCCGTTGTACAAGCCCAAAGCGGTGGCATAGATATCCTTCTTCTCCGGATTATTACCCACACACAATATTTTAGGGGCCTCCGGATCGTTCAAATCCAAAGAAAAATCATTGCCCGTCATCACCCAATAGAGTTGCGGGGAACTGATGCGGGAGAGCGGAATACGCACAGAGGCGATTTGACCTTGCAGTTGATCTTGCGCGCCACCTTCCCACGCCTCCATAAATGCGGACATATAATTGGTCAAAGAGGGATTCATACTCATCAGCGGTATGCAATCACTGTATTTGGCGTTAATCCACTCTATCACATGAGGAAGTGTACAATATCGTCCCCCCTCCGTCTCCTTCAAATACCAAATGGAGGCAGTCAGATAATTAATGGGGGATTCCACAAAGAAATCACCCTGTTTTTGCGCCCAACTTTTATTGAGGTTCAGCATTATCGTATAGGCGCTATCGTAGGCATCCGTGATATCATTCATGAAATCAGGATGGATGGGGTTACAACGCAACGACCGTCTCGGATCGTCAAAGTTGATGACACAAAATTGCGGCGAAATACCATATTTCGCCTTGAATTGTTTCTCGTTCCGCAGCAAATGGTTGTAAACCAAAACAGACAAATCAGGGAACTTGAAATCGTAACAATACATCGTGAAATTTTTCCGTAAATGTTGCCGAATAAACTCATTGATCACCGCATAGGTTTTTCCCGAACCTGGCGTTCCCAACACACTCGTCGCACGGAAAGGATTCACCACATTGATCCAGCCATTTCGCACCTCCCCTTTGTACTTATAACAAGTCGGAAGGTTAACCGAATAGGCATTCTCTATCAAATGTTCATTTTGCTTAAAGGACTCCTCACTCTCGCTATCCGTCACACCGAAATTTCTCCCCACTTTATGGATGTAGTTACAACCAAACACAAAATAGAGAATCCCCACGCCACTCAACAAGACGTAAAAGATTGTCATAACGACTGGCTGCCTGATTTTTAAAGCAATAGGGCTGATGGTTACGATAAATAGCCCCAACAAGACAATGCACCACCCTTCCGTTCTGACCAATCTGATTTTCTCAACGCGTTTACCGTTATCATTCTCCTCCACCACTCTTCCTTCGACGCCTCGATCCACAATTCCCAGATGCTCCAAAAGCCAACAAACGGGACTCAAGAAGAGGTTGGTCTGCATCCGCTCCTCTTTCCGCCCCCGTTCCGCCCAACCATAGAGCCCTATAAAGAACAAAGCCATAAGCAAGGTGACGTAAGGCAACAAAAAAAGATGCAATTTGTCGTCCACCATTTGCAGAAAGCGATAAGTGTGTCCACAAAACGAGGCGGGCAATGCCAAAGAGACAAAGGATTGGCAATACCAATAGAGATTTAGGATGTAAAACATCATTCCCGTCGCCCGCACAAAATCAAGACCCTTCTTACTCCCCTCTTGACTATTCTGTTCCATAACCGTCACTCATTTCACAATAAAACAACCCAGAACATCACTTCAACACTTTCGCGCCCAACAAATCATGGTTAGTGATAGAGAACTGCAAGTGTCGCCCGCCGTTCTTTTCAAACAATTCAAAGAAGAGATTATGCTTCTCCGGAATCGTGAATCGTTTGAAGAAAAGAACCAGATGATAGGTTCCATTCGCAGGAATGAAAGAAGATTTCGTGCCTCTCACATACTCGAAAAGCGGAGAAATCTCATCATATTGAAGTGCCTGTTTCTTCACCGTTCTCCGATTGGTGATGTAACATTTCACAAAATCAATGTCGTAGTCAATTTGCGAATGATTGGCTACCGCAAGATGAAACATCACCACATCATCCTTGATGAAGATACTATGGAGCGCTAACAACATTTTTCCGTCCACCACACCACGGTTCAAGACGGCACCCTTGTCTATCACCATTCCGCCCAGTCTCACCATCTCCGTTTCATTCACATTGATAGCGGAGAAAATTGTCCCTACCTTGTCGGCGTCATCCACCGAAAAATTCAATACCCCAGGCACCCGATTGTAGGTGACGTCAAATGCGTAAATATGTTTGTCCTCCGTAATGACGGTCAAAGAAGTCTCCTTGAAAAGCCGCACATCGTATGGGCAACATTTGGCCATCACGATATTGTCCGTATGGGGAACGTGGTCCACAATCGCGGAATCACATCCCACACTGATGTCCACCACCTTTTTAGGGAACGTGATATGCGAAGTCCTATCATCCGATAATTCAATCTTCATCGGCACAATCACATCTTCCGCAGACAAAGAGGATCCCTTCACCCACGCAGCCACCACTGAAGGAGACAACTCATAGTGGAGATGAAATGTATGTACGGCACCATCCTTTGTGATAAATGTCGCATGCGTCTCATCAAAATTAGCCACTCGGCTTCTCAATTTCGCGATAGATTGAACCTGCGTCCTCTCAATCTCAATGTCAGAGGTTCCATGATCAATATTACTGATATCAGTATTGAATTTCAAATAAACCCATTTCACATGCGAAACGCCCAACTCCACAACATCAAACTCCCGAATCCGCTCTTCGGCTTTTAGAGTAGTGGGCAACAACGCCACCCAAAACAATACGATGATCAAACACCGTTCCCATTGAATCCCATGAATTTGTCTTACCATACCAAACGATTCTCACTGATTTAATTTGATGATTAGTTTATGACCGCTAGACAGATCAACACGATCTTTTCGAGCCGCATTTTTCCTCGCTTCGTCAATCTTATCCGCCACACGGTTCACCACATTTGACATAGAACCGAAAATCGATCCACCCGAACTGGGCCGATTGTAAGAATCGGATGCAGCCTCCCTCAACGTGGCATTGACCAAATCATAACCCGTATATAAACCTTTGCCACCATCGGTGTCGTACACCGTTCCATTAAATGCGTAAATGTTATTTTGATACTCTATGTTGTTGATCTTCACATCTATCCTAGTATCGCCGAAAGTCGCGAATCCATAAATGACCGTATTTTTGGGGATGATAACGTCCCCTACTTTCACCGCCTGACTCAGACGCATACGCACCTGATCCGAGCTTTTCAGATTACGATGCTCTCCATGGATGAAAGCCACCACATCGCCTTCGGTTGTTTTGCTTGGAGACAAATCGACATTCGAGAATCCTCGTCTAGAACGGGCCGTTGGAACAGGTCCTTCAGATGATGCGACCATCTCATGGGAAACGGGCTGCGACACAGTGAGAAGATTCAGCAAAAGGGAATCTTCGTGAGTAGCCATGCCGACGCTCAACCTACGTTTCGCGCTCTCCATTTCAGTCTTCGCCAACTCCTTATCCACCCAATCCATCTTCACCTGGTCATCATCCACATCAGTCTGGACTTTCGTTTTGGAAAGGGCTGATCCAGTTCTGGCGCGTGCTGTTTTGGGCGTTTTGTCCTCCTCTTCGTAAAAATCGGCTGGTTCATCCTCTATCTTCGACAAAAGTCCCTCCACATCCACATTCATCGGTTCAGGCGCGATCTCCTTCGGTGCATTCAAGGAATTCAGCATATCAAAGGAGGCATTCTGCGCCAAACGTTGAGTGTTCTCTCTATTCAAGCGAACATGCTCCTTCTTTACCGCCTCCAATTTACTGCCGGATGCATACATATCTTCCGGGTCCGGCAGATTGTAATTCATTCCCTCTTGCGGTTGGTCCACCATGGCTAACGTCTCCGTCTCGTCACCCAAGCCTAAAATGAAAAACAGTCCCACAACTGTCAGAAAAACAAATACGCCTCCGACTTGAAACAATCCTTGCTGCCGCTCCCTTTTACTTTTCTGTCTCGCCATCGTCATTTAAAGTAAGGATTCACCAACACCGAGTCTTTGTAACACGACGCCAAGGAATCCAGATTCAACACAGATAACTCATTCACATCCACATTAGCCCAATCAATAATAGAATCCTTCACCATCTCCGCGACGGATTTCCGAGATTCGCCATCCCCTCGGATAGCCCTTATCGTATTAAAGACAAGCATCAACAACATGCAGCCAAAAACAATGAAAAACCACTTCTTTCGATTCGCCACAGGCATCGCATTCAGACGTTTATCCGCCTTGTCACCATACTCCTTCCCCTTCTGACGATAATAATCTTTCAAGTCCTCTCGCTTTCCTTGGGGTTGCGAGCCTTCCGTTTCTCTGCTATTTTCAAACTCTTCTGCCATAAATATTCGTTTTGTCTGACAACTTTATTCAACACCGTTATTCAACACCTTTATTCAGGCTACTCTCTTTCGACGCACTATCTTGCGCCACCTCCGGGAGATACGATTTCCGCTCCCACGCGCCCAACTCCTCCTGACTGACGACTTGCCACTCCTCTACATAAAAACCTTGCGGATCCAACGCACTTCTTTCGCATGAGACAAGCGTGCACGAAGTCACCACAGAATAGAAAAGAATCTTATCGCTAAACACCAAAGAGGTCTTTCCCCACAAGGTGACCCTATAATCATACTGTTCATCAGGAAGTACGGAGATGCTATCACACAAAAACTCGGAGGATATGCCATTCGCCACCAAAGAGTTGTAGAAACCTCTCTCTTTCTGCGAGTTACAATAACTGCGAACACTATTTCCTGAAATATACTGTGCCTTATCGATCCGATCATTGATGAAATCAGCATCGGGCGAGAGGATAAACAACAACTCATGCAATCGTTTCACAACCGCCTCCGCTTCGTAGACTCTATTAACGGAAACATCTTCCGCCAAGGCCAATTTCAAGGTGTTATGGCTGTCCACCACATAAATCGAATTCCGTTCCTCATCCGCCGAGGCAAACACCGCATAAAGCACCCATATCGTTCCTCCTGTCACCAATATCGTCACCAAGGTCATGATATATTTCACCGCGCCAAACACGCTGGGTATCTCATTCATTTCAATACAATGATTTTAGGTTTGTATCCTTGTTACTTATCACCCGTAAATTCTCTATCAGAAAACCATGGGGGGTAGCCTCCGTACGAGGGCAATTTTTTAGTTCACACGAGGTGACCAACTCACGGATCGTCGTGGATGAGCGACGCAAGATGGCTGTTTTGCCATACATCACAGCACCATAAGGATAACGGGAAAAGTCAGTAACGACACTGTCGCATCGGTACAAGCAGACGATACCCGCCTCCACCACCTGACGATAAAAACCATTTAAAGTCATGTTTTCATACATCTCATAGACCGAATTATCCGCCATGGACAAGGCTCTCTCCATTCGTCTGTTGATGACATCAATGTCAGGATAAAGTTCGAAAAAGCAATGATGGAAGGCGGCGATGGTCGCCTTCGCCTCAACTGGACGATTCTCCGTCGTGTTTTGGTTTAAGGCGCACATGACCGACTCTTCTCCCTGCAACGCATAGACCTTCTCTCCTTGATGCATCTTAAAACGCAGTCCAAAAAGCACCGCACAGAGCACTACCAGGAGTTGGGAAACGCCCAATAAAATCAGGAACCACCTCACATGTGAAAATGCGGACTCTATATTCACCAATGACTTCAACATCTCTTTGATTCTTTATCAACCATTGTTCTTTCCATACCTTACCACTTAGGCGCCTCCCTTTACGGCGGAGGCTCCCATTTTTCGCATCGCAACCGATTTGACCATTTGCGACACTTTCGCCATCGCGCCACGCGATTCACCCGTCATACCACCCGCACCGCAACTTTCAACGATATAATTCGAAATGGAAGGTATTGACAAGAATGAAAGGGAAGAGGCCACAGACAGAAGCAAAAAATAGCCCAGTCCAATCTTTGCATCGGAAGAAAAAGTCGGCATCGCATTGACCTGGATGCAAAGTATGGAGAAACAGACAATGTTGATACAAGGGCCATATAGGCTCACCGTGATGTATCTTCCCATCCAATTGGCAATCGATCGGGAGAAATAGGGAATCAGAGAAAGCGCGAAAGCATAAGGGCCCAGATAAACCAAAATCAACTTCGAAACAAATCCTACTGTTAGGATTGCCACCGCGCAGACCACGGAGATGGCAGACAATAGCAACATCACATTTGTCTCTATCCGATCGACAGCCGCATTAATCGCACCACTAAAAATACCACCTGAATTTTCCTCCTTCTTCTCATTCGCACTCGCCGACGCGCCACTGGCATCATTGATTTGCACACTAGCATTACGGGCTTTCTTGTTCTCCAGCATATCACAATAGGCCTTATTCAACTCATCGGAGACAAAACCCTTGTGACTCTCCGCATACTTGACCAATAATTTCTCCGTCGGAGCGGTCATCCAATTGCATAGATCATCCAACACTTGAACAAAAGGGACAAAATTCACAATGACAAGTCCAACCACAAACGGCCTGAAAAGCGCGTAAACATTGATGGACCCACCTTTACACCAACTTTGCCAGACTATGTTTCCGATATAAACCAAAGCAAAGAGACCACACAATGCGGTGGAGACTCCGATAATATCTCCCAAATCTTTGAGACATTCCCCCATGATTTCATTAAGCCGACGCGCGAACGACGGAATAGACTCAAAAGCCAAAGCACTTAAATAATTACCCATAAATCACCTGCTATTATCCATATTCATATGACACTGCGAAGGCATATATTGGTTGACGAGCCCATAAGAGAGATTCATCACCATTTGCCGCTCCGCCACTTTCTGGTTCGCATAAAACTTCAATGTATTCAGATCTTGGTTGAGATTATCGATCTTCGATCCCATATTCTCCAACAGCTGAATACGTTCATAAGAACTCAAGCCAGCATCCCCGTCGTCTGTAAACTCCCCCACAATCGTTTTCGCCTCCTCATAAATGTCCGCAGAGGCCTTCACGATGATATTGGCATTGTATATCAAATTATTACGCTCCTCCCTATTTAAATAATTGCACTTCTTTACCTGATCGTAAAAATCGACGTAATTATCTTTCAGCGTCTTAACCTTATCCAATAATTCTATAACCGAGCGGGCGTTTTTCACCCACTTCATACACTTTTTGTACTTCTCCACATTGGCTTTCAACAACTTGGATTGTTGCAACATCTCCTTTATCTGTTGCAACAAGGTCGATTTTTGTTCCGCCGCCACCGTCATCTCCTCGCAAAACTGGGATGCGGATTGGGCGATCGCCGTAGGATCCTCCACCAACATCGCTCCTTGCGGGAAAACACGTACGGAGAATGCCAGAAAAAACAATAGTGTGGCAAACTTCAGATTTTTCATACTGTTTTCTTGTTAAAATGTTTCTCTATGTAATATTCTATACCTTTCCTCATCGAACCCAACTGGGCCGCATATTGCAACAACACACCCTTCTCCTCCTTGGTTGTCGAGAAGGTCAGATACTCCTCTGGCGACACCTCCACGCCATATACGGCGGAAAAGGCGGAATTGAAGGATACGAAAACCTCCTTGTACTTGGACCTTCCACCTTTCAGTTGCAGATCACGGTTGATGGAGAGCACCAACGCCTTCTCTTTCTCCGACAAGGCCAACGTGGCTTGTATCTCATCAAATCGATTCAAGAACTTGCTCTGATCCAAAAGAATCTTTTCATCCGCATTGTTGATAATCGCATCCTTAATAATCTCATTGCCAATGATATCGCCCACCTCCTGCGTCACCACCATCACTTCTCCATTGTGCTTTCGTACCGTCTTGTAGAGATATTTAATAAATTCCGCCGTACCACTCTTGGAGATGGCTTTCCAGGCTTCCTCTATCAAAATCACCTTTCTCTCATTAGGTCCCAAACGCCGCATCTTCGCGATGTATGTGTCCATCAAAACAATTGTCACAATGGGGAATAGAACTTTGTGATCCTTGATATTATCCAATTCGAACACGATGAACCGCTTATGAAGCAAATCCATGCGCTCTCTGGAATTCAACAAATAATCATACTTCCCACCCTTTGCATAAGGGGCGAGCACCTGCACAAGGTTATCAATGTCAAAATTCTCTATTCGGACCGCTTGCTGCTGAATGTACGCCTTGAATTGTTTGGACAAGAAGGCGTAGAAAGAGTTGAAGCAAGGGAATATTTCCCTATGTTTCTGGATGATCTGAACATATAGGTTGAGGGCAGTCTCGATATGGGTCTCCTCCGCTTTGGTAATCTCCTCATGCTCATTCTTCCATAGGATGCAAATAAGCGAGAGCAATTGCACCATTTTCTCCTCCGTATAGACGTAATCCTCCACATAAAAAGGATTGAAAGAGATTGGCTCATCCTCCTTATAGGTATAATAGATACCATCCTCACCCTTCGTCTGCTCGTGAATCAAGTTGCAAAGTCCCAAATAGGAATCTCCGACATCCACAATAACCAAATGTTCTCCCTGCTCATATTTTTGAGCCATCATCACATTGGTGAAAAAAGACTTTCCTGATCCAGACGGTCCCAAAATAAACTTATTCTTCGCGCTGGCCCAACCCCGCCTCACAGGTTCGTCACTCAAATCGACGCGAACAGGCGCGCCACTGATGCGATCCGTCAGCTTCAATCCCCAGCCATTCTCTCCCGTTATATCTCTGTAATTGCTCTCCATATTGAAGAAACAGACACTCGGAGCAATAAAGGTCATAAATTTCATCTCCGAAGGATAATTCGAGGAAGCGCCTGGGATACCTGCCCAAAATATATGTGGAACAATCACCTCCGTTTTAGAGACCTGACAATCCAAGTTCGAGAGCACACCGCCCACCTGCGAATTCTTTTCCAATAAGCTTGTATAGGACGTATCCCACACCAACACATTGAATGCGGCATGAACGCTATGTTCCTTCATCACCTGCGCTTGGTTCAAGTAATCATCATTGAACTCCTTGTTGACCGCGTTCTCCCTTGATATCGCCGAGAGAGACTCCATCTTCCTCCCCTGTTTCTCCAGCTCCCTCAGATTATCATTGGAGTCATCAACAAAAATGTACTGATTGTAAATATGATCAAACGGCAGTTTCAGGCACAATTCATACGAAAAGCAATTGGCCAACGTGGAGACATCGGAAGAGAGCTTTTCATTACGCCTACTCGTGGAGACGACATTCGGCAAATCGGTCAACTCGCCCAAAGAAAAACAAGAGACATAACGATCGCCCACCATCAGATCATCCTCGTTCAGATGCAAATCATAAAGGACCTCACTCTTTCCTGTATAATTCAGGGAGAGATACTGCTCTATGACACCAAAACGGTTTTCCGTGCCCACCACCTCATCTTCCGTCAACTCCCGACAAGCGAACCCACCGGAACGCAAGATGCTCACCATTTGGTTCACACAATCATTGAACGAGTCCACCCTCGCGCCATCCAACGACTCCTGCGGCACCAATCGATTGCGTAAAATCGAATTTGCCGCCGCAGTGGTTTTCAAACCATTTTTCGTAGACAATGTGAGATAAAGGAAACAACGGTGCCGCAAAATGGTCCTCCCCTTGAAATGGCGATTGGAAGCGGACTGAAGAAAGCGCTTCGTATCGGTTTGTTCTTCCCATGACGATTCCGTGAAAACATCCTGCTTGTGAACAATGGAGAAGTTCGGCAAAGTTCTGACCGCTCGACACCAACATTCGTTCATCGCATCGATCTCACCATCCGATGAGGTGTAAACCTCGGGCAACTCCATTTCAAATAGACGCGTGATATCACCGGAACGAGAGACCAGCAACCCCTCTTCATAGGCAAGCAAAGGGAAACAGTTTTCTATTTGAGATGCCTTGACGTTAAAATTCATCGGACAAATCCTCCCTTACGCATTAGACCTCGCACTCTTTTCACTTGAATCCGTTTGGGACAAGCGTTCTGAGCCATCCTTTTCGATAGGCCATTCGCGCCATACTTATTGTTAAGGTAATAGGTGACCACATAAGAGAAAATCGCCAAAACAAGGGCCACGGGAATAGCCACCCAATTGCTGAAGAACTGCAAGACAAAATAGACCAATATCGCCAAGGTCACGCCTCCCGCAAAATAAAAGATGTACGATTCCTTTAATCCATAAAAGTCCAAAGGCCTATTAACTCCTTTGTTTATCGTATAATCCATACAATCACCTATTACCATTAAACAATTTTACGCGAAGAAGGATTTAATCAAGGTCACCACCACAGCGACAAAGATCAAGGAACCAAACCATCCCACCGCCACCTTCGTCGTGTCGGGATCGCCACTGCTCCATTTAGAATAGACTTTAAATGCTCCTACCAAAGCCATAATCGCACAGATAGCATAGAAGATTCCACAAGCGATATCAAAATAACTTTTAATATCTGTTTCCACATTTTTCAAGGCCGCTTGACCATTATTGGCAGCGAAACTTGTCATCAGATTGCCGATAACCAAACCGGCCGTAACTAACATTTTTCTCATAATTTTAAGTTTTTTGTGTATTTTATACACAGCAAAATTAGTGTATAAAATACAATTAAACAAGAAAGATTGTATATTTTTTAGTTTGTAATAATATTTTTTAAAGATATCAATATGAGAACTGAAAAATCGGATTAAATTTTCACGAAACTCCCACCTCAAGAAGCAACCACTTGCCTGATAGACAATCAATAAGCAACTAAAATGTTATGATTACCATTGATATTCGTTGCAAATTTAATCTTTTCATTAATACTACGCAAGAAAACAAGCATATTTTATTATCAATTATTTATATTTACTTAATTATATGATTAAAAGGCAAACAAAACGGAATGAACTGGTTGTTTATGACTAGTTCTCATTGGAAGTTTCGTACTTGTAACAAACAAACAAAAAGGAGACCACCCTTTCGGATGATCTCCTTTGCTATGTGATAGGTCACGGATTATTCCGCAGCCTTCTCCTCGCGTTGTGGACGTGGAAGCAATGCCTTGTGAGACAACTTGAACTTGCCAGACTTAGCATCGATATCAAGCAACTTAACGGTGATCATATCACCCTCCTTCATGCCTGTATCCTCCATCTTCTCAATGCGTTTCCACTCAATCTCAGAGATGTGGAGCAAGCCCTCCTTGCCAGGCATGAACTCAACGAATGCACCGTAAGGCATGATTGACTTCACCTTAGCCTCGTAGGTCTCACCTACCTCAGGAACAGCAACGATACCCTTGATACGAGATACTGCGGCGTCCAAAGACTCCTTGTTGGTAGCAGCGACCTCTACGCGACCCTTGCCGTCTGTCTCCTCGATAGAAACTGTAGCGCCTGACTTCTCTTGGATGTCTTGGATGATCTTTCCACCAGGACCGATCACAGCACCGATCATCTCCTTTGGAATATCGAATGCCACGATACGTGGAGCGTGTGGCTTGAGATCCTCGCGTGGCTCAGCGATAGTCTCTTGGATCTTATCCAAGATGTGCATACGACCAGCCTTCGCTTGGTTCAACGCCTTCTCCAAAATCTCGTATGAAAGACCGTCTACCTTGATATCCATCTGAGTAGCGGTGATACCATCTCTTGTACCAGTTACCTTGAAGTCCATATCACCCAAGTGATCCTCATCACCCAAGATATCGGAAAGCACTGAATACTTCACGTTACCCTTGTCTGTGATAAGACCCATAGCGATACCGGAAACTGGCTTCTTGATCTTCACACCAGCATCCATCAACGCCAATGTACCGGCGCAGACAGTAGCCATTGAAGAGGAACCGTTAGACTCCATGATATCTGAGACGACACGTACCACGTATGGGTAATCAGCAGGGATCATACCCTTCAACGCACGCCATGCCAAGTGACCGTGACCGATCTCA
Source organism: Paludibacteraceae bacterium (assembly GCA_045601045.1). Lineage (GTDB taxonomy): Bacteria > Bacteroidota > Bacteroidia > Bacteroidales > Paludibacteraceae > UBA1181. Next base: position 142,218 of record JAZRZA010000082.1, read on the forward strand.
CGACGACCTACACCACGTTGCGCCTTCGCCTCACCTGTAGAGAATGGAGGGAAGTTGTAGTGCAACAAGAATCTCTCCTTACCGTGGGTAAGCACCTCGTCAACGAGTTTCTCATCTTGCTTGGTACCCAAAGTACAAGTAGTCAAAGATTGAGTCTCACCACGGGTGAAGATAGATGATCCGTGAGGGCCAGGAAGGTAACCCACCTCGCACCAGATTGGACGGATATCTGTTGTAGCACGTCCGTCAAGACGCTTGCCCTCGTCCAAGATAGAACGACGCATAGCCTCCTTCTCAACAGCGTGATAGTAACGATCGATCATACCAGCCTTAGCCTCCAACTCCTCGTCAGAGAGGTTCAAAGAGGCGATGTACTCCTCCTTTACGGAAGCGAACTTAGCCTCGCGGTCGTGCTTGTCGGTATTGGCTGAAGTAGCGAAAGCATAAGCCTTTTGGTAGCACTTATCCCAAACGTCCTTCTCCAATGCCTCGTCGTTCTCCTCGTGGCAATATTCACGCTTGGTCTCTGTGCCGAGCTCCTTCATCAACTCCTTTTGCGCGATACACATTGGCTTGATAGCATCGTGAGCCGCCTTCAAAGCGTTCAAGAGGTCTTGCTCGGAAACCTCATCCATCTCACCCTCCACCATCATGATGTTCTCATAAGTGGCACCTACCATCAAATCCATATCAGCCTTCGCCAATTGCTCGAAAGTCGGGTCGATCACAAACTTGCCGTCGACACGAGCTACACGAACCTCGGAGATTGGGCCGTTAAACGGAATGTCTGAAACCGCAAGGGCTGCGGAAGCAGCAAGACCAGCCAAAGCGTCTGGTTGATCCACACCATCAGCGGAAATCATAAGGACATTCACAAATGTCTCTGCGTGATAATTATCAGGGAACAAAGGTCTGAGAGCACGGTCGATCAAACGAGCCGTCAAGATTTCATAGTCAGAAGCCTTTCCCTCTCTCTTGGTAAAACCGCCCGGAAAACGTCCGTACGCACCAAACTTTTCTTTGTACTCAACCGTCAACGGCATGAAATCCGTTCCCGGTACTGCATCCTTCGCTGAACAAACCGTAGCCAACAACATGGTGTTACCCATTCTAACCACAACTGATCCGTCAGCTTGCTTCGCCAATTTACCTGTCTCAATAGAGATCGTACGGCCATCAGGCAAAGCAATCGTCTTTGTAATTACGTTCATCTTTTTTTCTTTATTCGTCTAAAAAACATCAAAATATATTTCACAAATATAGGCAATTATTTTTCACTTCAAACGATTAGAGGAATATTTATTGTCTTAAAGATCTATTTTTTGTAAATTTGCGTCATTGTTATCATACGAGGAAACAAATAATTTAAACGATAATATGGACAAGAAATTCAAAAGAACAACTGTCACATCCGCGCTTCCATACGCCAACGGCCCCGTCCACATCGGACACTTGGCCGGTGTATACGTGCCTGCGGATATCTACGTGCGCTACCTTCGTCTGAAGGGCGAGGAGGTGATCTTCATCGGCGGTTCGGATGAGCACGGTGTGCCTGTCACCATCCGCGCCAGAAAAGAGGGCATCACCCCACAAGACGTGGTGGACCGCTACCATAAGATCATCAAAGACTCCTTCAAGGAGTTCGGCATCTCATTCGATGTCTATTCACGCACCACTTCGGATATCCACCACAAGTTGGCTTCGGACTACTTCCGCACCCTTTACGACAAAGGAGAGTTCGTGGAGCAAGAGAGCGAGCAATACTACGACGAGGAGGCGAAGCAATTCTTGGCCGACCGTTACATCGTGGGGGAATGTCCACGCTGCCACGCGCAAGCATACGGCGACCAATGCGAGAAGTGCGGTAGCACCCTCTCTCCCGAGGAGTTGATCAACCCTGCGAGCAAATTGTCAGGCGCGAAGCCTATCATGAAGAAGACCAAACATTGGTTCTTGCCGTTGAACAAGCACCAAGATTGGTTGAAGAAGTGGATCCTCGAAGATCACAAGGAGTGGAGATCTAATGTCTATGGACAATGCAAGAGTTGGTTGGACATGGATTTGATGCCACGTGCGGTGACCCGCGACTTGGAATGGGGTATCCCTGTTCCTGTGGAGGGCGCAGAGGGTAAGGTGTTGTATGTATGGTTTGACGCCCCTATCGGCTACATCAGCAACACCAAGGAGATTTGCGACGCCAACCCTGCGAAATACGGCAACTGGGAGAAGTGGTGGAAGGACGAGGATACCCGTTTGATACACTTCATCGGAAAGGACAACATCGTGTTCCACTGCATCGTGTTCCCTGCCATGTTGAAGGCAGAGGGCAGCTACATCCTTCCTGATAATGTGCCAAGCAACGAGTTCCTCAACTTAGAGGGCGATAAGATCTCCACCTCCCGCAACTGGGCCGTGTGGTTGAACGAATACTTGGTGGATTTCCCTGGCAAGCAAGACACGCTCCGTTATGTCTTGACCGCCAACGCGCCTGAGACCAAGGACAACGACTTCACTTGGAAGGATTTCCAAACCCGCAACAACAGCGAATTGGTGGCCATCTACGGTAACTTCGTGAACCGCGCGTTGGTATTGACCCAAAAATATTTCGAAGGAAAGGTTCCAGCCTTGAAGGAGTTGACCGACTACGACAAGGCTACCCTCCAAGAGTTCGCCGACGTGAAGGAGAAGTTGGAGCAACTGCTCGACAACTTCAAGTTCCGCGAGGCGCAAAAGGAGGCGATGAACTTAGCCCGCATCGGTAACAAATATTTGGCGGAGACCGAGCCTTGGAAATTGGCTAAAACCGACATGGACCGCACCGCCTCCATTCTCCACATCGGATTGCAGATCGCAGCCAACCTCGCCATCGCGTTCGAGCCATTCTTGCCATTCTCTTCCGAGAAGTTGCGCAATATGTTGGGCATGAGTTCATTCGATTGGAACCAATTGGGCAAGATCGATTTGTTGCCTACCGGCGCGCCATTGGGCAAGGCGGAGTTGTTGTTCGAGAAGATCGAGGACGACGCCATCGAAGCGCAAATGACACGTTTGGACAACATCAAGAAGGAGAACGAGAAGAACAATTGGCAACCAGAGCCTATCGAGGGAGAAAGCACCATCGACGACTTCGCGAAGCTGGATATCCGCGTGGGTACCATCTTGGAGTGCCAAAAAGTGCCTAAATCAGACAAGTTGCTCCAATTCAAGATCGATGACGGTTTGGGCGGTCGCACCATCCTTTCGGGTATCGCGAAGTCATACCCGAATCCAGAGGAGTTGGTAGGATTGCAGATCCTTTTCGTGGCCAACTTCCCACCTCGTAAGATGATGGGCATCGAGAGCCAAGGTATGATCATGTCTGCCGTGGATCAAGACGGCAAATTGGTGGTTACCTCCGTTTCCAAGAAGGTGGCTAACGGTTCAAGAGTAGGATAACTCACCCTATCATAAAATCGAAACGCCGAGCGAAATCCGTTCGGCGTTTTTTTTATTGCAATAATAATATCTTTGTCGCATTAGGTATTCGGCTCAATTCCGAACGAAGTTGTATAATAAAAAATCATACTACTATTCAAAGAAAAAGAGTCCGCCCCCATCGTAAAGATAGTCATCCGACAACGCCACCACCGCCACGCCATGCGCCTCAACAAAACGACAGAGCGCCGCTCCATCCTTATGCCTCAACGGGTTACCCATAAAAAGCAATTGGTTGCCTAACTTGCCGCAAGTACCACCCAAGAACCCATAAGCATGTACTGGAATGAGGATCTCTTGCGGAGCAAAAAGGAATACGTCGTACCCCTCCCGCGCCAAGACCTTCGCAACGCCTCCGTCGGAGGTGATGAAGGCCTCATCACTCAGAGGGAAGAGGGAACAACGGGTATAGGATTGGGGAAGTGCCACCATCCGCTTTCCCCGGTTCAAAGAGAGGATCACTTCATCAGTGAATCCTTCCCGGTGGAAGAAGGCCTCTTCCGTCGCAAGACAATTGTAATAGCAGGAATCTTGCTGCCGCTCGCCTACGAATGACTTCCCCTCCAAATAAGGGATTCTCAAAGCCGTCAATTGATCCTTCAAGGATTGCGGTGCATTGGGCGCCACCACCACATCATGCGAGGATTGGTAGATGAATATATCTGGGTGACAAGAGACCGATTCGTAGGTCACCCCTTCGCTTCGGAAGAGGAAAACCTCTTCGGAAAAATCGGCGAGACGATCCACAATTCCCTCATCGCACCGGGCATCAACAACGGCTAACCTGCATTTCATATTTTCCCAAAGTACTACGATTGATTCTATTTTAAGCGCAACAAAATCAGCAATGTTTTCATTTTAGCTTCTTTAGATTATGCCATTCATCTTTCTTAATAAATTCTTTCAACTCATCGATGCCATAATTATTATAATAAGCATATACCTCATCAAACGGATCAGTATCTATCACATATAGGGACAACGAGTCCAAAAATTTATCATCCCATTCAGAGGAAGATATACTTAGATAGGCAATATCCTCATATACGGCAGACCGAATGTTGAAATAATATTCTGTTATTTCCTTCGTGTGATCATTCTTCGAGATGCAACAATAAGAAGTGTCTCCCTTTGTACTTAGATTCATGGTTACCATCACATTCCCAGAATAATCATTTTTCATCCTAACTACGTAACCTTTTGGCACATTCTCTTCCTCGCAGTTATGGCCAGGACAACTACACAAAACGATAGGCATCGTAACAATGGCCACAAGTAATTTTAGTTTGCTA